>NZ_NSET01000036.1 GCF_009192945.1 Xanthomonas maliensis | reverse complement strand
AGCTGGGAGGCATTGGCCTGGCGCACGCCTTCGTGGGCGGCCAGCTTGACCGTGGCATGGGTGCCGGCGGCCTGGCTGAAGGTCTTGCCCAGGGTCTGCAGTTGGGTGAGCAGGGCCACCGGTTGCGCGGCATCGCCGGCCGGGGCGGCGTCCTGATGGGCATAGCTGCTCAGCCACAGCCCGGACTGCCCGCGTACCGCGCCCCAGGCGTCGGTGCGCAGCTCGAAGCCTTCGCCGCGGAAGCTGCCGCGGTAGTTGTCGGCCTGGTGGATCAGGTGCCCCAGGCTGAGCTGGCTGGCGGCCTGGGTGGTGGCCAGCTGGGTGCGCAGTTGCTGGTCGCTGTCGTCGAACAGCAGCCGGGTGTGGCCGCTGCCGCCCCATTCCTTGGACTGCACCCCCCACAGCGCGCCGGGATGACGGTGGTTGTCCTCGCCCGCGCCGGCCGCATGCCAGACCGGCGCATGGCCACCGGCCAGGTTGGCCTGGGCGCTGGGCGTGCTGTCGGCGGCCTGGGCGTAGATGCCGGTGTCGGTCTCGGCGCTCTTGCCGCCGGGTGTCGCCGGCACGCCGGCTTCGCCACGGCCGTTGTACAGCGCGCCCAGCACCACCGGGCGGTCGATGTCGCCTTCCAGGAAGCCGACCAGCACTTCCTGGCCGATGCGCGGCAGGAACTGGCTGCCCACGCCGGGGCCGGCATAGCGCTGCACCACCCGCAGCCAGGTGCTGTCGCTGGCGCCGCTATCGCCGCCGCCGTCCTGGAAGTGGAACTGCACGCGGATGCGGCCTTGCGCGTCGGCATAGACCTCCTGGCTGCCGCCGCCGTCGGCACCGACCACACGCGCGCTCTGGTAGCCCGGGGCGGTGGGACGGGGGTTCAGGCGTGCGCCGGTGGCGTCGGCCAGCACCGGCCGCCACGGCCGGCTGCGCTCCACCGCCTGGAAGGCATTGGCGTAGCCCACCGCTTCGGCCTGCGTCCACACCTGCGGATCGAGGGGGAGCTCGGCCAGCGGCGGGGCCGGCAAGGCCTGTGCGAGCGTGGTGCGCAGGTCCACCGGCAGGTTGTTGACGGCGGCGTGCTGGACCTCGGTCAGCAGCAGTTCCGGGGCCTGGCCGGGGAACTGGGTCACCGCGCACCAGGTGCCGGCGGTGAAGCTGCGCACGCTGCCGCGGCCCTGCCAGCCATGCCATTGCGCTTCCTGCGCCTGCGCCATCAGGCCGGCGTAGCGCTCGGCCTCGCTGGCCGAGGCGAAGGCGTATTGGCCGACCGGGTCGTAGACCTCGCGCTGTGACTGACCACCACCGCCGGCCAGCGGCAACTGCGCGCTGGTGGCCTGGCGGCTGCGGTAGCTGTCGCTGAGCACGGTCAGCTGGGTGGCGCCCAGCCGCCGCACCTGGCCTAGCGCCAGCAGGCTGTCGCTGGCCTCGGTGGCATCGCTGCGGTGGAAGCGCACCCCGCCGCCGGCGGCAGCGGTGGCGTCCTGCGGCTGCGCGCTGCTGTCGGCAAACAGCACCAGCACGTGCCCGGCCGGCGCCTGCGCATCGTGCTCCAGCCGCCAGCCCAGGCCTTCTTCGGCCAGCAGGCGCTGCACGAAGGCCAGGTCGCTCTCGCGGTACTGCACGCAGTAGCTGCGCGGACGGGCGGCGGCCAGGAAGCCGGACACCTCCTCGCTCCAGCGCCACTGCGCCTGCGGCGCGTAGCCGGCGAACACCGCCTCGACGATCTCCATCGGCGTGCGGTCCTGGAACACCCGGCTGTGGCGCCCGCGCGAGAGCCACCAGGTCCAGCCGACCAGGCGCACGCGGTAGCGGGCCAGCCCGCCGTCGCTGCCCAGCAGCGCCGCTTCGTTGATCAGGAAGGCGCGCGCGATCTCGCCGCCATCGGCGCTGCGGGTGATCAGGCGGGCACGCTGGCCCAGCCAGTCCTCCAGTGGCAACTCTGCACCGGTGCTGAGCACGTCGATCCACAGGTCCACCCCGTCGGACAGGGTGTCGCGGCCTTGCCAGCGCTCCACCACCACCGGGGGCGATTGCGGCAGTTCCAGCCGATGCAGGCGCTGCGCCGCGCTCAGTTGCGCCACGGCGCTCGTCAATGCTGCCAATGCGTCCATCACGGATCTCCGTTCCCGCGTTCAGTCTTCCCCGGGCCCTAACCCCGTCGTTGCACGCTAACAAACCTGCCGGCGAAGCACCACCGGCCGCGACCGTGCAATTGGGACAGCCAGGCCGTGTCGCAGCAACTAGACTGTCGGGCCACGCAGGCGCCGCACGCGTGGGCGCGGCCATGATCGGTGGCCGCGGCGGCTGGTATGTCTGGTCTGCGTTGGCGCGATCTCGTATGTTGCGGCACTCCCCCTACGCCGGTTCCGTGCCCATGTCCGACCCGTCCGCGCCCGACCAGCTGCAACGTCGTCTGTCCAACCGCCATCTGCAGCTGATCGCGATCGGCGGCGCCATCGGCACCGGCCTGTTCATGGGCTCGGGCAAGACCATCAGCCTGGCCGGCCCATCGATCCTGTTCGTCTATCTGATCATCGGGGTGATGCTGTTCTTCGTGATGCGGGCGATGGGCGAGCTGCTGCTGTCCAACCTGGAATACAAGTCCTTCATCGACTTCTCCACCGACCTGCTGGGCCCGTGGGCCGGTTTCTTCTGCGGTTGGACCTACTGGTTCTGCTGGATCATCACCGCCATCGCCGATGTGATCGCCATCGCCGCCTATGCGCAGTTCTGGTTTCCCGGGCTGGCGCCGTGGATTCCGGCGGTGGCCTGCGTGTTGTTGCTGCTGGCGCTGAACCTGGTGACGGTGAAGCTGTTCGGCGAGATGGAATTCTGGTTCGCGCTGATCAAGATCATCGCCATCTGCGCGCTGATCCTCACCGGTGCCGGGCTGGTGGTGTGGGGCTTCCGTTCGCCGTCGGGCAATGTTGCCTCGCTGGCCAATCTGTGGAACGACGGGGGCATGTTCCCGATGGGCATCGGCGGCTTCTTCGCCGGGTTCCAGATCGCGGTGTTCGCCTTCGTCGGCATCGAGTTGGTCGGCACCACTGCTGCTGAAACCGCCGATCCGTGCCGCAACCTGCCCAAGGCGATCAATTCGATTCCGGTGCGCATCCTGGTGTTCTACGTGCTCGCGCTGGTGGCGATCATGGCGGTGACGCCGTGGCGGCAAGTCGTCGCCGACAAGAGCCCGTTCGTGGAGCTGTTCGTGCTGGCCGGTGTGCCGGCGGCGGCCAGCCTGATCAACTTCGTGGTGCTGACGTCGGCCACCTCATCGGCCAATAGCGGCATCTTCTCCACCAGCCGCATGCTCTATGGCCTGGCGGAGGAGGGCGATGCGCCCAAGGGCTTTGCACGCTTGTCGCGTGCGGCGGTGCCGGCGCGCGGGCTGTTGTTCTCCTGCGGCTGCCTGCTGCTGGGCGCGATGCTGGTCTATCTGATTCCCAACCTGGTGACTGCCTTCACCCTGGTCACCACGCTGTCGGCGGTGCTCTTCATGTTCGTGTGGTCGTTGATCCTGTGCGCCTACATCGCCTATCGGCGCAAGCGTCCGCAGCAGCATGCCGCGTCGGCCTTCAAGATGCCGGGCGGGGTGTTGATGTGCTACCTGTGCCTGGCGTTCTTCGCCTTCGTCATCGTGCTGCTGACATTGCAGCCGGACACCCGGCAGGCCTTGCTGGCCAGCCCGGTGTGGTTCCTGATCCTGGCGGTGGGATATCTGGCGCGCGGACGGCGCGCACGCCCGGTCGGCTGATCCTTGCAGGCGCCGTTGCCTGCGGGTGCGGCGCCCTGCCATGGGGTGCATCGTCGCGCCTGCACGCCATGCTGACGAGCGGAACCGCCGGCTGAGCGCAGCGTGACGCCTGCATTGACGCTGCCGCGGCGGCGCCGGATGCTCGCGGCTCGTTTCCGTCATGGACGCCCGCATGCTCGCCTTTCATCCGCTCGCCGGACCCTCGCACTCGCCCGGTTGCTGGGTGGATCTCTGCCGGCCCGATGCGCAGGAGCTGGCGCAGGCCTCCGAGCGGGTGGGGTTCGCCTTGCCGGATCGGGCGGCGATTGGCGAGATCGAGTTCAGCAGCCGGGTGCGGCGGCAGGGCGAGGCGCTGCTGCTCAACGTGCCACGCTTCCAGGACGGCGATGCGCCGGCCGCGCCGTTGGGATTCGTGGTGTCCGAGCGGATGCTGGTGAGCCTGCGCGAGCAGCCGCTGCCGGCACTGGACGCGGTGGCGGCGCAGTTGTCGCAGGATCCCTGCCACAGCGGCGACGACTTGCTGTTGCGCGTGTTCGACCAACTGGTTGGGCAACTGGCCGATCGGCTGGAGGCGTTGGAGGCCGAGGTCATCGAGATCACCCGCCAGGTCTACGACAAGCCGCGCAAGACGCGCGACCTGGAGCGGATGCTGCACCAGGTCGGTGGGATGGGACGGCGCCTGGCCGGGATGCATACCACCGGGCAGGGCTTGTTGCGCTTGGTCGCCTATCTGGACGGTGCCGCGCCGGACTGGTTCGCGGCCGATGCGGGCAAGCGCATCGCCGTGCTGCACAAGGACCTGTCGACCTTGGGCGACTTCCAGCAGCACATGGACGATCGGCTGGAATTCCTGCTCGACAGCGTGCTGGGCATGATCAACATGGACCAGAACAACGTGATGAAGGTGATGGCGGTCGCCTCGGTGGTCGGTATTCCACCAACGGTGCTGGTCGGCATTTGGGGCATGAACTTTTCCTACATGCCCGAACTCAAGGGGCACGACCACTACTTCTGGGCGCTGGGCGTGATCGCGCTGAGCGTGGTGCTGCCGCTGGCGTGGTTTCGCAAGCGTGGGTGGGTGTGATGCATCAGCGCCTGGAAACCGTCGGAGCGCTCCTGGGCGCGATATGGCGACCGGGAAGGTCCTCGCGCCCGGGTGCGCTCCGACGTGATTCACTGGGCCGCGCAGCTCTTGCTGCGCACCGCGTCGTGACGTGAAGACCGCCCGGGTGCATCGCGTGCAACCGGGCGATGCGCATCGTTGACTGCTCTCGGGCAGCTTGGATCAGCCCTTGGCCTGGAAGCTGGCTTCTTCGTACGGCTGCACCACCACCCAACCCTCGCCGGCGAAGCGCATCTGCAGGCTTTCGCCCGAGCCGCGACCGAGCAGGGTGCCGATCGACACATCGGTGACCAGCTCCGGCGTCAGGTTGCCCGACCAGGCGACGGTGGCGTTGGGATCGGTGAAGATCGGGCCGCTGGCGGCGCTCACCGGCAGCGTCAGCGGTTCGTAGTGCGAGGTGATCGCGACGATGCCGTTGCCGCTCAGGCGCACGTTGAACAACCCGCCCGACAGCATGCCGGCGACCTTGCGCATCATGGTGATGGTGTGCGCGATGCCTTGCTCGAAGGCCAGTACGTCGTTGCCGTTGACGAAGATCGATTCGCCTTGCAGGCGCAGCAGCGTGACCAGCTTGCCGGCATCGGCCAGATAGACCCGGCCATGGCCCTGCGCCTTCATCAGCTGCATGCCTTCGCCGCTGACCGCCTTCTTCAACAGATTGCCCAGGCCTTGTTCCAGCAATCCTTCGCGGGTGAACTTGACGTTGCCGGTGCGCGCGACCATGGCGCCGGCCTTGGACCACACCATGCCGTCCAGACGCACTTCCAGCAGGTGCGGATTCTCTAGCTCGAAGGGATCGGGACTGACGTCCTTTTCCTTGGAGTGGGCAAGAAAGTCGTTGAGCGTGCGTACGGCCATGGGTCCGTCCTGGAGTGAAAGAGCGCGCATGATACGCGGCGCTGCGTGCAACGCCAGCGGCGTGTGCTTGGGCGTGTGGCGAGCGCTACCGCTGCAGACACACCTGACGGATACCTGCATGACAGGAGCGCCGTGCGTCTGCGTGTCGCTGCGTGATATCGCGCAAGCAACACCGCGCCTGGCTGCTGCGGTGACAGGCGGGCACGGCGTCAGTGGCCGGCCAATCGCCGTGCGCATGTGGCGTGCGCGCAGTGTCGGTGCCTGCAAGCGCGTGTCAGGACGCGTGCAAGGAGAAACGCGCTGCGGCACGTCGCACGGCGGGGTGCAATTTCGAGCGTGTAGGCGGACTTCGCCGGCGGACGGCGCACGCTGCTCCGCCACTGCCCGTCTATCGCAGGGACGCACATCGATCGTGGTGATCGCTGACGCGTTCGCGGCAGCACAGGGCTTGCGCTGCCGTGCCGCGCGTGCCGCCGCTGCTGTCAGCGCGCGGCCGCGGTGGCCTGGCGCTTCTTGTCGGACTTGGGCTTGGCTGGCGTCGGATACAAGGTGGACAGCATCAAGGTCACGCCATTGGTCCAGCCGAAGCCATCCTGCAACGCGTATTCGCCACCGCCGCCGCCAGCGGCATCGGCATCCAGGCCGTACTTCTCCACCAACTTGTGCTCGCGCGCGAACAGCGCCTGCACCTGGGTGAGAAAGCGCTCGCCGATGGTGCGTGCGAGCGCGTCCTGCCCATAGCGGCGCAGGCCGTCGACGGCCACCCACTGCAGCGGCGCCCAGCCATTGGGTTCGTCCCACTGCTGGCCGGTCTTCTGTGTGGTGGTGGCCAGGCCGCCGGGGCGCAGCAACTGCGCGCGCGCGCTGTCGGCCGTGCGCTTGGCATGGGCATCGGAGGCCAGGCCGGTGAACAGCGGGAACAGCGCTGCGGCCGTGATCTGATCGCTCAAGCGGCCGTCCTGCCAGTCGTAGTCGGCATAGAAGCCGGCGTCGTTCCACAGGTGCGCATCGATCGCCTGCTTGCGCTGCTGGGCGAGCGCGGCGTAGTCCTGCGTGCACTGTGTCCCGGTCTGCGCGCAGGCCTGTGCCAGCGTGCGTTCCAGATGATAGAGCAGGCTATTGAGATCGATCGGGACGATGGCGGTGGTGCGGATGGTGCGCAGATTGCGGCCATCGGCCAGCCAGCGACTGCTGTAGTCCCAGCCGCTCTCGGCACCGGCGCGCAGGTCGCGGTAGACCTCCGCGGCCGGACGGTCATGGACCTCGGCGGCGGTGCGGGTGTCGTGCAGCCAGGCTTCCGGGCGTGGGGTATCGCGCTCGTCCCAGTAGCGGTTGAGCAGGCTGCCGTCGGCCAGGCGCACCACATGGCGTGCCGCCTGCCCGGGTTGCAAGGTGTCGCTGTCCTGCATCCAGTAGGCATATTCCTTCTGCAGTTGCGGCAGATAGCGGCGGTAGGCCGCATCGCCTTCCACGCTGGCCTGCAGCTCCACCATGTAGGCGAAGAACGGCGGCTGCGAACGGCTCAGATAATAGGTGCGGTTACCGTTGGGGATATGGCCGTAGGTATCGATCAGGTAGGCGAAGTTGTCCAGCATTTGCCGGCTGAGCGTGGTCTCGCCACTCTTCACCAGGCCGAGCATGGTGAAGTAGGAATCCCAGTAATAGACCTCGCGGAAGCGTCCGCCCGGCACCACGTAGGGATGCGGCAACGCCAGCAGGCTGCTGTGCGGCGGCACCTGGGTCTGGCTGCGCACCAGCTTGGGCCATAGGGCGTCGATATGCTCGCGCAGGCTGGTGTCCTGACGGATCTCGCCGGTGTGCACCGGCGGCGACTCCTCGAAGTTGGCGGCGACGAAGCGCCGCAGGTCGAAATCCGGACGCTCGTGCTGGGCCAGGTAATCGGCATTGATCAGCGCCGGGTCGCGCAGCGGCAGGAAGTCGACGAAGTGCTTCTGATCGTCGAACAGCTCGCCGCGTTGCACGGCCTGGAACAGTTCCGGGTACGCCAGGTCGGGCGTGGGCGGTGTCGGCGCCGGCGCGGTGACCACCGTGGTGCTGGTCGGCGCCGCCTCGAGTGCGGCGGGGGCGACAAACATGCTCAGCGACAGGCCGAGCAATGACGTGCAGCACGGGGGCGCAGCAGCGCTCATGGCATCTCCGAAACGGGCAGGGGCGTGCGGCATGGTAAACGACCAAAGTGGCGGGTGGGCCGGGCGAGGCGTCGGAAGCAACGACAGAGTTCGCTCGGATGGTGGCGTTCAGCAAGGTGATCCAACGCACCGCCTGCCCGCTGTCCTTTCCGCTATCGGCAAAGGGTGCAGTGGCTTGAGGCGCGGCCGGAGCCGTGTTGTCAGCGGTGAAGCAAGATGCGCGCCACTCGGCGCAGCCGACACAACGACAGCGTAACCGCCAGGCGGGCGCGGCCGGTGCTCGGCATCTGCATGGAGCACGCGCCCACTCCGGTTCCCGTGCGCCGTCCATGCCCATCCGACAGCGGCTCGCGACGTTTTGTTCGCTTCGCTTAATCGGTGGACGCGGTCGCCAGCAGCCGTTGCAGCTGCAGTGCATCGCTGACCGCGTGGCCGGCTGCGGTGTTGTCGAAGATCACCCAGCGCTCGGCCTGATGGGGCAAGGCGGCGGAGACGACGGTGGCCAGGTGGGCCAAGGCGCTGTGCGGATAGGCGCTGTAGTACATCTGCGGTTGGCCGTGCCAGCGCCAATACAGCGGACCGTCGCCAGCCGCCGGGATCGCCGCGGCCGGCACCACGGCCGGATCTGCGGCGCAACGCGCGATGCGGTGACGCTGCAACAGCCGCAGTGCCGGCGCGGCGAACCAGCTGGAGTGGCGCGGCTCGCAAACCACCGCACCGTCCCAGCGCCGACGTAGCTGGGCGAAGAAGCGCCCGGCCACCCGCGCGTCGAGGGCGAGGCTGGGAGGCAGCTGCAGCAGTAGGCATCCCAGTCGTGGGCCGAGCGCACCGGCCTGCGCCAGGAAGGCGTCCAGCAATGCCTCGGTCCCTTGCAGGCGGGCGTCGTGGCTGATGCTAAGTGGCAGTTTCACCGCGAAGCGGAACCGCTCTGGCACGCTATCGGCCCAGCGTGCGTAGGTGCTGGCACGGTGCGGGCGATAGAACGTTGAGTTGATCTCCACCGCGTCGAATCTGCTCGCATAACGCTGCAGCACGCTGTCGCCCGGCCCGAAGCGGCCGCGTTCGCTGGCTGGAATCGACCAGCCGGCGCAACCGATGCGGACACGCGGCGGGGTGGCGAAGCCGTCGGACATGGTGGGCAGGGCAGTGAACGTCCGCCACGCTATGCCCGGGTGCGCGTCGCCACAGCGTCGTCATAGCGCTCACGACCGACTCACGTGCCGCTTCGATACTGGGGGCATGCCGGAAGGTCCTTCCATCGTCATCCTGCGTGAGCAGGCACAGTCCTTCGTCGGCCGGCGCATCTTGCGGGTCTCCGGCAACAGCCGTCAGCCGATCGACCGCTTGGCGCGGCAGCAGGTGGTGGCGCTGCGCAGCTGGGGCAAGCACTTTCTGATCGAGTGCGCGCAGTTCAGCGTACGCATCCACTTCCTGTTATTCGGCAGCTATCGCATCAATGCCGACAAACCCAATGCGCTACCGCGGCTGCGGCTGGAGTTCTCCAAGGGCGAGTGCCTGAATTTCTACGCGTGCTCGCTGCAGTTCATCGAGCAGCCGCTGGATACGCTCTACGACTGGAGCGCGGATGTGATGCATCCGGACTGGGATGCGGCGCAGGCACGGCGAAAGTTGCGTGCGCTGCCGACCGTGCTGGCGGCCGATGCGCTGCTGGACCAAAGCATCTTTGCCGGGGTGGGCAATATCATCAAGAACGAGGTGCTGCATCGGATCCGCCTGCACCCGGAGAGCCAGGTCGGTGCGCTGCCTGCACGCACGCTGGGCGAATTGGTCGCCCAGGCGCGCGACTACAGTTTCGATTTCTATACCTGGAAGAAGGCCGAGGTGCTCAAGCGGCATTGGCAGGTCCATACGCGCACCCAGTGCCCGCGCGACGGTGCGCCGCTGCAGTTTCGCAAGCACTTGGGCAAAGCAGGGCGGCGGGCATTTTTCTGCGAGGTCTGCCAGCGTCTGTATCGATTGGACGAACACTGAGCGCGCCGACAACGTGAATGGCGGCTGGCTCCTGCCTGGCGCGCAACGAATTCCAAACGCGCCTGCGCGCGGCCATCGGTAGATTTGCGCGTCCCTGCACCGTGGATGGTGTACGGCCGCTCTCGCTCCCACCGGTCTGGCGTATCGTGATCACCCGCAGGAAGGAAACGCTCGTCACGCACG
Source organism: Xanthomonas maliensis (assembly GCF_009192945.1). Taxonomy (GTDB): domain Bacteria; phylum Pseudomonadota; class Gammaproteobacteria; order Xanthomonadales; family Xanthomonadaceae; genus Xanthomonas; species Xanthomonas maliensis. The sequence goes on along the minus strand of NZ_NSET01000036.1, from coordinate 69,302 downwards.
CCGCCGCCGCCGCGTGTACTGGCGCCATCCTGTTCTTCTTCGCCCGCCTGCTGCTGTATGTGCCGCCGCCGCGCGCGCCCGCACCGGTGCCCAGTGCCGATCGCCTGCAGGTTTACTTCCTGGCGCAGCCACGCGCGGCAGAGCCGACCGTGGAACCGCCGGTGCAGCCACCTGCGCGCGCCCAGCGTCATGCCAGTGCCCCCGTTGCGACCGCCGTGGCGAAGGCCGCCCCGCCGCAACGCACCGGTGCAGCGCCCGCCGACCCGGCGCTATCGACGCAACTCTATACGCGCGAGGGCCGCCTGCGGCTGCCACGCGAGGCGCAGATCGATCCGCTGGCGGCGCCTGGCGCGGTGCCGCCGGGCATGACCGACGAACGCGCGCTGGCGCAGGCACGCAAGCTGATGGAGCCGCCGACGCCGGTGCAGTACCAGGGCACCCGTTTCGCCAAGGACTGGAAGAGCGATGGCACCCTGGGCGATGTCGCCGTGCAGGAGATGACGCGCGGCATGAAGAAGTTCAACGACATGATCAATGGTCCGCAGACGCAGACCGCACGCGCCCGGCCGCCGCCAGACGTGCGTTTCAATCCGGCGCTGGCGCAGAACCAGGTCGAGCTGGGCAGCGCTGCCACCGGCGACGCCTACAAGGCTGCGCCCATCGCCCATGAGCCGCTGCCGGATCTGCTGGGTGGCGCCAGCCAGCGCATCCGTGAGGCGTTGGCATCACTGGAGCAACGCAGCGCGCGCTGTGCGCCAGCGGTCCGCACCAGCCTGTTGGCGCCGGTGCGCACCCATCTGGGCGATCTCGAACGCGCCGAGCATGCCTTGAACCACGGCGCCGATCCGGTGATGGCGGCGCAGTTGCTGCCGCGCCAGGCCGACAGCGCCTACGATCTGGCCCGCCGCGCGCTGTGGTATGCCGATCGCCAGCTGACGCAGTGCATGACGGGCTGAGGACGGGCGACAACAGGCCCCGTTCGCACGCGATGGTGGGACACGAGCGCGTGCGGGGCGTTTGCAGCCGGGATTGCAGGCCAGCGCCGCCGGTGCGCATCAAGGTAGGAGCGATGCGATGTACGCAAGCCAGGGCAACGCCCCATGCGGGGGCGAGCACCGGCGAGCGCACGCCGCCAAGCGTGCGATCGCATGTTCAAAACGCGCGCGTGGCCGAGGGCGGATGCGCTCAACTGGCTGGGTTGCTGGCCAGCTGTTGACGGTAGCGGTCCTTCTCGGCACTGAGCGCCGTTTCGGCGCGCAGGAACACCGCGCCCAGTGGTTCGTCGGCGCTGTTGGACTGGGCATGGCCAACCAGCACGGTCAGGCCCTGCCCCTGCTGCTGTTCGGCAATGCTGCGCAGACCGTCGAGCCGTTGCGCAGCGTCGGCGCCACGCAGCACAGCAACGAACTCGGCGCTGTCGGTGACACGATCCACGCTGCTGCCTTCGACATCCTGCAGATAACTGGACAGGCTCTGGTCCAGTTGCTGCAAGGTGCGCCCGAGCAGCCGCTCGCTCTGCCGCTCGGCCAGCGCGGCCAGTTCCTGCACTTCCAGGATCGCCAGGTGGTAGGGCAATTGGGTGGAGGCCGGCGCCGCTGCCGACGCGGCGCTAGCGGCCGGTTGCAGCAGGCTTTCGCGCGCCTCCTGCAGGCGGTGCTGGCGCTCGTCGAGCAGGCGCATGGCGACCCGCGCCAAGGCCTGCAGGCCGGTGCGCTGGTGGTCGTTGAGCACGCGCGGGCTGGTGTCGAGCACGCAGACGGTGCCGAGCGCAACGCCCTCGGAGGTGACCAGTGGCATGCCGGCGTAGAAACGCGCACCTGTCTCGCCGGTCACCACCGGGATATCGGAGAAGCGTGGATCCTCGATCAGGTCGTTGACCTCCATCAGGTCGTTCGGGCTGCGGATGGCGTGGTCGCAGACCGCTTCGCTGCGCGCTGTCTGCTGCAGGCCAAGCCCGAGTTTCGCCTTGAACCACTGGCGATCGCGATCGACCAGCGACATCAGGGCGATGGGGGTGTCGCACAGGGCGGCAGCGACCTGCACGATGTCCTGGTAGGTGTCCTCGGGCAGGCTGTCGACGATGCGGTAGCTGTCGAGCACCTGTTGGCGCGCTGTTTCGTCAACTGGGGTTGTCGGGTTCATCACGTGTCGGGGGCACAGGGAAGCGGCCACGTTACGCCATCGGCGATAACGTGGCGTGGACGCGGCCGCAGCCGCAGCGGTAATGACGCCGCACACTGACGCACGGCGCGCGGGTTTAGCGGGTGACCGGCTTGCCGTCGCTGTCGAGCACCTCGACCTCGCCCAGCTTGAGCGCGCGCACTGGCGCTTCGATCTTCTTCAGGTCGCCGACGATCACCCAGGTCATCGCCTTGGGATCGATGAACTGCGCCAGTGCCTTTTGTGCGGCGGCTTGGTCGATCGCTTCCAGGCGCGGCTTGAGCGTCTGCACATAGTCGTCGGGACGATCGAACTGCACGATGCCCTCGATCGCTCCCAGCACGGCGCCGGTGGTCTCGAAGCTGCCAGGCAGGGCGCGGATGCGCTGGTTCTTGACCTTGTCGATCTCCTCGGCCGTCAGCGGCTTGTTGCCGATCACCGCGTTGGCCTCCTTGAGGATTTCGTTGGCAGATTCGGCGGTCTTGTCGGTCTGCACCGGCGCAGAGAACAGGTAGGGGCGCTGCCCCTGCGCATCCAGCAGGCGGGTACCGGCGCCGTAGGCCCAGCGCTTGTTCTCGCGCAGGTTCATGTTCAGGCGCGAGGTGAAGGTGCCGCCGAAAGCACCGTTGGCCACGCCGATCGCCAGGTTGTCCGGCGCCTTGGTCGACGGCGCGAGCAGGCCGGCCAGGATCACCGACTGCGGCGCGTCGGGCCGGTTGATCAGGTACACGCGCGGCTTCGGCTGGGCGGCGACGGTGGCCACATTCTTCTTCGGCAGCGGCGTGGCCGGCGGCGTCCAGTCGCCGAAGGCCGCATCCAGTTGCGGAATGATCTGCGCCAGCGTGGTGTCGCCGGCCACCAGGATGCGCAGATTGTCCGGACGCAGCCACTGCTGGTGGAAGTCCTGCAGATCCTTGGCGTCCAGGCTCTTGATCGCCGCCTCGGTGCCGCTGCCGGTGAACGGGATGCCGTAGGGATGCTTGGGACCGAACAGCAACGGCGGCAGCGCCCGCAGTCCCAGGCTGTTGGGCTGGGTCTTTTCCTGGGCGATCCCGGCCAGCCATTGCCCGCGGATGCGTTCGATGTCGGCGGGTTTGAATGCCGGGTTGCGCACGATGTCGGCGAACAACTGCAGCGAGGGCTGCAACTGATCGTTGAGCGCATCCAGCGAGGCACTGCAGGTGTCCAGATCGCAGCCGACGCCGGTGATCGCGCCCAGGCGCTGGCGGCGCTGGGCCACTTCCACCGAATCGAGTGCGGCGGTGCTCTCGTTCATCAGTGCGGTGGTGAAGCTGGCGGTGCCGAGCTTATGGCCCTGGTCGGCGGCATAGCCGGCGTCGAACAGCAGTTCCACCTGCGTGACCGGAATGGTGTGGCGCTCGGCCAGGATCACCTCGATGCCGTTCTTCAGCTTGCCGCGCTGCAATTGCGGGAAGCTCAGGTCAGGGAATTGGCGGGTGTCCGGCACGCCCCGGCTGCGGTCCAGCTGCGAGGCGGTGGGACGGTAGTTGCCGGCCGGCGGCAGTTTCGGTGCCGGTTTGCCGGGTTCGGCGGTGCGTGCGACCACGGCCTTGTCCTCGGCGGCAGGGTCGAAGCCTTGTCCGGCGGGCAGCACGGTCAATTGGTAGTCGCCCTTGCCGAACCAGGTCGCCGCGGCCTGCCGGACGCTGGCGCTGGTCGCGGCCATGGCGCGTTGCAGGTCCTTGCGGTAGGCGCCGGGATCGCCGCGATAGACCTGACCCTCGGCCAGGATCACCGCCTTGCCGCTGAAGCCACCGACCTTTTCAAGACCGCGGACGAAGCCGGCCCGGTAGCTCACCTGGGCGCGCTGCAGCTCATCGGCAGTCGGGCCCTCGGCGATGAACTTCTTCAATTCCTCGGCGATGACCGCTTCGACGCGCGCCGGATCGACGCCGTCCTTCACGTCGGCCTGGATCTGCAACTGGCTGGCCAGGGCGAATGGCTGGATGCTGGCGGAGACCTCGTCCACCAGCTTGTCCTGATAGACCAGGCGCTGGTACAGCCGCGAGGTCTTGCCGCCGCCGAGCACGGTGGTGGCCAGGTCGAGCTGGATCACCGCGTCGGTGCCCAGTTGCGGTGCCACCCAGGTGCGATAGATGCGCGGCTGCGCGACATGGTCGTGCTGCACGCCGCGCTTGGACGCCGGCAGCGGGGTGATCCATGGCTGCTGACGTGCGACCGGCTTGCCGGCGGGGATGTCGCCGAAATACTGCGCCGCTTTGGCGCGTGCCTGGTCGACGGTGATGTCGCCGGCCAGCACCAGGGTGGTGTTGGCGGCGCCGTAGTTGTCGGTGAACCAGCGTTTGACGTCGTCCAACGAGGCCGCGTCCAGATCCGCCATCGAGCCGATGGTGTCGTGCTGATAAGGATGATTGGCCGGGAACAGGTTGGCCAGGATGTTCTCGTCGACCCGCCCATAGGGACGGTTCTCGCCCTGACGCTTTTCGTTCTGCACCACGCCGCGCTGGGTATCCAGTTCCGGCTGGCCGATCGCACCGAGCAGATGGCCCATGCGGTCCGATTCCAGCCACAGCGCGGTATCCAGCGCGGTGGTCGGCACGGTCTCGAAGTAGTTGGTGCGGTCGAACCAGGTGGTGCCGTTCATGTCGGTGGTGCCGACCTTCTCCAGCGGGGCGAAGAAGCTGCCCTTGTTGTTCTCCGAGCCGGAGAACATCAGATGCTCGAACAGGTGCGCAAAGCCGGTCTTGCCGGCCGGCTCATCGGCCGACCCGATGTGGTACCAGACGCTGACCGCAACCACCGGCGCCTTGTGGTCCTCATGCACGATCACCGTCAGCCCGTTGGGCAGGGTGAAGCGGGTATAGGCGATCTCCGGGATGGTGGCGCTGGCGGTGGACCGGGCCAGGCTGGCCGGAGCGGCATCGGCCGGCGCCGGCGCCCCGGCAGCCAGGCTCAGGACACCGGCGATCAACAGGGACAACGGACGCAGCATGGGGCACTCCTGAGAGGTGACAATCGGCCGAGCGTAGTGTCTGCTTGGCGATGTCGCAAATGCCCGGCGGCGGCGGTCGCGGGGGCGCCGTTCGCGGATCGTGGCGGTCAAGGACGACGGTCGGGGGCGCTTGCGGCTTCTCAAGTTGCCCATCGCCTGGCCGTTACCGGGGGCGATCTACCGTGTCCTTGCCCGCCACCAGCCGATCCGCCTATGCCCATGTCCGCGCTGTATCCCATTCCCGCCAACGATGCTGCGCGCGTCGAGGCGACGCGTGGGCTGGGGGTGCTGGACAGCGCGCCCGAGCAGGAATTCGACGACATCGTCTGGCTGGCGGCGCATGTCACTGGGGCGTCGATCGCGCTGGTGTCGCTGATGGACGCCGATCGCCAATGGTTCAAGGCGCGCTGCGGACTCGATCTGGAGGGGACGCCGCGCAGCGTGGCGTTCTGCGCCCACACCCTCATGGGGAACGAGCTGCTGGAGGTGACCGATGCGCTGGCCGACCCGCGCTTCAGCGAAAACCCGCTGGTCACCGCCGCGCCCAACGTTCGCTCCTACGCCGGCGTTCCTTTGATCGGACGCGAAGGCTACGCCTACGGCACCTTGTGCACCCTCAGCCCGCACGCGCGTGCGCTGGACGACGTGCAGAAGCAGGCCTTGATCCGGCTGGCGCGACAGGCGGTGACCCAATTGGAGGCGCGCCGCGATCGCCAGTTGGCGCAGGCGCAGCGGCAGACCCTGAGCCTGTTGCTGGAAGCCATGCCCGACGGCGTGGTCGCTTGCGGCAGCGACGGCTTGCTGCGCGAGTTCAATCACGTCGCCCGGTTGTGGCACGGCACCGACCCACGCGCCTTGCCACCGGAGCAATGGGCGCAGTATTTCGATCTCTATGCGGCCGATGGCAGGACGTTGCTGCCGACCGAGGCCATCCCGCTGGTGCGCGCCTTGCGCGGCGAGCATGTGCGCAACGCCGAGCTGGTGATCCGCGCCACCGGCCAGGCGCCGCGCACCGTGTCGTGCAATGCCGATCCGATGGACAACGCGGAGGGCGGCGCCTCGGGCGCGGTCTGCGTGATGCACGACATCACCGAGCTGCGCCAGGCCTCGGCGGCGCTGGCGGCCGAACGGGCGCGCCTGCAGGCGCTGGTGGATGCCTCGCACGATGTGGCGATCATCACCTTCGATCCGCAGGGGCGCATCGAACTGTTCAATCCCGGCGCCGAACACTTGCTGGGCTATTCCGCCAGCGAGGCGATCGGTACTTGCCCGTCGCACCTCCACTTGCCGGACGAGCTGGCCGCGCGCATGCAGGCAGCGCCCTCGGCGCCGACCTCCTATGTCGGCCTGGCCGCCGCAGCGGCCGGCGATCTGGCGACCGAGGACGTGTGGACGCTCGTTCGCAAGGATGGCGAGCAACGAAAGGTACGGCTGTGCTTCAACGTCATTCGCGATGCGCGGCAGGGCGTGGCCGGCTATCTGGCGATGGCCATCGACGTCACCCCGGAGCTGCAGGCCCAGGCGGCTGCGCAGCTGGCGGCCGAACGCTTCAGCGGCGCCTTCGAGACCGCGCCGCAAGGCATGGCGATCGTCTCGCTGGAGGGGCATTGGCGCGACGTCAATCCGGCGCTGTGCGGCATCCTGGGATATGCGCGTGAGGAACTGCTGCAGACCACCTTCCAGGCCATCACCCACCCGGACGATCTGTTGGTGGATCTGGAGCTGCTGCACGAGCTGGTGGCCGGCAGCCGCGACAGCTACAGCCTGGCCAAGCGCTACATCAGCCGGCAGGGCGCGACGATCTGGGCGCAGCTGTCGGTGTCGCTGGTGCGCGACAACACGGGTGCGCCAGTGCATTTCGTCTCGCAAGTCCAGGACGTGACCGAGCGCCATATCGCCGCCGAACGGCTGGCAGCCAGTGAGGCGCGCTTGCGCGCGATCAGCGATGCGATACCCGCGCTGGTGGGTCAGTTCGATGCGGCGCAGCGCTGCCTGTTCGCCAACCAGGCGCACCGCGCATGGCTGGGCCTGGAGCCGGCCGAACTGGTGGGGCTGTCGCTCACTCAACTGCTGGGTGGACAGCTGAGCGACGCTGCGCATGCGGCTCTGGCACAGGTCGCCCAGGGGCAGCGGGCCAGTTTCGAACATGTGCTGCAGGTCGATGCGCAGACGCGCGATGTCGAGATCGTGCTGGTGCCGGCGTTGGCCGACGCGCAGGCGACCGCCCATGGTTTCTTCCTGATGGCCCAGGACGTGACCGCACACAAGGCCCTGCATCGGTTGATGCATGAGCAAGCCACCCGCGATGCGCTGACCGGGCTGCCCAATCGGCATGCCTGGTCGGACGCCCTGCAGCAGGCTGTCGCGCGCGCGCAGACGCAAGACCATGCGGTCGCCGTGATGTTCCTGGACCTGGATGGCTTCAAGCGCATCAACGATGTGTACGGGCACCGCGCCGGCGATGCGGTCCTGGTGGCATTCGGCCGCTGCCTGCAACAGGCGAGCGGAGCGCGCTATCTGGTCGCGCGGCTGGCCGGCGACGAATTCGTGGTGTTGCTCGATGGCTTGGACGACCCGCAGGCCGAATGCGCCCGCGTCGCTGCGCGCATTCGCGCAGCCGCTGCCAGCGGTACCCACTTCGACGGACAGCAGCTGCCGATTCAGCCGAGCATCGGCACCGCCTGGCAACAGGGCAGTCAGGCCGATGCCGCCGCGCTCATGCATGCGGCCGACGAGGCGATGTATGCCGCCAAGCGCTCGCGCGGTGGAACTGCAACCCGCGACGCCACGCGCTGAACCCTGTCAGTGACGGCCGCGGACACGCGGCGCAACGCGATCGGATCGCAGCAAGGCAACGAGACCGCGCAACCTGGCGACAGCGTGCGCCGGTGGCCGCGCGGCCAGCGTTGGTGGTCATCGACGGGGTCGTCGATCTGTGCCGCGATCGTCGCGCGGGCCGCCGGCGGCGCACTCAGGCCGCCTGTTCCACTGCGACCGCTGGTCGCGCTGACGGTGCTGCGCTGAAGCGGAAGACCGCCACTGCGCGCGTCAGGTCGGCGGCCTGATCTTCCAGGCTGCGCGCGGCCGCCGTGGCTTCCTCGACCAGCGCGGCGTTCTGCTGGGTCATTTCGTCCAGCTGCATCACCGTCTGGCTGACCTGCTCGATACCGGCACTCTGCTCGCTGCTGGCGGCGGTGATCTCGGCCATGATGTCGGTGACGCGCCTGACCGAGCTCACCACCTCGGTCATGGTGCTGCCGGCCTGCTGCACCAGCCCCGAGCCCTGCTCGACCTGTTCCACCGACTCGGAGATCAGCTGCTTGATCTCCTTGGCGGCACCGGCTGAGCGCTGGGCCAGCGCCCGCACTTCCGAGGCCACCACTGCAAAGCCACGGCCCTGCTCGCCGGCACGCGCGGCTTCCACCGCGGCATTGAGCGCCAGGATATTGGTCTGGAAAGCGATGCCATCGATCACGCCGATGATGTCGGCGATGCGCGCCGAGGCCTGCGTGATCGAGGCCATCGTGCGCACCACGTCCTGCACCACGCGGCCACCGGCTTCGGCCACTTCGCCGGCGCCTTTGACCAACTGATTGGCCTGGCGCGCGTTGTCGGCGTTCTGCCTCACGGTGGAGGTCAGCTCTTCCATCGAAGCGGCCGTCTCTTCCAGATTGGCGGCCTGCTGCTCGGTGCGGCTGGATAGGTCGCTATTGCCGCTGGCGATCTCGCTGGCCGCCGTATTGATGGTGTTGGCCGAATGCTGGATGCCCTGCACGATGCCGGTGAGCTGGATGGCGGTACGGTTGGCCGCGTCGGCCAAGCGTCCGAACGCGCCCTGGTACTGCGCCTGCACCCGCTGCGACAGATCGCCATCGGCGATCGCGCCCATGATGCGGCCGACGTCTTCCAGGCCGGCATCGGCCTGCTGCATCAGTTGGTTCAAGGCCTGCACCATTTCGGCGAAGGCGAACTGGTAGCGCGCCTGCTCGCCGCGCGCGCTGAAATCGCCACGGGCGGCGGCATCGGCCAGGCGCGCGATATCACCATTGATCGCCGACAGATTGGCCTTGACGGTGTCCAGCGCCTGGTGCAATGCGGCGCGCTGGCCAGGCAGGCGGCGCATGTCGCGGCGCAGATCGCCACATCCGTACTCGCCCATCAACTCCATCGCCTCGTTGATCGCGTCCAGGTGTTCGAACACCACGGTGTTCACGCCATGCGCCAGAGTGCCGTAGTCGCCCGGGAAGTCTTCTGGCATGCGGTGGCTGATGTCCTCACCCTGCTGCAGGTGGATCATCGTCTGCATCTCACGGTTGAAGCGCTGCAACTGATCCTGCATCTGCTGCATGCTCTGCATCAGCTGGCCGGTCTCATCGCGCGATTCGACCTGGATGGCGTTGTCGAAATGACCCGAGGCGATCGCCTCGGCGGTCCGCGTAGCCGCGCGCAGCGGTGCGGACATTGCCGAGGCGATCAGCCAGCACAGGCCGATCACCACCGCCACCAGGCCACCGCCGATCAAGGTCAGGGTGCGGGTAAAGCCCCAGGCCTCCTGCTGGATGTCTTCGGCGTAGACCCCCATCACCAACACCCAGTTCCAGCCAGGGAACGCTTTGGCGTAGCTGATCTTCGGCAACTGCTCCTGCTTGCCGGGCTTGGGTGCGTGGTAGTAGCTGAAACCATCGCCGCGCTCGATGGCGGTCTTGATGTCGCGGTAGACGTACTGGCCGGCATCGCTCTTGTAGTCGCTCATGTCGGTGCCGACCGCGCGCTTGGGATGCATGACGATGCGCATCTGCGGATCGACGATGAAGAAATAGTCCACACCATCGTTGGTGCGCATGTCCGCCAGCGTGGCACTCGCGGCCTGCTTGGCCTGCTGCTCGCTCATCGCGCCCTGCTTGACCTTGTCGGCATAGTGCTGCAGCACCGTCAGGCCCATCTCCACCTCGGTGCGAACGCTGAGCTTGCGCGCCTCGATCAGGTCCAGGTACTGCAATCGTGCCGCAGCCACCGCCAACAGGATCACGCCGACCGCCAGTAGCGAACACAACAGCACGAACTTGCGGGTCAACGGGAGATTGGCGACGTGGCGCCGAAGAAAAGACAACAGACGCATCAGGACATCCAGGGAGAGCGCGCACGCGCGTTGCGCTGGATATCGGCGTGAATGCCATTGCATTGAATGCTATCTGCGGCAGGGTCCGCTTGTTGCGTGGTGTCGTGCCGAAGGGGGCGGTCGCGCTCGCTGCGGATCGACGTCGTCGCTGTCTCGGAGGTCGTGCTGCGTCGCGCTGCACATTGTCGCGCTGCACATTGCGGTTGCTGCGGACGCGGCAGCGCGCGTACATGCGTATGCGATCTGCGCGAATGGGCGGCGCACAAGGCGCCTGCTGCGCGGCGATGACGCTGGGCAGCAGACGCATCCGCGGTTGTGTTCATTGACGCACGATGGCATTGCAACGCAGCAAGGTTGCGACCTGCGATGCGCTATCGCGTGCCGCGGCAATTCCGTTTGCGCGCGCCAGCCGGACGGCTGGCGCGCGCAACACATCCGGCTTTCATCCCCGAAAGGAGACGACGATAGTGCGACGTCGCGTTAGTCGCGGTTGCCGGTGGTGGAAGTGATCGCCTTGGCGGTCGTCGCCGCGCTGCTGCTGCCAGTGCCCCACAACGTGCGCAACATGGTCATCTTGTCCTGGCGCACGCTGGTCCAATCGTCGCGCAGGATGCCGCCGGTGTCGCCGCTATTGGGATTGAAGGTCCAGTAGAACCCTTCGTCGATGCCCTTGCTGCGCAGGTAGGTCACCAGCGCATCCTGCCAGGGCTTGTCGCGCGCATCGCCCTCGCCGTACTTGCCGCCGAACTCGCCCAGCAGCAGTGCATGGCTGCTGGCGAACTGGCCGAAATGGCGCTCCCAGATATTTGGCATGTTGTTGGGGAAGTTGCTGTCGTTGAAGTACGACTGCACGTAGGTATCCGGACCGTAGACGTGCGGCGCCAGCAACAGGCGGTTGGCCGGAATATTCAATGGCGCGCAGGCCAGCGGCTGCAGGTTGCCGCCCCAGAAGATGCCGCCATTGGTCGAGCACACCGGGTTGTCGGTGATGCCTTCGACCACGATCAGCCACTTCGGCGCGATCGCCAGCACCGCCGCCGAGGCGCGTTCGGCGGCCTTGTTCCAGTCGGTGGAGGCATTGCCGGTCCCCCAGGTGGCGGCACCATGCGGTTCGTTCTTCAGGTCGACGCCGATCACGCTTGGCACGCTCTTGTAGCGGTTGGCCACGAAGCGCAGGTCGCTCAACCACTGTGCCTCGGAGTAGGAGCTGGTGTACCAGAGCTCGGAAATCGCCCCGCAGTCGGGGCGGTGGTGATCCAGCAGCACATACATGCCGCGTCGGTTGAATTCATTGATGAACTTGTCGAAGATCTGCAGCGCGCTCAGTCCCTGCAGGTCGGGGTTGCGGCTGTAGTCGATGCTGGTAGGCGTGGTGGAGTTGAGCAGGGTGGCCGGGCAGAAGGGCAGGCGCACCGCGTTGAATCCCAGGCCTTGCATCTGCGCGATCATGTCCTTCCAGTTGCGCGCCCACAGGCCGTGCGCAACGTGGTCGCTGGTCTCAAAGCCGGACCAGTTGACGCCTTTGAGTTGTACGCGCTTGCCGTTGTCGTCGACCACCTTGTTGTTGCTGATCGAATAGCTGAACGCTGGCGCGGCGGCCAGCGCCAGCGCGGCGGCCAACGCTAGGGTGCTTGCTGTCTTCAGGGCTGACATGGCGTTCTCCATTGAGACCGAGCCCGACGACCGGGCGCGGCGAGGCAGGCATCTTCGTCCTCGCCTCTACGCGCTGGCGTGACCTCGACCACAGAAGAACGCATTGCCGCACCGGTCACATCGCTGCTGCGGCCGTCATCGCTTTCACGCACAATAGCGACTGCCAGGCGACGCTCGCCTGTGTCAGCCAAGCCGGCGCAACGCCGCCGTCGTTCCGCATTCGCTGACGATCCATCCATCCCTTCAAAGCGCCGCTGCGCGGTCGGCAGCGCGGGTTCTACTGCTGGAGTGTTGCCGATGTCCGTGTTACGTGCCGAATTGCTGCAATGGCGTGCCGCGCCTGCGCGCGAGCTGATGGCAGGCGCCGTCGCCACCTTCGCCTTGATCCCGGAAGTGATCGCCTTCGCCTTCGTGGCCGGCGTCGATCCGCAGGTCGGCCTGTTCGCCTCGTTCGTGATCGGGATCGTGATCGCCTTCTGCGGGGGGCGGCCGGCGATGATCTCCGCGGCGGCTGGCTCGGTCGCCTTGGTGGCTGCGCCGCTGGTGGCCGCGCATGGGCTGCCCTATCTGCTGGCCGCCGGCCTGCTCGCCGGACTGGTGCAGATCGTGTTCGGCCTGCTGCGCCTGGGCGTGCTGATGCGCTTTGTCAGCAGTTCGGTGCGCACCGGCTTCGTCAATGCACTGGCGGTATTGATCTTCGCCGCGCAGCTGCCCCACCTGCTGGGCGCCAATGCCATCAGCTGGATGTTGCTGGCGGCCGGGTTGGCGGTGATCTATGGGCTGCCGCGGCTCCGCTTGCCTGGATTGGCGGCCATCCCTTCGCCGTTGCTGTGCATCCTGCTGTTGACGGTGGCGGCATCGGCGCTGCACTTGCCGGTCAAGACCGTGGCCGACCTCGGCAAGCTGCCCACCGCCTTGCCGAGCTTGCAGTGGCCGGGCGTGCCGCTGACCTGGGAGACCTTGCGCATCATTGCGCTACCGGCGCTGGCCATTGCGATGGTCGGCTTGCTGGAGTCGATGATGACTGCACGGGTGGTCGATGAACTGACCGACACGCCCAGCGACAAGAATCGCGAGTGCACCGGCCTGGGGCTGGCCAATGCCGCGGCCAGTCTGTTCGGCGGCATCGCCGGCTGCGGCATGATCGGGCAGACCGTGGGCAACGTGAAGTACGGCGGGCGTGGCCGGCTGTCGACGCTGTTCGCCGGGGTGTTCCTGCTTGTGCTGATGGTGCTGCTCAAGCCGTGGGTGTCGCAGGTGCCGGTGGTGGCGCTGGTGGCGATCATGGTGATGGTGTCGGTGGAGACCTTCGACTGGCGCTCGTTGCGGACCGTGATCAGCCACCCGCGCACCTCCAGCGTGGTCATGTTGGCGACGGTGGCAGTGACCTTGGCCACCCACAACCTGGCCGCCGGTGTCGGCGTCGGGGTGCTGTTGAGCGGGGTCTTCTTCACCTTCAAGGTGGCGCGGCTGTTGCAGATCGAGCACGTCGACGGCGCGGACGGGGTGCGCACGTATACGGTGCGCGGACAGGTCTTCTTCGCCTCGGCCGATGTGTTCATCGATGCCTTCGACGCGCGCGAGGTACCGGGGCGGGCGGTGATCATCGATGCCAGCCGGGCGCATTTCTGGGACATCACGGCGGTGGCGGCGCTGGGCAAGGTGGTGCAGCGCCTGCGTCATCACCACTTGGACGTGCGGGTGCAGGGCCTGAATGCCGCCAGCCGGCGCCTGCAGGCGCAGGCCGGCAGCGAGGATGCGCTGGAATCCGCGTTGCCTTGAGGCGGGCCGTCATGGCCGCTTGCGGCGCCGCGGCGTGGTGGGTGCCGGCAGACTCAAGTTCGTCGTCGCAACGCCGATGACCCGGCATCAGGGGCGTCGGGGGGCGCGGCAGTGGAGTCAGTGGGGTGCAGACCTGGAGATGCGATCGTCGGTGACGGCCGTCGCGGAGTGCGCGTGGCCGACGCCGGGGGCGTGCCGCAATGAGTTCGCTCCCGATGCTGGAACGGATGGTGGACATGAGTGCCATCCGCGACGCCGATCTGCTGGATCTGAGCTTGTTGCGGACCATGCAGGCGGTCTGCGCCGCGCCGGAGCTGGCCTTGCTGCGCATCGCGGCCGATGGGCGCACGGTGGCCCAAACCTCCTTGCAGGACGATGGGCAATTGGCGACCCGGGTGGCCGATGTCGGCGCTGCGCACGCGCATGTCCTGGCCGAGCTGCATGTGCCAGGCGAAGCGGTGCGGCTGCAGCAGGACGGCAGGGAGCTGTTGGTCTATCCGATGATGGAGTCGCGTGGCGTGCGCACCTGCCTGCAGGTGAGTGGCACGCAAGCCCCTGCAGGCGCCGAGCGACTGCTGTTGCAGGGGTTTGCGCGGTTCTTCCACAACTACCGCAGCCTGCTCGACGATGCCCAGCGCGATCCGCTGACGGGCTTGCGCAACCGCAAGACCTTCGACGACATCGTGCTGCGTCTGGTCGCCGGCGGTGCCGGCACGGCCGATCAGGAGGTCTGGCTCGGAATCGTCGATATCGACCACTTCAAGCGGGTCAACGACACCTTCGGTCATTTGTACGGAGACGAGGTGTTGTTGCTGGTGGCGCAGCTGATGCAGCGAGCCTTCCGTCGCGATGATCTGCTGTTCCGGTTCGGCGGCGAGGAATTCGTCATCGTGTTGCGTGGCGTGGATCGCGAGACGGCGGTCGGTCTGTTCGAGCGATTTCGCCAGCTGGTGGCCGGTCATGTGTTTCCACAGGTCGGCACGGTGACCTTGAGCGGGGGCATGGTGGCCCTGTGTCCAGGACGGTTGATCAGTCAGCTGCTGGACGAGGCCGACAAGGCGCTGTACTGGGCCAAGCAGCATGGCCGCAACCAGATCGCGGTCTACGCCGAACTGGTCGCCAGCGGGCGCATGAGCCAGGTCACGCAGCAGACCGGTAGCGTGGATCTGTTCTGAGCTGCGGCGTGGTCACCGCAGTCGCGGCTCGGGCCCGTCGCGCTGCAAGGCAATGGAGTGGTGGCCTACACTCGCAGACTGTCTGAACAGTAGCGGGGGAATGCAATGAAGCGACACGTCGTGGCGACGTTGGTAATGGCGGTCTCGAGCGCAGCGATGGCGGCAACGCCCACCTTCGATGGCAAACGGCTGTCGCAGGACGTCAGAATCCTGGCGTCGGACGCCTACGAAGGCCGCGGCCCGGCCACCGCCGGCGAGCAGAAGACGGTCGCCTACCTCAGCGCGCAATTCGCCGCGGCAGGCTTGCAGCCGGGAGGCGATCTGCAGGAGGGCAAGCGACTGTGGACGCAGGCCGTGCCGTTGCGCCGCGCCACTATCGTCGGCGCGCCGTCCATTGCGGTGCACGCCGGTGCCAAGCAGCAGGCGCTGACGCAGGGAAAGGAGATCGCCGTGCGTGCGGCGCTGGATGGCTCGCAGCAGGTCGATATCGAAAACGCCCCGCTGGTCTTCGTCGGTTACGGCGTCAAGGCGCCGGAGCGCCAGTGGGACGACTTCAAGGGCGTGGATCTGAAGGGCAAGATCGCCGTCGTGCTGATCAATGACCCCGATTTCGACACCGGCAAGGGCGCGTTCGATGGCAAGGGCATGACGTATTACGGTCGCTGGACCTACAAGTACGAAGAGGGTGCGCGCCAGGGCGCGCTCGGTGTGCTGGTGGTGCACGAGACTGCCCCGGCATCCTATGGCTGGGACACGGTGGCCAGTTCCAATACCAACACCATGTTCGACGTGGTCCGCGACGATCCGCGTGCGGCCCATCCGACCCTGGAAGGCTGGATCCAGCGCGATCTCGCCGTGCGCCTGTTCACCCAGGCCGGGCTGGATTTCGACGCACTGAAGCGACAGGCGCAGACGCCGGCATTCCGCCCTGTCGAATTGCAGGGCCAGCGTTTGAGCGCCCGCTACAAGGTCGCGTCCGACGTCATCACCTCGCACAACGTGGTCGCGCGGCTGCCGGGCAGCACGCATCCGGAGGAGACGCTGATCTACAGCGCGCATTGGGACCATCTCGGCGTCGGCAAGCCGGATGCGCGTGGCGACACCATCTTCAATGGCGCGCTCGACAACGCCAGCGGCACCGCCGCGCTGCTGGAACTGGCGCGCGGCTTTGCCAAGGGCCCGCGTCCGCAGCGCTCGGTGGTGTTCCTGGCAGTCACCGCCGAGGAGAAGGGGCTGCTCGGGTCGGAGTTCTATGCGTCCAAGCCGCTGTACCCGCTGGAGAAGACCGTGGCGGTGATCAACATGGACGGCATGAGCCCGTTCGTGCCGTCGCGCGACTTCGGCATCTATGGCACCGCCAAGCTGGAGTTGCTCGACCAGCTCAAGACCGTCGCCGCGCAATGGACGCTGCGCTACACCCCCGACCCCAAGCCGGAGGCCGGGTATTTCTTCCGCTCGGACCACTTCTCCTTCGCCAAGCGCGGCGTGCCGGCGTTGTCGTATGCGGCCGGCCAGGACTGGGAAGTGGGCGGGGTGGCGGCCGGCAAGGCAGCCGCCGACGACTACACCGCCAAGCGCTATCACCAGCAAGGCGACGAGTGGCAGCCGGACTGGACGTTCGCCGGTGCAGCGCGCGACCTGGCGGTGTTGTACGCACTCGGCCAGCAGCTGGCCGATTCGCGGCAGTGGCCGAACTGGAGTCGCGACTCGGAATTCCGCGCCGCACGCGACGCCAGCGCGGCGACGCGCGACTAGTCCGGCGCAGCAGGAGCCGGGCGAAGGGCAGCATTGGGCACACATCCTGCATGTGGGACTGTGCGGGGCAGCGCCGGCAGCCGGGTGGGATGGGGGGCGTGCAGGGCGCTCCCCGCAAGCGGGCGCAGTGGCGTGACAGCCTGCATCGCAGCAGGCAGGCTGTTGGGGTTGCGTTCGGTTGCTGCGGCGTAGTCTGCCGCGCGGTCCTCGTCGGGAGGGACGAGGACTGCAGCGGCGGTCTTCGCTTCTTTAACGAACGATTCTTTACGATGAGCCGCGACGCGATGTCGCAGCCAGGAGAGCTTGTGCACCGGAGTGGTTCTACTGCGATATGGTCGTACACCGACGGGATGCTGCGTGCAGGGTCCCGGCCGCGCGGTCTGGCACCCACCAGTCCGTTCCCGCCCGTGCTGTCGTCGTCGTCGAACGGCGGGCAGCCCTGATGGACGGCACCGTGACCCTTTCTCCCGTAACGACCGATTCCGCCTCGCGTTCCCTGCTCGATGCCGGCCAGGCCACGTTGCCGCCCGAAGCGCCCTTGCCGATGCCCGAGCAGTCGCTGCGCGACGGCAGCCTGCAGGTTCCCAGGCAACGCACCGCGCCGCCCGGCATCGGCCTGCGCCGTTTCTATCTGCTCGGGGGCACCCTGGCCACCACCGCGGTGGCGGTGTGGGTCATGCTCAGCGTGCTGTGGCCGGATGGCATCAGTGTGCTGGAAGGCTGCTTGCTGGGCTTGTTCGTGCTGCTGTTCGCCTGGATTGCGATGTCCTTCGCCAGTGCGGTCGCCGGCTTCATCACCGTGGTGGCGCGCGCCGGACGCAAGCTGGGCATCGACCCGGATGCGCCGCTGCCGACGCTGCGCACGCGCACCGCGCTGCTGATGCCCACCTACAACGAAGATCCGCGCCGGCTGCTGGCGGGGCTGCAGGCGATCTACGAATCGGTGGCCGAGACCGGGCAGCTGGAGCATTTCGATTTCTTCGTGCTCAGCGATACCACGCGCGAGCACATCGGCCGCGCCGAAGAGCTGGTCTACAACCAGTTATGCGATCGCGTCGGCGGGCACGGCCGCATCTTCTACCGTCGGCGCGCCAGCAATGCCGCGCGCAAGGCCGGCAACATCGCCGACTGGGTGCGTCGCTTCGGCGGCAATTATCCGCAGATGCTGATACTGGACGCGGACAGCGTGATGACCGGCGACACCATCGTGCGGCTGGTCGCCGGCATGGAAAACAATCCGGACGTCGGGCTGATCCAGACCTTGCCGGCGGTGGTCAACGGGCAGACGCTGTTCGCCCGCATGCAGCAATTCGGCGGACGCGTCTACGGACCGATCATCGCCTATGGCGTGGCCTGGTGGCATGGCGCCGAAAGCAATTACTGGGGTCACAACGCGATCATCCGCACCCAGGCCTTCGCCGACCATGCCGGTCTGCCGTCGCTGCGTGGGCGCAAGCCGTTTGGCGGCCACGTGCTCAGTCATGATTTCGTCGAGGCGGCGCTGATGCGGCGCGGCGGCTGGGCGATGCACATGGTGCCTTACCTGCAGGGCAGCTACGAAGAAGGCCCGCCGACGCTGACCGACCTGCTGATCCGCGATCGCCGCTGGTGCCAGGGCAACCTGCAGCACGCCAAGATCGTCGGTGCCAAGGGGCTGCACTGGGTCAGCCGCCTGCATATGTTGATCGGCATCGGTCACTATTTCACCGCGCCGATGTGGGGCCTGCTGATGTTGGTCGGCATCGGGATTCCGCTGGCGGGCGATGGCATCAACCTTGCCGAAGGCCTGCCGTTCTCGCCGGCGCGCTATTGGCACGGCAGCAGCCAGGGCAATGCGATCTGGATCTTCGTCTGCACCATGTTCGTGCTGTTGGCGCCCAAGCTGCTCGGCTACATCGCCCTGCTGTTCGACCCGCGCGAACGCCGCGCCTGCGGCGGTGCCCTCCGCGCAGCGGTCAGCATTTTGCTGGAAACCATCCTGGCGGCGCTGATGGCACCGGTGGTGATGTACTTGCAGTCGCGTGGCGTGTTCGAAGTGCTCGCCGGCAAGGATTCGGGCTGGGATGCGCAGGTGCGCGACGATGGCAAGCTGTCGTGGCCGGCGCTGTTGCGCAGCTATGGTGGCTTGACGGTATTCGGCGTGTTCATGGGGGCCGTGGCCTATGCGGTCTCGCCGTCGCTGGCGGCATGGATGGCGCCGGTGGTGATCGGCATGGCGTTGTCGATCCCGGTGGTGGCGGTGACCTCGTTGCGCCGGACTGGCCTGGCATTGCGCCGGCTGGGGATCTTCTGCATTCCCGAAGAGCTGGCGCCGCCCAAGGTGCTGGTGCGTGCCGCCGAGCTGCGCCGCGCCGCCGCGCAGGAGCCGGCGCTGATCTGACGCGTCGCGCTCGCCTGCCCCGCGCACCTTGCCTCGATCGGCAGCGGCGCCGGGAGCGCAGGCATAATGGCCTGCCATCAGGCGGAGCAGGACATGCTGGAAACGATCGAACGCGATACCGGAGCGGATCCGCAGTGGACGGTGATCTGGCTGCACGGCCTGGGTGCCGACGGCAGCGACTTCGCGCCGCTGGTGCCGGAAGTGGTGCGGCCGCACTGGCCGGCGTTGCGCTTCGTGTTCCCGCATGCGCCGATCCGCCCGATCACGATCAACAACGGCGTGCGCATGCGCGGCTGGTACGACATCGTCGGCATGGACTTCGCCCAGCGCGCCGACAAGGCGGGCATCGCCGAGTCGGTGGCCCAGGTCGAGGCATTGATCGAGCGCGAGCAGGCGCGCGGCATCGCCCCCGAGCGCATCCTGCTGGCCGGGTTCTCGCAAGGCGGCGCGGTCACGCTGGCGGTAGGCCTGCAGCGGCGCGTGCCGCTGGCCGGGTTGATCGCGCTGTCCACCTATTTGCCCGATCCGGGCGCTGCCGCCGCGCAGGTGCAGGCCGAGGCGATGCGGCAACCGGTGTTCATGGCGCATGGCAGCGCCGATCCGGTGGTGCCTTACCAGGCCGGCAAGCAGAGCGCCGAGCTGCTGCGCGGGCTGGGCTTCGGGTTGGAGTGGCACGACTACCCGATGGGCCACCAGGTCTGCATCGAAGAGATCGAGGCGCTGCGGAACTGGATGCAGGCGCGCCTGGGCGCGGCCTGATCGATGGGCCAGGGGACGCCGCAGATCGCCTGGATGCCGGACCTGTGCCGGCTGCCGCGGCTCGGCGCGATGCTGGGCCTGGCCGAATTGGTCGTGCTGGTGGTGACCCTGGTCCCGGATACCGATGCCGGCCGCGGCCTCACGGTGTCGCGTTTCCTGTCGGCCAGCGGCCTGGCGCTGTGGCTGGCGCTGGCAGTGACCGTGCTGCTGTGCGCGCTGCGGCCCGGACTGTCGCGTCTGCCACCGCGGCTGGGCGCCTTGGCCGCGTTGTCGATCGCGGCCCTGGTCGCAGTGGCCGGTGCGGGTGTGGTGCACGGCCTGTACGCGGTCATTGGCCAGTCGCCGTTGGGGCCGCTGGTCGGCTTCTGGCGTTTTACCCTCGGCAGTGCCGCCACCGTGGTGCTGATCACCGCCCTGGCGCTGCGCTATTTCTATGTCAGCGACCGTTGGGAGGCGCAGGTGCAGGCCAATGCCCGCGCCGAGGCCGACGCCCTGCAGGCGCGCATCCGCCCGCATTTCCTCTTCAACAGCATGAACCTGATCGCCAGCCTGTTGCGGCGCGATCCGGTGGTGGCCGAGCAGGCGGTCCTGGATCTGTCGGACCTGTTCCGCGCCGCGTTGGGTGCTGGCGAGGGCGTGTCCACCTTGCGTGCCGAATGCGAACTGGCCGAGCGCTATCTGGCGATCGAATCGCTGCGCCTGGGCGAGCGCCTGCAGGTGCGCTGGCATCGCGAGGAGCCCTTGCCCTGGGACCTGCCGATGCCACGGCTGGTGCTGCAGCCGCTGGTCGAGAACGCGGTGTTGCACGGGGTCTCGCGCATGCCCGAAGGCGGCACGCTGTATTTGTCGTTACGCCAGCGCGGCGGGCAGTTGCACATCCGCATCGTCAATCCTGCCCCTGCGCCGGGGGCACCGTCGCTGCCGCTGCTGGCGGCCGGTGCCGGCCATGCCCAGGCCAGCATCTCGCACCGGCTGGCGTTTCAGTTCGGTGCCGGCGCGCGGATGGCGGCCGGCTGGGCCGAGGGCTACTATGCGTGTGAGATCACGGTGCCGCTGAAGTGAGCGGGCAATCGCAGTAGCGCGGGGGGATGCCATGACGGCCACGCAAGTGCGAGTACTGATCGCCGACGACGAACCGCTGGCGCGCGAGCGCCTGCGGCTGCTGCTGGAGGAGCATCCGGAAGTCGACGTGGTCGGCGAGGCGGAGAATGGCCAGCAAGTGCTGCAGCTCTGCGAGCAGCAGCACCCGGACCTGGTGCTGCTGGACATCGCCATGCCGGGCGTCGATGGGCTGGAAACCGCGCGCCTGCTGCGACAGTGCCAGCCGCAGCCGGCGGTGGTGTTCTGCACCGCCTACGATCAGCACGCGCTGTCGGCCTTCGACGCCGCCGCGCTCGACTACCTGATGAAGCCGGTGCGCCCGGAGCGTCTGGCCGCCGCGTTGGCGCGGGTGGCGACCTTCCTGGCCGGGCGCGCGCCCGTTGCCGCGCCGGTCGCGCCGCCGCAAGCGCAACCGCAGCGCAGTCACCTGTGCGCGCGCTTGCGCGGCAGCCTGCGGTTGATCGCCGTGCAGGACATCCACTACCTGCAGGCCGAGGAAAAGTACGTCATCGTCCATCATGCGCGCGGCGAAGACCTGATCGAGGAATCGCTGAAATCGCTGGAAGACGAGTTCGCCGATCGCCTGGTCCGCATCCATCGCAATTGTTTGGTGGCGCGTTCGGAGCTGGTCGAACTGCGCCGCAGCGGCGATGGCCAGGTGCATGCGGTGCTGCGCAACGTCCCGCGCACGCTGGAAGTGAGCCGGCGCTGCGTGGCCAGTCTGCGCGAGCAATTGCGCCAGGTATGAGTTGGAGGCCGGCTCCGCGATAATGGGGCCATGACCACCCTGCGCATCGCCACCCGTAAGAGCCCGCTCGCCCTCTGGCAGAGCGAACATGTCGCCGCCGCCTTGCGCCAGCACCATCCCGGCCTGGAGGTGGTGCTGATTCCGATGAGCACGCGCGGTGACGAGGTCCTGGACCGGTCGTTGGCGGCGATCGGCGGCAAGGGCTTGTTCCTGAAGGAACTGGAGCTGGCGATGCTGCGCGGCGAGGCCGATTGCGCGGTGCACTCGCTCAAAGACGTGCCGATGGAGTTGGACGCGCCGTTTGTGTTGCCGGCCATCCTCGAACGCGGCGATCCCGCCGATGCCCTGGTCTCCAATCTGTATGCCACCCTGCAGGCGCTGCCGCTGGGCGCGCGCGTCGGGACCTCGTCGTTGCGCCGGCAGGCGCAGCTGCGGGCCGCGCGTCCGGACCTGCAATTGATCGACCTGCGCGGCAACGTCAACACCCGCCTGGCCAAGCTCGACAACGGCGGTTACGACGCCATCGTGCTGGCCTGTGCCGGCTTGCAGCGGCTTGGCCTGGAGCAGCGCATCACCGCACGGCTGGATGCGCCCGACTGGCTGCCGGCACCGGCGCAAGGCGCCGTGGCGGTGGAATGTCGTGGCGACGATGCCCGCGTCCACGCGCTGCTGGCAGTGCTGGATGCCGACAGCACGCGCGCCTGCGTCGCTGCCGAGCGTGCAATGAACCGCGCGCTGCACGGCAGCTGCCATGTGCCGGTGGGCGCGTTCGCGCGCTGGGACGGCGACGGCCTGCTGCTGCAAGGCATGGTCGGCAGCGCCAGCGATGGCCGGCTGATCCATGCGCAGGCACGCGGCACGGCCGACGACAGCGAGGCCCTGGGCGCTCGCGTGGCCCAGGGACTGTTCGACAAGGGCGCCGGCCAGCTGCTGTCCGAACTGTAGCGACGTGCGTCGCCGTGCCTGGCAGGCGCCGGTCGCGCGATGCGCAGGACGCGCGGCGGTCGCAGCGCAAGATCGAGCATGCGATGCCGCTGCGCGTGGTTCACCGCGACCCCTGGCGGCAGGTCGCCGCCAGCGACGACATGCCCTGCATGGGCGTTGCGTGTGGGCGCACTGGTGCTGATGCCAGCGTCGCGCCCGCCGCCCAACAGCGAATCACTTGAACGTATAGACCAGGTTGACCGTGGTCAGCGTATCGGTCTTCTTGTCGTTGTCGCTGACATCGCTGTTGTGGCGCATCTGCCAGGCCGCCTTCAACGCGAAGTGCGAATTCATGCTGACCTGCACGCCAAAGTCGTTCTGCGCATAGGTGTTGTATTCGCCCGATTCCACCAGCAAGGTGTTGATGATGTCGGTGTTGTCGGTGACGGTGTACTTCAGGTCGAACAGCCCGCGTCCGATCAGGCCGGTCTCGTTGCGGTCGTCTTCGCTGTTGTGCGCGCGCCGGATACCCGGGCCGACCTGGGCATCGAGATAGAAACGATTGGCATCGATCAGCCGCGTGCCGTAGCCGATACCGATGGTGGCCAGGCGGTCGTAGGTGGCGAAATCGTCGTGTTCGTAGCGGCCGGTCGCGGTCAGCTGGCGATGCTCGCCCAGCTGCAGCGCGCTCCCGACGCTGCCGGTGTAGCGCTCGGCGGTGGTCTGGCGCTCGCGCGTGGTGGTGCCGTCGTCATTGGTATTGGTGTATTCCGAACTGGAGCGCAGGGCGGTGGCGTCCAGGCTGTGGATCCAGTCGCCATCGGTATAGCGCAGGCGGACGCGGCCGTTGAGGCTGTCGGTGGTGCTGTTGCCGTGCGCCGAGGCATACCCCAGCTCGCCGCTGCTGCCGCTCCAGGGCGAGGGCACCACGGCGGCGGCTGGATCGATCGGCGCCATGGTCGGTGCCGGTGCCATCACCTGGGCCTGGACAGCAAGCGGGACCAACAGCAGTGGCAGCAGGACGGACAACGGGGCACGGCGCGACATGGCGGACTCTCGGATGGGGGGTGGAAGCGATTTCATGATACCGGACCCAGCGGTTCCGTTAGCCCAAAGTGAAGCGTTCGCTTTAGTGGAGGTTCGGTCGCTCGTGGCGCGGCGGCATTCCAGGGCTGGGGATGGGGACGTGGACCATCGGGCCAGGGCCGCTGGCGCCTTGCAGCGAGATTGGCTTGCGTCGACCGGCAGTTTTGTGTCGTCCTGCGGTGGCGCCACCCCGCCGCACTCACCGCCGGTGCAAAGACTCGGACATAATCTGCGGATGGACCGCTACGAACGCATCAACGCCCTGCATCGCTTGCTCAAGTCGGCCCGCTACCCGGTCACGGTGGCGCGGCTGCAGGACGAGCTTGGTTGTTCCCGTGCCACTGTCTATCGCGACCTGGCGTTTCTGCGCGACGCGCTGATGGCGCCGGTGGAGGGCGATGGCGAAGCCGGCTTCCGCTACCTGTCCGGCGAAAGCGATCGCTTCGAACTGCCCGGGCTGTGGCTGAGTTCGGAAGAACTACACGCCTTGCTGGCCTCCCAGCAGCTGCTGTCGCGTACCGGTGGTGGCGTGTTGTCGTCGATGCTGGCGCCATTGCAGCAGCGGATCGAGGGGCTGCTGGCCGCCCAGGCCGGGGTGTCGCAGTGGCCGGTTGATCGGGTGCGGGTGATTCCGCACCGGGGCCGCAAGCTGGACGAAGCCAGCTTCCGCACCGTGGCCTCGGCGGTGCTGGAGCGCAAGCAGCTGAGCTTCGACTATCGCGCCCGTTCCACCGACGAATCGACCAAGCGCACGGTGTCGCCGCAGCGCATCACCCATTACCGCGACAATTGGTATCTGGACGCCTGGGACCATACCCGCGAAGGCGTCCGCAGCTTCGCCGTTGACCGCATCAACCATGCGCGCATCGTCGACACCGCCCCGCGCGACGTGCCCGACAGCGAGCTGGACGAACAGTTGGCTGCCAGCTACGGCATCTTTTCCGGTGCGCCCAAGGGCTGGGCGACGATCGTGTTCAGTGCCAAGGCGGCACGCTGGGTGGCCGACGAACACTGGCACTCCAAGCAGCAGGGGCGCTTCCTGGCCGATGGGCGTTACGAGCTGAAGGTGCCCTACAGCGTCTCGCGCGAGCTGCTGATGGACGTGCTGCACTACGGGTCGGATGCGGAGATCGTTGAGCCGACCGCATTGCGCGAGCAGGCCAAGGCGCTGCTGTCGCTGGCGCTGAGCAACTACGAGTGATCCGCGCCGCCCGCTAGCGCCAGCGCGACGCTCAGCGCTTTTCGGGCACTTCGAAGCCGAGCTTGTCCACCTGTTGAGGCAGCTGCGGCACGCGCAGCAGCTTGTCGGTGTAGATGTCGTAGTCGTCGCGCATCTTGTTCACCAGCTGGCGATACAGATCGCGGCTCATGTCCGGGGTGCGCGAGAAGATCCAGGCCAGGTCGCGGCCGGGATAGGAGAGCAGCATCCATGAGCCGTCCGGGGCCACTTCCAGGATGCGCTGCTTGGCCGGGATCACCCTGTAGAACCAGACCCGCCAGTCGCGGTTGCCGCTCTCGGCATCCACCGACGCGCGTGCGCGCACTTCTTTTTCGGGCTCGTGAAAGCCCTCGCGGTAGAGATAGCGCACGGCGACCTTGCCGTCCTCCACCAAGGTGTATTCGTCGCGGCTGGTGACGTGACCGCGCTCGACTGGATTGGGCATGCGGGCGATGACGTACCAGGTGCCCATCAACTTGGGCAGGTCGAGCGCTGGCTCGGGCGTTGGTGTGTTGTTGGCAAGCGCCGCCGGCGTGCCCAGGACGAGCAGGAAGGCGAGGGCAATCGAAACGGTCAGGCGCATCACGACGTCACACGTGGGAACGGTTGGTGATCAACACTACCGCATGCAGGGGGCAAGTTCGTGTCAACGGTCGGGTCCGGCGCAGTCCGCTACGTTTCTGGCGGCATGGCGCCGTGGCGAAGCCGGCCAGAGGGGGGCGTCTGGCGCCAGCCACGGCGGCTGGACCGGCGCGCGGGCAGCAGCACCTAGCTGCCCGTGGGGCGGGGCGCTCCTCAGGTCGCAGCCGATGAGATGGGGCGGCGGCATTCTGCTGGCCTGTCCTTCCTGCCCCGTGGAGTGCCGTCATGCTGCATCGCCCGTCTCGCCGTACCGAACGCCCTGATCCGCGCGTGCTGCGCCCGTTGCGACAGGTGGCCCTGGCCGGCCTGGCTCTGGTACTGGTCTGGCCGGCGGCGCGCGGCGTCAATGCCTGGATCGGCTGGCTGCCGCTATGGTTGGTGGGCATGCCGATGGTGGCGTGGTGGAGCCTGTACCGATTCGCCCTGCCGCAGTGGCGCTGGTCGCGGCAGCGCGGCCGTGGCGCGGCGCGGCGACGCGGGCCGCAAGCCCGTCGTCGGCACCCGACCGGGCGGCTGGCCGGGCAGGCCAAGGTGGCCTGACCTTCGGCAGGGGAGACCCGGCGAGCGCCGTGCTACGGTCAGCTGCTTGTCCGTGTCCGGAAACCCCATGTCCAAGTTCGCCTCGATCTGCCTGGTTGCCGGCTTGATCGCCGCTGGCGCCGTCTCTGCAGAGGAACCTCCTGTGTCCAACGATCCTTACGCCTGGCTGGAAGATGTCACCGGCAGCAAGCCGCTGGAGTGGGTCAAGGCGCAGAACGCCAAGACCGAGGAGCGCCTGGCCTCCACCCCGGCCTTCAAGCAGATGGAGGCGAGCATCCGCGAAGTGCTGGATTCGGATGCGAAGATCCCTGGCGTACAGAAGATCGGTGCGTACTACTACAACTTCTGGAAGGACAAACAGCACGTGCGCGGGCTCTGGCGGCGCACCACGCTGGAGGAATATCGCAAGCCAGCACCGCAGTGGGAGACGGTGCTGGACCTGGATGCGCTCAACAAGGCCGAAGGCGAGAACTGGGTCTGGCACGGCGCCGACTGCCTGCGCCCGGACTACCGCCGTTGCCTGATCGCGCTGTCGCGCGGCGGTGCCGACGCCGATGTCACGCGCGAGTTCGACTTGGTCGACAAGCACTTCGTCGCCGATGGCTTCTTCCGGCCCGAATCCAAGGGTGGCCTGGGCTGGGTCGATGCCGACACCGTCTATGTGTTCACCGATTTCGGTGCCGGCGCGATGACCAGTTCCGGCTATCCGCGCATTGCCAAGCAATGGAAGCGAGGCACTCCGCTCAGCGCGGCCACGGTGGTCTACGAAGGCAAGCCAACCGACATGTACATCGCCGCGATGCATGACGATACGCCGGGCTTCGCCCGCGATTTCGTCAGCCGCACGCTGGCCTTCTACAACGACGAGCTGTATCTGCGTCAGACCGATGGCAAGCTGGTCAAGGTCGACGTCCCCAATTCCGCCAGCAAGAGCGTCAAGCGCGAATGGTTGACGCTGGAGTTGCGCGACCCCTGGACCGTTGGCGGCAAGACCTACCCGGCCGGTGCGCTGCTGGCCACGCGCTTCGATGACTTCATGGCCGGTAAGCGCCAGTTCGACGTGCTGTTCGAGCCGACCGACCGCACCTCGCTGGCCGGCGTCGTGTGGACCCGCTCGCATCTGGTGTTGAACGTGCTGGAGGACGTCAAGAACCGTCTGAGCGTGATCACTCCGACGGCACAGGGCTGGAAGAAGAGCGCTTTCGTCGGCGCGCCGGCGTTCGGTACGGTGGATGTCAGCGCGGTGGACAGCGACGACAGCGATGCCTTGTGGCTCACCGTCACCGACTACCTGACACCCACCACGCTGTCCTGGGTGGACGTGGGCAGTGCGCCGCAGCCGTTGAAGACCATGCCGGCGTTCTTCGATGCCGGCAAGGACACCATCGAACAGCATTTCGCCACCAGCAAGGACGGCACCCGCGTGCCGTATTTCCTGGTTCGCCCCAAGAACCTGAAGCTCGATGGCAACACCCCGACCCTGCTCTACGGCTATGGCGGTTTCGAGATCTCGATGACCCCGAACTATTCCGGTGGCCTGGGACGTGCCTGGCTGGAGAAGGGCGGCGTCTACGCGGTGGCCAATATCCGTGGCGGTGGCGAGTACGGCCCGCGCTGGCATCAGGCCGCGCTCAAGCAGAACCGCCACAAGGCGTACGAGGACATGGCTGCCGTCGCGCAGGACCTGGTGACGCGCAAGATCACCACCGCCAGGCACCTGGGCGTGCAGGGCGGCAGCAATGGCGGGCTGATGACCGGCAACATGCTCACCCAGTATCCGCAGCTGTTTGGCGCGGTGGTGGTGCAGGTGCCGTTGCTGGACATGAAGCGCTATAGCCACCTGCTGGCCGGTGCCTCATGGATGGCCGAATACGGCAACCCGGACACCGACGACTGGAAGTACATCCAGACCTTCTCGCCGTACCACCTGTTCGATCCGAAGAAGACCTACCCGCCGGTGATTTTCCTGACCTCCACCCGCGACGACCGCGTGCACCCCGGGCACGCCCGCAAGATGGCGGCGAAGATGATCGATGCGGGCAAGGACGTCACCTACTACGAAAACATCGAAGGTGGGCACGGCGGCTCGGCCAACAATGCCCAGGCCGCGCACATGGCGGCGCTGGCCTACAGCTTCCTGTGGGAGCGGCTGGCCGAGTGAGTGAAAGATCCGCGTGTCGGGCAAGGATGTCCGACACGATGACGGCGCTTCCCGAAGTTCCTGTCCTTTCCTTCTCAGGTCATCGTCATGTCGCAGCTGGCCCAAGTCGCTGTTCTCGAACGCGAACGCGATGTTCGTCGTTGGTGGTCGTATTGGCTGTTCGCACTGTCCATGGCGATACTTGCGCTGGCCGCGCACGCCGCGGCCTATCTGACCCACGAATATGCGCATAGCGTGACCGCGTGGTGCCTGGGGTGGATGGCGCGTCCGTTTGGCATCGACTATGGAGCGGCCACCCTGGGCAATGTGTTGCTGCTCGGGGACGTATCGGACAATGTCGACTACGCGCCGATCTTTGCGAGCGGGCAGGGCTGGGCCGCTGCGGCCATTGCCCTGGCTGGGCCGTTCCTGGGCAATGGCGCGATGTATGGCGTGGCTGCCTGGGCGGCGCGCTGGCGGGTCGTGCGGCGATCGAGAGCGTTGCTCGGTTTCTGTCTCGCCTATGCGCTGATGTGCGCAGGGAATGTGTGGAGCTATGTGCCGTTGCGGGCGATCGCCACCCATGCCGACATCGCCTTGGCGGCGCGCGGGCTCGGGCTGTCCGTCTGGGTGCTGCTGCCTTTCCTGCTGGTTCCCTCGTTGTGGCTGATGTGGCATTTCTTTCGTCGGCTGTTTCCGGCCGCACGCGCGCCATTGACGGGCGGGTCGCAGCTGCGTGCAGCGATGCTCGCCGCGTATGTGGCGTACTGGTATTTCTGCTTTTTCAGCGGCGATGGCATCGGCGGCGATTATGGTCTCGTATCGCAGGTGCTGTGCCTGGTGTCGAGATACCTGTTGTTTCCGCTGGCGGTGATGGAACTCCTGCGCAGCGATGTCGTTGCCGCAGCGGGCGATCTGGTTGGCGGCTGAGCGTCATGCTGGGGCGCAGAAGCGGCTTGGATTGCCTGCAGCTGTGCTGTTGCAGGCGTGCTTGCCGTCAAGTTGAGGGTCTGGTCCGCACTGCAATGGCGCAGGCAAGTCGCCGCGATGCAGCGCCGTGCTAGCCCTGCTCAGGTGGGCCAACGCTCCAGCCCGCGCGCGATCCGTGTCACCGCCTCCTGTAGCCTGGGCAGGCTTTGCGTGTAGGCAATGCGCACATGGTGGTTGGCGCGGTGGTGGCCAAAGTCGATGCCCGGGGTAAACGCCACGTGTTCGGTTTCCAGGAAGTGTGCGCAGAACGCCTGCGCGTCATCGGTGAAGCCCGATACGTCGGCATAGAGATAGAACGCGCCTTGCGGCTCGACGGCGATGCGGAAACCGAGCGCGCGCAGTGCCGGCAGCAGATAGTCGCGGCGCTGCTGGAATTCGCCACGCCGCGCTTCGAAGATCGCCATGCTTTCGGCACTGAAGCAGGCCAGCGCGGCATGCTGGGCGATCGAGGAGGCGCTGATATAGAGGTTCTGCGCCAACTTCTCCAGCTCCGGCACGGCGGCCGGCGGCGCCACCAGCCAGCCCAGGCGCCAGCCGGTCATGCCGAAGTACTTGGAAAAACTATTCAGCACGAACGCGCTGTCGTCGACCTCCAGCACGCTGGTGGCCTGCGTCCCATAGGTCAGCCCGTGGTAGATCTCGTCCACCACCAGATGCCCGCCACGCGCGTGCAGGGCGGTCGCCAGCGCTGCCAGTTGGTCGCGCGTGAGCACACTGCCGGTCGGGTTGGCCGGCGAGGCCGCCAGCGCGCCCACGCTGGCGGCGTTCCAGTGCTGCTGCACCAAGGCGGGCGTGAGTTGATAGTCGCTGTCGGGGCCCACCGGCACCAACTGCGCAGCGCCTTCCACCAGGCGCAGGAAGTGGCGATTGCACGGATAGCCGGGGTCGGCCAGCAGCCAGTGCTTGTCGGGGTCGACCAGCAGGCTGCTGGCCAACAGCAGCGCGCCCGAGCCGCCCGGGGTGATCAGGATGCGCTCCGGATCGATGCTGCAGCCATGACGCTGCGCATAGAAATCGGCAATCGCCTCCCGCAGAGCGGGCAGGCCGCGCGCGGCGGTGTAGCGAGTGTGGCCAGCGGCC
This sequence comes from Xanthomonas maliensis, assembly GCF_009192945.1. GTDB lineage: Bacteria > Pseudomonadota > Gammaproteobacteria > Xanthomonadales > Xanthomonadaceae > Xanthomonas > Xanthomonas maliensis. Next base: position 39,075 of record NZ_NSET01000036.1, on the reverse strand, counting down.
AGCGCGGCTTGGCCAGCGGCGACGATGGGGGCGGCGGTGGTGAAGTCCGGCTCGCCGATCTCCAGATGGATCACATCGTGGCCGGCCTGTTCCAGCGCATTGGCACGTGCCAGCAGCGCCATGACGTGAAACGGGGCAATGTCCCGACTGCGGCGGCTGTAGCCGCCCAACGGCAAAAGTGAAGCATCCATCGCAGAGATGATAGACCAGCATGACCTGGGGCACATGACGTCGTCTGGCAGCCTCTTCCAGACTCGACTGTTCCGATGGCATTGCGTTCATCCAACCGGCCCCAATCTGATGAAGCCTGTCCTGACTCTCCTGATCGCCAGCCTGATGACTGCCTCCGTTTCCCCCGCCATCGCCGCCCCGCCCACACCGCCGGACGTGGCCAAGCGCCCGCACACGGTGCAGACGCCGTTCGGTGCCACCCGCAACGACGACTACTACTGGCTGCGTGACGACACCCGCAAGGACAAGGCGATGCTGGCCTACCTCAAGGCCGAGAATGCCTACGCCGACCAGGTGCTGGCACCGCTGAAGCCGCTGGAGGACACGCTGTATCAGGAGATCGTCGGGCGCATCAAGCAGGACGATGCCAGCGTGCCGTATCGCCAGCGCGGTTACTGGTATTACACCCGCTTCGAAACCGGCAAGGATTACCCGATCCAGGCGCGTCGCAAGGGCAGCATGGAGGCGCCGGAAGAGATCCTGCTGGACGTCAACCAGATGGCCGAAGGCAAGGGCTATTTCAGCGTGGGCGAAGCGGAGGTCAGTCAAGACAACAAGATCCTGGCCTGGGCCGAGGATGCGGTCGGTCGTCGGCAATACACCATTCGCTTCAAGAACCTGGAGACCGGGCAGGTCTATGCCGACAGCATCCAGGGCGTGTCGCCCAACCTGGTGTGGGCCGACGACAACAAGACCCTGTGCTACGTCGAAAACGATCCGGAAACCCTGCTCACCGTGCGAGTGAAGAAGCACGTGCTCGGCACGCCGGCCAAGGACGATGTGCTGGTCTACGAGGAGAAGGACGACAGCTTCTATATGGGCATCGGCCGTACCCGCGACGACAAGTACATCACCATTTCCGTGGAAAGCACGGTGTCTTCGGAAACGCGCTACGCGCCGGCCGCCCAGCCCGATCGCTTCACCGTGCTGGCCCCGCGCGAGCGCGATGTGGAGTACCACCCGGACCACTTCGAAGGCCGCTGGGTGATCCGTACCAATGCCGATGGCGCCAAGAACTTCAAGCTGGTCACCGCCGCCACCGACGCGACCACGCGCGCGCAATGGCGCGACTGGGTGGCGCATGAGGACGGTGTCTACATCGAGGATTTCGCCTTGTTCGACGGCTTCACCGCGATCGAGGAGCGCTCCGGTGGTCTGCAGCGGGTGCGCCTGCTCAAGCGCGACGGCACGCAGGAGGACGTCAAGGCGGACGAGCCGGCGTATGCGATGGGACTGTCGGTCAACTCGGAGCCTGACACGCCGTGGCTGCGCTACAGCTATACCTCGTTGACCACGCCTGCGACTACCTATGAGCTCAATACGCAGACCGGCGAGCGCAAGCTGCTCAAGCGCCAGCCGGTGATCGGTTACGACCCGGCCAAGTACGTCACCGAGCGCGTTTGGGTCACTGCGCGCGATGGCGTCAAGGTGCCGGTGTCGCTGGTGTACAGGCAGGGCTTCAAGAAGGACGGCACCGCGCCGTTGTTCCAGTACGCCTACGGCAGCTATGGCATGTCGATGGATCCGGCCTTCAACCTGCCGGCAGTCAGTCTGCTGGATCGCGGCGTGGTCTATGCCATCGCGCACATCCGCGGTGGCCAGGAAATGGGCCGTGCCTGGTACGACGACGGCAAGCTGCTGCACAAGAAGAACACCTTCACCGACTTCATCGATGTCACCCGTGGCTTGGTCGCGCAAGGCTATGCGGCCAAGGATCGCGTCGCTGCGTCCGGCGGCAGCGCTGGTGGGCTGCTGATGGGCGCGGTGGCCAACATGGCGCCGGGGGACTACCGGGTGATGGTCGCGCAGGTGCCGTTCGTCGATGTAGTGACCACCATGCTCGATGCCAGCATTCCGCTGACCACCAACGAATACGACGAGTGGGGCAATCCGGAGAACGAGGAATACTACCGCTACATGCTGTCGTATTCGCCGTACGACAACGTGCGCAAGCAGGCGTATCCGGCGCTGTTCGTCGGCACCGGCCTGTGGGATTCGCAGGTGCAGTACTGGGAGCCGGCCAAGTGGGTGGCCAAGCTGCGCGACGACAACACCGGCACCCAGCCGATCCTGTTCCGGATCAATATGGAAGCCGGGCATGGTGGCAAGTCCGGGCGCTTCCGTCGCTACCGCGAACTGGCCGAGTCGTATGCGTTCGTGCTAGACCAGTTGGGGGTGAAGTAGGGCGCCGGTACGGGCCTCGCTGCAGTCCCTGCACTGCTGCAGTACGCGCAGGGCCACGGCCTGGGGACGATCCTGCGTGCCTGCGCTGGCCGGTCAGCGGGCCAGCTTACTGCCAAGGCGGCAATCAGCCCTCCGGCCGGCAGACGCTGAAGCAGCCATTCCGCAGCAGCGCGCGCGAGACGATGCGCGCCCGTGGCGGGCGTCATGGTTGCGACCGCGGCGTGTCACTGGCCGTATCATCTGCCTATGACGCGACCGACTCGTTTCCGCTGGGCGTGGTGGCTGCTGGCCTATGCCAGCCTGGCGACCGGAATCGTCGGCATCTTCGTGCCGGGCCTGCCGACCACGGTGTTCGTGTTGATTTCCGCCTGGGCCGCGTCGCGTGGCTCCGAGCGTCTGCATCGCTGGCTGCTGGGGCATCCCCGTTTCGGGCCGGCGATCGTCGAGTGGCAGACCTACCGTGCGGTCAGTCGCAAGGCCAAGTGGATGGCCAGCCTGACCATGGCCGTGTGTGCGGGCATCATGCTGTGGTGCGTCCCGGTACTGTGGGTCAAATGCCTGTCGATCGGCAGCATGGCGGTGGTGGCGTTGTGGTTGTGGTTGCGTCCGGAGCCGCCGCCGCGCGCCGCCGCCCCGCTGCCCTGAACGCACGGCGGTCAGGGTGTTCTGGCTATACTCGGGTGCATGAGCATGATGTCCCGATCCGTTGTTCGCCTCGCACTGGTCAGTGCGATCCTCGTCCTGCTTGCCGCCTGCGGCAACAAGGGCCCGCTGGTGATGCCGCAGAAGCCGGTGCCGGTGGAAGCCCAGCCTGTCCTGCAGCCACCGGACGCGCCGCAGCCAGCGGTCGACGAGGCGCAGGTGCCGGCGGTGCAGGCGTCGCCGGTCGACGCCAGCGATCCGGCGCCCGTCAAAGATCAGCCTGCCAAGGATCAGCCCGCCAGCAGCAGCAATGAGCGCTGAGCGCGACGATCGGCGCCTGCGTTTCACCAAGATGCATGGCGCCGGCAACGATTTCGTGGTGCTGGACCTGCGCCACGGCATGGCACCGCCGGATGCCGCGTTGGCGGCGCGCCTGGCCGACCGCCACTTCGGCGTCGGCTGCGATCAGATCCTGACCATCGAGCCGCCGCGCAGCAGCGAGGCGGTGGCCGCCTACCGGATCTGGAATGCCGATGGCTCGCAGTCGCAGCAGTGCGGCAACGGTGCACGCTGCGTGGCGGCCTGGTTGGTCCGCGATGGTGGCGCGCAGGGCGATGACTTCGTCATCGATAGCCCGTTCACCGCCCATCGGGTGCAGCGCCTGGACGCACAGCACTATGCCGTGGCGATGGGCGTGCCGCAGTTCGAGCCGGCGCACATCCCGTTGGCGGGTTTCGCCCGCGCGCGCGAGGAATATGCCTTGCCCTTGCAAGGCGAGACGGTACGGTTTGGCGCGGTGTCGATGGGCAATCCGCACGCCGTGCTGGAAGTCGGCCGCGTGGATGCTGCGCCAGTGGAGCGCGTCGGCCTGTTGATGCAACAGCACGCCGCGTTTCCCGAGTCGGTCAATGTCGGTTTCGCCCAGGTGGTGGACCCCGGCCATGTGCAGTTGCGGGTCTACGAGCGCGGCGTCGGCGAGACCCTGGCTTGCGGCAGCGGTGCCTGCGCCGCAGCCGTGGTGCTGATGCACCGCCGCCGGGTCGAGCACGATGTGCAGGTGACCCTGCCGGGCGGCAGCCTGCGCATCCGTTGGGATGGCGAGGGCGAGCAGGTGGTGATGTCCGGCCCGGCGGTGTTCGTCTTCGATGGAGAGTGGAACCCATGAGCGAGAACCTGGACAAGCTGGGCGCACACGATGTGGCGGCCTGGTTGCGCCGCCATCCCACCTTTCTCAAGCAATTTCCTGATCTGGCACTGACCCTGCTGGTGCCGCGCGACGACGGCCCGACCGCGTCGCTGGCGACCTATCAACTGGAAGTGCTGCGCGACAAGAACCGCGAGCTGTCGCGGCGGTTGCAGGAACTGGCGGCCAATGCGCAGGTCAACGAGCGGCTGGCCGTGCGCACCCACCAATTGACCCTGGCGCTGATGCGCCAGCGCACGCCGGCCGACACCGTGCGTGCCATGGCCGCCTCGCTGGCAGAGGACTTCAATGGCGAGCTGGTGCGGCTGGTGCTGCTGCAGCCGGTTGACGGCGTACAGGCCGATTGGTTGCAGGTGATCGCCGCGGACGATGCGCGGCTGGCGCCGTTCCGCGACTGTCTAGCCGATGGCGAGCCGATCTGCGGCCGCCTGCATGCCGACAAGCATGCCTTGCTCTATGGCGAACGTGCCGGCGAGGTGCAGTCCACCGCGTTGTTGCCGCTGCCGGGACTGGGGCTGATCGCCGTCGGCAGCAGCGATCCAAACCGGTTCTATCCCGGCATGGGCACGTTGTTCCTGCGCATGATGGGCGAATCGCTGGCAGTGGCTCTGCGGCGCTTCGATGCGTAACCGGGGCATGGCAACGCTGAGGCTGGCGCGTTCCGTCGGCGCTCGCTGATGCCCACCATCGCCGCCTTCCTGTCGCATCTGCAGGTCGAGCGCCAGATGTCGGCGCACACGCTCGATGCGTATCAGCGCGACCTGGCGGCACTGCAGGCCTGGGTCGACGAGCAGGCTGGGCTGGGTGTGCTGACGCTGGACAGCGCCCACTTGCGCCAGTTCGTGGCGGCCGAACACCGCCGCGGGCTGTCGCCGAAGAGTCTGCAGCGGCGCCTGTCGGCGTGTCGCAGCTTCTACGCCTGGTTGCTCAGGAATGGCCACATCGCCAGCAGCCCGGCCGCGGCGCTGCGCGCGCCCAAGGCGCCGCGCAAGCTGCCACAGGTCCTCGATGCCGATGAAGCCGTGCGCCTGGTCGAGGTGCCGACCGATGCGCCGCTGGGCCTGCGCGATCGGGCCTTGCTGGAACTGTTCTATTCCTCCGGCCTGCGACTCAGCGAGCTGTGCGCGCTACGCTGGCGCGCGCTGGATCTGGACAGCGCGCTGGTGCTGGTCGATGGCAAGGGCGGCAAGCAGCGGCTGGTGCCGGTGGGCCGGCATGCGGTCGCGGCACTGCGCGCCTGGCGGCAGGAACGTTCCGCTGAGGCAGACGCCCATGTCTTCCCGGGGCGGGGCGGCGGTGCGTTGTCGCAGCGCGCGGTACAGCTGCGCATCAAGCAGCTGGCCCTGCGCCAGGGCATGTTCAAGCATGTGCATCCGCATATGCTGCGGCATAGTTTCGCCAGCCATATCCTCGAATCGTCCGGCGATCTGCGCGGCGTGCAGGAACTGCTCGGTCATGCCGACATCGCCACCACGCAGATCTATACCCACCTGGATTTCCAGCACCTGGCCAAGGTCTACGACGCGGCGCATCCACGCGCGCGCCGCAAGAAGGACGCGGGCTGAGCGTCGTGCCGGTGGCCACGTTGACGTGCGCCGGTGCCGCTGCAGCACGCCATCGAGCAGCGTGCTGAACCATCGCAAGGGCACGCACCTGCGGTCGGTGGTCGCACGCGCTTGAACCGCCCAGCCGCGTCCCCACCTCTTGGGAAACCCCGGAGGACCCATGGACCCCAGCCAGAACCCCAACGTCGTTCACGCCACCACCATCGTGTCGGTCCGTCGCGATGGACATGTCGCCGTGGCCGGCGATGGACAGGTCACCCTTGGCCATACGGTCATGAAGGGCAATGCGCGCAAAGTGCGTCGGCTAGGCCGCGAGGGCCAGGTGCTGGCCGGCTTTGCCGGTGCCGCCGCCGATGCCTTTACCTTGTTCGAGTTGTTCGAGGCCAAGCTGGACAAGCACGGCCAGCTCACCCGCGCGGCGGTGGAACTGGCCAAGGACTGGCGCACCGAGCGCCGCCTCGGCAAGCTCGAGGCCTTGCTGGCCGTCGCCGACAAGGAGACCTCGCTGATCATCAGCGGCACCGGCGATGTGATCGAGCCGGAAGACGGCATCATCGCCATCGGCTCGGGTGGCTCGTATGCACTGTCGGCCGCACGCGCGCTGCTGGCGCATACCGCCCTGGATGCCCGCACGATCGCCAGCGAGGCGATCGGCATCGCCGGCGATATCTGCATCTACACCAATCGCAACGTGGTGGTCGAAGAGCTGTGATGCGCGCATCGGGTGCGGGAATGCGTTGAGCGCCCCGCATCCGTCCGCCGGACAGGTATCGATCGTTCCCTTTCGCTTTCTCTCATTCTCACTCTCATGCCCACTCCCGACACTTCCACCATGACCCCGCGCGAGATCGTGCAGGAACTGGATCGCCATATCGTCGGTCAGCACGATGCCAAGCGCGCAGTCGCCATCGCGCTGCGCAATCGCTGGCGTCGCATGCAGCTGCCTGAAGAGTTGCGCAACGAAGTCATGCCCAAGAACATCCTGATGATCGGCCCGACCGGCGTCGGCAAGACCGAGATCGCCCGGCGTCTGGCCACGCTGGCCAATGCGCCGTTCGTCAAGGTCGAAGCGACCCGCTTCACCGAGGTGGGATACGTGGGCAAGGACGTCGAGCAGATCATTCGCGACCTGGCCGATACCGCCGTCAAGCTGCATCGCGAGCAGGCCAAGGTGCGCGTGCGCACCCAGGCCGAGGAGCGTGCCGAGGACCGCATTCTGGATGCCTTGCTGCCACGCCGCAGCGGCGGCATCGGTTTCGATCCGGAGGCCGCGCGCAACGAGCCATCCGCGCAGGACAACGACACCCGCATCAAGTTCCGCCGCATGCTGCGCAACGGCGAGCTGGACGAGCGCGAGATCGAGCTCGAAGTCTCGGTCAACACCAGCATGGACATCATGACCCCGCCGGGCATGGAGGAGATGGGCCAGCAGCTGCGGCAAATGTTCTCCAACCTGGGGGGCGGCAAGTCGCAAAAGCGCAAGCTCACCATCAAGGCGGCGCGCCCGCTGCTGATCGAAGAAGAGGCCGGCAAGCTGGTCAACGAGGACGATATCCGCACCGCGGCGATCGAAGCCTGCGAGCAGCACGGCATCGTCTTCATCGACGAAATCGACAAGGTCGCAAAGCGTGGCGAAGCCGGTGCGTCCGGCGGCGATGTCAGTCGCGAGGGCGTGCAGCGCGATCTGCTGCCGCTGGTGGAAGGCTCCAACGTGTCGACCAAGTACGGTACGGTCAAGACCGACCATATCCTGTTCATCGCATCCGGCGCGTTCCATCTGGCCAAGCCCAGCGACCTGATTCCGGAACTGCAGGGTCGCTTCCCGATCCGGGTGGAACTGACCGCGCTGAGCAAGGCCGATTTCGTGCGCATCCTCACCGAGCCGAAGGCGGCGCTGATCAAGCAATACGAGGCCTTGTTGCAGACCGAAGGCGTGAGCCTGCAGTTCGGCAGCGACGCGGTCGACCGGCTGGCGGAGATCGCCGCGCAGGTCAACGAGCGGCAGGAAAACATCGGTGCCCGTCGCCTGCATACGGTGCTGGAGCGTCTGCTCGATGCGCTCAGCTACGAGGCGCCGGATCGCGATGGCCAGAGCATCACGATCGATGCGGCGTATGTAGACGCCCAGCTGGGCGAGCTGGTGAAGGATCCGGATTTGAGCCGCTACATTCTCTGACGGCGCGACGCGTTCGCATCACCGCATCCGCACCACGGCAGGCCCCCACCCGGTGGGCCTGTTGCGTATCAAGGGTGCTTTGCTTAGCGCGTCGCCGAGCGCAGGCTGGCGCTATAGCGTTGCAGCAAGGTGGTGCGCAGTTGCGCGTAGGCGGCATCGGCCGCGTGTGCGGCAGGCGTCGTGGTCGGCAGGGCCGCACCCAGCAACGCGGCCGTGGGTGTCATGCTCGCCGCGTTGCTTGCTTCGCTCGGCAGCTGCGCGACTGCGTGCAGACCCGGCTCCACTGTCGCCGCGGCCGGCAGGGCGCTGTCGCTGCGCTCGACCACGATCGACTGCACTGCGACGCCGAACGCGCCGCTCCCCCCTGTTGCTGCCATCGACACCGCTCCTCGGGCAAAGCGCGAGCGTAGCGCCGGGCATGTCAACGCTTGTTGACAGTCGGGCCGGGGGTTCAGTCCTCGCCGATGTCCTCGTTCCAGATCGCGGGGTTGGCGGCGATATAGCCGCCCAACAGGTCGATGCATTCCTGGCTGTGTAGATCGATCACGGTGACACCGTGCGCGCGCAGCCACTCGATCCCGCCCTGGAAGGTAACCGACTCGCCGACCACCACCGTGCCGATATTGAACTGGCGAACCAGGCCACTGCAGTACCAGCACGGTGCCAGCGTGGTGACCATGATGGTGTCGCGGTAGCGGCGTTGCCGGCCGGCCTTGCGGAAGGCGTCGGTCTCGCCGTGCACCGACGGGTCGTTCTCCTGCACGCGGCGATTGTGTCCACAGCCGAGCAGCCGGCCATCGGTGTGGTACAGCGCCGCGCCGATCGGAATGCCGCCTTCGGCCAGACCCTGGCGAGCTTCGGCGATGGCGGTGTCGAGCAGGGCGCGATAGTCGGGGGTGGCGATCATGCAGCAGGTTCCTCGGGTGCACGGGCGGCGGCACGCCGCATCGTGATGTGGGGGATGCCATCCTCCAGGTGCGGCGCGGAGGACGATGCGAACCCATGGGCGGCGTAGAACGTCTGCAGATGGGCCTGGGCGTCGAGTTGGATGGCAGTGTCGGGCCAGCGCGCCTGCACCTGCCGCAGGCCTTCGCACATCAGCCGGTGGCCGAGCCCGCCGCCACGCTGGCGGTTCGCGATGACCACGCGGCCGATGGCCGGCTCCGGCGCGACCAGTCCCGGCGGCAGCACCCGCAGGTAGGCGATCAGACTGCCGTCGGCGGTCGATCCGAGCAGGTGCGCCACGCCTGGCAGCGGGTCCTTGCCGTCCAGCTCGGTGTAGGCGCAGCGCTGCTCGACCACGAACACCGCGCTACGCAGCTGCAGCAGCGCATAGAGCTGGGCGGTGCTCAGCTCGGCGAAGGTCAGGCACTGCCAGTGCAGGTCGGTGGGCGTGGCGCGCATGCCTGCATGATAGCGGTTGCTCGGCTCAGTCGACCGCGGTCTCGACCGCCACCACCACCGACATGCCAGGACGCAAGCGTGCCGCCAGCGACTGGCCCGGCTCGACGCTGATCCGCACCGGGATGCGTTGGGCGATCTTGACGAAGTTGCCGGTGGCATTGTCGGCCGGCAGCACGCTGAATTCCGAGCCGGCCGCCGGCGAGATGTCCTGCACCCGCCCTTGCAGGCGCGCACCATCCAGCGCATCGACGGTAAAACTGGCACGCTGGCCGACGCGCATGTCGGCCATCTGGGTTTCCTTGAAGTTGGCGACCACCCACAGCGTGTCGGGCACCAGCGCCATCAGTTGCGTGCCGTTGGTGACGTAGGCGCCTTCGCGCACACCGAGTTGGCCGAGCTGGCCAGCGCGCGGGGCCAGGATGCGGGTGTTGTCCAGATTGATCTGCGCCAGCTGCAGCGCTGCCTGCGCACTGGCGACCGCCGCTTCCAGCGCCGCGCGGTTGACGGTCACGCTGCGCGCATTTTCCTCGGCCGCCTGCACCGCTGCCTGCGCCTGCGCGACGCCCGCATCGGCCTGCGCACGCGCCGCGAATGCGGTGTCGCGATCCTGCGCCGACACCAGGCGTTGATCGGCCAGTTGCCGGGTGCGGGTATATGCCGCATGCGTACGGTCGCGCTGCGCCTGGTTGCTCTGCAAGCTGGCGCGTTGCTGGGCAACGCTGACCTCGGCGCTATGCCGCTGCTGTTCCCAGTTGGCCAGGTTGGCTTGCGCGGTCTGCACTTGCGCCTGCGCCTGCGCCACTTGCTGGGCATAGATGCGCTGGTCGATCTGCGCCAGCACCTGGCCACGTTTGACGTGGGCGAAGTCCTGCACCGGAACGGCGGTGACATAGCCGCTGACCTGCGGCGCGATCACCGTGACCTGGCCATGCACCAGGGCATTCTCGGTCCGCTGCACGCTGCTGGTGAAGGGCGGCAGTCGCCAGGCGTACAGCACCACCGCCACGCCCAGCAGTGCGACGCCACCAAAGCCGATGGCACCGGTCAGGCGGCGCTTGCGGCGGCGGGCGTGATCGACGGTGGGGGTGGACGGCGCAGGTGTATTCATGGGCGGGCAGTGACGGGCGGCGATGACGGGGGCGACGGGCGGCGATAGCGCCGCCACAGCAGCACGGAGAGGATCCACAGCGCGGTGGCGATCGCGATCCAGCCGATCAACAGGAAGACGTCGTTATAGGCGAGCACGTTGGCCTCGCGGGTGGCGACGCTGCCCAGCGTGCGCACGCCCTGGGCCTGCCGCAGCGCCGGATCGCCGATGACACCGGCGTAGGCACCGGCATAGGCCTGGACGCGCGCAGCCACTTGCGGATCGCTCAGCACCAGGTGCTCGACCAATTGGCTGGAATGGTATTTCTCGCGTACGACCTGCACACTGCCGAGCAACGCGCTGCCGAGCAGACCGCCAAGGTTCTGCGCCATGCCGAACAGCACGATGAAGCTGATCAGGTTGCGCGGCTGGGTGATGACCCGGCCAATGCCGGCGATCATCGCCGGGCCGACGAAGAACGTGCTGCCGAACGCCAGCAGAAACTGGCTGAGATACATCTGCTCGGGACGGGTCTGGCTGGTGGCATCGGCGTCCATGAAGCAACCGATGCAGATCGCGGTGACCGCAACGATCAGATGCTCGGTGACGCGCAGCGGGTTGATCAGCGCCGCGCTGGCGGCCACACCGCAGATCGCACCCAGCAACATCAGCGCGAACAGCGTCTGCAACTGCGTGTTCGCCAGCCCCAGGGTCTGGAAGAAGCCGATCGCGCCAGTGCTCTGCTCGGACAGCACCAGCCGGATCAGCAGGATCGCCAGGCCCAGCCGCAGCATGTCGCCGCTGGCCAGCCAGCGCGTGTTGATCATCGGGTTGCGGCGGTAATGCTCGATCCAGGCGGCGGCGCACAGCAGGGCGATGGACGTTGCCAGCACCACGCCCAGCCACGGGGTGCTGGTCCACCACAGCAGTCGCCCCAGCGACAGCACAGCGGCCAGTCCGGCGGTGCCGGCACTGAACAGCACGAAGGTGACGAAGTCCAGCTTCTCGAACACCCGGTAGCGATCGCCCGGCGGCAGCTTCAGCGCCAGCACGCAGGCCAGCGCAAACACCGCCAGGCCGAATTCGAACACATACAGGCCCTGCCACTGGCCGAATTCCAGCAGGTCGGTGGAAAACACCCGTGCCAGCGGCAATGCCAGCTGGCTCAACCCCAGCCCGGCGACCACCGCCTTGAGCCGATATTTGCCCGGAAACGCCTGGATCACGTAGTACAGCCCCAGCGAGGTGAGCGCTGCGCCGACCAGGCCGTGCGCGGCGCGCACGGCGATCGCCGAGCTCAGGTTGTGCACGAACAGATGGGCGAAGGCGATCAGCGCGTACAGGGCCAGGAAGATCTCGGTGAACAGCCGCAGGCCGAACTGCTGGCGGAACTTCACCAGCAACAGATTGGCCGACACGTTGGTCATCACGTATGCGGCCGGCAGCCAGGCCATTTCGGTGGCGTAGGCCCCCAGCGCGCCCTGCAGATAAGGCAGGTTGGCGGTGACCAGCGCATTGCTCAAGCCGCCGGTCAGCGCCACCACCGCCCCGACCAGGCCGTACTGGATGCGCCGGCGGGTCGGGTGCAACGGTGTGGATGCCGAGCCCGGCAGGGTCGGCTTTTCGTGGGGTTGCCACTCACGCTGGACGTACTTGTCGCCCACCCAAAGCTCGCCGGACCGGTTGCAGAAGAGGTCGCGATTGTGGTCCGGTTGCGGTCACGGTGGCGTCAGCAGTGCGATAATCCGGCCATGAGCGAATCCCCCTATACCTCCGGCACCACCCATTTCGGCTTCCGCGACGTCGCTGCCAAGGACAAGCAGAAGCTGGTCGGCCAAGTGTTCACCTCGGTCGCGCGCAACTACGACCTGATGAACGACCTGATGAGTCTGGGCATCCACCGGGCCTGGAAGCGCTACTTCGTTGCCACCGCGCAGGTGAAGCCGGGCGATCGGGTGCTGGATCTGGCCGGCGGGACCGGCGACATCGCCGCGCTGCTGAAGGAGCGGGTGGGCAACGAAGGGGGCGTGGTGTTGGGCGATATCAATGCCGGCATGTTGTCGGTCGGCCGCGATCGCCTGACCAATCGCGGCCTGGTCGCCGGTTTCGACTACGTGCAGTGCAATGCCGAGGCGTTGCCGTTCCCGGACCAGAGTTTCGATCTGGTGACCATTTCCTTCGGTCTGCGCAACGTCACCGACAAGGACGCCGCGCTGCGCGAGATGTATCGCGTGCTCAAGGTCGGCGGGCAGGCGCGGGTGCTGGAATTTTCCGAAGTCACCGCCGACTGGTTCAAGCCGCTCTACGACTTCCATTCGTTCAAGGTGCTGCCGCGGCTGGGTCAGTTGTTCGCCCGCGACGCCGACAGCTACCAATATCTGGCCGAAAGCATCCGCAAGCATCCGCCGCAGGAGCCGCTGAAGCAGATGATGGGCGAGGCCGGGTTCGCGCGCTGCCATTACAAGAATCTGACCGGCGGCATCGTCGCCATCCATTCCGGATACAAGGTCTGAGCAACGGCGGCGCGGGCGGCGCTGTCGGCGCTGCCCGCGCCGCGCCGGCGTTCAGCCAGGTTCTGAGACCTCCATCGCGTCCGCTCCACGACGCCTCGGCGACACTACGCGCTGTTTCGTGTCGGAGACATGGATGCGTTTGTACGCTGGGCTCTCGCGCGTTTTTCCCCGCTCCTTCAGCGCCAAGCTGTTGGCGGTTACCTTCGTCGGCATCCACCTGCCTCTGCTGTTGCTGATCGCCTGGCTGGCGGCGCATCGCGAGCTGGGTGGCCGGCCCATGTGGTCGGTGGTGATCGTTGCGCTGGCGGCCACGTTGGCCGGCACGGTACTGACCTTGTCGGCGCTGTACCGTTTGCTGTCGCCGTTGCGGGTGGCAGCCGATGCGCTCGATGCCTACTACGCCGACCAGCGCCTGCCCAGCCTGCCGGAGCCCGGCGACGACGAGCTGGGGCGCCTGCTGCGCGGGATCAACCGCAGCTTGCGCGGCATCGACGCCGGCATGCGCGACCTGCGCAAGCACGCCTTGCTGGATCCGCTAACCGAAGCGCTCAACCGGCGCGGTTGCGAGCAGGCCATGCGCGACTCGGTGGCCTCGGCGCAGCGGGAGGGCTGGCCGTTCGTGTTGTTCGTGCTCGATCTGGACAACCTCAAGCCGATCAACGATCGCTTCGGTCATCTGGCCGGCGATCGCGTGCTGGTGCGGCTGGTCGAATCGGCGTTTGCGTGGCTGGGCGCACAGGACTGGATCGGTCGCTGGGGCGGGGACGAATTCCTGATCGGCGTGCATGCCAGCGAAGAAGACGCCACGCTCAAGCTCAACCAGTGGCTGTCCCTGCTCGAGTGCGAGGACGGGGTCGAGGCGCCGCTGCACGTCAGCGCCGGTTGCGCCGTGTATACGGACGGGCTGGAGGCGACCGAGCTGTATCGGCGTGCCGACGCGGCGATGTATCGAGCCAAGTTCTCCGGTGGCCGCCGGCTGGTGCGCGATGGCCACGAGAACGCGCGCGGCCATCCACTGCACTAGAGCGTGTTATGCACGTGGAGATGAGAGGCGTTGGCCGTCAGCGGTGCGGCGCACGCTCCGTGCTGCTGGCGGCCAACCCTCCTGGAAGCGCCCTGTGGTGCGCCGCGGCGACAGCGGAACCGATGCCGTCGAGCGGGCAGGGCGACGGCAAGGAGGCTAAACTGCGGCGTTTCCACGCTGCGGTGTCCCCCGATGCGCTTTTCGCTCCTGTCGCTGTCCCTGGCGGTGTCCCTGGCACTCGCCGCCTGCTCCAATGAGTCCACGCCCGCCGCCGGCACCGCCGCGCCGGCCGCCACCGCCAAGGCCCCCGTGAAAGCAGACGCCCGCAACCACGACGAAAGCTCCTACGCCCAGCCGCAGCTGGTGGTCATCAAGGACCTGGCGCTGGACCTGAAGCTGGACTTCGACAGCAAGCAGATCGGCGGCACCGCCACCTACACGCTGGACTGGAAGGACAAGGCGGCCAAGCGGCTGGTGCTGGACACCCGTGAGCTGAGCATCGCCCAGGTGCAGGCCGACGATGGCAAGGGCGGCCTGTCGCCGCTGCAATTCGCGCTGGCGCCGGCCGACAAGACCTTCGGCAGCAAGCTGACCATCGAGGCGCCGACGCAGCCGAGCAAGATCGTCATCACCTACCATACCGCGCCCACCGCCTCGGGCCTGCAGTGGCTGGACCCGGCGATGACCGAAGGCAAGCAGCTGCCTTTCATGTTCAGTCAGTCGCAGGCCATCCACGCGCGCAGCTGGGTGCCGTTGCAGGACACTCCGAGCGTGCGCTTCACCTACAGCGCGCATGTGACCTCGCGTCCGGACGTGATGGTGCTGATGAGCGCCGACAACGATCCACAGGCCGCGCGCGATGGCGACTACAGCTTCAAGATGCCCGAGCCGATCCCGTCCTACCTGCTGGCCATCGCTGCCGGCGACCTGGTGTTCAAGCCGATCTCGGCGCGCTCGGGCGTGTGGGCCGAGCCGGCGATGGCCGACAAGGCCGCCAAGGAATTCGAGGACACCGAGAAGATGATCGGAACGGCCGAGGCGTTGTACGGCCCGTACCGCTGGGGCCGTTACGACATGCTCGTGCTGCCGCCGTCGTTCCCGTTCGGTGGCATGGAGAACCCGCGCCTGACCTTCGCCACCCCGACCGTGATCGTCGGCGACAAGTCGCTGGTGTCGCTGGTCGCGCACGAGCTGGCGCATAGCTGGTCCGGCAATTTGGTGACCAATGCGAGCTGGAAGGACATCTGGCTCAACGAAGGCTTTAC
Organism: Xanthomonas maliensis; assembly: GCF_009192945.1. GTDB lineage: Bacteria > Pseudomonadota > Gammaproteobacteria > Xanthomonadales > Xanthomonadaceae > Xanthomonas > Xanthomonas maliensis. Next base: position 23,780 of record NZ_NSET01000036.1, on the reverse strand, counting down.
CACTTACGTGCAGGGCCGCATCACCGAAGCGCTGTACGGCGCCGAGATGGCCGAGATGGAGCGCGAGATCGACCAGGGCGACCTGCTGGCCGAGCTCAAGGACATGGCGCCGACCGATCAAGAGCTGGAATTGCCGCCACTGGGCGAGCGCGATCCGGATGAGGCCTTGAGCCAGGTCGCCTACGTCAAGGGCGCCTGGTTCCTGCAGTTCCTGGAGCAGCGCTTCGGCCGCGACGTGTTCGACCCGTTCCTGCGCGGCTGGTTCGACGATCACGCCTTCCAGAGCGCGACCACCGATCAGTTCGTCGCTTACCTCAAGAGCCACCTGCTGGCGAAGAATCCCAGCCTGGTCAGCGAGGCAGAGGTCGATGCCTGGTTGAGGCAGCCCGGTATCCCGGCGTTCGCCAGCAAGGCGCGGTCGCGCAATTTCGCCATCGTCGATACCGCGCGCATCGCCTGGAGCGGCAGCGGCAGCCTGCCGAACAAGCAGGTGACCGATGCCTGGGGCACCCAGGAGTGGGTGCATTTCCTCAGCGGCATGGGCGCCACCCTCACGCCGGAACAGCTCAAGCAACTGGACGCCGCCTACCACTTCACCGGTACGCCCAATGGCGAGATCGCCATGCGCTGGTATCCGTTGGCGCTGCGTAGCGGATATACCGATGCGCGTCCTGCCGCCGGTGCTTTTATCGAGCGCGTCGGCCGCCGCAAGCTGATCCTGCCGATCTACGCCGAACTGCTGAAGACGCCCGACGGCATCGCCTTCGCCGAGCAGGCGTTCGAGAAAGCCAAGCCCAGCTACCATCCGATCACCACCGCCTCGGTGGCCGAGATGCTGGCCAAGGCCAAGGCAGCAACGCCGGCACCGGCAGCGACGCCAGCCCCTCCGCAGCGGTAAGCCGCGCGCGGTACGCACCGGGCGGGCAACATGCCTGGTGTTCCGGTGCTTGCCGCTGCCATGCCTGCAGCGGCGGTTGCTGCGCAGGCGCGCAGGCCGTGCTGGCCGCCTGGCGATCTCCGGCTCGTCGGTCGTGGTGACGGCGTGCCGTGCAAGCGGTGCGGGCGCCACCCCCGGCGGTATGCGCCACTGGCAGGACGGCAAAACGGGCGCACGCGCCGTGCATGTGCCGGCCATCGGCCGGCTGCTATGGTGACCGGCCCGTCCCCTCCCGGAGTCGAACGATGAAGATGCTGTTGTGTGCGGTGCTGAGTGTGGCCGTCCTGACTGCCTGCGGTGATCGCCAGGCGCAGCAGCAGGCCCAGCAGGCCGCGCAAACGCAAGCCAGGGAGCACGCAGCCGACGCCCTGGCCAAGCAATACGACAGCGCCGTGCAGGCCGGCAACTGGGACATGGCGCGCGCGCATGGCGCCGCCTTGCTGGAAGGCTATGCCGGCACGGCGGCCGCACAGCGGGTGGAGCCGGGCTATGCCGAGATCAAGGCCAAGGGCGACCAAGCGCGCGACCTGCGCCGCATGCAGGCACTGTGGCAATACTCGCAGGTACCGGCCAAGGGCGGCACGCAACGCTCGGCGATGATCGATGCCAGCCAGCGGGTGGACGTGGATGGCAGCGGCCCCAAGCCGGTCAGCCTGGTGTTCCGCGACCATCCACAATGGAAGCGACACAGCTATCTGGTGTTGAAGGCCGGCGATTTCGACTGCTATCGCGGCTGCAAGGTGCAGGTCGCCGCCGACGGCGGCAAGCCGCGCGCGATGGCTGCGCATCGGCCCGATACCGACGAAGCGATCGCCATGTTCATCGACGACGACAAGGCGCTATGGGGCAGCGTGCGCCATGCCAAGCGCATCAGCATCACCTTCCCGGTCAAAGCCGGCGGGACCCGCACCGCCGAGTTCGAGGTCGGTGGACTGGATACCACGCAGATGCCGGGCTGGAAATAGCGCGATGGACGGGACCTCCGCTATCGCTGGGCTGTCGCCGTTGGCTGACTGCCGCCACTGGGTGTTCGACATGGACGGCACACTGACCGAACCGGCGCACGATTTCGCGTTGATCCGTCGCGCGCTGGACATCCCGCCGGACGCGGATATCCTGCATCACCTGGCGGCCTTGCCAGCGGCGCAGGCGCGTGGCAAGCACGCCTGGCTGCTCGCCCACGAACGCACGCTGGCCGAGACCGCGCGGCCGGCGGTGGGCGCGGTCGCGCTCGTGCGGGCGTTGCAGGCCAGCGGTTGCCGGCTCGGCCTGCTGACCCGCAACGCGCGCGAGCTGGCGACGCTGACGCTGCGTGCGATCGGCCTGGACGACGCTTTCGCCTGGGAGGGCATCGTCGGCCGCGACGAAGCGGCGCCCAAGCCGGCGGCGGCCGGCCTGCAGTATTTCCAGCGGCGTTGGCAGAGCACGCCGGCGGCGATGCTGATGGTGGGCGACCATTACAACGATCTGGCCTGTGGCCGCGCCGCCGGCGTGCGCACGGTGCTGGTCAACACACCAGGCGACCCCTGGCCGGGCATGGCCGACTGGCGTCTGCGCGACTGCGGCCACTTGCTGGACTGTCTGCAACGGCAGCCGATCACCGCAGGCTGAACCTGCGCGCGGGGCGCACGCGCCGCCGCGTCATCAGGCCTTTCATCTGACGAGCATTACGCGCGGTGCGCGTGTGGCAGACCTTGCGTGCGCGCCGCCGACGCGCCCTGCGAACCGACGCCGCCAAGCTGCGGCCATCTCCCGGGGCTGCGTACGCAAGCCTTTGCAACGGCGCGCGTGCGGCGTGCATCGATCCGCCGCCGTCGACGACTGTGCCGCGGTGTCACAGCGCGTGCGGCGCAAAGTGTGCCAAATCCGAGACAGCGCGCGCAGGCCCGCCGTTGCTGCAAAGCCGAACCGCCAATGACTGCGAGGTGCTGCAGCGCAGCGTCCAGTTGGCATGGTGCCTGCTCTTCCCCTGCCGAGGTTCGTGCCCGCTGCGCTCCCCGCGGCACGCGAGCCGGCGCTTCCATCGTTTGGATCCTCCATACCGAGAGGGGTAGACGCATATGCAACGTGCTTCCTGTCGCAGCGCTTCGGCCGGCGTCGTGCTGGTCTTGGCGCTGAGCGCGGTCTTGTCCAGCTGCAAGCAGGACACTCCTGCCGCATCCACGCCGCCGGCCACCACTGCCGCACCCGCGCCGACGCCACCGCCGGCCACCGCGGTCGACACCGACGCCGAGTTCGCGACGACGGCGGCTAACCCCGACAACTGGGGCGGCGTCGGTCGCGACCTGGCGCTCACTCGTCACAGCCCGCTGGCCGAGATCAATCGCGACAACGTCAAGAATCTGAAGATGTCGTGGGAGATGAAGACCGATGCCACGCGTGGCCACGAGGGTCAGCCGCTGGTGATCGGCAACGTCATGTACATGGTCAGCGCGTATCCGAACAACGTCTTTGCGATCGATCTGGCAGCGCAGGACGACGGTGGCAAGGTGCTGTGGAAATACACCCCGCAGCAGGACGAACGTGCGGTGGCCGTCGCCTGCTGCGACACCGTCAACCGCGGCGCGTCCTATGCCGACGGCAAGCTGGTGTTCGGCAGCCTGAGCGGCGATGTGATCGCCCTCGATGCCAAGACCGGCAAGGAAGTGTGGAAGCAGAAGCTCGCCCATCCGGACCAGGGCGAAACGATCACGATGGCGCCGATCATCGCCAACGGCAAGGTGATCGCCGGCATCAGCGGCAACGAGTTCGGCGTGCGTGGCCGCGTGGCTGCCTACGCGCTGGCCGACGGCAAGCAGGTGTGGTCGTGCGAGGCCACCGGCACCGACAAGGACATCTGCCTGGGTGCGGATTTCAACAAGGCCAATCCGCAACATGGCCAACTCGGCGATCTCGGCGTGAAGACCTTCCCGGAGGACGGTTGGAAACGCGGTGGCGGCGCGGCCTGGGGTTGGTACAGCTACGATCCCAAGCTCAAGCTGCTCTACTACGGCACTGGTAACCCGGGGCTGTGGAGCCCGTCCTACCGCTGCGGCAAGACCACGCAGGAGGAGTGCAACAACGGCGACTACGACAACAAGTGGTCGATGACACTGTTCGCGCGCAAGATCGACACCGGCGAGGCGGTGTGGGGCTATCAGAAGACGCCGTTCGACCAATGGGACTACGACGGCATCAACGAGCCGATCCTGGTGGACCTGACCATCGACGGCAAGCAGGTGCCTTCGGTGGTGCAGTTCGACCGCAATGGTTTTGCGTATGTACTGGATCGGCGCGATGGCACCTTGTTGCGCGCCAACAAGTTCGTCCCGGCCAACTGGGCCGAGCGCATCGACATGAAGACCGGTCGTCCGGTCAAGGTGGCTGCGCATTCGCCGCTGGAGCGCGGCAAGAAAGTGGAAGCCTTCCCCTCGGCGATGGGCGGCAAGGACCAGCAACCCTGCTCGGTGGATCCGGCCAACAGCGCGGTGTTCTTCTGCGGCACCAACAACTGGCACATGGAGCTGGAGCCGCAGGAGCGTGGCAACACGATGATGGGGCTGCCCTACGTGTTCGCCAACGTGATGATGAAGCCCAATGAGCCGGGCGCGCTGGGCATCGTCAAGGCCTTCGATGTCGTCGAAGGCAAGACCAAGTGGGAAATCAAGGAGAAGTTCCCGGTGTGGAGCGGGACGCTGGTCACCGATGGCGGACTGGTGTTCTACGGCACGCTCGATGGTTGGTTCCGCGCGGTCGACAAGGACACCGGCAAGAAGCTGTGGGAGACCAAGCTGCCGTCGGGGATCATCGGTAATCCGATCGCCTACAAGGCCAATGGTCACCAATACATCGCCGTGTTCTCCGGCATCGGCGGCTGGATCGGTCTGCCGGTTGCCGGCGGGCTCGACCCCGGCGATCCCTACGGTGCGCTCGGTGCGGCCGGCCTGGCCTTCAGCAACGGCTTCGAGAAGATCCCGCTGGGTGGCATGGTGCATACCTTCCGCCTCGATGGTGCCGGCAAGACCGTCACCGCCAGCGCGACGCCTGCGACCACTGCCGCTGCCGCCGCTGCTGCAGGTGGCGCCGGCAACGCTGCGGCGAAGAGCGCACGATGAGCGTTGCGGTCGGCACCGATCGCGTCCGCCGGCCATGGGCCGGTGGGCGCGGCATGACACGGCACCTGCGCAGGGTGCTGATGGTTTGCAGCCTCGGACTCGTCGCCGCCGGCTGCACTCGCGAGCCGCCCTCCGCGGCGGCTCGCACTTCTTCCGCCGCACCGGCAGCGCCGCGCGCCGCTGCGCCAACAGCGATGGCGACGACAACGTCCGCTCTGCCGCCGCTGCGCGTCTGTGCCGATCCCGGCAATATGCCGCTGTCCAATAAAGCTGGCGAAGGATTCCAGAACAAGATCGCGCAGGTCGTCGCTGCGACGATGGGGCGGCCGCTGGTCTACGAATGGCGCACCTATTACCAGCGCGGGTTGGCACGTAGCACGATCAACGCCGGCCGCTGCGATGTATTGATGGATCTCACCAGCGATGCCGACATGGGCCTGACCACACGGCCGCTGTATCGCTCGACCTACGTGCTGGTCACCCGCAAGGGGCTGCAGCTGGCGCCGCGCACGCTGGACGATCCGGCGTTGAAATCGCTGAAGCTGGGGGTGTTCCAGAGCTCGCCGGCGCGCGAGGCGTTGTACGAGCACGGTATCTCTGGCGAAGTGCAGTACCTGTTCTACGATTCGGCCGCCGCGCCACAGGAACACCCCGGCAAACTGGTCGAACGGGTGGCGGCCGGCGAGCTGGATGCGGCCGAATCGTGGGGCCCGGTGGCCGGTTACTACGCCGCACGCAACGGTCTGGGGATGGTGGCGCTCAACACCATCGACGATACGGTGCTGGAGTATTCGATGGCGTGGGTGGTGTCGCGTAAGAACGCGGACCTGCGCGACGATCTCAACGCGGCGCTGGCACGTAGCGCGCCGCAGATCGATGCGATCCTGCGCGACTATCACGTTCCACTGGTGCGTTGTGCCGACTGCGTGGTGACGGGCAACCTGCTCGCGCATGGTCCCTATACGCCCCCCACGCCAGTGGCGCACACAGCGTCGGTCGGCGCGTCGTCGCAGGAGTTGGCGCAACTGCAGCTGCGCATTGCCGCGGGCGCCGATGCACAACACGAGCTGGCGCATGCGCTCGATGCCGGCGACGCGGTGCGGGTGGCCTGGCTGCTGCGACACGGTGCCGATGCCAATCGTCCCAACCTGCTGGGTGAGCCGCCGTTGCACCAGGCGATCCGCAACCAGGAGCCGGAGCTGCTGAGCCTGTTGCTGGAGGCCGGTGCCCATCCGGATGCGCGCGATAGCAAAGGGTTCACCGCGCTGATGCGGGCTGCCTGGACCAACCAGCGCGACAGCGTCCAGCGGTTGCTGCAACGGCATGCGCCGGTGGATACCGTGTCGTCCGATGGTTGGAGCGCGCTGGAGCTGGCCGTGGCCTATGCCGACCTCGATGTCGTGCAGACGCTGCTGGCGGCCGGCGCCAACGCCCGGCGCGCCAATGCGGCCGGTTTCACCCCGGTGATGTTCGCGGTGGCACGCGACGACCCGGCGATCCTCGACGCAGTACTGGCGCACGGCGCCGACGTCGGCCATGCCAACCATGCTGGGGTCACGCCGCTGATGTTGGCTGCCGCGTCAGGCCGCGATGCAGTCGCCAAGCGTCTGCTGGCGGCAGGTGCCGACCCGACTGCGCGCAATCGTCACGGCAAGACCGCCGCAGTGCTGGCGCAGGAACAAGGCGATACCACGTTGGCCACCTTGTTGACGGAGTCCAGACGCTCCGCCCGCCAATGACGTCCGTCCCGCGCGCCGCGCGGGATTCCCTCCGATCAGAAGGTTTGTCCATGGCTCGGTTTCTCGTTACGTGTTTGGATCGTCCCCTTCGCGCCGTGTCATGCGGCGTCGTAGTGAGCCTGCTGTTGGCCGCGTGCAGCCAAGAGCCGCCGCCTCCGCCGCCGGCTTCCGATGCGGCGCCAGCATCCCCGCCCGCAGCTGCAACCGCCAGCCCTGCGCCGGCGCCGGCCGCGACGCCGGTCGCCCCGCCAGATGCGACGCGGCAGTTCAGCGCCGGCCCGGCGCCCGATCCAGCCTCCCCGCCGCCGCCGCCGGCCACCATCGTGCCGATTGCCAAAGGGCCCAAGGTCGAGGTGACGCCGGAGTCCATCGCCGACGGCAAGAAGATCTTTCTGTCCGCCGGCTGCACCGCCTGCCATGGCGGCACCGGCGGCGGTGGCATGTGCCCACCGTTGACCAACGACATCTGGGTCTACGGCAGCGACGACGACACCTTGCGCACGCTGATCACCGAGGGCACCGCAGGCATGGTCGCCCATGGCAAGCCGCGGGTCGGTCACGAAAAGGTGGTCGGGCAGATGCCACCGTTCGGGCCGGTGCTCAAGCCTGGCGATACCGAAAAACTGCTCGCCTTCATCCACTCGATCAACAAGACGGCAGGCAAGCCGCAATGAGTCGCGCATCGCGCACGTGCTGGTGGGCGGTACTGGTCGGCGTGCTGGGTGCGGTGCTGATGCTGGGCGGCTGCGAGCGCGATGCGATGGTGGCGCCAGCCGAAGCCGCGCCCAAAGCCGTGCCAGCGACACTGGCCTACGTGCCGAACCAACGCAGCGGCACGGTGTCGGTGATCGATACCGGCACCGATACCGTGGTACGCACGCTCACAGGCCAGGGCCAGCTCGGCAAACGGCTGCAGCAAGTGGTGCCCGCAGCGCGTGGACGGCTGTATCTGATCGATGCCGATCATCATCGCCTGGTCGAGTTGGATACGGTGCAGGATCGGGTCGTGCGCAACGTGGAGATCGGCGAGAACGCCGAAGGCATCGCCTTGTCGCCCGACGGCAAGCAAGTGGCCGTGTGCGTGGAAGGCCAGAACCAGGTGCTGCTGATCGATGCCGCGCAGTTCCGCGTACAGCGCACGATCGCCATCCACGGGCAGGCACCGGAGCACTGCCTCTACACACCGGACGGACGCTGGCTGCTGACCAGCAACGAGGGCTCCAACGACCTGGACGTCATCGATGTGGCCGCTGGCCAGTCGCGCGGGGTCATCGCCACCAGCGGTCATCCGCGCGGCATGGTGTTTGCGCCAGGGGGGCGCCAGGTCTACGTGGCGCAGGAAACCGCCAATGTGGTCGATGTCGTCGATCTGCAGACGCGGCAGCGTCGCACCAGCCTGCCGGCAGGCTTGCGCACCGCCGGAGTCGCGCTGTCGGCCGATGGCAGTCGCCTGTATGCCTCCAACGGCGGCGGCAACAGCGTCAGCGTCATCGATCCCCGCAGTGGACGGTCGCTTGCCGACATCGCGGTCGGTCAGCGGCCGTGGAATCCTGCGCTCACGCCCGCCGGCGACAAGCTCTACGTCGCCAACGGGCGCTCCAATACGGTCAGCGTCATCGACACCGCGAGCTTGCGGCAACTCCAACAGATCCCCGTCGGCGAGTCGCCATGGGGCGTGGTGATCGCGCGCTGAGCGGCGCCGCCGCCGACGCGCGCCGGAGGCCGCGGATGAAGACACGTGCTGCAGTGGCCTGGGGACCGCATCGGCCGTTGACCATCGAGCAGGTGGACCTGCAACCGCCACGCCCGGGCGAGGTGTTGGTGCGTCTGGTCGCCACCGGCGTCTGCCATGGCGATGCGCAGGTGCTCAGCCAGCAAGCGGACGCGCACTTTCCGGTCATCCTTGGGCAGGAAGGCAGTGGCATCGTCGAGGAGATCGGTATCGGCGTCACCAGCGTGCGTCCCGGCGATCACGTCATTCCGCTGTACATGCCCGAGTGCGGCGTCTGCAAGTTCTGTCGCTCCGGCCGCACCAACCTGTGCCAGGCCATTCGCAACAGTCAGGAGCGCGGCCTGATGCCCGACGGCAGCAGCCGCTTCTCGTTGGCCGGTCGGCCGCTGCTGCATCACATGGGCACGAGCACGTTCTCCGAGCACACCGTGCTGCCGGAGATCGCTGTGGTGCGCATCCCACCGGAGGCGCCGCTGGAGCAGGCCTGCCTGCTCGGCTGCACGGTCACCACCGGCGTCGGCGCGGTGCTCAACAGCGCACAGGTACGGCCGGGCGAGAGCGTGGCGGTGTTCGGGCTGGGCGGCATCGGCTTGTCGGTGGTGCAGGGGGCGGTGCTGGCGCGCGCCGGCCGCATCCTGGCGGTGGATATCGATCCGGGCAAGTTCGCGTTGGCCCGGCAGCTGGGCGCCAGCGACTGCCTGAACCCACACGACTACGACGTGCCGATCCAGCAGGTGATCGTCGATCTCACCGATGGCGGGGTGGACCATAGTTTCCCCTGCGTCGGCGATGTGCGGGCGATGCGCGCCGCGCTGGAGTGCTGTCACAAGGGGTGGGGCCAGAGCACCATCCTGGGCGTGGTCGAGGGCCTGCAGGAAATCAGTACGCGGCCGTTCCAACTGGTCACCGGGCGGGTGTGGCGTGGTAGCGCGTTCGGCGGCGTCAAGGGACGCAGCGAGTTGCCCGGCTATGTCGAACGCTGCCTGCGCGGCGAGCTGCAGCTGGCGCCGCTGATTACCCGCACGCTGCAGCTGGACGACATCAACCAGGCGCTGGCGGACTTGCGGGCGGCGCGTGGCATCAAGTCGATCGTGCTTTATTGAGGGGGCCGACATGACAGCAGGGAAGTGCGGTAAGCAGTCGATCCAGCGCCATGCCCTGGCCGGCGCTTATGGCTTGGCGGTGTTGACCGCCGCAGTGGTGGCCCGTGCGGAGGAGCCGGCGCAAGTCACGTGGCTGGATCGGGTGCAGGTCACCGCCACTCCGATTCCCGGTACCACCATCGACGCTGCGCAGTTGCCCTACATGGTGCAGTCGGCCGGCAGCGGCGAGCTGACGCGCGGCCGCAGCGATACGCTTGGCGATCTGCTGCAGCGGCGCTTCGTCGGTATCGATGGTAACGACGTGCAGGGCAGCGTGTTTCAGAACGACATCACCTTCCACGGCTTTCGCGCCTCTGCGCTGCCCGGCGCGTCGCAAGGGGTGTCGGTGTACCTGGATGGCGTGCGCATCAACGAACCATTCGCCGACATCGTCAGTTGGGACATGCTGCCGGAAGCCGCGATCGCCTCGGTGACCCTGATGCCCGGCTCCAATCCGCTGTTCGGGCCCAACACGTTGGGCGGAGCGGTGGTGCTTTCCACGCTGTCCGGACGCAGCGCCCCGGGCGCGCGCGGCGAGCTGAGCATCGGCTCGGGCGCGCGCAAGCGCCTGGACGCCAGCTACGGCCTGGCCGGCGCCGATGGCTGGGACGGCTTGATCGCGCTCACCGGATTCGACGAGCACGGCTGGCGCGATGCCTCGCCCGGCCGGCTGGGAACGGTGTTCGGCAAACTGGGCCGGCAAGGCGAGCAGACCGACTGGAGCCTGTCGTTGCTGCACGGTCGCAGCCGCCTGATCGGCAATGGCCTGCTGCCCGATGCGCGTTACACCGACGATGGTCCGGAGCCGGGCCTGTACCGTGCCGATCGTCGCGCGGTGTACACCTCGCCGGATCTCACCCGCAACCGCACCACGTTGCTGACCGCACAGCTGGATCACCGCTTCGATGCCGACACGGCGTTGCATGCCATGGCCTATGCGCGTACCGGGCGGCGCGATACCGTCAATGGCGATATTGGCGATGACTACGAAGAATACGTCGAGGACTGCGCCGCGGGCTTTGCCGACGATGGCACTGCGCTGGACGCCGATTGCGCAGTGTCGCGCAGCCAGGCCGATGCCTTGCATAACGGTGTTCTCAACACCACCTCGATGCGTCAGCAAGCGCAGGGGCTGGCGGTCAATCTCAGCAAGCAGTGGGGCGCACACGCACTGACCGCGGGCGTCACCTTCGATCGGGGGCATGTGCGCTACCGCCAGTTCGTTCGCGATGGCTGGGTGCAGCCGGACCGTTCGGTGCTGGCCGATCCGGAGGCGGAGCGTGCGTTCCTATCCGGCGTGCGGGGCGGCAGTCAGACCTTGGGCGCGTTCCTTGCCGATACCTGGGCCCTCACCGAGGCCACGCATGTCACGGCCGCGGTGCGCTGGAACCGCGTGGTGGTCGCGAACACCCTGTCCACCGCCGACGATGGCGATCGGCCGCGCGAGCGCTTCGTCTATGCCCGAGCCAATCCCTCGTTAGGGCTGACGCATCAGCTGTCGCCCGCGCTGACCGTGTACGGCTCGCTGGCGGAGAACAGCCGTGCACCGACCGCCATCGAACTGGGCTGCGCCGATCCGACCGAGCCCTGCCGCCTGCCAACCGGGCTGCAGGCCGACCCGCGGCTGGAGCAGATCGTCTCGCGCACCTATGAGCTCGGCGCGCGCTGGCGACCGTCGACCACGCGCAGTGCCGAGCTGTCCGTGTATCGCGCCGATAACCGTAACGACATCCTGTTCCTGCGCGCACCGCAGACCCAACTGGGCTATTTCGACAATGTCCCGCGCACGCGCTACCAGGGCGCGGATCTGGCGCTGCGCCAGCAGTTCGGTGCCTGGGAGTGGTCGCTTGGCTACAGCTATCTCGACGCGACCTACCGCAGCGACGGCGAGTTATTGTCTGGCGAGCGGGCGATCGCGTTGCGTCCGGGCCTGCGGATTGCCGCATTGCCGCGGCAGACCCTCAAGCTGGGCGTGGATTGGCGCGGGCAGGTCGCCAGCGTGGGCATGGGCGTGCGTGCGGTGTCCGGGCGCGTCGCCAGCGGCAACGAAGATGGCCAGGTCACCAATGCCGACGACGGCGAACCGGCGCCTGCGCGGATCGATATCGGCACTGTGGGTTATGCCCTGGTCGACCTGCATGCACGCTGGACATTCAGCGACCGGCTGTCGCTGTTCGCCCGCGTCGACAACATCTTCAACCGCCGGTATGCCACCTATGCGGCCGTGGCCGAGGATCTGTTCCCGGATGGCGAGCTCGCACGCCCGCAGGAGGCAGCAGTGGAAACCGGCCCGGCGCGTTTCCTCGCGCCGGGTGTGCCGCGGCAGTATCTGATCGGATTGCGTTGGAATCTCTAGCGTATGGCCGGGGTCCTGCACGGGCCCTCAGCCCCGGATCGATGCGCGGCGCCCACCCAGTGGGCATGCCACGCATGACATCAGCGACGTACTCCGACCCCGTATTGAAAGAACGTCGGTGTCTGGCCGATGGCCACCTCCAGTCCTGCAGCGCTGCAGGCGGCGTGCAGTTCGCTGGTCGTGTAGTAGTTCTTGACGATCGTGCTGACCTTGCCATTACGCAGGCGGCGCTGCATCAGCTGGCCTTCCACGCCCACGACGTGCGGCGAACGTGCTTCGGGCTTGGGAAGATTGTCGACGAAAAAGAACTTCCCCCCTACATGCAGCGCCCCTGCCACCTGGTGCAGGAACTGCGGCAACAACTCGCGTGGAACGTGCGAGATCCAGAACGCGAACACCACCGCGTCGTAGGTCTGCGTGGCCTGCCATTGGAAGAGATCTGCCTGCACGGTACGCACCCGCGGATCGCGGGTGGCTGGATTGAACTTCAGCATCTGTGCCGATCCGTCGACCAGGGTCAGTGTGCGTGCCTGTGGGAGCAATCGGACGCTCCAGATCCCAGTGCCGGCCGCCAGCTCCAGGATATCGCCCTCCAGTGCAGCGGCATTCAGTGTGTCTTGTACGTGTGCGGCTTCTTCGTGCCACCTGGCATTGGACGCATCTCCCTCGTCGAAGAGACCGCGACGGAACCACCAGTCGTCGTATTCTGCTGCACGGTCGTCGTAGTAGCGTTGTTGTTCGATCAATACCGATTGCCATTGCGTCATGATGTGCTCCTGGAGCGTGTACGTTGAGGTGAGCGCGAAGCGTCCTGTGACGCGGTCTCGCTGCGCCACAGCGCGCTTCCCGCGGGGTTGACGTCAGCGACCTAGGCCCCGCTCCGCAGCGCCGACGGCCAACACCTCTCATCTCAACGTGCATAGCGCGCTCTGGTCGTGAATAGGGCGATGACAGGGCGCAATGCATTGCTTGATGGCCTCAGGCGGCTTGTAGTGCCTGGAAGCACTGCTGGCCCCGGCGGATGGCTGCGATGATGTCGGCGGTCGCGCACATATCCAGTACCTTGGGATACTCCAGGATCGTTGGTGCTGCGCCCTGGTCGAGCAGGAGTTTGTTCAAGCACAGAAAGCCAATGGTGCGAATGTTGGCTTCGGTGAACAGATGGTGCTGGTTAAGCTGCTGACAGCATTGCGCGATGGTACGCAGCGCGGCGTCGTCCAGTTCGGCATGCATCGAGCAATTCGCAGGCGGCGGCGCCTGAGCGGCGTAATGCGAAAGGATGTCCTGCGCTTTGTCGAAGCATTGCGCAGGACTGCGCGCGTGTGCGAGCAGTCGCCCGGCTTTCCCCTGTGTTGGCGGTTCGACTTCGATCCAGCCGTCAGTAGCAGCTGCGGAGCGCCGAAATTCCGCCAGTCCCTGCGCTGAACAGTTGCGTCCCAGGCTCAATGCAAATTCGACTGGCTGGGCGCGGTAACCCAACCGGAACCTGTCACGCAGCGGGGGCGAGCTGCGTTTGTAGACGCCGGCCACTGCGAGGTCGTGCAGTTGGCAGAGCAGCTGCGCATCCATGGCCCGATCGCGCGCGCCCACCAGCGCATGCAAGGCGCGCAGGCAGCCGACCAGGTAGCCCAACTCGTTTTCGAAGTGGTATCTGCCCCATGGTGATGCGTGGCACTCGCCATCCATGAACAGATAGGGGATGGCCGCATCGTGATGCGCAAATTGCCAGGGCCGCGGTAACCCGTCCCGCGATGCCACGAGTTCCATCTGCATGCGGATGGCATTGCGAATGCTCAAGGCCCAAGGCGCAGTTCCCAGCGTCGCCTCCACCCAGGCGAGCAGGGCGGCGAGCGCGTCGGCTTCTGAGCTGTGCAGTGGGCGTGCCAGGCGTGCATCGAAGATCGCCGCATTTGCGACATTCAATACGCCTGCTGCCACGGCATCGGCCTCGCCGTTGCGCACGGTGAGCGCGGCGGGTGCGAGATGGCCGACCGCATTTCCGAGAGATTTCAGGCGCGTCTGGGCATCGCCGATCTGCGGGTCGCCGGCCATCAGTGCGGCGCGAGCCTGCGCATGCGCCTTTAGGAACTGCTGCATCATCGCGTCATCGGACTGCCGACGCTGGCCTGCACTGAACGGGTGACAATAGACGATGCCATCGGACAGCGCGTCGTAGCGCAGCTCCCCGGCAAGCGATTGCGACAATGTCTGCAGTTGCGCGACAGACGGCCAGTCCCGGCCCACCAATCCGATGACCCATGCGGTCCACCGTTGGGCCGCCGGCAGACTGGCGATATGCACCACCGCCGAGCGGGTGAACGCTGTCCGCTGTTGTTCGATCGTGTGGTCGGCATGGGCGAATCGTGCCAGCTGCAAGCGCAGGGGGCGTGTCGCGGGCATCAGTAGAACACCTTCCAGAGCGTCACCAATGAGGCGGACAACATGATCAAGCCGAACGCACGCTTGAGTTTGCGTGTAGGCCAGCGATGGGCAGCGGAAACGCCTGTGGGCGCCATCAGTGTGGCTGGCACCGCTACCGCAAGGGCGGCCGTCCAGCACACCAAGCCGACCAGTCCCCGGCTGTCGCCCAACGCAGGGGCCGGGCCAAGCACGAAGGTGAGGGCGCCGATCAGGGAGATGGCCAGCCCGACCGCGCTTCCCACTGCGACGGCGTTACGCATTTCCAGGCGGTCGTGCTGGACCAATACGTAAGGGACGGTCAGGCTGGCGCCGCCGACACCGGCTGTGGCGCTGAACAATCCGATCAGTCCACCGATCAAGCGCGCTGGCACGCGCGTCGCGAGCGTGGGTACCGGCGGGTCGGCAAGCGGGGGGGCTTGTACGCCTGCGCCGCGGATCATGCGCAGGCCGAAATAGGCGGCGTAGGCACTGAAGATCGCCGCAACCCAGGCGCCGTGGACACGGCCTGCAATGATCGCACCGATGGCGGCACCGGCACCGGCGGCCGGGGCCAGCCGCAAGACCCAATTGATCGGCAGCGCGCCGCGTCGATGCTGCGCGATCACGGCACTGGCCGTGGCCGGAATGGTGGCGGCCAATGCAGTGGCGACTGCCACCTGGGGCAGGATGGCGATGTCTATCGGGAACCGCAGCGGCAACAGCACGATGAAGACCGGTACCATCAGAAAGCCGCCTCCCACGCCTAGCAGGCCGGAGAGGAATCCAGACAGGATGCCGGTCAAGATCAAGAGCGGGTAGATCCAGCCCATGGCGTCCATCACGCGACCGTCCTTGCGCCCCAGGGCAGCGAATAGGTTTTGACGTTGGTGTAGGCCGACATGGCTTCCAGAACGCCTTCCTTATAGCCCAGTCCGGAGTTCTTGATGCCACCGAACGGCGTGGACTCGAGTCGATAGCCTGGCACTTCGCGTATGTTCACCGACCCTGTCTGCAGCTCGGCCACGCAACGCTGTATGTAGTCCCAGCGGTTGCTGCACAGTGCCGACGACAATCCAAAGTCGCTGTCGTTGGCGATCCGGATTGCATCGTCGATAGAATCGATGCGGATGATCGGCGCCACCGGCCCGAAGGTCTCCTGTTGCACCAGCTCCATGGTCGGCATGACGTGGTCAACGACGGTCGGGAGATACTGCGCGCCGTCGCGCCGATGGCCGCACAGGACCTCGGCGCCACTCGCGGCGGCGGCCGCGACGCGGCGTTCGACCTGCGCGGCGGCGGCCTCGTCGATCAAGGTGCCAAGGTCCATGCGTGGGTCGAACGGATCGCCCACCTTCAGTCGCTGCGTGGCCTGCACCAGGCGTTCCGCGAAGGCGTCTGCGACCTGTCGATGTACCAGCAGTCGCTTGATCGCGGTACAGCGTTGCCCACTGTTGCGATAGGCGCCGGCGACCGCCAGCGAAACCGCCTCGTCGAGATCGGCGTCTTCCATCACGATCATCGGATCGTTGCCGCCGAGCTCCAGCACCTGTCGTTTGTAGACACAGCGCGCAGCGATCTGCTTGCCCGCGGCGACGCTGCCGGTAAAGGTCACCAGATCCACCTGCTCGCTGGTCAGGAGCACGTTCCCGATGACCTCTGGCTTGCCGGTGATGACCGTCAGCATCGGTCCGGGAAGCCCCGCATCGGTCAGCAGATCGGCAAACAGCAAGGCAGTCAGCGGCGTTTTCTCGCTGGGCTTGAGGATCATCCTGTTGTTGGTCGCGATGGATGGCGCGACCTTGTGTGCCACCTGATTGAGTGGATGATTGAACGGTGTGATCGCCACGATGATGCCCAGCAGCGGGTCGCGCTGTGTGTAGACGCGCCGTTGCTGTCCGCGCTGCGTGATGTCGCATGCGTAGATGTCTCCATCGTCGATCAATGCTTGATGCGCCGCGACGCGTAGCACCTCCGCGGCGCGATCGACTTCGTAGCTGGCATCGCGCACGCAGAGCCCGCTCTCGGAAACGATCGACCGCACGAACGCTGCGGTACGCGCGATCAGCAGATCGCGCGCGGTCGACAAGATGGTATGCCGCTGATGGCGGGTGAGCGTTGGACGGTAGGCGTACGCCTGGGCGAGTGCGGCGCGCACGTCGTCGGCCTGCGCGAGCGGCACCGTTCCGACCAGCGCTCCGTTGTAAGGGAAGCGGACCTCCAGCCGGTCGTCAGCGCCATCCACCCGTGCCCCGGCGACGCGCCATTGCTCATGCCGCGGCTGCATCTTGCCCACGACGCCGGCCTCGTCTCGGTCAATGCACCTGTGCATGAGCGCTGTGCGCCTCCGTATCAGTATGGATCGGCACCGCATGTCGCGGCGAGGGAGTGCTCGCAGCCGGGATGCCGTCGACCACGCCGCGGAACCAGAGCTCGACGTTCATCAGCATCCATACCTTCTTGCCGTAGAAGTCGTAGTCCAGCGATTGCGGATGCGACAGGAAGTGCTCCAGCCGTCTGGCATCGAACAACCCACGCTCGCGCGAGCGGCGATCAAGCAGGATCGCTTTCGCGTCGTCGAGCATGCCGGCCTTGAGCCAGTCGTCCAGCGGCGTGGGGAACCCCATTTTCTTGCGCTGCGCAAGATGCGACGGCAATAGCCGTTGCGCGCAGGTGCGCAGCAAGTACTTGCTCTGGTCCAGAACCTCCGATGCATTGAAGGCCGACGTGCCAAGTGCGCGGATCAGCGCCAACGGGGAGCGCCACTTCATCTTCAGGCGATGCGGCATATGGATGAAGGTTTCCACCAGTTCATGGTCGACAAAAGGCACGCGTCCTTCCAGCGATGCCAGCATGCCGATGGTGTCCACCTTGTCCAATACGCATCCCAGGTGGATTTTCTGGAAGACGTGCAGCACCCTGTCATGTGGATCGCAATCGCGTGTCTGCGCGAAGGCTTCTTCGAACGGGGCAAGGGTTTTGTGGTCGCCGTTCAGACGGCTGCGCACGTCGGGCGAGAACAGCGCCATCTTTTCGTCGAGTGGCAGCCAGTGATAGACGTTGAAGAAGTGCTCGATGTGCCGCGCGCAGCCGAGGTTGCTGACCGGTCCGTAGGGGTCGTGGCCAAGTTTGCTCAACCATCGCGCCGCCGGGCCCAGCACGCGCCGTGTCGCTGCAATCTTCTTCCAGTCGAATGGCGAGCGCATGACCCGGCCGTAGCCGCCGAAGAGCTCGTCCGCGCCATCGCCGCTCAGGGCGACCTTGACGTGGCGACGCATTTCCTTCGAGAGCTTCAATCCGGCCACCATCTGCGGAATCATGAGCGGGGCATCGCATTGCATAATCAGTGGCGCCATGCCGTCGATGTATTCCTGACGATCGATCACCAGATGGGTATGTTCGGCGCCGACGGCGGCAGCGGCCTCGGCCGCATAGGCGCCTTCGTCGTAACCGTGCGTGCCGTAGCCGACCGAGAAGGTCTGCGGCGGGGAGGTCATATGGCGGGCCATGAGCGCCACCATGATGTTGGAATCCAATCCACCACTCAGGTAGGCGCCGAGTGGAACATCCGACACCAGGCAGCGCCGGACCGCCGCGTCGAGTTTTTCGGAGAGCGCTTCCAGCCAGTCCGCTTCACTTCTGCCTTGTTCGGGCATCGGCGTCGGTAGCGCCCAATAACGCTGCCGCTGTAGCTGTGCCGGCGTCGCTACCAGCATCTCGCCAGGAAGCAGCTTGTGCACGCCTTCGAAATAGGTGTTGTCCCACACCGGCTGACGGAAGCTCAGGTAGCTGGAAATGCCGTCCAGATCAGCCTTGCGTTCGAATCCGTGATGCGCGAAGAATGCTTTGACCTCCGAGGCAAACAGGAAATCGTTTCCGACCTGCGTCCAGTACAGTGGCTTGACGCCCAGGCGGTCGCGCGCAAGCGTCAGTGTGCCAGCGCGCGGATCCCAGGCTGCGAAAGCAAACATGCCCGACAGTCGCTCCACGCACTGCGCGCCCCAATGGATGAAGCTGCGCAGTAATACCTCGGTATCCGAACGCGTGCGGAACTGTGCGCCTAGCGCTTCGAGTTGTTGACGCAACTGCTTGTAGTTGTAGATCTCGCCATTGAACACCAGGGCCACGCCGGTGTGCCCATCGATCATGGGCTGATGGCCGCCCGGTACGTCGATGACGCTGAGCCGCCGGAAGCCCAGGCCGATTGGACCTGAGAGATGGATGCCAGCGTCGTCCGGGCCGCGGTGCACGATGGTCTGGTTCATCGCCTGCAGCATCTGCTGCTGCTCGAAACGTGCACCGTCACGGTGAAGGATGCCTACGAATCCACACATTGGAGTTTCCTCTAAGCGGTCACTGCAAGCGCAGGCGTGGGGGATGCGATGGGGAGCCTTTGGGCCCTGCGCAGGTCTTCCTCGCAATCGATCTCGATCCAGCGTCGCCCGCGCATCCACACGATCAGTGCAGGAAAGGCAGCAGTTAAGTCCGGGATGACGGCGGTGTAGTAAGCCTGCCGGCCCTCGCCCCGACGGACGCAGTCAACGATGCGGTCGCCCAGAGCGGACGCGGCGCGCGCACTGAAACGGGCAATGCCGATGAAATTTCCGTCGCCCAGCTCCATTGTGATGTGGCTGCCTATATCGAGGAGCCGTTCGCCTTGTGCCAGCAATCGCATCGTGCCTGCAAGGCAGGCGCGCCCATCGGCCAGCACGGCGATATCCGCCTCGGTGCGGACCAGGTCGCTCAGCGCATCGCTGTCCGCCCAGACATCGGCGAACAGAATCATGCACGGGCCGGAAAGCAAGGGGGCGAAGGCCGCCAGGGTCCACAGGTTATTGGTATCTGCAAAGCCTGGATATACGTACCTCTGGATGCCTGGCGGCAGGACCCGGCTGACGTCATCACTGCGGTAGCCCAGGATCACGTGGATGTCGTCGATGCCAAGCGCTAGGAGTGCATCGATCTGATGTTGGATCAGATGCTTGTCGCCTAGCGTAAGCAGGCATTTGGGCCGTTCGGTATGGGCTCTGAGCCGGCTGCCGGTTCCTGCGGCAAGAATGATCGCCCTCATGACAATGCCTTCTCAGGAACGGGGTCGAACAAGCCCAGGCGCTCGCACTCGTCCTGAACCTGCGCGCTTTCGAGGATGCCGACCTTCCGTAGCGTGGCCACGCATGATCTGGCGGCCCCTCGCCGCACCTGTGCAAGTTGCTGCGGGGAGTAACAGTCGTTGATCACCTCATCGGCTTGCGCTTCGTTCAGGCCGATATCGTGCAACTGCCCTCGCACGGCCACCAGATCGGTATCGGTGAAGATGGCGATGAACGATGGCAACAGCGGGCCGATGTAGCGTTGCAGTCGATCGCTCAACTGCGGCCAGGCCTCAGCAATGAAGCTCGTGAAGAAGCGGTGGTGTCTGCTTTCGTCCTCCGCATGGTCCTTCATGACTTGACGGACTGCGTCGATCACACGTGGATCGCGGGGAATCTCGACCAGGTTCCTGGTGATCAGTGTTTCGGAAATCGAGCAGAAGAACAGTGGCAGCAGCTCGCCTGCGGAGGGATGGGCGCGCGCGAATTCGCGTTGCAAGCGTCGATAGAACGCAGGAACCTTGGCTGTTGTTGGAGGAATTGCGGTATGCGCTTGTACCAGGCGTGCTAGGTCGGCGGTGAGTTTGCCGTGGTAGGACTCGTCGACCAGAATGTTCCAGGCGTCGCTGACCATGTCCGGCGGAAGTTCGAACCCGCTGTCGTCGCGTGCGATCCGGTAGACCGCGGTGTTGACGACCTGATGCTCCAGCACCTGGGTGAATTCGAGGTTGTTGTACAGCGCCTGCGCCAGCAGCCAGTGCAAGGCCTCTGGACCCTGTGCCTGCACCAGAGGATGGCGATGACACAACACCAGCTCGGGTGTGAATAGCAAGCCGTTTTCCCAGTCATTGGCGTCGGGTGCGTGGACCGGTAGTGGGCCGCGTACTTTCGCGCAGCGTGCCCATTCTCTGAATGGCATGGGGTAGTTCATAGCGCGGCAGACCTCTCGGCGGTATTGGCACGTGCAGCGGCACGACGACCGATCGCGTCGGAACTGTAGACCTCTCGCTGCTGCAGGTGCGCCGCAAATCGCATGCCCACTTCGCTTGGCGAAACAGTGGGACGAGGGAGCGGATGCATGGAGCCGGGCCGTATGCGGACGTGGATGAAGTGCGGTCCGGCACTGCGTAAGGAGATGTCCAGTGCCTGCCTCAGGGCGGCCTCCCCGTGGCAGGCGTAGGTCGCCCGATAGCCGCAGGCTGCAGCGATACTGGGGAAATCAATGTTTCCCGAGTTGGTCGGTTGGCCTCCTGTGCTGTCATGCACGCCGTTGTCCAGCAGCACATGGACGAAGCTGGTCGGTTGATAGCGGCCGATGGTGGAGAGGTTGCCAAGCTTCATTAGCGCAGCGCCATCGCCATCGAGTATCAGGACGGGACGATCGGCGTTGAGCGCTGCGCCCAGGCCTACCGCACTGGCGCATCCCATCGACCCGACCAGGTAGAGATTGCGTGCATCGTCGCCGATACAGAAGAGCTCTCGCCCGGTCTTGCCGGTGGTCGCGATAATGGCGGCGTGATGGGGCGCCATCGACGCTGTGATGCGCAGCGCGTCCTCCCTGCTTGGCAGGGGGGATTGGGGCCGTCCAAACTGGGACTGCGTCGCTGCTGGCATGCGGATCACGGCCTGGGCCAGCAGGTGCTCCTCTGCGAGTACGTTGGGTTCGACAATCAGTGCGTATGGCAAGCGTGTTTGCTGGATGCAGGCGTGCGCGGCCCGCAGCGTGTGCTCGATCTGATCGGGTTCGGACGGGAACGGTGCATGTGGAATACGCAACACATCGAGCAGGCTGTGGGTGATCTCGCCCATGACGGCGTGCTGCGGTTCGTCAGCGACGCCAGGTGAGCCGCGCCAGCTGCAGATCAGCAGGCAGGGTATCTTGAAGACGTGGTTGAGCGAGGTCAGTGGATTGACCGCGTTGCCCAAACCAGAATTCTGCAACATCACCACAGGTAGCCGTCCCGCGAGGTATGCACCTGCGGCAATGCCGATGGCCTCGCCCTCGCTGGCGGCGGTGACGTGATGCACCTTTGGGTCGCTCAGGACCCCATTGAGTAGCGGGGTCAGATAGGAGCAAGGCACGCTGGTGTAGAAGTCGAAGCCCACCCGCGATGCGGCTGCGACAAATGCTTTGCCGTTGATCATCGTGCGGCCTCTGCGTCGTGGCTGTTGCTCGCTAGAGCAGATCCCTGCTGCTTCTTGGGCAGATAGATGCTTTCGGCCTGTGTCAGTTCGTCCTGATCGACCAGATCGAATATCTCTTTTACCCGAGGCAGCTCTTTTTCGATGCCACTGAGGGACCGCTCGCGGTGGATGGCTGCACAGATCTTGCGCATGCTGGCGACGGACGCGCGCAGGTTGTGGTTTGCCCAGATGATGCTGGCGATTCTTGCGTCGATGAAGGCCTGAGTCGGTACTGCGTAGTACGTGGTCGGTACGATCACCAGCGGGCAGCGGTCTTGCCAATGCTCGGCAAACTTCAGGATTTCCACCCCGTCGCTTTTTTTGGAGTGGATCAGAATTGCATCGGCTCCAGCGGCGTGGTATCGCTCGGCTCTGCTTAACGCTTCGGTCAGTCCGCGGCCGACGATCAGTGCCTCCACCCGCGCAACGACGCAGAACGCGTCGTTGCTCTGGCTGTCTTTGGCGGCCTTGATCTTGCCCGCGAACTCGGAGGGGTCGGCCAGTTCCTGATCATCGCCGATGAAGGAGTTGGTCTTGGGGAACATCTTGTCTTCGAGGCAGACGCCGGCAACATTGCGTTGGCAGAGCTTCTGGACAAGCCTACGTACGCTGTTGAAGTTGCCGTAGCCGGTGTCTCCATCGAGCAGGATCGGAAGATCGGTGCTGTCGGTCATGAACTCGACCACTTCCAATGTCTGCGTCCAGGACGCTTCGTTGGCGTCGCGCACTCCCAAAGAGGCGGAGATCGATAGGCCCGAGGCCCATATTCCCTCGAAACCGGCCTCGGCGACGATGCGTGCAGACAAGCCGTTATGGGCTTCCATTAGGAACGAGGTGTTCGGGCCGGTGAGGAGGCTGCGCAGCTTCGAAGCCAAGTATGCGTCGCGATGACGCTCGTGATTGATTTGTGAGGAGGCGTTCAAGAAGGTAACTCCATTGCGAGTTGCTTGTTTTTATATGTGTGAATCGGGCGGACGGGCGCTCTGCACCTATTGGTAAATTGATATAGGGGGTGAAATGGCGTTCTACCGATTAGCAGTCGATCGGTTATTTTGCACGTATATTTAATTTTTATTGGACGAATTAAACTTCTATTCACATAAGCGGCGATGGCCGGAAAAAGTTAATGTTGAGATCCAGTGAAATTTTATAAAGCGTTATCGTTGAGAGTGGGCGAACGGCACCCGCGAGCTGTGTGGCTCTATTGGGCGCGGATGGTCGAGCGTACCTGCATGCCGGGTGCATTGAATGGCCATTGAGCTACCGTGGCCGAGCACTCCTGTCGACTGGATAGCATCCAGGGCAGTCGTCCTGGGATATCCAGCTCGTTCGCATGCTGCGCAATCGCTAGGTTGCGAATGAGGTGCGCTAAATGTTTCGAGGTCGCACGTGCAGCTTCGTTTGTGCAGCGCGAAGGGCTATTTGAGATATTTTCATTGGTCTCGACTCGATCGGACCTGGCTTCACGTGCCTCAGCGTTGCCGGCATCGGCGGGGCTGGTTGCACTTCAGGATTATTCGGGAGGCGGTCCATGCCGCTTCAACCGTCGCGTCCACATTCAGATTGTAGGTGTGTGCTGTAAGAACGTGCGTGCGGTGGGTGATTGATAATCCCGCTGTCACCCAACTGTCAACAAAAAAATAGTTAATCAGCTTGGGAATCTCGATACTGCGACTGGTCTCTAGATTTTTTTGGGTTAGTAACTCAACTGAATTCGACGATCGTTGTTATTTGTCATCGTGTGCCGGATTTTGCAGTCTTTGTGCAGCCAGTGTGGATGATGCTGTGCCATCGACGCAGCCGTAACGGCGTATGTCAAACCGAGTCGGCTCCGAATTGATTTCAGAGGTGGGGTGACGCTGGTGCGTGCGGGAAGGGTGTGCCAGATCGGTCGGCATGGGGCAAGCAATACAGGAGCATGCGTCCTGCGACATGTGTGATGGCAGCGTGTGTTCACTGCTGCGACTGCCAACGGCGTTCTGCCTGGTGCGGTGAAGAGGTCTTGCTGTGCTTAGATCGCTAACAAAACGACTGCGCAGCCGCCAGGCGGGCGCGGCCGGTGCTCGGAATCCTCATGGACCCCTCTCACACTGCGGTTCCTGCGCGCCG
>NZ_NSET01000035.1 GCF_009192945.1 Xanthomonas maliensis | reverse complement strand
ACGTTGCCGCCGGCCTGCAGGGTCGAGCCTTTGGCGGTTGCGCTTTGCTGCTTGGTCTCGCTATCGCTCTTGCTGCCGCCCACGGTGACCGCGATGCTGATATTGGCCGCTTGCGCAGCGCCCTTGGCGGTATCAGCGTTGATGACGCTGCTGGCGGCCTGGCCCGCGCCATACGCGCTGTAGGCCGCTGACGCGCCCGCCAACGCCTGCATGCGCGTATCGCCCTGGGCCTTCTTGCCCGCCTCGGCGCTGCTCACCGCCGCCTGCGCAAGATTGAGCGCGGCCGAGCTCAACGACACCGTCAACCCGCCTTGCTTGAAGGCCGTCTTCTGCGTGCTGCCGCTGGTGTCGTGCACCTCGGTGATGGCGATGTCCTTGGCCTTGGCCGTGATGTCGCCTTGCAGCGCCATCACATCGCTGCCGGTGATCGCCAGCGTGTTGCCAGCGGCCAGGGTGACATTGCCTTCCAGGCTGCCGACCGTGCTGCCGGTGTGGTTGACAGCGCTTGTGTCGGCCTCGGTCTTGACCGTTTGCTTGCCGATGGTGAAGCCGATGCCGCCGCTGCCCATCAGGCCGGATTTGACTGTCTGTTTGTCGTGCGCCTCGCTGTGCGTGCTTTGCGCCGTCTCCAGCGTCAGGTCGTTGCCAGCGGCCAGCACCACGTTGCCGGTGCCGACGATCTGCGCGCCTTGCGAGAGCAGATCGTTCCCCGCCGCGACACGCACGCTCTCGCCACTGAGCGAGCTGGTGACCGCCAGGCTGTCGTGGGTTTCGTCGTGGGTGGTGACGGTCTTGCTGGACAGCGCGCTCTTCTTCCGCGTCTGCTGATCCACCACCGCATCGTGCTGCTCCTGGGTGGCCAGCAGCTGGATGTCGTTGCCGGCGGCCAGGGCGATGCCGCCGGTCTGGCTGGCGATGGCGGTGGAGGCCAGGGTGAGGTCGCGGCCGGCTTGCAGGACGATGTTGGTGCCAGCGCCCAGCTGGGTGCCGCGCACGGTTTCGTCGGTGCTGGACGCGGCCAGCGAGTGGCTCTTGGTGACGCTGCTGCGGTCGCTGGAGCTGCTGTCGATCGCCGCCTGGCTGACGATGTCGCGGCCGGCCTGCAACGCCAAACCTTTGCCTGCGCCGACCTGGGCGGCGGTCAGGGTGAGGTCGTTGCCCGCTGCCAGCACCACGTTGCCGGCGCCCTGGACGGTGGTGACGACATGGGTGGTCTGGCTGCTGCGCTGGAAGTTGCGGTCGTTGGCGGTGGTGTCGGTGCTGTGCGCGAGCGTCTGCGCGCCCAGGGTGAGGTTGTTGCCGGCGACGAGCTGGGTGACGCCATCGCTGCCGGCGTTGTGGATCTGTGCCGCCTGCAAGTTAACGTCGCCGCCGCCCATCACCGACAGCACGCCGCTGCCGTTGGCGCCGGTGACGTACAGGCCGGCCACGCGCTGGAGCTGGGTCGTGCTGTACTGGTGGTAGCCGCCGCCCTGGAGGGTCTCCACGGTGGAGGCGACGGTGACATCGCCGACCGCCTGTACGCTCAAGGCATCGACAGCGGTGACGCTGGCGCCTTCGATGCGGATGTCGCTGGCCGAGCGCAGCCCCACCTGGTCGCCGCTGATGCTGCCGCCCAGGTGTTCGATGCGGCCGGCATCGATGGACACCAGCTGGCGACCGGCGATGGTGCCGGTGTTCTTCAAGCCGCCGGCCAGGCCGACATCGACATTGGCGCCGGCCAGCAGTGCGCCGCCGGCGTCCAGATCGCCGGGGCGCAGGCGCAGATACACCTGCGGCACCAGGGCGGTGGTGGTGCTGCCGTCGGGCAGGGTGACGGTCTGCTCCACCAGCCACACGATGTCGCTGGTGAGCTGGGCCATCTGCGCCTCGGTCAGCGCCACGCCCGGGCGCAGGTTCCAGGCCTTGCCGATGGTGGCGCCGGCATCCAGCAGGGCCTGGTATTGCGCTTCGTCGTCCTTGTAGCCGTCGAGGAAACGCCGGCCGGTGAGCTGGCCGATCTGCTCGCGCACCAGCTTCTGCTCGTAATAGCCATCGCCCAGGCGCTTTTGCAGCGTATCGGCCGAGTAGCCCATCTGGCTGAGCAGGTAGTCCGAGCCCAGCCAGCTGCGGTAGTCGGTGAACTGCGGGTCGGTCTCCACCAGGTAATGGCCGCTGGCCGGGCGCAGCGTGAACAGGCTGCCGGTGGGGGCGCGCGTGTCGGGCGTGCCCATGGCAATGCGATCCGGCGAGCCGCCGGCGGCGTTGACCACCCGCGGGCCGGTGGTGGTGGCCGCGCTACCGATGGTGCCGACGTTGTTGCTGGCGTTGCCGCTGTCGGCCTGCGTCACCGTGGTGGTGATGCGGCCCACGCCATGGCTGGCGACGCTGATCGGGCCACGGACGCTGGCGCTGGCGCCAGTGGGGCCTGCCTGCGCGCCACGCACGTTGAGGTTGGCCATCGCCGCGCCATCGCGCACGTTGGGCGCGTCGCGCCCCTGATTGAGGTTGCTCAGATCGCCGACATCGATGGTCAAGGTCCCACCGCTGACGATGGACCCGCCGACCTGCCCGACCTGCTCGGAGATGGAGGGATTGCTCCAGCTGCGGGTGGTGCCGTTGTAGGCGGTGGTGACGTTGCTGAAACTGTGGGTGCGGTACAGCGTGTAGGCCAGATTGGTCACGCTGGCGTTGGGATTGCCGCCCAGGCCGACGATGGCCAGATTGCCGCCGGCGGCGATGCTGGCGTACTCGTTGCGCAGCGCATTGGCGCCGATGCGCATGCTGCCACCGGCGCGGATCACCGCGTCCGGGCCGGCACCGGGTTGCAGCACGTCTTCGACCACGGTCTGGGTGGCGGTTCGGTATTGCTCGTTGTACTCCAGCTTGAGCGGGCCGGTGCCTTGCGGATTCACCAGAATGTGATCCGGATCGGTGTAGGCGTATTGCGCAATCAAGCGCACGCAGTTGGTCGTGCAGGTGCCATAAGCGTTGGAATACCGCAACGTGTCGCTGGCGTAGTGGAATGCGGGTGCTCCCGCTTCGTCGGTGGTCATCCCGGCAAACGGATCGCTAGCGCCGCTGCTCACCTGATCCGGATTGATATTGTTGTCATCGCGGGTGAAGTAGTAGAGCGTCAGCGTTCCGGTGCGCGGGTCAAGCCGCGAGCGCTCGCCGGTTGCCCGGTACAGCGCGCCGCGCGCGAAGAAATACGCGCTGGTCTGCGGGTTGACGCGGATGACTGCGCGTCGCACCTGATACCCATCCGGGGTGATATAGGGCGTGTCCTCGAGGATGTCCTGCGGGTTGAGGTAGTAGATCTCGTACGCGCTGTAGAGGCTGGTGGTGCGCAGCGGCGCGTCATTTTTGCCGTTATTGCGCCAGCTCGGCTGATCCAGCCGCACCGGTGCCAGGGTGGTGGTGGTCTGGGTGACCACCACGTTCTGGCGAATGTTGTTGACGACCCCCGCCTGCAGATCGAGATTGCCGGCCACGTCGATGGTGGAACCGAGGTTGTCCACCTGCCCGGCGGCGCCGGTGGCGTGGCGATTGCCGTCCAGCGCACCGCCGATGGCGGCATCGCCATCGCTGTAGATCAAGCCGCGGTCGCTGTTGGTCAGCTGCCCCACGCCCAGGTCCAGCCGCTGGCGTGCGGCGATGGTGCCCACGCGCGTCGCCCCGTCCACGGTCTCGGCGTGATTGAGCACGCTGCCGGCGGCGATGGCGACCTGGTCGCCATAGATGCGCCCGGTGCCCAGGTTATCCAGCGTGGCGGCCTGCAGATGGGTCACGCCGCCATCGATCAGGCCACGGTTGACCAACTGGCCGTTGCTGACGAGGTGGGTGAGCCCCTGGCTGGTGATCTGGCCGTTGGCGGCGTTGTCGATGGTGCGCGCTGCCACCTCGAGATTGCCGGCCCGCAGCACGCCCTGATTGGCGAGATCGCCATCGGTGTGGATGGACAGGGTGCCATTGGCCGACAACTCGCCGGTATTGGTCAGGCCCTCGCGCAGGGTGAGGCTGAGATCGCCCTGCGACTGCAGCTGGCCATCGCCGCTGAGCGCGCGTGCGTCCAGCCGTTGGTTGCCGTCTGAGCGCAACAGCCCTGCGGTATTGGTGACCGCATCGGCGCGCATGTCCAGGCTGCTGCCGCTGGAAATCTGACCGCCGGTGTTGTCCAGCGCGGCGCCCAGCTGCACGGTGCCGGCACCGTCGCTGATCACCTGCCCCTGGCGGTTGTCCAGCGCCTGCGCCTGCACTTGCAGCTGCCCGGCCTGCAGGCCTTGCAGTGCATTGGCGCGGGTGTTGCGGTTGTCGACGGTGGCCGCGTTGAGCGTCAGCAGGTTGCGGGTGGTGACCAAGCCCGCCTGATTGCCGAGCGCGCCGCTGAGTTGCAGGGTGAGGTTCTGCCCGCCCTGCACGCGACCGCTGGTGTTGTCGAGCGTGGCCGCGGTCAGGGTGAAGTTACCCGCCGCACTGAGCACGCCAGCGCTGCTGTTGTCGACGCTGGCAAGGCCGAGCCGGGCTTGGCCTTGCGCGACGATCGCGCCGTTGCGGTTGTCCAGCGCGCCGCCGTCGATCTGCAGTGCAGCGCCGGCCAGGATGCCGCCAGTGCTGCCGGAATTGCTGTTGACGATGCCGGCGCCGTTGGTCTGCAGGGTCAGATCGCTCTGCGATTGCAGGCGCCCACCCGCATTGGCCAACGTGCCGCTGCGGATCTGCAGCGTGCCCAGCTGGCTGCCGATGGTGCCGCCACTGTTGTCCAGCACCTGGCCGCGGGTGTCCACGACCACCTGCCCGCCGATCACGCTGCCGGCGCGGTTGGACAGCCCGGCACTCTGCAGCTGCACGCTGCCGCCTGCCTGCAGCGCGCCAGCATCGTTGCCGATGGCCGCTGTCGTGGTCACGTTCAAATCGGTGCCGGCCACCACCGTGCCGGCGCTGTTGTCGAGCGATCCACTGCCCACGGTCAGTTGCCCGGCGCTGGAGACGGTGCCGGCGGCGTGGTTGTCCAGCAGGCCGGCGACCTGCACCTGCAAGGCCGTGCCGGCCGCGTACAGAGTGCCGCCCTGGTTGTCGATGCTGGCGGCGGCGATACGACCGCTGCCGCCGAGCAGCAGCTTGCCTTGCTGGTTTTGCAGCGCCTGGGCGACGTCCACGGTGGAGGCGCCGGTGCCGGCGACCTGCAGCGTGCCCTGGGTGTTGCGTAGCGTCTGCGCGCTGAGCGCGAGCACGCCATTGCCGCCGATGCTGCCGCCGCTGTTGTCGAGCGTGCCGCGCGCGGTGAGCGTGAGCAGCTGGCTGCCGGTCGCCACCAGGGTGCCGCCAGCGGTGGTGAGATCGCCGGTGTCGATGCTGAGCGCGGCTGCCGAGGTGGTGGCATTGCGCAGATCGGTGGTCTGCCCGTGCAAGGTCAGTGCGGCGTTGCTGAGCAGCTTGCCGGCGTTGCCGAGCAGGGTCTGCGCCGTGAGGTGCAGCTGGCCGTTGCCGGAGTGCTGGATGGTGCCCAGGGTGTTGTCGAGCAGCGTGCTGCCCACGGTCAGATCGCCAGCGCTGGCGACGATACCGCCGGCGTTGTCCAGCGTGTCGGCCTGGAGACTGCTGGCGCCCGTACCGCTGGCGACGATGCGGCCGCCGCTGTTGTCCACCTGCTGGACGTCGAGCGCGATGCGGTCGGCACCGATGGTGGCGCCGCGATGATCGACCGTGCCGGCGGTCAACGACAGCATGCCGCTGCTGAGGATGCTGCCCTGGCTGCCGTCCAGGCGGCGGCTGTCGATCACCAGGCCGGCGCTGCCGGCGTGGCTGAGCGTGCCCTGTGCATTGATCAGCTGGTCGGCAGCGATCTGCAAGGTGGCGCCGTTGGCGGCGATGCGGCCACGGGTGTTGTCCAATTGCCCGCTGACGGCGATGCGGCCGTCGGCGCTGCCGGCGCCGCTGAGCGTGCCGTCGCTGTTGAGCAACGTGGCTGCCTGCAGGTCCAGGGCGCCATTGCTGGCGATGCTGCCGGCGCGATTGTCGAGCGTGTCGCTCAGGTGCACCTGCAGCGGGCCGCTGCCGGTCGCACTGAGATGACCACCGGCGGTGCGCAGGCTGGCGGCCGCGATGTCGATGCGGTCGGCCTGGGTCGTGCTGCCGTTGCCGAGATCGAGCACGCCGCCGCGCAGTTGCAAGCTGCCGAGGCTGAGCACGCTGCCGCCGGCCCCTTGCAGGGTATCGGCGCTCACCGCCAAGGTGCCATTGCCACCGTGCTCGATCGCGCCGCCACGGTTGTCGAGCGTGCCGGCCTGCACTGCGAACTCGCCACTGCTGGCCAGGCGCCCGCCGGCACTGTTGTCCAGCAGGCTGGCGGCATGCAGTTGCAGCGGCGCGCCATTGGCGGCCAGGACGCTGCCATGCTGGTTGATCAAGGTGTCGGCATCCACCGCGACACGGCCGTTGCCGGCGATGCTGCCGCCGCTGTTGTCCAGGCGACCGGTTACCGTGACGGTGGCGTCCGTGGTACCGGCGGCGGCGATCGCGCCCCCCTGGTTGCTCAGCGCACCGGCAGCGATGGCCAGGCCGGCGTTGCTCGCCAGGTGGCCGGCGTGATTGTCCAGGCCCTGGCGCACCGTCAGTTGCAGGGCCTGATCGCCGAGCGAGCTCACGCTGCCACCGGCAGTGGTCAGCGTCTCGGCCTGGATCTGCACCTGCTGGGCGGCAGTGGTGCCGCCGGTCAGGTCGATGCGTCCGCCGGTGAGTGTCAGTCCGCCATTGCTGAGCAAGCGTCCGCCGTTGCCGTCGATCGCTTGTGCTGCGATCTGCAGCAAGCCGGGACCGGCCTGCTGGATCTGGCCGCCGGCATTGCCCAGCGTGGCCGCGCGGAGGTCCAACGCGCCATTGCTGGCGATCGTGCCGCCCGCGCCATTGTCCAGACCTGCGTCCACGTGCACGCTCGCCGCCTGGGTTCCGCTCGACACCAGGGTGCCGCCGCGGTTGTCCAGGGTCGCGGCCTGCACCACCAGCTGGCGGGTCGTGAGGGTGGCATTGCGATGATCGATGCTGCCGGCCTGCCAGGTGAGTGCACCCGGAGTGACGATGCTGCCGCCGGCACCCGACCAGGTTTGCGCGGCCAGCGTCAGCCCTTGCGTGCCGGTGTGGACGATGCGGCCGTCGGCATTGACCACCGTCTGCGCCTGCAGTTGCAGTGCAGCGGCGTTGCTGGTCAGCACGCCGCCCTGGTTGTCCAACAGTCCCGCCACTTGCCAGGTGGTCGCGGCGGTGCCGCCATGGCGCAGATCGCCGGCGCGGTTGCTCAGCGATTGCGCCTGCAGGTCGAGCACGTTGGCGACGCTGAAGCGGCCCTGGTCGTTGACCAGCGCGCCCAGTTGCAGATCGGCATCGCCCTGCACTTCCAGCGTTCCTGCGCGATTGCGCAGATCGCCCCGCACCTGCAGCGCCGCCACGCCCAACTGGCCGGCACTGTTGTCCAGGCCATCGGCCGCCGCCAGGCGCACCGCGCCGCCATTGCCGATGCGGCCGCCGTCGTTGTCCAACAGTCCAGCGATGTGCAGCGTGCCGGTGGCCAGCGGCGCCGTCGCCAGCGGGGTCTGGCCGCCCGTGGTCGGCGTTGGACCGCTTCCGCCGTCGGTGCCGGTGCCGGCGTTGTCGTTGGTGTCGGTGCCCGTGCTGCCGCCCCCCGGAGCCGGACTGCCGCCATCGTGCGAGGGCGCGGTAGCGAGTGCACCGATGCTGCCGCCGCTACGGTTGCTGGCGCTGCCGGCAGTGACCTCGAGCGCTTGCATGCCGGTCTGCGTCAGCGCGCCGCCCTGGTTGCGCAGGCTGGCTGCGTCGATCTGCAGCCGCTGCGCATCCAGCGTGCCGCCGCGGTTGTCCAGGTCCGCCGCGGTGCTGACGCGCAGCTCGCGCGCGGCGCTGAGGGTGCCGCTGTTGGCGATTCCGCCGCTGGCGCTGACCTGGGTGTCCTGCTGCGACTGCAGGGCACCGGTGTTTTCGAGCCGGCCATCGACCGTGACCACCAGCTCGCCGGCCTGTGCACCCAGATTGCCGGCATTGCGGACGCCCACGCCGTGTTCGTTGCCGACCAGCCAGATCTTGTTGGCGAACATGCCGCCGAGCGCGCCGACATCCAGCGCGAACGTGGGTGCCTGGCCATCAGCGGCCTGCGTGGCGACGCTGCGGTGATCGGCACTGACCACGTTGTTGCCCAAGGTGGCCTGCAGCTGGTTGGCCCAAATGCCGGCATTGACCTGCAGCGAGCGGGTGATCAGGTCGGTGTAATCGGCCCGGCTGGTATCCAGGCCGGCGCCGCCGATCTGGATCGCGCCGCCGCTGACGCGGTAGCCCTCCAGCGCGCCCCCTGACAGGATCGGCGTGCCGGTGGTCAAGGTGACCCGGCTGGCATTGAGGAAGCCGCCGCCATCGACCTGGATGCCGGCGGGATTGGCGATGATGACTTCGGCACGCTGGCCGGCCACCTCGACGTAGCCATTGAGCCGACTGGTCGGCCCGTTGACCTCGTTGAGGATGACCTTGGCGCTGCCGGTGGCCAGCCACGGATTGCCCTGTACCCAGCCGCCCAGCTGGGTCTGGGTCTGACCACGCGCGTTGTTGAGAATAGCGCCTTCGCGGCCGACGTCGAACTGGCTATAGCGATTGCGCGACACCCCCGCCGCCGATGGCGTGGTGATGTTGACCAGCGGCACGCCATTGGGCGCGGTCAGCACGGTTGGGCGTTCGTTGCCTGGTGCGGCGGCATCGCCGACGATCCGCCCCGTCGACTGCGCCAGCAGCGCCCCACTCCACCCGCCCAGACCCAATGCCGCCAACAGCGCCACGGTCAGCGGTGCGCCGAGGGGATGGCCGACGGTCGCGCCGGCACCCGCCATGCGGCCGCCGGGAACGCGGACCAATTCCGAGGCCACCTGCCACACGCGCAGAGTCCGGTTGAACACCAGTCGATAGATGCGATTCATGTCACTGCTCCGTCTGGATGGTCAGTAGCGCCAGGACAGGCTCAGACCGAACGTCGTATAGGCGGTTGGGAAATGGCTCGGCTTCCACAGCGGTGCTGCGACGAAGCCATCGACGGAGACGTGCTGCCCGCCGCCACGCAGGCCCAGGCTCGTGCCCGCCAGGTGGTCGCCGGACTGCAGCCGCGCAGCGGGACCGCCGATGTGGCCGTAATCGGCGCCCAGGTAGGCTTCCAGTCCGCCACCGACGGCCACGCTGAGATCGTTGCGCAGCGACCAGCCGCGATCGCCGCTGAGCGCAAGCTCGCCATCGAAACCGCGCACGGTGTAGCGTCCACCGATCGCGAAACGGTCCTGCGGCGCCAGCGGGGTGCGGTTCCACTGCCCGCGCCAGGCGGCGGTATAGCGCAGCCGTTGCGCGCCAAGCTGGAACGGCACGGTCAGCTGCGCATCGGCGACGATGATCTGCATGCGCGAGGTGCCTTCCAGCGGAATCGTCGGGTCAAACGCGGTTGCGCGTTCTTCCGGCGCCCGCAGTGCGCCGAACGCACCGGTGCCGCGGCGGTAGCCGACACTGGCATCGAGCGTGCTCTTGCCGAGGAACTGGCGGTGATTCAGGCCCAATTCCCAGCCGGCCGTCTGCCGCCGCTGGACCTGGATCTCGGTATCGTCGATCGCGCTGGTCGAGCGCCGCCACCAGCCGCGCGCGTACGCGCCGAACTTGATGGAAGCGTTGCGGAACAGCAACCGGTCCAGGCGCGCTTCGGCGTTGCGGCTGCGTCCACTGTAGTCGTAGCGCTCCACCGCACCGGCCACCGCCTGGCTGTAGTCGTAGGCGCTGGCGGTGACG
Source organism: Xanthomonas maliensis (assembly GCF_009192945.1). GTDB lineage: Bacteria > Pseudomonadota > Gammaproteobacteria > Xanthomonadales > Xanthomonadaceae > Xanthomonas > Xanthomonas maliensis. The sequence continues at coordinate 19,755 of NZ_NSET01000035.1, read as the reverse complement.
CCGAACAACCAGTAGCCGTCAGGAATGTCGTAATGCACGGTCCAGCTGTCGGTGTCCTTGCCGGCGCCGTTGAACACGCCCTTGCCCAGGCTGACGTAGAACAATTCGTTGAGGCCCAGGGGGTTGTCCAGCGACAGCGTGCCGTTGGCCTGCAGCTTGCCGGTGGCGTCGCTGCCGGCATCGTCCAGGCTCAGGTTGGCGCGCAGGCGTGCGCGTTGCTGCCAGGCGATGGCCAGATCGCTCTCGCCCGGGCCGGTGCCCTGGCCCTCGGCCGGTGCGATCTGGATATCGGCGGTCACGCTGGGAACGCGTTGAAGATTCTCCAGCCCTTGCTCGATATCGCGCAGATTGAGCAGCGCCCCCGGACGCGCGGGAACCGCGTTGCCGATCCTCGCGCGCGCGGAAGATGGGTCGGTGAAACGCGCCACGTGCACGCGGCCCGGCACCACCGACAGCGTCAACGTGCCGCCGGTGAGATCCTGCGGTGCGGCCAGCACGCGGGTGGTGACGTAGCCACGCGCGATCACCGCGTTCTGCACCCGCTTCATGACCAGGTTGATGCCTTCGGTGCCCAGACAACGACCGATGGCCGGATCCTGCCGCGGGTTGGCTGCTTTCAGTGCCCAGGCGAACGCCTTGGCGCCGGCGCCGTCGAGCACGATGCGATCGATGCGAAAGCAGGGCGATTCGTTGCTGGGCAGCCGTTCGACGCCATCGGCCGGCGCCTGTTGCAGGCGCACGTCTGGACGCGCCTCCTGCTGCTCGCGCAGCACGCGCTCGCGCTCCTGCTGCCGCAACAGTTCCTGCGCCGCCGGATCTCCGACCTGCTGTGCCGCTGCCTGTGCGCTCACCCCGACCCACAACGCCGCGCACCACGCGACGCGCGCGCGACGCGCGCTCCCCGTACCGCTGTCCATGCTGCCGACCGCCCCGATCTATTCGACTACGACCGGCGTCACTGCACGGCCCCCTAACGCTATTTTAACCAGGAACAACCGGACACAGCAGTAAGGAAATTCCTGACTTTGCGGAGTTCGGGCGACGGAGTCGCGATACCAGCTCCGAGCCATCGGCCGCTCCACCACCGCGGCGCCGAACAGTCGTCCGGCGCTTCTGGGGCGCTCTGGCCCGTAGCAGCACGACGGCGCAGCACGCCGCTGCTGCCTGCCAGGCAGCCCAGCCGGCAGCGGTCTGCTGGGCTGCCGCCCGCCAGCCACAAGCGACGACCGGCCCCTAGAGTTCCTTCCGCCCCTGCCGATACTCGCCGCCAGACCGCACGGGTTTTGGCCACAGCACGCTGGCTCGGCCGTGACCCAGCAGTCGCAAGACACGGGTACGACCGGTCAGCACCGCCTACATCCACGCAGCGCAAACACGCTGATGCGAATGCCGTGCGAACGTCCAGGCAATCAGCGCAGTCGCCCGCCCTCTTCTGCCGGGGCGTCCACGGCCTCGACCCACACCCGCATCTCTCCTTCGCCGCGATTTCCCCAGGCGAAGTACGGCACGAAACGCAAGCGCTGGGCGTGCCAGTGCGGCGCCGCGGCGTCGTAGCGGTATAACGCCTCGGCGTCGCTGGGGTCGATGCGGCGCAGGCCATCGGCCTCGATCAATGTCATGCCGGTCAAGCTGCCGCTGCCGGGCACCAGCGTGAATTCCGCCGAATGTGGCAGGGCCAACTGATACAGCTCACTGCCGTTGTCGACCTGCTCCAGGCAGTACACCAGCGGGCCACGCTGCACGGCCAGCTTGCCCGCCGTCTGCCGCAGCAAGGCATGACTGCTGACGCGACGTACCGGCATCGGCAGGTCCAGGACAAGGCGTTGACCTGGCTGCCAGCGCTGCGCCGCCACCGCATAGCCATTGCGTCGCGCGAAGGCCAGCGGCGCGTCGTCCAGCGTCAGGGTAGGCTGCGGGCACCAATCGGGAATGCGCAGCGCCAGCGCGGTGGTGAACGCGCGCTCGGCGGCGAGCGTGATCTCTACTCGTCCATCCCACGGGTAGTCGGTGCGCTGCGACAAGGTGATGCGGACGCCATCGCGCTCCAGCGTGACCTGGCTGCCGGCATACAGATCGACATACAAGGCATCTTCACGCGGGGTGTAGAGATACTGGCCCAGCGATGCCAGCAGGCGGGCGATATTGGGCGGGCAGCAGGCGCAACCGAACCAGCGTTGGCGTACCGGCTTGACGTGGTCGTGGGCATGGCTGCCAGCCAGCGTGCGCGGCAGCGTCTCCAGCGGATTGACGTAGAAGAACGCTTTGCCATCCAGCGACATGCCGGCCAGCACGGTGTTGTACAGCGCGCGCTCCATGACATCGGCAAAGCGCGCATCGCCCTCCAGCTGCAGCATCCGCTTGGCGAACAGCATCAGGCCGATCGAGGCGCAACTCTCGGCGTAGGCGGTCTCGTTGGGGAGGTCGTAGGCGCTGGTGAAGGATTCGCCCCAGCTCTGCGCACCGATGCCTCCGGTGACATACAGCTGACGCTGCGCCATGTCGTGCCACAGCCGCAGGCAGGCCTCCCGCTTGTCGGCATCGCCGTCCAGCAGCGTGAGATGGGCCACACCCGTCATCAGATACGCAAAGCGCACCGCATGGCCGGTGGCGTGTTGTTGCTGCACCACCGGCAGGTGCGCCTGGCTATACGCCTTGTCGTGCACCATCCAGCCGCTGCCGTGGTTGTCCCAATAGGCCGTGCGCCCGCGCCGCTGGTATTCCTCGTCGTACCAGTGCGGCTGGGTGCCGCGCTGATCGATGAAATAGCGCGCCAACGCCAGATAGCGCGCGTTGTCGGTGGCTTCGTACAGCCGCAGCAACGCCAGTTCGATTTCCGGGTGCCCGGGATAGCCTTGCAGCTGACCCGGTGTGGTGCCGAAGGTCGTCGCGATATGGTCGGCGAACCGGCAGCAGACCTCCAGCAAGGTGCGTTTTCCGGTGGCACGGACATAGGCCACGCCAGCCTCGAACAGATGACCGGCGCAATACAGCTCATGACACTCGGCCAGGTTGCTCCAGCGCTCGGCCGGCGCGACCAGGGTGAAATACGTATTGAGATAGCCGTCGGGCTGCTGTGCAGCGGCAATCAGCTCGATCACCGCATCGGCGGCCTCCTCCAGCGCCGGGTCGCGCTGCTGGCACAACACATAGGCCACCGCTTCCAGCCATTTGGCCACATCGCTGTCCTGGAAGATCATGCCGTGGAAGCGGCCTTCGGCACGTCCGGCGGCGATGCGGAAGTTGGCGATGGCGTGGCTGGGTTCGGCATCGGCGATGCGATCGTTGAGCGCCTCCCATTGGTAGGGCAGCACCACCTGGCGCACCAAGGCCTGGTAGTTGCGCCAGAACGGTGCGGTCAATGCGACCTGGGTGAGGTCGATGTCGTGCGTGAGCGTCATGCGGGGATCCGGGAGAGACGAGCGGGTGGGGTCAGTGGGATGGCTGCAAGCGAGCGCGGGTCGCCTGTTCGGCGGCGATCTGCTGCATGCGGGCGTCGTCGAGCCGGCAGAAGCGGATCACGATCGCCAGCGACAGGTGCAGTCCGGCCGGCAGCAGGGTTTCCAGCGCGGTGATGCCGTGGCGGGCGAGCGCAGCCTGGGCGACACCGGCGCGATAACTGCACAGATGCAGCACCAACGCGATGATCCCGGCGCTGGCCGCCCACGCCAGCTTGATCGCCAACAGGTTGACGGCGAAATTGAGGCCGGACACGCGCTGGCCGGTTTTCCAGGCGCCATAGTCATCGGCAAAGGCCATCACCGAAAAATGCAATGGCAAGGTCATCCCCAGCAGCGTGCCATTGGCGAAGATCGTCACCAGCCATAAGACCTGTCTGGCCGGGCCAGTGGGCAGGAACCACATCGCCAGCGCCAAGGCGGCCAGCACCACGTTCAGATGCAGGTACAAACGCAGCGTGTCCACGCGGCGTGCCAGCGGTGCGACCAACAACGCGCCGGCGATCGCCGCCAACGCCACCAGGCCGAGAAACAGCGAGGTGTAGCCGGCGTCGCCCCCCAGCACGTAATGGATGAAATACAGATAGCCGCCACCGCGCAGGTTCATCACGTTGATCAGCAGGAACGACATCAACGTCAACAGCAGCAATTGATCGTTGCCCACGACTGCCGCCAGATGCCGGCGCAGCGAGAACGGCGCAGGTGCAGGCAGCGGCACCCGTTCGCGCACGCTGGCAAAGCACACCAACAGCATCGCTGCCGCCAATGCGCACATGACCGCCACCCCGGCCTGATAGCCACGCGCCGTATCGCCATGACCGAACACCGTCACCAGCCACGGCAGCCCCACCGACACCAGCAATGCCGCCAATCCGCACAGGGTGAATCGCCACGACTGGCTGGCCACGGTATCTGCGCGTTCGGCCGTCATCGCATTGATCAGCGCGCAGTACGGCACGTTGGCGGCGGTGTAGCAGATCGACAGCAGTAGATAGGTCAGGCAGGCCCACGCCAGCCGGCCGTCACCCGCCAGCGGTGGCGCAGTGAAGGCCAGCACGCCGGCAATGCCCAGCGGCACCGCCATCCAGAGTTGCCACGGTCGGTAGCGTCCCCAGCGGCTGTGCGTACGATCGGCCAGCAAGCCCATCACCGGGTCGGCGAACGCATCGAACACGCGTACCGCCAGGAACATCACGCCCACCGACGCCGCGTCCAGACCGACGACATCGGTATAGAAAAAGGTGAGAAAGCTCATGATCAGGCAGGTGACGACGGTCCCGCCGGCATCGCCGAGCCCGTAGCCGATGCGCTCGTGCAGCGGCAGCGTGGGTGCAGTGGCAGCTGCGGCCGATGCTGATGCTGATGCTGATGGAGCGATGTGCAGCTGCATCATGACTCTCCGGATCGAGTGCGCCGCTGCCGGCGATCGGTACCACGCTAGTGGGCGTCGCCCCTGCCGAACACACGCTGCAGCAGACAAAAGGCCAGCAGCAACACGCCGATGACGATGCGCGTCCACCACGAACTCAGCGTGCCGTCGAAGGCAATCAGGGTTTGCACCAGGCCCAGGATCAGCACGCCGAACAGGCTGCCGATGACATAACCGCCGCCGCCCGACAGCAGCGTCCCGCCGATCACCACCGCGGCAATGGCATCCAGCTCCAGGCCGAGCGCGTGCAGGCTGTAGCCGCTGAGCATGTAGACGGTGTACACCACACCGGCCAGCGCGGCGCAGAACCCGCTCAGCGCATAGACGCCGATTTCGGTGCGCGCCACCGGCAATCCCATCAACACCGCCGACTGGCGGTTGCCGCCGATCGCATACACGGTGCGCCCGAATGGGGTCAGCCGCGCGACGAGGATACCGATCGCCACCACCAGCAACGCCAGCACCGCACCGGCCGACAGCGAGGCGCCGCCGCCCAACGACAGACGCCAGCCGGCCACGGCGGTGTACAACGGCTGGTCGATATCGATCGAGTCGACACTGATCAGGGTCGCCGCGCCGCGGGCCAGGAACATGCCCGCCAAGGTGACCACGAACGGCGGCAACCGATAGCGCTGGATCAACGCGCCCATCAGCGTACCGAAGCCGGTGCCCAACGCCAGCACCAGCGCCATCGCCGCCAGCGGTGGCCAGTGCCGATGCTGCACCAGCTCGGCGCTGAGCACGGTGGTGAAGGCGATCACCGCACCCACCGACAGGTCGATCCCGCCACTGAGGATCACGAAGGTCATGCCCACCACGACGATCAGCAGGAAGGCGTTGTCGACGAACAGATTGAGGAAGACCTGCGGCGACAGGAAGCCGTCGTAGAGCAGGCCGCCGCCGGCTGACATCGCCACGAACAGGCCGATGGTGACCAGCAAGGTCAGCTGGCGCGGATCGCGGCGATGCAGAGCACGCGCGGCGGCCAGCGGCAGCGCGCTCATGCTCGTGCCCCTGGCGTGCGTGGGCCGAACCAGCGGCGCAGCTGCGCGCGGAAGTCGGCCGATTGCAGCAACAACACCGCGAACACCAAGGCGGCCTTGACCACCAGGTTGACCTGCGGCGGCACGCCGATGGCGTAGATCGTGGTGGTCAGGGTCTGGATGATCAGTGCGCCGACCAGGCTACCCGCCAGGCTGAAGCGACCGCCGCCCAGCGCCGTGCCGCCCAGACTCACCGCCAGGATCGCATCGAGCTCGAACAGTTGGCCGGCATTGTTGGCATCGGCACTGGCGACATTGGAGCTGACCAACACGCCGGCAAGCCCGGCGCTGAAACTGCAAAACACGTACAGCGCCAAGGTGATCGCGCCTGCACGCACGCCGGCCACATGCGCCGCCACCGGGTTGTGACCGATCGCGCGCACGAACAGACCCAAGGCGCTGCGTTCGATCAACAAGGCCACCGCGACGAACACCGCGGCCACCACGAACAGCGAGAACGGCAGCCCGAACAGGAAGCCATTGCCCAGGAAGGCGTATGGCGGGTAGTAGATGGTCAGGATCTGCCCGCCACTGAGCAATTGCGCCAGGCCGCGCCCGGCCACCATCAGGATCAACGTGGCGATGATCGGCTGCATGCCGGCCTTGATCACCAGCAGACCATTCCACAGCCCACACAGCGCTGCGGCGGCCAACGCCAGGCCGAGCGCAGCGAACAGTGGCCACAATCCACTGCCGGCACCGACCTGGGCGATGGTCCAGGCGGCCACGGTGGCGGCAATCGCCAGCACCGCGCCGACGGAGATATCCAGGCCACGCACCGCGATCACCAAGGTCATGCCTAACGACACCAAGGCCAGCGGCGCGGCGCGGTTGGCGATATCGACCACCGTGCCGTACAGATGACCATCGCGCCATTCCAGCGCGAGAAAGCCCGGCGTAAATACGCCGTTGCCAACCAGCAGCAGCGCCAAGGTCAGCAACGGCCACAGCAACGGCTGCGCCAGCAGGACACGCCAGCGCGCTGGCCGCGCTGCCAGATCGGCCGAAACACCAGGTGGCACGTTCGTCATTCAGCCGGCTCCTCAGCTGCCTGCGATCAAGGCCAGCACCTGCTGGCCATCGCAGTCACCGGGCAGCTCGCCCACCTTGCGCCGCTCGCGCAGCACCGCGATGCGATCGCACAGACGCGTCAGTTCGTCGATCTCGGCAGAGATGAACAACACCGCCATGCCCTGACGCGCCAGCGTGACCACCTCGGCCATGATTTCCTGCTTGGCGGCGACATCGATGCCACGGGTAGGCTCATCCAGGATCAGCAAGGTCGGCTCGGTCGCAAGCCAGCGCGCCAGCACCACCTTCTGCTGGTTGCCGCCGGACAGCGTGCCGACCGGCGTGTCGAGATCGGCGGTCTTGATGCCCAGCAGCTGCACCAAGCGCTGCGCCACCGCCTGCTGGCGCTCGCGTGACAGACAGCGCCGCCATCCCAGCCGCGCTTGCAACGCCAGCAGGATGTTGTCGCGCACCGACAGCTCGGCGACGATGCCTTCGGTCTTGCGCTCTTCCGGGCACAGCGCCAGGCCGCGCGCCACCGCATCGCCCGGATGGGTGAATCGGCACGACTGCCCGTGCACGGTCAGCCGGCCTCGGTCGGCGCGGTCCAGGCCGAACAGCAGGCGCGCCAATTCGGTGCGACCGGCGCCGAGCAGCCCCCCCAGTCCCAGCACCTCGCCCGCGCGGACCTGCAGATCGGTGGGCTGCAGCTTGCCGCGCCGCCCCAACCCCTGCGCCTGGACCACCACCGCGGCCTGCGTCAGATCCACGGCGTGCGCGCTGCCGGCGGCGGCCACTGCCAGCTCGCGCCCGACCATCGCCGTCACCAAGGCCGGCGGCGGCAGCTCGGCCGGCAGATACTGGCCGACCAGGCGGCCGTTGCGCAGCACGCTGATGCGATCGGCCAGCGCATAGACCTGATCGAGGAAATGACTGACGAAGACGATCGCCATGCCGCGCTCGCGCAACCGTCGCAGCACGCGAAACAGCGCCGCGACTTCGCCCTCGTCCAGGCTGGAGGTGGGTTCGTCCAGGATCAGCACCCGCGCCGACACGCCCATGGCGCGCGCGATGGCGACCATCTGCTGGATCGCCACCGGGTAATGCGCCAATGGCAGCTCGACATCCAGCTCCAGTTGCAGCTCGCGCAATAGGGCATGCGCCCCCGCCCGCACCTGCGGCCAATCGATCGTGCGGCTCCAGCGCCGGCGCGGATAGCGACCGGCATACAGATTCTCGGCGACCGACAGGTTCGGGCAGAGATTCACTTCCTGATAGACCGTGCTGATGCCCGCCTGTTGTGCCTGCACCGGCGTGGCCGGCGCGATCGGCTGGCCATCGCGTTCGATCCGCCCCGCATCGGGCGCCTCCACGCCGGTCAACAGCTTGATCAAGGTGGATTTGCCGGCACCGTTCTGGCCCATCAACGCATGGATCTCGCCCGCGTGCAGACACAAGTCCACATCCTGCAGCGCCATCGTGGCGCCGTAGCGCTTGCTCAGGCCCGAGGCCTGCAGCACCGGCACGCTCACGCATCACCTCTGGCCGAGCGCTCGCGCATCGCCGCTCAGTACTTGCGCTTGGGCAATTCGGCGGCGGCCTGGTCCTGGGTAAACACGCCTTCGTCCACCAGCACCCGGTGCGGCACCGGCCGACCCGCCTTGACGTCGACGATCAAGCGCGCCAGTTGCGGCCCCAGCAGCGGATTGCATTCCACCGTGGCGTTGAGCTTGCCGGCCTTCATCGCCTCGAACGCACCGCGTACGCCGTCGATGGAGACGATGCGGATGTCCTGCCCAGGTTTGCGGCCGGCTTCCTCGATCGCCTGGATCGCGCCGATCGCCATGTCGTCATTGTGAGCGAACAGCGCATCGATCTTGTTGGTTTCGGCCTTCAGGAACGACTCCATGACTTCCTTGCCCTTGGCGCGGGTGAAATCACCGCTCTGCGAGCGCACGATCTGGAAACGCTTGTCGGCATCGAGCACCTCATGAAAGCCCTTCATGCGATCGTTGGCCGGCGCCGAGCCGACCGTGCCCTGCAGCTCGACCACGCGAATCGGGCCGGGCTTGCCCGCGCTGTCCTGGATCAACCAGCGCGCCGCCTTGCGGCCTTCCTCGACGAAATCCGAGCCGATCAGCGTGGTGTACAACGACGGGTCGGACACCTTCACCGCGCGATCGGTGAGTACCACCGGAATCTTGGCCGCCTTGGCTTCCTGCAGCACCGTGCCCCAGCCGGATTCGACCACCGGTGAGAAGGCGATCACATCCACGCGCTGGGCGATGAACGAGCGCAAGGCCTTGATCTGGTTTTCCTGCTTCTGTTGTGCATCGGAAAATTTCAGCCGGAATGTCGGCTCCACCAGCGCGGCCTTGATCGACGCGGTATTGGCCGTGCGCCATTCGCTTTCGGCACCCACCTGGCTGAAGCCCACCGTGATCTGTCCAGCCTGTGCGCCCTGGCTACCGCCGCGCGAACAACCGCCGACCAACACGGCGAGGACGACCACCACGGCCACGATGCAACGCTTGCTCATGCTGCCTCCCTCCAACGATTGGATCTGCGTCCCATGGATGTACCAGCGATCGCGGAACGGGCCGCCGACGCGCCGTCGCAGTCAGCATGGCGTGGCATGCGCTGCGCTCGCTGCCCAGGTGCATCCCAGCATGGCCCCATTCGCGTGCACTTGCACGCCTGCGGCCACGTCTCCTGCAGAGCCTGCGGTGCCTTGCGCGCGGGCGACGGCGTCAAAGCGCATGCACGCCGCCAAGGACGAACCCGGACTCGACCCACGCCAAGGAATTCACCAACGGCTGACCCAGCGCCGGCAGATCGATCTCGAAGCGGTCGCCCGGTTGCAGCTGGACCTGATCGGCAAAGCTGAGCGTGGCAGTGCCGAAGAAGTGCAGGTGCACATCGCCCGGCCGCCGATGCGCGGCGTACTTGAAGTGGTGGTATTCCAGATTGCCCAGCGAGTGGCACATATTGGCTTCGCCGGTCAGAAAGGGCTTCTCCCACAGCACGGCGTGTCCGCGGTGGATGCGACTGACCCCGCGCAGGTCCGCCGGCAGCGGTCCGCTGCGCAACTCCGGACCCACCGCACAGGCGCGCAACTTGGAGTGCGCCAGGTACAGATAGTTCTGGCGTTCGGTGATGTGGTCGGAAAATTCGTTGCCGATCGCGAAGCCAAGCCGATGCGGCGTGCCGTCTGGCCCGATCAGATACAGCCCGACCAGTTCGGGTTCCTCGCCACCATCGAGGGCGAAGTCCGGGCACGGCAACGGTGCGCCCGGCGCCACCACGATGCTGCCGTCGCCCTTGAAGAACCATTCCGGCTGCACGCCGGGCGCGCCATTGCGCGGAATGCCGCCCTCCAGGCCCCACTGAAACATCTTCATCGAATCGGTGAGCGTGCCGGCATCCTGCTGCGTCTGCAGCGTCTGGTGCATGGCGTCGCGGGCCGCCGCGCTGCCCAGATGGGTCAGGCCGGTGCCGGTGACCAGACAATGCGCCGGATCGGGATGCTGCAGTGGCGGCAGCAGCCGCTGTTCGGCCAGCAACGGCGCATAGTCGCGCACCACATCAACGCCATGCTGCAGGGCCTGCGCTTCCAGGCTATGGCCGTTGGCGATGGCCGCGCTCGCCAAGGCGTAGCTGGACGCGACACCGGCAAGCTGGCGCACCTGCTGCCCATCGGCAGTCACCTCGCCCACGCGTGCGGTGCCGGTATCGTCGAGAAACTGGATCAATCGCATCGCATGCAACCTTTCTAGCCGGAAGAGCCGAGCGTCCTGCGCGCATGCGCATCGCTCGGGCCATCCCAGCCGCCAGCGGTCCGCAACGGCCGCATTCTGCGATTGCCACGCATACACAACAAATATAGATTTGGGCAAAACCCATACCAAAATTGGCATTCGTCGCCCAATGACCTCCGCTCCCTGGTTCCTGCGCGCCCGCCTCAAGACCCGTCAGCTGATGCTGCTGATCGCCATCGAGGAAGAGGGCAACATCCATCGCGCAGCCGAGGTATTGAACATGTCCCAGCCAGCGGCCTCCAAGCTGTTGAAGGACCTGGAGGACATGATGGACGTGCCGTTGTTCGAGCGCCTGCCGCGCGGCATGCGCGCGACCTGGTACGGCGAGAGCATGATTCGCCACGCCCGCATCGCACTCGCCAGCCTGGGCGAAGCCGGCGCCGAGATCGAGGCGCTGAAGGCCGGCCACAGCGGCACCATTGGCATTGGCGCGATTGCCGGTGCGGCCATGACGCTGCTGCCGCCGACGCTGGCGCGCATCAGCCAGCAACATCCGGGTTTGCGTGTCTCACTGCTGGTGGAAAGCAGCGACGTGCTGCTGGAGCGGCTGCTGCAGAACAAACTGGATGTGATGGTGGGCCGGCTGTTCGCCCGCCACGACAAGCGCCATCTGCATTACCAGGCACTGGCGCAGGAGGACATCTGCGCCATCGTCCGTCCGCGTCATCCCATCCTGAAGAAGCGACGGCACAGCCTGCACGAACTGGCCCAGGCCAGCTGGATCGTGCCACCGGAAGGCAGCGTGCTGCGGCACCGCTTCGAACTGATGTTCCAGCGTGCCGGCCTGCAACCGCCTGCGCAGGTGATCGCCACCACGGCGCTGATGTTCATCACCAAGATGCTGCAGGAAAGCGACAACCTTGCGGTGGTGCCGGTGGATGTGGCGCGGCATTATGTCGAGCACGATATGGTGCGGATCGTGCCGGTCGAACTGTCCTGCCGGATGGACGCCTTCGGCATCATCACCCGTAGCGACTGGCTGCTGTCGCCGGGCGCGCAGACCGTGCTGGCGGCGCTGCAGGAGACTGCCGCCACTGTCTACGGCTGAGCGCTGGGACAGCGGCCTCGGCTGCGTCCGCGCCACCAGTCGCGAAGTTCTGCCGAGTAGCCGCCCCAACGGCCCATGCAGCCGAACGCGGCATCCCGTCAATCGCGCTCACAGCCCCGCCGTCAACGCCGCCGCTTGCCGACAGAACGATAAGCAATTTGCTATCGGTCGAACGGATATTGCTATTTTTGCGCTATCACGCCGCCCAGTAGGATCGCCGCAGCACGCCACGCCTGCCCGCAGGCGAAGGCGCTTCCCGCTCACTTCGAGGACGCCATCGGCATGGGCTCATCGGACACCCCGGCCCGTCGCAGCCAGCAATGGTTCGGCCGCCACGGCAAGCATGGCTCCTACTACCGCAGCTGGCTCAAGGGACTGGGCCTGCCGAACGATCTGCTCGACGGCCGCCCGGTCATCGGCATCTGCAACACCTGGTCCGAGCTGACGCCCTGCAACAGCTCCTTTCGCGAGCTGGCCGAACACGTCAAACGCGGCGTCTACGAGGCCGGCGGCTTGCCGCTGGAATTTCCGGTGATGTCGCTGGGCGAAACCCAGATGCGCCCCACCGCGATGCTGTTCCGCAACCTGGCCAGCATGGATGTCGAGGAATCGATCCGCGCCAATCCGCTCGACGGCGTGGTGCTGCTGATGGGCTGCGACAAGACCACCCCATCGCTGCTGATGGGCGCGGCGAGCGTGGATCTGCCGACCATCGGCCTGTCGGGTGGTCCGTCGCTGTCGGGCAACTGGCGTGGCCAGCGGATCGGCTCGGGCACCGGCGTGATCCAGATGTCGGAGATGGTGCGCGCGGGCACGATGACCCAGGCCGAGTTTCTCGACGCCGAATCCTGCATGCAGCGCTCCAAGGGCAGTTGCATGACCATGGGCACCGCCTCGACGATGGCCAGCATGGTCGAGGCCTTGGGCATGTCGCTGCCGGAAAACGCCGCCATTCCGGCGGTCGACGCACGCCGCTTCCGGCTCGCGCATCTGAGCGGCCGGCGCATCGTCGACATGGTGCGCGAAGACCTGCGGATGTCCAAGGTCCTCACCCGCGCCGCGTTCGAGAACGCCATCAAGACCAATGCCGCGATCGGCGGCTCAACCAACGCGGTGATCCACCTGCTCGCCCTGGCTCGCCGCATCGGCGTGGACCTCACGCTGGAGGATTGGGACACCCTCGGCTCACGGCTGCCCTGCCTGGTCAACCTGCAACCGTCCGGCCAGTACCTGATGGAGGACTTCTACTACGCTGGCGGCTTGCCCGCGGTGCTGCGCGAGCTGTCTGCCCACCTGCACCTGGACGCACGCACCGTCAGCGGCCGCACCCTCGGCGACACCATCGCAGACGCCCCGTGCTGGAACCGCGAGGTCATCCACACCTTCGCAGCACCGTTCAAACCGCAGGCCGGCATCGCGGTACTACGCGGCAATCTCGCACCCGACGGTGCAGTGATCAAGCCCTCGGCAGCATCGCCGCATCTGCTGCAACACCGCGGCCGCGCCGTGGTGTTCGAAGACATCGCCGACTTCAAGGCCCGCATCGACGACGACGCGCTGGACATCGACGAGACCTGCGTGATGGTGCTGAAGAACTGCGGTCCCCGTGGCTATCCCGGCATGGCCGAGGTCGGCAACATGCCGCTGCCTCCCAAGCTGCTGCGCCGAGGCATCACCGACCTGGTGCGTGTCTCCGACGCCCGCATGAGCGGCACCGCCTATGGCACCGTCGTCCTGCACACCTCGCCCGAAGCCGCCGCCGGCGGCACCCTCGCCCTGGTGCGCAACGGCGACTTCATCGAACTGGACGTCCCCAATCGCCGCCTGCACCTGGATGTCTCCGAGCAGGAACTGGCCCGTCGCCGCGAGGGCTGGATGCCACTGCAACCACCGGCGCGCGGCTGGACCAGGCTCTATGTCCAGCATGTCGAACAAGCCCACCTGGGTGCCGACCTCGACTTCCTGGTCGGCAGCAGCGGCGCTGCGGTGGGTGATGATTCGCATTGAGGTAACGTCGGCCAGCGTATGCCGCTTCTACATTGCGCGTGTCCTGCACGATCGCCGCGGCCGGCGTCTGCCGTGTCGGTGGTATCGCCTACGTCACGCCGTGAGCGAGTCCACCGCAAAGCACGGCAGCGTCAGGCTCGCCGACAGGTCCGCTGTCATCAGCAGCGGCCATGGTCAGCCACGTCGTTGCATCAGCAGGCGTTGCACCAGCTCGAAGCCGAAGACCGACATCGCCGGATAGCGGGCATATTCTTCCACCGACAGCACCCGGATGAAGGTGTCACCTTCGTGCAAGGCACCGGCGATGTGAAAGCACCGCAATTGTCTCGCTGCACTTGACAACGCTTCATGGCCGATGATCGGCCATTCGCCGTTCTTGAGGCTCTTGGTTGCAGTGAATACTACCCTGATGTCCTTGTCGCCATCGGGCAGCGGCAGTGGCTGTGCAGGCAACGCGCTGCGCTCCGGCGTCGGCACGTGCTGCTCGAGCACGCAGAAGGCGAACACCTTGCGATAGTCGCCCTGGGGCGCCCACATCACCTGGCAGAGCGCGTACGTTCCCGTGCCCAACGGAATCGCAAAGAGATACCCAGCCGTGTACTTCACCGCCATCAAGCCGCCCTCTTCCAACTGATGACGTTTCATACCGCACTGCCCGCGCGGCTGTGGCTACTGCATCTCCTGCTGGTCCAACGGCGCGCTCCGACGTCGAGACCATGCGTCAGCAACTCGAAGCACGTTCTCGGCGGACTCACCTCCGCAGGCCATGCGTCATCCGGGCAGCCAGCGCCTGCCGACCAGTGTGATGGCCTTGCTCGCCAGCGATTCACTGGCCATGACGCACACTGTCCCCCTCATCTTTGGAATGACTGCGATGCACAAGACCTTGCTGTTGGCATTATTGGCGTTCCGGCAGCAGCGCACGCCGCCCAGGACGAGGACGCGGCACTGTGCCGCAACGGCGGCTTCCCCATGAGCACAGCCGGCTTCTCGCTGGTCAAAGTCGCAGTACCGCGCCTGTTCCTGCTCAACGACGACGACGGCTGCCCCGCCAAGGGCGAGACTGCATGCCGGCAACGCGCCTATGTCGTCAAGGACGACGTGGTGCTGCTTGCACAGCGTCAAGGCGCCTACGTCTGCGCGTTCTACCCCAACAAGGTCGGTGGCAGCGCCGGCTGGGTGGCGGCATCGGCCGTGCAACCGCTGCCGACTGTTGCAGACCCGAAACCGCAGGCCTGGAATGGCCACTGGCACGATGGCGACGATGAGTTGCAGTTGCTCGCCAATGGCGACGGCAGTGTGACCGTCAACGGCAACGCCTACTGGCCCAGCGCCGATCCTGACCCGCAGCAGACGCCCGGCGGCCCGCACCTTGGTGCCGTCACCGCGCGCGGCTACCCGCAAGGCACACACATGCAGGTCAAGGACGACACCTGCCAGGTGGACCTACATCTGCTCGGCGATCTGCTCGTGGTGGCGGACAACCAGGAATGCGGCGGCGCCAATGTCAGCTTTAACGGCGTCTATCGGCGCGCGGCAAGCAAGCGCTGAGGCGTAACATCCGCAGCCCTCACAGCGCGTGACGCGCAGGCGGCCCGCGGCGGCCGCTTGCGCCACGAGGCAACAGACAGAGCCGGCATGCGGTTCGTGACGAATTACGCGCCGGCACGGTCGCCGTAGCGCGATGTCAGAGGCCGATGCTTTGCGCGACCAGTTCAGCAAACACCCAGACATCGCCCTTGCCATATGTCTCGGGTGCCTCCGATCCCCCGAGCGTCGGATAGGGTTGTGGAATATAGACTTCCTCCTCGTCCAGCGGGCCAACGTGTTCGGCAATCGCCCGCACATGATCGCTGCGTAGAACATAGGCCTCGAAGCCCGGGTCACGCAGGATGGTCTGTTCGAACGCTGCGGTGGACGCATGGCCGCCATACGACTTGGCTGCCGCCTTGAACGGATGCAGCACCGCGTAGTCCTTGCTGGCTGGGTCATGCAGAAAAAAATGACCCAGGCTCGAATAGCCGACGATCAGCGTGTACGCCGGGAATGCATCCGCCCAAGCGCCAATCATCTGGTGTGACTGCGGCGAAATCAGCCGATACAGCGGTACATGGGCCGCGTTGGCGTTTCTTGCGCTCTTGCTCATTAGATCTGCGGCAGTCATGGCGCACCAGCATAGCAAGCAGCGCCTGTCAGATTGCTGATGCGACGTACGTCAGCGCTGGATCAACAGCACTGCCGACTAAGCAGCTCGGTAGCACCTGGCAGTGCCATCGAGAAAGAACTCCACCTCGTGTGCCTGGCACCAGGCTTGCAACTCTACCGTAAACACCGGCCACAGCGCGTGCGCCCACGCGGGAGTGCTCTGCACCCAGGCATGCTCCGTTGGAACGTGGACCGTCGGAATGCCCATCGGGAAATCCAGTACGAACTCGCCGCCGGGGCCGCGGCACACCAGCTCTTCCTTCCAGCGTGGCTGGAACTGAAAGAGGGACTCAGGGAGAGGGTCAAGTGTTGGAGTCAAGGCTCACCAGGACGTGCGTTGTGGGTGTCGGCTGGATTCCAAGCCGAACAAGCCTTGGGGTTGCCCTGCGAAGCGGCTTCTGCCTGAAGACTCGTTAGCCCTCATGCGCGGATTGCGAGGCAAGGCGACAACGTTGCCGAAAGCCGAGTGCTTGGCATCCTTTGGCGGGGCAGCACGAAGAAGAACAGGCGCGACAGTCAAACGCTACCCGTCATCCGTTAGCACAGAGACTGACTTTTGTTGTAGCGAACGACAACGCCATACACCGGACCGCCCATGTCGGGCTCGAATGTAACGCGATCGCCGATGCTGAAGCGCAGCATCGTTGCATGATCGCGCGCGTGCTGCATGAAGCGAAGCCTTTCGACAATTCGATGCTTGGGGTCGATGAGCTCGGCTTCTGTGACTTTGTCGATATCGATTGCCATACGGTCCAACGCCTGAGTTGAGCCGCGCCGCAAAGCGGAGTCGGCTTGACCGAATAGTTGGCGTGCACGCCGATAGAGTTAGCGCATGACCTTCCCAAGCGCTCTCCCCTTTGCGAGCTCATCGATCAACTTGTCCAAGTATCGGACCTTTTGTACCAGGGGATCTTGGATCTCCTCCACTCGCACACCGCACACAGTGCCCTTGATGAGTGAGCTGTTCGGGTGAATCGCCGGTGCCTGGGCAAAAAACGTCTCAAAGTCGCTGTCGCTATCGATCTGCTGCTGCAGCCCAGCCTTGCTATAGCCAGTCAGCCAGCAAATGACTTGGTCAACCTCTTCCTTCGTACGGTTCTTGCGTTCCGCTTTTTTGACGTACAGCGGATACACTTTCGAGAACTTCATGGCGGCGATTCGATGGTCGTTCTTCATCATCCCTCCGGCACGCGCGATTAGCTGGACCGTGCACGCTAACGCTTGAGCTAAGCCGAACTGCTAAGCGGGTTCGGCTTGAATGACTGTTAGGCGGCTGATCCATTAATGGACGCCGCTGGGTTGACCAATGAGGGAGTCAATACCCTCATCCCGAATGGTTCGCAACGCCTCGTCGAGTGCGGCCTGGTCCGTTGCGAATAGGTCATCCCAGACGGTGGAGTTGTTGAACTCATCAACAGCCTCAAGAGTCCAGTCGGTGTCGGGCCCGCGATAGATCTCTAGGCGAACAGTGCGGCCATCGGTCGTGATGGAGCGGCATAGTGGCGATGTAATAAGCTGATAGTTGTCCATGAAAAGTCTCGGTTGCGATTGTCTTTGCTCATTCGCCTAACGTTCGAGTTAACCCGTAGCGGGTCGGGGGTTGAACGAAGTGTTAGGCGTCACTCACGCTATCCCAGGCAAACCTGAACGCTGAGATTTTCAGCAGGCGAGGCAGTATCGCCTGCAGCGACGAATTCTGCGTCGCCGCTTGCTTCAATGGGCCGGCTGCATAGTACAGAGCCTCGTCTCGCATTGAAGTCGCGTGCTCTTCGATCTCAGCGAGTATTTGATCGGACTCGACACCATCGGCTGCCAGCCGGCAGAGCACTTCGATCGCGTTACCTTGAGTCCAGTCGTATTCCCCAAACGCAGTGCGCCTGAGTAGCGGCAACGACTTTGGCCCCATGTTATAGAGAACCTCAAACACTGCGAACTGGCAGGCCGCCATCCATTGCCCAAGCCCCCTGAACTGCTGCTTCAAGTGAGCAGGAGGCTCGGACCCTACGTGGAAGAGATCTTCGAGTCGCTCTAGGTCCTCGGAGCCTAGGGATTCGGCCGTCTTCTTTGCTCTCTCACGGAAGACTTCCGGAGCGCTCAAAGACTCCGCAATCCATTGAATCTCTCCCCGCAACCCTTCAACACGCTGATTCGCCTTGACCGAATAGGTTGCCCTCTTGAAAACGTGACTCAGCCAGTTCATGGTTCCAGTGACGCCTAACGCTTGAATTAAGCCGAGTTGCGACTCAACTTCGGCTTGAACGAATTGTTAGGCAGAGTGGCCGCATAGGTTTGGATGGTGCAACCCTGCTCCCCAGCACTGCCGCCTGGGCCAAGTGTGCCACAGCCTGCGGGATGGAGCTTGCCCAGCGAGGCAACGATGCGGACTGCTACCGAAGCCAAGTGCAACGAGGGTAGCGCGGCAATGACGGACAATGGCGAAGCACCTAACTTACCGCGCCCGGCAACGGTGATGACTGCTCTCCGGAGCCGACCGCCTGCATGCAAGCCAACTGACCGACCGAAGCGGGGCCCACCGCCCTTACTCCACCACCGCCTAACGACTGAGTTAAGCCACACCGCAAAGCGGCGTCGGCTTGGACGAATTGTTAGCCACTGAGTGGTGGCACTAGCTTGCCACATTCACTGAAATCAATCTCTGGGCGCTCCGACCATTTTAGTTGCGTCATAGGACTAAAGCAGATGTGGTAACAGCCACCTCCAACCCTCAAGCCGTCCGGGCTCATGGTACAGGTGACCAAGCAATCCGCCGCTCTAGTGCAACTCTTGGAGAGCAGCCGAACCTCACACTGCTCTTGCTCGTTCAAGACGCGACGGGGCTGCGCCTTGCAGTCATTGAAGTGGCTGATGTCGCCAAAGTCGTGAGGAGGCGATGGGATTGAGGTCTTAGGACTGACTGCGCCGTAGGATGTGCTGCCATCTCGGACTTGGCATCCGCCAAGAAGAGCCAAAACCAGTAACAAGAAAACAGTGGGTCTCACGTGGCTAACGCCTGAATTAAGCCGCGCCCCGAATCTGCGTCGGCTTGAATGAATAGTGAGCCCTCAACGGGCACGCTGAAAATACTCTCTTGCATGGAGGTCTGGGACGCCGGGCGACGTGCTGCCCGTGTAGACCCACACAGTGTCAGGGCCGACAAAATTAGACGTGGTCGTTTCTTCCACCGAACCAAAAGATCGCTTGGCGGACCACACCACCGTCGACTCGCCACAAAAAATTACCTTGTACGGCTTACGCTCGTTGAAGCCAGCGAACTTCCGGAGGTCACCCGCGACCGTAACTTCGATGTCAGGCATATTCACATCGAGGTCGCTTTCACCAAATGTGAGTGTCATGTGCCCCATCAGCGCTTGGAGAAGTTGCTCCGCACTTGATTGGAGACGTGCATCCTCACGTATGAATTTCATTGTTCGCGCCCCATCTGACTTCCAGATGCCGGCAAGACTGCGGTCGCACGCCGACGCGCTGCCACATGCGGCGATTAGAAATACGGACGCGACTAATGCTTTCATGAGGGCTAACACTTAAATTAAGCCGAGTTGCGAAGCAACTTCGGCTTGAATGAGTTGTTAGGCAATGAGTGGCCGCAAAGGTTGGATGGTGCAACCATGCTCCCCAGCACTGCCGCCTGGACCAAGTGTGCCACAGCCTGCGGGATGGAGCTTGCGCAGCGACGCACCGATGCGTGCTGCCACCGAAGCCAAGTGCAACGAGCGTAGCG
>NZ_NSET01000034.1 GCF_009192945.1 Xanthomonas maliensis | reverse complement strand
GGCCGCCTGGCCGCGGGTGGTCACGCTGATCGCGTTTGTTAAGCTCCGGCCTTTGCGTCCACCTCAAGGCCTCTTCATGACCGCATCCTCACCTCGCCCCGGCATGCCCCTGCATTGGAAGATGGGGATTGGCTTTGCTGTCGGCTTGCTGCTGGGATTGGCGGTCTATTTCCTCGCCGCTCCCGAGGCCGACTGGGTCCGCGTGCTGACGACCTACGTCACCACTCCGTTCTCCAAGGTCTTCCTCAATCTCATCTTCATGCTGATCGTGCCGCTGCTGTTTTCGGCGCTGGTGGTCGGCATTGCCGAGATGGGCGATATCCGCGCGTTGGGGCGGGTGGGTTGGCGCACGCTGGGCTATACGGTCGTGCTGTCGGGCGTGGCGGTGCTGTTGGGGCTGGTACTGGTGAACGTGCTGAAGCCGGGTGCGGGCGTGGATCCCCAGCTGGCGAGCCAATTGATCCAGGACAACAGCGAGCGCAGCCGCGAGATCATTTCCAGCTCCGGTGAGCAACCACAGGGCTTGGACATGCTGCTGTCGATCGTCCCCAACAACGTGGTCGAGGCCGCTTCCAACAATGGCGCGATCCTGTCGCTGATGTTCTTTGCGGTGATGTTCGGCGTCGGCATGGTGCTGTCGCCCGAGGAGAAGGTGGCCACGCTCAAGCAGGCGATCGAAGGCGTGTTCGAGATCTCGATGACCCTGATCGGGCTGGTCATCCGGCTGGCGCCGTATGCCGTGGCCTGCTTCATGTTCAACCTGGCGGCACTGTTCGGTCTGGACCTGTTGATCCGCCTCGGCGCCTACGTTGGCGTGGTGGTGCTGGCGCTCGGCCTGCATATGGTGGTGACTTACGGCCTGGCGGTGCGCTTCGCCGGCCGTTCGCCGCTGGCGTTCTTCCGCCAGACCCAGGAGGCGACGCTGATGGCGTTCTCCACCGCCTCCAGCAATGCCACCCTGCCGACCGCGCTGCGGGTCGCCGACGAGATGGGACTACCGCCGCGGGTGTCGCGCTTCGTGCTGACGGTGGGCGCTACCGCCAACCAGAACGGCACCGCCCTGTTCGAGGGCGTGACGGTGATTTTCCTGGCGCAATTCTTCGGCGTTGAGCTCGGTATTGGCCAGCAGTGCATGGTGATGGCGGTCTGCATCCTCGGCGGTATCGGCACCGCAGGCGTGCCGTCCGGCTCGCTGCCGGTGGTGGCGCTGATCTGCGCGATGGTGGGCGTCAACCCGGTCGGCATCGGCATGATCCTCGGCGTCAATCATTTCCTCGACATGTGTCGCACCGCGCTCAATGTCACGGGGGATCTGGCGTTGACGACGCTGGTCGCGAAGGGAGAGCCGGGGACGGGAGCGGCGGGACCCGGGGCCCGGGACCCGGGACCCGGAAAAGCGCAGGCTGCAGGGTAGAGAGCGAAGGCACGCTGCGGTTTTTTGGATTCAATTGCGCGCGGAGATGCTTGCCGGACCCTGACCCAGCTCCGGCAAGGTCGCAAAGCCGCGTTGCTGTAATGGAAACGCCCTTGGCGCGCAGCGTTTCTACGAGCGCGAAGGGACTGAGCCCGAAGGCCGCTTGACGCGCAATCACGTCAGGCGATGCTTTCGGTCCCGGGTCCCGGGTCCCGGGTCCCGGCCCTTGCACGCCCGACCCCAGTCACATGCTCTGTGGGACAATACGGGACTCCGCTCCCTGCGGTGTCCCCTCCGCTTCCATAGACGCTCATGACCCAGCCTACCCGCCGCCAGCTGGCCAACGCCATCCGTTTTCTCGCCGCCGATGCGGTCGAAGCCGCCAAGTCCGGCCATCCCGGCATGCCCATGGGCATGGCCGATATCGCCGAAGTGCTGTGGAACGACTATCTGCGGCACAACCCCAACAACCCGCAGTGGTTCAACCGCGACCGTTTCGTGCTGTCCAACGGGCACGGGTCGATGCTGCAGTACGCGCTGCTGCACCTGTCCGGCTACGACCTGCCGATCGAGCAGCTCAAGCAGTTCCGCCAGCTGCACAGCAAGACCGCCGGGCATCCCGAGCGCAGCGAGACCCCGGGCGTGGAGACCACCACCGGTCCGCTGGGGCAGGGCTTCGCCAATGCGGTCGGCTTCGCCCTGGCAGAGAAGCTGCTGGCGCAACGCTACAACCGTCCGGAGCTGCAGGTCGTCGACCATCGGACCTGGGTGTTCATGGGCGACGGCTGCATGATGGAAGGCATCTCGCACGAGGCCGCCTCGCTGGCCGGGACCTGGGGCCTGGGCAAACTGGTCGCGTTCTGGGACAACAACGAGATTTCCATCGACGGCAATACCGCCGGCTGGTTCAGCGATAACACGCCGGCGCGCTTCGAAGCCTATGGCTGGCACGTCATTCGCGATGTCGACGGCCACGACGCCGAGAAGATCAAGGCCGCCATCGAGGCAGCGCTGGACAACAGCGACAAGCCGACGCTGATCTGCTGCCGCACCAAGATCGGCTTCGGTGCACCGACCAAGGCCGGCAAGGAGTCTTCGCACGGCGCGCCGCTGGGCAAGGACGAGCTGGAAGGCGCGCGCAAGGCGCTGCAATGGCCGTATGGCCCATTCGAGATTCCGGAAGAGATCTACGCCGGCTGGCGTGCCAATGGCAGTGGCAAGTTGCGCCAGGCCGAGTGGGAGCAGCTGTTCGACAAGTACGCCAAGCAGTACGCCAGCGAAGCCGAGGAACTGACGCGCCGCTCGCATGGCGAGCTGCCGTCCGACTTCATCGCCAAGGCCGATGCCTACATCGCCAAGGCGCAGGAAGAAGGCCAGACGATCGCCTCGCGCAAGGCCTCGCAGCTGACGATCGAGGCCTTCGCGCCGTTGCTGCCTGAGTTGATCGGCGGCTCGGCCGATCTGGCTCATTCCAATCTGACGCTGTGGAAGGCCAGCAAGTCGGTCGCCACCGATGACCCGAACGCCAACTATGTGTATTACGGCGTGCGCGAGTTCGGCATGACCGCCATTGCCAATGGCCTGGCGCTGCATGGCGGCTTCATTCCCTTCGATGCCACCTTCCTGGTGTTCAGCGACTATGCCCGCAACGGCGTGCGCATGAGTGCATTGAACCCGGCACATGCCATCCACGTGTACACCCACGACTCGATCGGCCTGGGCGAGGATGGCCCGACCCATCAGCCGGTGGAACACCTGGCCTCACTGCGCTACATCCCCAATAACGATGTCTGGCGTCCGGCCGACGCGGTGGAATCGGCGGTGAGCTGGAAGGCCGCCATCACGCGCAAGGACGGCCCGAGCTGCCTGGTGTTCAGCCGCCAGAACCTGCCGCACCAGCCGCGCAGCGCCGAGCAGCTGAAGCTGATCGAGCGCGGCGGCTATGTGCTGGCCGATGCCGAGGGCGGCGCGCCGGACGTGATCCTGATCGGCACCGGTTCGGAAGTTGGTCTGGCGGTAGAAGCGAAGAAGACGCTGGACGCGGCCGGTTTGAAGACGCGCGTGGTATCGATGCCTTCCACCGACGTGTTCGATCGCCAGGATGCGGCTTACCGCGAATCGGTGCTGCCGAAGTCGGTGCGCAAGCGCGTGGCGGTGGAAGCGGGCGTGACCGATTTCTGGCGCAAGTACGTCGGCCTGGATGGCGCGGTGGTCGGGATGGACAGCTTCGGTGCATCGGCACCGGCCGATCAGCTGTACGCCTACTTCAAGATCACGACCGACCACGTGGTGGACGCGGCCAAGGCGTTGTAACGGCGCAGTCGGTCAGGAAGAAAAACGCCGGCGAAAGCCGGCGTTTTTGATGGGGTGAGCCCTTCGAAGCGCGCACCAGGTCTGCACTGCAACTCCGTTCTGGCAGCTCTTGGCGATCACGCACCGATGTCGCTGGTCGATGTGACGGTTCGGCGTCGTCTGCGTTTATCCAACGACGGTTTGCCAGAGGCGCCAGCCAGTCGACTGTTGATGTCAAAGGCCGCACAACATCGGTTCGTGCCAGGACGCTTCCGCAGTCATTCCGGTGGCGTTCGCTTCGGTCACATCGGTCCTGATGTGGAACGCCTATTTAAAATGTGAATCATTCCCATTAAAATGGTGCGCTGCCACGGCTGCGTGGCGGATCCCCCTCGTTCGCCGTCGCGCCCAGACCTGACGGCTTGCCCTCGACTGTCCGTGCTGGAGCTGTGATGAACCGTCCCACCGTAATGCGTCTCCTTCCCATTGCAGGGCGCCCGCGCGCGCTGTCGCAAGCGGTCCTGCTCAGCCTGTGTGGCTTGACGGCAGGACAGGCGATGGCTGAATCGCCAGCCGGTGAGCCCCAGGTCACGACGCTGGACCGGCTCAACGTGCAGGGCGAGCAGGTCAAGGGCTATACGGTGGAGAAGACCTCGGCCGGTACGCGCATGAACCTGGCGCTGAGCGAGATTCCCCAATCGGTCACGGTCGTCACCCGCGAGCGCATGGACGACCAGAACCTGCAGAGCATCGGCGATGTCCTCAACAACGTCACCGGCATTTCGGCCTCGCAAAACGATAGCGAGCGGCTGGACTTCTATGCGCGCGGTTTCTACATCGACAACTACCAATTCGATGGCATCCCGGTGTACATGGAGCAGGCCTGGAGTTATGGCGACTCGGCGCTGGATCTGGCGCTTTACGACCGGGTCGAAGTGGTGCGCGGTGCCACCGGTCTGCTGACCGGGTCGGGCAACCCGTCGGCTTCGATCAACCTGGTGCGCAAGCATGCGGTGAGCCGCGACTTCACCGGTACCGTCGCGGTCGGCGGTGGCGACTTCAACAAGACCCGTAGCGTGGCCGACGTGACCGTGCCGTTGAGTCCCAGCGGCAACGTGCGCGCGCGGGTGGTCGGCGTCTATCAGGATGGCGAGTCGGACATGGACCGCTACACGCTGCGCAAGAAGATCGGCTCGGCGATCATCGATGCCGATCTCACCGACAGCACCTTGCTGAGCGTGGGCTACGAATACCAGAAGAAGGAATCCAACGACGTTACCTGGGGCGGATTCCCATTGTTCTACAGCGACGGTACCCGTACCGATTATGCTCGCTCGTTCAATCCGGCAGCCGACTGGACCTTCTGGGATACCCGCTTGCAGCGCACCTTCGCCAGCCTGCAGCAGAGTTTCGACAATGGCTGGAGCCTCAAGGCCAACGTCAGTCACGAGAAAACCGACGCGGCGAATCACTTGTTCTATCCGTTCTATACGATCTACGGTTTCGATCGCGTCACCGGCGGTGGCGTGGTGCCGTACTCGGGCAACTACATGACCGAGCGCAAGGCCGACGGCGCCGATGCCTACGCCGAGGGTCCATTCCAGCTGTTCGGTCGCGAACATCAGCTGGTGGCCGGCGTCAGCTACAACCGCCGCGAGTACGTCAACAACGGCACCTTTGATTTTCCGGCCCCGCTGGACACCTACTTTGGCTGGAACGGCGCCTATCCGGAGCCCAACTGGAGCCCATTGTCGGTGCAGAGCGAAGGCACCATCAAGCAAAAGGCGGCCTATGTGGCTGCGCGCTTGTCGCTGGCCGATCCGTTGAAGTTGCTGTTGGGTGCGCGTTATACCGACTGGCGGATCGACGGCAACAACTTCGACTTCACCGCGCAGCAGTTGCTGCCCTTCGCCAACCGCCAGCACGACGTCACCCCGTATGCCGGGCTGGTGTACGCGCTGAATGACGTGTGGTCGACCTATGCCAGTTACACCGAGATCTTCAATCCGCAGACGCGGCGCAACGCCAGTGGCGGGTTCCTCGAGCCGTTGACCGGGAAAGCGTACGAAGCCGGTGTCAAGGCGGCCTGGTTCGACGATCAACTCAATGGTTCGTTGTCGCTGTTCCGCATCGAGCAGGACAATCTGGGCGTGCTGACGGGTAGCTTCGTCCCGGGCAGCAGCGAGTCTGCGTACGAGGCCGCCAATGGTGTGGTCAGCAAAGGGTTCGATTTCGAGCTGTCCGGGCGTCTGACCCAGGGCTGGAATGCCACCTTCGGCGCCTCGCATTACACGGCCCGCGATGCCGATGGCGTGTCGATCAACAAGCAGTTGCCACGCACCACGATCAAGCTGTTCAGCAGCTACACCCCGCAAGGGGCGTGGAGCGATCTGACCGTCGGTGGCGGTGTGAACTGGCAGAATCGCATCTACTACGTCGACCCGGTCTATGGCACCGCGCAGCAAAGTGCCTACGCATTGGTCAGCGCATTCGCGCGCTATCGTCTCGCGCCGCAGTTCTCCGTGCAGCTCAACCTCGACAATCTGCTCGACAAGCGGTACTACGCGCAAATCGATGGCGGTTACGGTGCCTGGGGCGCCTCACGTAACGGCATGCTGACGTTCACCTACAGCTTCTGATGGACGCCAGCGCGAAGGCGATCGGTGACTTCCGATCGCCTTCCAGGTCGACAGCCTTCGCCGCAGTCAGTGCGGCATTGCCCTTCATCGCCCTTCAAGCAGGACCGTTAGGGCGCATCCGCGGCAGACCCGCTCACGGCAATGATTGGTCGCCGCGGAGGATGGGATAGGGGTTGAGCGCCTCGCCCTTCCACCATTGGCGTTCGGGGCCGAGTCGATGGATCTCGAAGTGCAGGTGTGGCGCACCGGGGTCGGCATTGCCAGTGCTGCCGACATAGCCGATCACCTGGCCACGCCGGATCGATTGCTTTTCCGCCAGGCCGTCCGCGTAGCGTTGCAGATGCGCGTAGTAATAACAGTAGTGGCCACTGGGTTCGAATTGATAGATCGTCAGTCCGCCACGTTTGCTGTCGAACAGCTTTTCGATGGTACCGTCAGCGACCGCCAATACCGGCGTGCCGGCGGGGGCGAGGATATCGATCGCGTCATGGACCCGCCCTTCGCTGCGGGCATCGGTGAAGGTGTCCTGCAACTGATCGCGCACGACGCCTTGCACCGGGATCAACAACGCCGCTCCATCCGCTGCAGTGGTTGAAGGAGCGCTATTGATCGGTGTGACGTCCGCTGTGACGGGCGCCGGCGTGGCGGGTAGCGTATCCGCCATGCCGTCTGATGACGCCGAAGGAGCCGCTGCAGATGCCGATGCGGGTTCCGTGGACACTGTCTGCGCGGCCTGTGCCGTCGGCGCGGCACGCGGCGCGGCTGGCGCAGTGACGGCAATGGGCGCGTCAGTGTGACGCTGCGTCCACCAGTATCCGCCAGCACCGAGCAAAAGACCGGTGATCACCAACGCAAGCAGTTTCATGTCTACTCCTGCATCACCACGGGGACCGACGCATCCACCACGCTGGCCAAGTTCACCACGTCCCAGTTGGTCAGCCGCACGCAACCGTGGGACTCGGTCTTGCCGACATGGCCGGGCTCGGGGGTTCCATGCAGGCCGTAATGCGGCTTGGACAGATCGATCCACACGCGCCCGACCGGATTGTTGGGTCCGGGAGGCAATGTCTGCTTTTTGTCGCCTTTCTTGGCGTCCCAGAACAGCTTGGGGTTGTACTTGAACTCAGGATCGCGCGAGATGCCGAGGATCTTCCAGCGACCGATCGGCAGCGGGTCGTGCTTGCTGCCCGAGGACACCGGAAACTGCGCATAGACCTTGCCATCGGCATCGAGCAGGCGCAGGGTCGAATCGGATTTGTCGACGACCAGACTGGCGGGCTTGCGCAATGGCGCAGCGCCATCGATGTTGGGCACCTGGATCACAGTGCCGGCCTTGCCCAGGTCGACGCCAGGATTGAGTTGACGCAGCAGCTTGGGATCGGCGTGAAAGCGCTCGCCCAGTGCTTCGTCCACCGAGGCGTAGCCCATCGCGGGCAATTTGGCCTGCTCGGCTGGCGTGTCCGGAATGGGTTGGAACGGGCCGGCGACGTCGGCGTCGGTAAGGGTGTATTGCGCCAACACGGGTGTTGCATCGGCTTGCAGGGCCTGCCAGGTGGCATCGTCGAGATCGCCGGTGGCCTTGAGGCCGTGCGCTGCCTGAAATCCCGCCACCGCACGCTTCTGATTGGAACCGCGCTCTCCGTCGATCTGGCCGGGCGAGAAGTGCATGCGGTCCAGCAGCACCTGGGCATGCAGGTCCGAGCGTGGCCCGGTGGGGACGGGGGCGCTGGCGACAGCTGCGGTGGGGAGAGCCGACTGCGGGGCTTGAGCCAGGGCCGAACCGGCGATGACGGGAAACAGCGCTAGCAAGCAGGCGCAAGCGGACGGGCGTAAGGGCATATGCAGGTCCAGAAGAGACGTGTGCGCACCTTGCCGCAGCCGCCTGCGTTGTCGGCGTGAAAAGGACGGTGCGTCACCGACGCGACGCTGGCCATGTGCTGCCACAGGCACGCTTGCTGGGCCGCCAGATCGTCACGGATGCTGCGATTGCGCTGCGGCGACCACACAAACGCATGATCCACATCGGCTTGAATCACGCGGCCACGCCCGATCCGCGCGTTTGGCAGACGCGCGGATCGCTCGCGTGCAGCGGACGGACCGTGCACGCGAGCGACTGACGCAGAAAACTGGCCTGGTGACGTCAGTA
Source organism: Xanthomonas maliensis (assembly GCF_009192945.1). GTDB lineage: Bacteria > Pseudomonadota > Gammaproteobacteria > Xanthomonadales > Xanthomonadaceae > Xanthomonas > Xanthomonas maliensis. Next base: position 55,303 of record NZ_NSET01000034.1, on the reverse strand, counting down.
GGTATAGCTCAGCGTGATCTGATAGACCCGGCCGGTTTCCACATAGGCGCCATCGGCGCCCGGGTCGTAGGCCATGTAGCGCCTGGACTTGCCCTGGGTCTCGTAGAAAGTGGCGGCATTGAGCAGGTTCTTCGCCGACACGCCGACATCGATGTGGTGCGGCAGGTGATAGGTGGCGTTGAAGCTCAGCGATTTGACCGGTTGCAAGTAATAATTGAGGTGGTCGCTGGTCAATCCCAGCAATTGCAGGCCGGTGTAGTTGTAGTTCAAATCGGCACGCAGGCGGCTGTCGTCGTAGAACAGATCCAGGTTGTAGATCCGCTCCGGCGCGCGTGGTAGCCAGGTCTTTCCGGATTGATCGGGGCGTTTGCTGTCTGCTTGGCTGTGCTGCAGGGTGAGGTTGCCGGCAACGCCAAGGTTGCTCCACAGCCCGGGTAGGTCCTGAAGGCGTTTGCTTGCGGCCAGCTCAATGCCCTCGACCGTGGCAGTGCCACCGTTTTGCGGCATGGTCACCGGCACCCCGTTCTCGAAGGTGGTACCGGTCGGCACCAGTCCACCCAGGGTACTGTCGTTGCTGGTGGCAGATTGCGAGGTGTAGACGAACCCGGCGATGCGCTTGTAGTAGGCCGATGCACTGAGCACGCCACCGGCCTGGTCGTAGAACTCGGCCGAGAGGTCGGCGTTCTCGGCAGTGCTGGGCTTGAGGTCCGGATTGGGCTTGGAGATCCCGACCACCTGCTGCCGATCATCGACGGTGTAGACGGTCTCGCCGGAGATCAGGCCGAAGGCAGGGCGGCTGAAACTGCGTCGCAGCGAGGCGCGGTAGACGGTGAATTCGTCGGGACGATAGTTGAGGCTGATGCCTGGCAGCACTTCGGCGTAGGTGCGGCCGCTGGAGATGAAACCGCCGCCGATGCCATCGCCGCTGGATCGCCAGGAATCGGCCGAGTAACGCGTCAATTCATAGCGCACACCCGGCAGCACGCTGAGCGCGCCGACGTGCAAGCTGGCCATCGCATAGCCCGAATAGATCGCTTCGGTGCTGGAGGTCGTATTGGCGTTGTAATCGTTGGCGGTGTAGTTGCCGGCACCAGTGGGATCGTTGATGTACTTGTACGGTAAGGCCTGCGCGAGCATCCAGTTGCGGTCGAGCAGTTTGAACGGCCCGGCATAGTGGCCATCGAAGGCGCTGTAGGTCAGGCGCCCCGGGATCGCGCTCAACGGTGGTCCGCCAGCAGTGGGGAAGACGTAGTTCGGGCCGCCGAAGTACGGGCCGTTGGTGACGAAGTTGCCGTCCTTGTGGAAGAACGGATGATCGTAGGCAGCGCGATCGGAGTGATCGGCGGACAGACCCAGTTTGACGCTATCGAGCACGTTGCCGTCGACCTGGTAGCTGATATCGGTGTGGGCGTTGATACGATTGTCGTGGCTGCCGGCATCGTGCCCCTGCACCTTCCATAGCAGCGAGGAGTCCAGGTTGTAGAAGAAGTTCTGCAGGGCGGCAGAACTCGGTGCGATGCTCGGATAGGTCGGGTCGCTGAGGTCGAAGGCGAAGCTTCCCGGGACAAACCCATACAGGCTGGCGGACACGTAGTCCGGGCGGCGGCGGGTGCCGCGTCCGACGGAGCTGCCGTAATCCACATGCAGCCGATCCAGGGTGGTTTGTCCGCCGAGCTGCAGGGTCGCCAGCGTCTCGTCGATATCGTGTGTGTTGAAGTATCCGCCACGCACCGCGATCGGCTGGTTCAAACGGGTTTCCAGGCGTGCGCTGGACTGGTCCTGCTGCCCGGTGACGCCATAGCTGCCGTAGATCGCGCGGGCATACAACGCGCTATTGTCGCCTTGCCAGTCCAGCGACAGGGTCCCGCCGTAGCGTTTGATCTGACTGGTATAGAGGCTGTACTTGTAGCGGGTGCTGATCAGTGGGCCGACGTTGCTGAGGTCGACGGCATTGGCGAGGGTGGGATCGGCGGGCAGGTACTTGCTGTTGGGCGCGGGTGCCTGCGCCATGTTGTTGTTCTCACCGTAATAGGCGGCGGCGTAGAGCCCGAAGGCATGGCCCTCACCGAATTTCCAAGCGACTTCCTGCTGCAGCGTGCCGCCGGTGTGCTTGCCGCCCAGCTCCGATGCCAGCGCGTTGAACTGGCCCTGTGCGGTGGTCTTGGCGTAGAGGTCTTGATCGAAGTCGAAGGCACTCGGGGTACGCATATCGATCGCGCCACCGATCGCATCGCCCGGCAAGTCCGGCGTAGGCGTCTTGGATACCTGGACCGACTGGATGCCGAACGGAGCCAGCATGTTCAAGGAGATTGCACGCGTCGACGAGTCGGTTTCCGGCATGCCGAAGCCGTTGAGCGTATAGGCGTTGTAGCTGGCATCCAGACCGCGGATGCTGACATAGGCGTTCTCGCCGGTGGTCGCCTGGCCCAGATGCATGTCGCTGTAGGCAGACAGGCCTGGCAGATGCGCGACGACGTCGGCGATGCCGCCCGAAGGGATGGCGTCGATCTGCTGCTTGCTCATCACGCTGTTGACGCTGTTGGACACCCGTTGCTCGTCGAGCGAGCCCGGGGTGGCGGCATGCTTGGCCTGCACAGTGACCGTGTCCAGGGTGGTGGCGGCCAGTTCCGGTGTCTCGGCAAAGGCCGGTGCGGAAAGGACCAGCGCGATGGCGCAGGTCAAGCGATGGGTGGTGCGGGGACGTTGCATGATCGACTCGCATGGGGGGGAGAAAGGGCCCGGCCCATGGGACGGGCGCAGGCGGGCATCGCCGACGCCGTCCGTTGCGACAGGTGTGCTCGGTATTCGGTTTGCCACCGCCGCAGCGGTGATCCAGTGCTCAGTGGCTCAGGTCGACGCTCTGACAGTGGTCGCGCGGCTGCCGCTGCGGGTTGCAGCGGGCGACCGCGTCGCCGTCGAAACGCACCACGTAGCCGGAGCTGGCGGCTTCATGCGGCGGGAAGTCGGTGCTCAGCAGTTGTGCACCACTGGCCAGCATGGCGTCGCGCCGTTGGGTATCTTCGTGCAGGTCCGCATCGGTTCGGGTGCGGACCAGATAGCCGGCCTTGACCAGCTGCGTGATCTCCGCGGCCGGCCCGTCATTGAGTTCGGTGAACGCGGCATCGTCCGTGCCGGGAGCTGCGTTGGTGAAGCACACCCGGCCGCGCAACGAAGGATGCCCGGGCAGGTAGCTGTCACCGGCCGAGCGCTGGTCGAGCAGGAAGATCACCTTGCCGCGCGCCTGTGCCAGCGATGGCCAGCCATGGCTTCGAATGGCTGCGTTGAGCGTCGCCGCCTTGCCGCGTACCTGGTCGGGGCTCAGGTATTCGCCAGGCAGGAACACCGAGCGTAATTCGGCGTCCAGCGCATCCATGGTCGGCGCATCGAAGGGCTCCGGCTGGACGGTGGGGAAGTCCAGCTGCAGCGGTGTCTGCTTGGTCTCCAGCAGGATGAAGATCGGTACGTGTCCGGGGTGCTGCTTGGACCATGCGCGGACTTCCCGCAGGCAGGCGATCAGCGGCTGGCAAGTGCTGCGTTGATCGACGTCCTGGACATGCATGACCTTGAAGCCGGGCGCGCCCATCACTGCCTCCGGTGCGCTGGGCGGGGCGGGCGGCAATCCGGCCTTGGCGATCTGCTCGGCGATCGCGGGATGCGCGTAACGCCCGCCGTGGGCATCGGCGAAGATGTCCAGTTCGATCTGGCGGACGCCATCATCCAATTGTTGCGTCAACGGTGGATGCCGATAGTCCAGTGCGGCGAACAGCTGTGGATTCTTCTGCTTCAGCAACGCCGCCTCGCTTGGCGCGAAGCCCGCGTGGTAGCTGTTATGGCTACCGATGTATTGGAAATCGGTCAGGCGGGGAGCGGCGTGTGCGCCGATGCAGAACACCATCAGTGCTGCCAGCACAGCGCAGCGCGGCGGATTTCTTCGCTTTTTGCGCGCTGATTTCGCCGAATTGAGAGCGATGGGTTGTGAGTGCAACGAAGTGCGGAAAGCAGGCATGCGAGGTGATCGAGAAAGGTCGGCGCATCATCACGGTCGAGCTTGACGCCTATCTTTCCGCTGTATGTCCATCGTGCGTCAGTTCGCGCAATGACTGCGCGGCCCATCGCGCCCTGGCCGCGCCATCGATCTCACGGCGCTGCCGTCCGTTGCAGCGCATACGCAAGCAAGCGTGCCTGCAGTCGATCGCCAAGACCATGTGGCGCTTCCAGGTCCATGCGTTGCAGCGCACGTGTCAGGCGAGGCGTAGGCGCCTCATGCGTCAACAGGGCGCGACTCACGGTTGCCGCTTTACCCGTGGCGCTGGCGGTTGCACGACCCAGCCAGGTCAATGCACGTAGCAGCTCCTGCTCGGTGTCGGTGAAGTCACTGCCGAGCGGATAGTCCGGCAGGCTGTCATCGCGACGAAATGGCGCCAGTGCGTGCTCCAGCGCCTCGGGTGTATTGGTACGCCTGCCCTGCGCAGAGGACGGCATGTCGCGCAACTTGCGCGCGCTCTGGGCTTCGGTCAACAGTCCATCCTGAAAGCGCGCGTCGCAGATGCCTGCCATCGCCGCGATGCAGTCGTGATCGGTCTGGTGACGCACGTCGGCGATGCCGTATTCGGTGATGTACACATCGCGCAGGTGACGGGGGATGGTGGTATGGCCGTAGTTCCAGCGGATATTGCTGGCGTCGTCCGCGCCCGTGCGGCGCGTGGCGCGCAGCATCAGCACGCTGCGCGCCTGCGGCAGCGCATGCGCCATGGCGACGAAGTTGTATTGGCCGCCGACGCCGGACACGACGCGGCCATCATCCAGGCCGTCGGAGACCGCTGCACCCAAGGCGGTGGCCATCATGCAGGAGTTGAAGAAGCGCGCATCGTGGCGTTGCAGGCGACGCAAGGACTCCTCGCCATACAACTGGTTGATCTCGCTGATGCGACGCATGTCGATCGCCCGCCGTGTCGAAGCATCCAGCGTACGCAGCCAGGCATAGAATTCCGGCGAGCCCAGATAGAAGGCACCATGCAGGAACTGGCCCTCGTTGGCCAGGCGCAGGCGATCGTCGGCATCGGCACTGCCATCGGCCAGGCGCTGCATCAGCGATGGATCGTCATGCACCTTGCGGCGAATCACGCCGCTGTCGACCAATTGCTTGAAGCCTTCATTGAGCATTTCGCTGCAGCCATACAGGCCGGTGGCGAACGGTGTCAGGCCACCGCTTTCGCGTACCGTGGGGTGCTGTTCCAGGGTCGGGTCGAGCGCGTGCAGGATCTTGCGATAGGTGGCGTTGTCGGTGTGGCGCAGCACCAGCGCATGGCTCAGCGCATCGGCCAGCGTCCCGATACCGATCTGCAGCGTGCCGCCGTCGCGCACCAGCGTGCTGGCGTACAGACCGATGGCGTAGTCGATCGTGCAGACCGCTTGCCGCGGCAGGCCGAATAGCCGGGGGGCAGGACCTGGCAGTTCCACCAGCAGATCGAAAAAGTGCGCGTCCACCGCGGCGCTGCCGCCGATCCATGGCAGCTGTGGGTCGACCTCGGCCACCAGCAGTGGGCGCGCCAAGCCGCGCGCCTGCATCGCATCGAGCGTGTCCTGGGTGATGTCGTTATTGCAGGACAGCGACAGCCGTTGTCCGTCCGGTTCGCGCGCGACCTTCTGCACGATCACGTTCGGTGCGCGTAGGGCGATGGCCGCGGCGGCATGGGTGTAGTTCAGGCTGGTGTAATCCGATTGTGCCTGGCTGGAGTGCAGCAGCCCTCCCGATTGCATGTAGAACTCTTCCACCCGCACGTGCGCCGGCAAGGCATCGCGCAGCAGTGCATCGACATACGCCAGGCGTGGATAGTCCTCGCCGAAGTGGCGCACCAGAAACGGCTTGGCGAAACGCGCTTGCAGCCCGCGACCGGGCTTGGGTGGATTGAGCGATAGCGCGGTATAGAGCGTCATCGGCCGCGTCGGGGTGTGTTCGATCGCCGCATACAGTGCGTTCAATAGCCGGTGCGGCTTGCCGATGCCCAGCGGGGCGCCGACACGGAGGGGGCCGTCGATCTGCTGCAGGATGCGCGCGACGACGGGCGCCAGGTCGGTGTAGTGGTCAGTCATCGCAGCAGGGTAGCCGACCCGCGCTGGCGGTGGTGGCGCGAGGCAGTGTGTCCGTCGACGGCGGAGGTGGGACGGCTTGACATGCCGAAAATTTACGTGCGTAATCGATAAAAATTACGGATGTAATCGCATGTCGATCAGTGATGCCGAGTCGGTGGTGATGCAGGTGCTGTGGGACCGTGCTCCGCGCAGCGCCGAGGACGTCGTTGCTGCGTTGGCGCATACCGGTTGGGCCGAGCCGACGATCAAGACCCTGCTCAACCGGCTGCTCAACAAGGGCGTGCTCGCCGCCGAAAAGCAGGGGCGCCGTTATCTCTACACGCCACGGTTGTCGCGCGAACACTGGGTTCAACAGCAGAGCGACGGACTGCTGCACCGCGTGTTCGAGGGACGGGTCGCGCCGCTGGTGGCGCATTTCAGCCGGCGCGGCAAGCTCAGTGCCGCCGATGTGGCCGAGCTCAAACGTCTGCTGCAGGAGCTGGACGATGCGCCCTGACATCGTGGAGGGATTGCTGAGTGGCACGCTTGCGACGAGCGCGGCGGTGGTGCTGTGCCTGCTATTGCGCTGGCCCTTGCGTCGTTGGCTGGGCGCAGGCGCCGCCTACGCGGCATGGAGCTGCGTCCCGCTGGCCTTGCTGGTGGACCTGTTGCCGCATCCAGCCCCGGAGCCCAGCGTCTTGCAGCTGCCGACGGTGGCGGTGCTGCCGACGGTCAGCGCCTGGGTCCCGCCTCATCCAGCGTGGGGTACGGCGGTGATGGCGGTATGGGCGGGCGGCGCGGTGCTGGGGGCAATGCTGTTGTACTGGCAGCAACGGCGGTTTGCCTCCGCCTTGGGGCCGACGCGGGTACGCGCCGGCCTGCACTGGGCGGCGCGCGAGGACCTCGGCCTGCCCGCAGTTCTCGGCGTGTGGCGGCCGCGCATCGTGTTGCCGGCGGATTTCTTCCGGCGCTACACGCCGCAGGAACGTGCGCTGATCCTGGCGCATGAGCGCGTGCACCTGCGGCGCGGCGATCTGCAGATCAATCTGCTGGCGACGGTGCTGTTGTGCCTGGGCTGGTGCAATCCGCTGGTTCATCTGGGCTGGCGCGCGTTCCGGCTGGATCAGGAGTTCGCCTGCGATGCCGCCGTGCTGGCCCGCCATCCGCAAGCGCGGCATCGCTATGCCACTGCCATGCTCAAGACCCAATTGGGGGCGCAGTGGCTGACGGTGGCCTGCGGCTGGACGCATCCGCTGGTGCAGCGCATCGCCGCCCTGCAAGGCCCGCACTCGACGGCATCGATGGCGCGCTGGTCGGCACCGATGGTGCTGCTGCTGGCAGTGCTGGGTGCCAGCGTAGGCTGGGCCGCGCAGCCAGCACGCCCGCAGGAGCAGGCCACGGTACCGGCACAGGATTTTGCACGTCTGCAACCACCGCATTACCCCAAGCAGGCGCTGGACGCCGGCGTGCAAGGCGAAGTGGTGTTGCGGATCGCCATGGATGCCCGCGGCGTGCCGCAACGCATCGTGGTCGAGCGAAGTAAGCCTGCCGGCGTGTTCGATCAGGCAGTGCTCGATGCCGCGCGGCAATGGCGGCTGTTCCCCGGCACCGTCGATGGCAGGCCGGTGGCCTCGGTGGTCCGGGTGCCGGTGCGGTTCGAACTCGATGCCGACGATGCGCCCCACAGCGCGGCGCCAGCGACGACCCGGGTGCTGGCGTCGACCTCTACGCAGACACGCGCCTGCTCTGCCCCCGGCTGTCTGGCGGCCAGGGAGACACTGCCATGAAGCAGCCCGGGTGGACGCTGCTGGCGATGTGTCTGGCCACGGTGTTGTGCGGCTGCGCCAGCCATCCGACGGTGGAGGCCGAGCAGACACGCCAGGTTGATCAACGTCAGCAATCGGTCGATCAACGCATGCTGCAACCGACCGCGTCTGCTGCCAACGCAAGCGCTGCCGTCCAGCCCTATACCCTGGCGGCGAGCGAGCGCTTTCGCATGCCGCGTGCCCTGCGCAGCGCGGGGCCGGAATTGCCGCCGACCTCGCCACGCCAGACGCTGGCGCCGACCACGATCTGTGCGCGGGTGATCCTGACCGCCGAGGGCGTGGTGCAGCGGGTAGACCCGCTGGTGGATCGCGACGAATGTACGGCAGGTTCCGCCGTGGAGAACGCCGATCTGTTCGACGCGGTACGGGCAGCGGTGCAACAGTGGCAATTCGAACCTGCGGCGATGTGTCGGTTCGCGCCGGGCCATCCGCCGCCGGCCGAGTTGGACGATTGCAGCGGCGCCAGTAACGTGCAGCCAGTGCCGGTGACCCTGAGTTTTGCGTTCACCTTCCAGATCCAGCACGGTAAGACGCGAGTGCGCACTGGTGCAATGACGCACTGAAGGCGCGGGCTAGAGCGTGTATCCACATTGAGACGACATGCGTTGGCCGTCAGCGCTGCGGAGCGAGTATTACAGGGCGCGGCGTACGCTCCGTGCCGCTGATGGCCAACCTGCGGAAAGCACTCATCTCAACGGACATGACACGCCCTAGAGCATCTCCGGGCGAAACCGACGCCGGCGCGACACCTCGTGTCCAGACACCATGAAGCGGCCATCACCGCGGTAATGCACGGTGGTGGGCCGCGCAGGGCGTTTGGCCACCTGTGCGCGTACGATTTCAAACACGAACAGGTTGTGGCGGGCGATCTGCCGGCCATCGTGCAGACGGCATTCGAAGCTGGCCGGGCATTCGGCGATGGCAGGGGCATCTACCTGTGCGCTCTCCACCGCGGTCAGGCCAAAGCGCGCGAACTTGTCGCCTTCGCTACCGCTGCAGTTGCCGATGTCCACCAGCGTGTCCAGCAGCGCAACGGTCGGCACGTTGATCACGCACTGGCGGCTGCGTCGGATCAAGTCGAAGCTGCGATTGCCGCGCGCGATGCAGCAGGCCACCAGCGACGGCGAAAACTCCAGCACCATGTGCCAGCCCATCGTCATGATGTCGCGCTCGCCAAGGTGCGCGGAACTCACCAGGACGACCGGCCCCGGTTCGAGAAACCGGCGGGCCTGGTCGACCGGGAATGGCTCCTTTCGGTATCGCTTCATCGTCGCCCTCCGCCGGCATGGTCGCGCTGCTGCGGTGAAGACGGCGACAGCGCTCAATCGAGCACGTGCACGCTGTCGGCGATGCGCTGCACTTCGTCGGGGTTGTGGCTGACGTAGAGCATCGGCAGGCGGATCTGGTCGCGAACGCGCTGCAGATAGGGAATCAACTCCTCGCGCCTGGCTTGATCCAGCGCCGACAACGGTTCGTCGAACAGCAGGATCGCCGGTTGCGACAACAGCGCCCGGCCGATCGCCACGCGTTGCGCCTCGCCGCCGGACAGCGTGCGCGGGCGACGTCGCAATAGCTCGCCGATACCGAGCAAGGCCACCACGTCATCGAAGCCGAAGTGATCCGGGCCGTGACCGTGGCGGCCATAGCGCAGATTCTCACGCACATCCAGGTGCGGGAACAGGCGCGCGTCCTGGAACACATAACCGATCCGGCGCCGATGCGTCGGCAGATCAATGCGCTGGCGATGGTCGTACAGACAGCGACCATCGATGCGGATATGCCCGGCCTGTGGCCGCACCAAGCCGGCGATGGCGTTGAGCACGGTGGTCTTGCCAGCGCCGGAGGGGCCCACCAACGCCACCACGCGTGCCGGATCGTCGATGCGGATCCGACGCTGGAAGCGCCCGCGCTGCACGTGCAGGTCGATGTCGAGCATCAGACCTCGTCCTCGCGCGGATGCGGTCGCCGCACCAGCCATTCGGACAGCAGCAGGGCGGCCAGCGAGATCGCCAGCGCCACGCCGGCCAGGCGCCAGACGCCCGCTTCCATTCCGGGCACCTGCATCAGGCCGTAGATCGCCGACGACAGCGTCTGCGTTTCGCCAGGGATATTGGAAACGAAGGTGATCGTCGCGCCGAATTCGCCCAGCGCCTTGGCGAACGCCAGCATCATGCCGGCGACCAGGCCCGGCCAGGCCAACGGCAAGGTGATGCTGAAGAACACCCGCCACGGGCCGGCACCGAGCGTGGCGGCGGCGGCTTCCAGCCGGCGGTCGGTGGCCTCGATCGACAGCCGGATCGCACGCACCATCAATGGGAATCCCATCACTGCGCACGCCAGCGCGGCACCGGTCCAGCGGAAGGCGAACTGGATGCCGAACTGTGCCAGCAGGAAGCGCCCCACTGGCCCCTGCGTCCCCAGCAGCACCAGCAGCGCATAGCCGGTCACCACCGGCGGCATCACCAGCGGCAGATGCAGCAGCGCATCCAGCAGCGCCTTGCCGGGAAAGCGCCGACGTGCAAGCAGCCAGCCGCAAGCGATGCCCGGAGGCAGGCTGGCGATGGCGGCGACCGCGGCCACCTTCAGACTCAGGCCGATCGCGGTCAGTTCTTCGGCGGTGAAGATGCTCAAGCCGGCGTCAGTCGCGGGGCAGGAAACCGCGACGCGCGAAGATCGCCTTCGCCGGCGCGCTGGCCAGCCAGCGCACGAACGCGCTGGCCTCGCTCTGCCGGGCGCCCTGCAACGCCGCGACCGGGTACAGGATCGGCGGATGGCTGTCCTCGGGCAGGACGGCAACCACGCGGACCTTGGGCTCGGCTTGCGCGTCGGAACCGTAGACGATGCCCAGCGGTGCTTCGCCGCGCGCCACCAGCATCAGCGCCGCGCGCACGCTATCGGCCTCGGCCAGCCGGGGGCGCAGGCTTTCCCATTGTTTCAGGTGGCGAAGTGCAGCGGCGGCGTATTTGCCGGCCGGCACGCTGCTGGTCTGGCCGACCGCCAGCCTGCCATCGGCGCCGAGCGCCTTGGCGATCGCGCCGGGCTGGCGTGGATCCACTTGCAAGGTGCTGTCGTGCGGTGCCACCAGCACCAGGGTATTGCCCAGCAGCGTGCGCCGCTGCGCCGCCGCGAGCCGGCCGCGTTGCTGCAGATGGTCCATCCATTCCAGGTCGGCCGAGAAGAACACGTCGGCCGGCGCGCCTTGTTCGATCTGCCGTGCCAATGCCGAGCTGGCGGCGTAGGACACGCGCACCGGCGTGCCGGTTGCCGCGGTATAGGCAGCGGCCGCTTCGTCCATGGATTCCTTCAGGCTTGCCGCGGCGAAGACCGTCAACGGAAGAGACTGCGCGGCGCCGATGATCGGAAGCGCCAGCAACAGCAGGCAGATGGCCTGACGCCAGAAAGCGAGTGCACGCATGGGGGAAGGCTCCAGATCCGATCAACGCCCGATCATAGCGGGTGCGGCGGCTGGATCAGGTGGTGGGCGCGATCGACGATGCCTGCTCGAACGCGCCGGCCTGCAGATTGGCCTGCAGCGCTGGGCCGATCAGGCGTGGTTCGGACAAGCTGGCATCGCGCGCCTGTCGTTGCGCCACGAAGCTGGCCGCGTCGACGCCATCGCGCACATGGATGTTGTGGCGACGTTGTTCGCCGATGCTGCTCTGGAATGCGATCGCGCGTCCACCCGGGCCGTAGTCGTGACAGACGAACACGCGCGTGCTGTCCGGCAGCGCGTACAGACGCTGGATCGATGCATACAGCTGCTGTGCGTCGCCGCCGGGGAAGTCGCAGCGCGCCGTGCCGGCGTCGGGCATGAACAGGGAGTCGCCGGGAAACAGCGCATCGCCGATCAAGTAGGCGACGCTGTCGCTGGTATGTCCGGGCACGGCGATCACCCGCCCCTGCAGCGTTCCCACTGCGAACACCTCCTGGTCGGCGAACAAGTGGTCGAACTGCGAGCCGTCGGCACGAAAATCTGCGGGCAGGCCGCAGCGCGGCGCCAGGTTTCGCTGTACCTGCTGGATACCCTCGCCGATGCCGACGCGTGCCTGCGGCCACTGCCGTTTCAGCCATTGCGCGGCCGACAGATGGTCGGCATGCGCATGGGTTTCCAGCAGCCAGTGCACCTGCCAGCCGAGCCGCTGCACGCTATCGACAATGGCTTGTGCCGCCTGCGTGGCAACCGTGGCGGTCTCGGCCGCGTAATCCAGCGTTGGATCGATGACCGCGGCGATGCCGGTGGCCGCATCGGCGACCAGGTAGGTGAAGGTATTGCTGTCCGGGTGAAAAAACGGCACGACCTGCGGCTGCATCGCGACCTCCGTGTCAGTGTGGATCCAGTGCGGCATTGAGCAACGCGGCCAGGTGGTCGCCGGCTGCGCGCAACTGCGCCTCGGCGATCGGCCGATAGGTATCGATATAGGCTGGCGACAGCACATGGGTGGGCGGATAGGCGCCGGGTGCGATCGCGATCCGGCACGAAGCCTGTGCCCAGGCCAGTCCGGCGGGCGGGAATGCGGGCGTGCTGGCGGGAGTGGCCGGCAAGGCCAACAGGCGCTGCAGATAGGCATCGTCGCTGAGGTGGCGACTATTGAGCATGCCGCTGTCCCACAGGGCATGCAGATTGCTGCCCTTGCCCTCGACCTGCAGCTGGAAATCGTTGCCGCCCTTGTCGTGCGCGTAGCCAGCATGCATGGGCTGATGGATGTCGCCGACGAAATGCACCACGAACTTGAGCGCTTGGCGCCGCACGTCCAACGGCTGATTGCGATCGGCCAGCAGCTTGGCCTGCGCATCCAGCGCGGCGATCACGCAGTTGCCGTCGGGGCAGTCGCGTGCCGGATCGTAGGCGCAATCGTGTTCGCCGAGGTTGACGTAGTGCCATGGGCCCGAGCGCTTGCCCAGGTCCGGGTCGTGGGCGCGCAGCTCGTCGGCCCAAGTGGCGACACCGGCCAGGGTGGGATCCGGCTCGCCGGCCAGGAGTTGCGCCACCTGCGCACGCGCCTGTGGATCGAGTTCGGTTTCGGCGATCCGGGCGACCAGGCGGTGGCCTTGCGGACCCCAGGCCAGGGCGGTGGAAGACAGCAGGCTGAGCGACGCGGCGCCCAGGCACGACAGCAGCAGAGAGAGTTTCGAGGTCATGGCGCAATTCTAACGCCGGCTTGATGACTGCCCGGTCGCTACTGCGACGTGCGCGTGACCGGACCAGCAGTCTGCCGGCCCGGGATGGTTGCGCGCTCAGAACCGATGGACGTAGGCCAGGCCGTACACCAGCGGGTCGATGGTGACGGTGCCGAGGCGTTGGCCGTCTAACCGGACGGTGCTGTCGATATCGATCCAGCGCACATCCACCCGCAGCGCGCCGCGCGCGCTCAGCGCGATGTCGACCCCGGCATGCGCGGCCAGGCCCCAGGAATCGCCCAGCTCCAGGTCGCTGCCCGCCAGGGCGCCGCGGGTCTTGCTGGCAAAAAAGTGCGTGTAATTGATGCCCGCGCCGAGAAACGGCGACACCGCACCCTGGGAGTTGAAGTGGTATTGCAGGCTCACCACTGGCGGCAGGTGCTTGGTGCTGCCGACCCGGCCCAGGCCGCGCAACTGGATGTCGTGCTCGAAGGGCAAGGCGGCCAGGACCTCGATGCCAAGCGCGTTGGCAACGAAGTATTCAGCGGTGAGGGTCGGTCGGATGTCCTTGCCGACGTCGACCGCAAGCGTGCCGCCGGCCAGGCGGCCGTTGTCCGACCTGGGGGCGACCTGATGCGCGCCGACGGCCATGGTCCAATCGCCCTTGGATTGGGCCAGGGCCGGAGGAGCGGCAAGGGCAGTGAGGACGCCGGCGATCAATAGGCAGGGACGCAGATGCATGAGAGGCTCGTGATGTCGGGACTGCGGGCAGTCTCCGACGCGTGACAGCGCGCTGCCTTGATTCTGATCAATGTCGGCCAGCGCGGCGTGGCGTCCGCTGTCGGCAGATCCTGCGGACCGATCGCTGCCGGCAGTTGCACGCGTCTCGTGTCGGCGCAGCCCTGGATGTGTCAGCTGTCTTTGCAGGCCCGTTGGTCGCGCGTGCTGGACGACGCAACGTTGCCGGCGACGACGACGTCTGCAGTCCAGCCGGCGGTGCAGCCCTTGAAGCCGCCGTTCAGCAGTTGGCACCACCGCCGGCTGCGGCGGCCGTGGGGAGGCGCGAGCGATCGGTGTCCAACCAGGCAGATGCAGCAAGGCGCGACCGCCTCCCGCGCGACTGCGGCGACGGTTGGCGCCGCGTCGTTGCGACCCGCACGCCCTGCCTGCGCAGCGGCCGCACTCACGCGGCCACCATCTGGCGACGCTGCTAGAATGGTGGTTCCTTTCCATCCGCCGCGCCGTCGCGGCCGCAGGAGCTACTGAACATGGCAATCAAGGTTGGCATCAACGGATTCGGTCGCATCGGACGCAATGTGCTGCGCTCTGCGGTGCAGAACTTCGCCAATGACATCGAGATCGTGGCCATCAACGACCTGCTCGAGCCCGACTATCTGGCCTATATGCTCCAGTACGATTCGGTGCACGGCCGTTTCAAGGCGGACGTGTCGGTCGAGGGCAACACCTTGATCGTCAACGGCAAGCGGATCCGCCTGACCCAGGAGCGCGATCCGGCCAACCTGAAGTGGAGCGAGGTCGGCGCCGACGTGGTGATCGAGTCCACCGGCCTGTTCCTGACCAAGGACACCGCGCAGAAGCATCTGGATGCCGGCGCCAAGAAGGTGATCCTGTCGGCGCCGTCCAAGGACGACACGCCGATGTTCGTCTACGGCGTCAATGACAAGAGCTACAAGGGCGAGGCCATCATCTCCAACGCCTCCTGCACCACCAATTGCCTGGCGCCGCTGGCCAAGGTCATCAACGACAAATGGGGCATCAAGCGTGGCCTGATGACCACGGTGCATGCGGCGACCGCGACCCAGAAGACCGTCGACGGCCCGTCCAACAAGGACTGGCGCGGTGGCCGCGGCATCCTGGAGAACATCATCCCGTCCTCGACCGGCGCAGCCAAGGCGGTCGGCGTGGTGATCCCGGAGCTCAACAAGAAACTGACCGGCATGAGCTTCCGCGTGCCGACCTCGGACGTGTCGGTGGTCGACCTCACCGTCGAGCTGGACAAGCCGGCCACCTACGCCGAGATCTGCGCCGAAGTGAAGGCGCAGAGCGAGGGCGCGTTGAAGGGCGTGCTGGGTTACACCGAAGACAAGGTCGTGGCGACCGATTTCCGCGGCGAGACCTGCACCTCGGTGTTCGATGCCGACGCCGGTATCGCGCTGGATCCGACCTTCGTCAAGCTGGTGTCCTGGTACGACAACGAGTGGGGCTATTCCAACAAGTGCCTGGAAATGGTGCGCGTGGTCGCCAAATAAGTCAGCACCTTTGCCTCACGCCCGAGCCCCGGCACTGCCGGGGCTTCATTGGGGCCGCGCCAGGCGCGCGCTGAGCCGCGTCATCGCCCTGGCATCGAAGTCATTCCGCAGCGATCCGCATGTCCTGACCGCTGCCGCTGACCACCACCCGGCTGCCGACGTCCAGTCCTTTCAACTCCGTGGCAGCCTTCGACAACACGACCTGCGACTTGTTGTCGAAGCGGATCTTGACCATGTAATGCGCGGCCGGACCGTTGCCAGCAAGACGGGTGCCGGCCATTTCGCCGGCGCTATTGCCCAGTTTCTGGGTCTGATCGGGGCCGACCAACGCGGACTTCGATTCCACACCAAGCCTGCCGCCGACCAGTCCGCCCAGCACACTGCCGACGTGGCCGAATTTCTTGGTGCGCTCGGGCACGTCGTCGCCGCGGTTCTCGATCGGTTCGAGCGCGACGATGGCGCCGTGGCGGGCGTCCTGTGCCAGGGCGCTGGTCGGGACGGTCGGCGCGAGCAGGAGCAGCAGGCTGCAGGCCGTTGCGACGAGGGGGCGGTTGAGGGTCATGCGATGCTCTCCATGCGGTGGACCTGCGGACGAACGGACGGGGCGAATCAGCGCTTCTTGGGCCGGCCCCAGCCACGGATATAGGGTTTGCACTTGCTGCCTGCGAAGTCGTAGCGCGAGATGATGCCTTGCGCATCGGCGACGAACGTCACCTCGCAATGATCTTCCTGCGGCACGAAGGTTTTGCTGCTGTGCAGCTCCTGCGAGAAGATCGGCGTGGCAACGCCGCCGCCCTGCACCACGCCAACCATGGGGCCTTGCTCGACCCAGTAATCGGTGCGGTAATGGGCGGGGATGCCGAAGTTGTAGGTGTAGGCCGTTTCCTGTGTCTGCACATTTTCCGAAATGTACAGGCCGCGATCGACCGGCCACTGCAGCATGAGCTCGCTGGCATCGTGGCCGAGCCAGGCCTTGGCGATCGCTTCGGGGTCGGCGAACAGCTGGCCGTGGGCCAGGGGGGCGCCAACGAGCAAGAGCAGCGCACAGGCGCGTGCCAGCGGGACAGGGCGAGGTTTCAGCATCCTTGCATCCTTGCGTAGGTGGGGCGACCAGAGGCGCGTAGCGGCCTCCTTCCTGACCGCAGTGCGGCAAGCATAGACAGGCAACCATTGCGTCCGCAAGCGCGCTACCGACGTCGCCGGCGGTCTCTGCGCGGTGAGGGCAGTGGTGGCGGGCGGAAGCGTCGCGCAGGCAGAGCGCAGGGGCGAAGCGAGCATCCCCGCGCAGCCGACGCTGCATCCGCACGCCGCAGAGCGTATGGTGCCGGGTTGTCGGCCGGATGCCGGGGGATGTGGGTGGGAGCAATCATTGCAGTGGTCGTGCTGGGGCTCGCGGTGGTGGTCGCGGCGCTGGTCGTGGCGTTAGGGAAGATCGGCCGGCTGGAGCGGCGGCTGCAGCTTGCCGAACAGTGGATCGCGCAAACGCAATCCAACGACGTCGTCCGGACCGGACCGCCCGCGGCGTCGACGCCGATGCCTCCGCCAGCGGTCCAGCCACCGCCGCTGCCCGCTGAGACGATGGTCGCGGTGGGCGCTCGCGCGACGCCTGCGGCGCTGCCGCCAGAGCCGCAGGTGCAAGGCGTGGCATCTGCGACCACACGCGCTGCAGGCGCAAGCGCACCGCCCACGGCCACCGCTGCTGGGCGATGGGCGCGTGGCATCGCTGGGGTGAAGCGTTGGCTGACCGAAGGCAACGTACCGGTCAAGGTGGGCATGCTGGTACTGCTGGCGGGCGTTGCGGCGCTGCTGAAGTACGCCAGCGATCAGGGCTGGCTGCGCGTGCCGATCGCGCTGCGGCTGGTCGGCATCGGCCTGCTGGCCATCGGTGCACTGGCGTTCGGCTGGCGTCAGCGGCTGACGCGACCAGGCTTTGCGCTCGCCGTGCAAGGTGGGGCGATCGGTGTGTTGCTGCTGACCGTCTTTGCCGCCTTCAAGGTGTATGGACTGTTGCAGCCGGCCCCGGCGCTGGCGATCAGCGTGCTGTTGATCGCCGGGCTCTGCGCGCTGGCGGTGTTGCAGAATTCGCGCACGCTGGCGGTGCTGGGGGTGCTGGCCGGATTCATGGCGCCGATCTGGTTGTCCACCGGCAACGCCAACCATGTTGCGTTGTTCACCTATTACGCGCTGCTCAATGGCGGGATCGTGGCGATTGCCTGGGTTCGCCCATGGCGGGTGCTGAACCTGCTCGGCTTCGCCTTTACGTTCGGCATCGGCACGGTGTGGGGCGTGCTGGACTACGCGCCGGCCAAGTTCGCCAGCACCGAGCCCTTCCTGCTGCTGTTCTTTGCGATGTACCTGGTGATTCCCATCCTGCATGCACGTCGCGGCGATGGCGGCACGTCACGGGTCGTCGATGGCAGCCTGGTGTTCGGCACGCCGCTGCTGGCCTTCGCCTTGCAGGCGGCCCTGCTGGAGTGGGAGCGCACACCGTTGGCGCTGTACGCGCTGGCGCTCGCAGCCCTGTATGCCGGCCTGGCCGCGTGGTTGCAGCGCAGTGCCTCCAGCCGCCTGTTGGGTCAGGCACATGCGGCGTTGGCAGTGGGGTTCGCCACCTTGTCGGTGCCGCTGGCCTTGTCGGCGCGCGTCACCGCCAGCGTCTTCGCGCTGGAAGGAGCAGGGTTGCTGTGGCTGGGGCTGCGCCAGCGGCGCGCCTTGCCGCAGATCGCCGGCATGACGCTGCAGGCACTGGCAGCCATCGCGGTGGCCTTCGGCGTGGATGCCTGGCGCGATGATCGGCTTGCAATAGCCAATCCCACCTGCATGAGCATGCTGCTGGTGGCGCTGGCGGGCCTGGTCAGCGCCGGCACGCTGCATGCGGCGGGACGTCGCGGCACTGCACTGGCGGCGTATCTGTGGGGCATCGGCTGGTGGACGCTGTGTGCGCTGCACGAGATCCTGCGCTTCGCCAATCCGCAGGATGCCCCCGACCTGGTGCTGGCATGGTTGGCGCTCAGCACGGGCGTGGTTGCGGCCGCGCATCGACGCCGGCCCGCTGCAGCCTTGCGCTGGACCGTCGCGGCGACGTTTGCACTGTCGACGCTGGTGGCCATGTGGCAGACATCGGTGCACGCACAGCCCTTTGCTGCGTGGGGATGGGCTGCGTGGCTGGCGTTGGCGCTGCTGGGCGTGCTGGCCTTGCGCGTGCTGGCGAGCGACCGAAGCAGCGGTGCCGCTGCCGCGCAGCTGGCGTGGTGGTTGATGTGGCCGTGCGTCGTTTCGCTGGCCACGTTCTGGCTGAGCGAGCGCTTGGTCCTCGGCTCCGGCTGGCGTTCCGCGTTGCAGATGCTGCCGTGGTTGGCGGTGGCGGCGGTTGGGGTGCTGCGTTGGCGCTGGCTGGCATGGCCGCAGCCGCAGAACGCCGCACTGGTCCGGCAGGCGTTGCTGGCCTTGCTGTTCGCCATGCTCGGCCAAGGATGGGTCGCGTTGTTGGTCGATCCGGCCGATGCTGCGCCGTTGCCATGGCTGCCCTTGCTCAATCCTGGCGAACTGGTGCAGATCGCCACGCTGGCGCTATTGGCACGCTGGGTCTGGTCGCTGGGGCTGCCCGCTGCCTTCCAGCGCGCGGCGGCGATCGCGCTGGGGGTGTGCGCCTGGGGAGTGGCGACCAGCAGCACCTTGCACGGCGTGCACCACTGGGGGCAGGTGCCGTGGACCCTGGCCTTGGCCAGCACCCAGCTGGCGCAGACCAGCCTGGCGGTGGTGTGGAGCATTCTCGGCGTCGTTGCCTGGGTCACCGGATCGCGGCGCGGCCAGCGTGTGCTGTGGGGCGCAGGCGCGCTGCTGATGGCCCTGGTGCTGGCCAAGCTGGTGCTGATCGATCGTCAGCATCTGGGCAATTTGCTGGGCATCGGTTCGTTCATTGCCTATGGCTTGCTGTGCACGGTGGTGGGCTATCTGGCGCCGGCACCACCGCGGCTGGCGTCCGCCGAGGCCAATGTCGATGCCAGGCGCGCACCTTGAGCCGCCTGGCCGGTGCAGCGCATCGCCCGGGGTGATACCGGTGGTTGCCTGCGGCGACGGCAAGTGTCCGTTGCCCGCAGATGGCGGATGAGCGTCCTGCAGCGCTATCGCTGTGTCGCGCTGCCGCCGACGTCCAGGCGCGCGGCGCAGGCTGGGCGGTTTGCCGCTGCGGCGCGAAGATCGGACAATGGCGATCCCCCGTCGCCAAGGCAGCCGCATTGCCCGTCGTGCTCGACCGACCGCTCGCCAGCATTCGCCGCCACCGCGGCGCTGCGCAGTTGGGTCGTCGCCAGCGACGTGGTCGCCTCCTTCCCGCGTGCGCCGCGCTGCAGGCCGGCGTGTCTTGTCATTCTCCCGTTTTCCATCTTCCTGGCCGCCGGCCGGCGCGGCGATGTCCGCGTGCCGGCGTGCTGTCCCCTTGTCCACTCCACGACTAGTGAGCTGAGCCCATGTCCATCGTTCGCATGACCGACCTCGACCTCTCCGGCAAGCGCGTGCTGATCCGCCAGGATCTGAACGTGCCGATCGACGGCGGCAAGATCACCTCCGAGCAGCGCATCACCGCCTCGGTGCCCACCCTGAAGCTGGCGCTGGAAAAGGGCGCGGCGGTGATGGTCACCTCGCACCTGGGGCGGCCGAAGGAAGGCAGCTGGTCCGAGGAGGATTCGCTGGCGCCGGTGGCCGCGCGGCTGACGGCACTGCTGGGCGTGGACGTGCCGCTGGTGCGCGACTGGGTCGACGGCGTGGACGTCGCGCCTGGCCAGGTGGTGCTGCTGGAAAACTGCCGCATGAACGTCGGCGAGGGCAAGGACGATGAGACGCTGGCGCGCAAATACGCCGCGTTGTGCGATGTGTTCGTGATGGATGCCTTCGGCACCGCCCATCGCGCGCAGGCCTCGACCCATGGCGTGATCCGCTTCGCGCCGGTCGCCGCCGGTGGCCCGCTGTTGATGGCCGAGCTGGATGCGCTGGCCAAGGCGCTGGACAACCCGGCCAAGCCCTTGCTGGCGATCGTGGCGGGCAGCAAGGTGTCGACCAAGCTGGAGCTGTTGTCCAACCTGGTGAACAAGGTGGACCAGTTGATCGTCGGCGGCGGCATCGCCAATACCTTTATCGCCGCCGCCGGACATGGCGTGGGCAAGTCGCTGCACGAGCCGGACCTGATCGCCACCGCCAATCAGATCGTCGCCGACGCCAGGACGCGCGGTGCGGAGATTCCGTTGCCCACCGACGTCGTGGTGGCCAAGCAGTTCCTGCCCGATGCCGAGGCGACGGTGAAGTCGCTGGACCAGGTCGAGGCGGACGATCTGATCCTGGATATCGGACCGCAGACGGCCGAGCGGTACGCGGCGCTGATCGCGCAGGCCGGCACGGTGGTGTGGAACGGCCCGGTCGGTGTGTTCGAGTTCACCTCCTTCAGCAAGGGCACCGAGACCCTGGCGCATGCGATTGCTGCCTCCAAGGCCTTCTCGATCGCCGGTGGCGGCGACACCCTGGCGGCAGTGGACAAATACGGCATTGCCGAGCAGGTCAGCTATATTTCCACCGGCGGCGGCGCCTTCCTGGAATTCCTCGAAGGCAAGACCTTGCCGGCAGTGGCCGCGCTTCAGGCGCGCGGGCAGTGACCGCCGCGCCGCTGTTCTTCGATCTCGACGGCACGCTGGTCGACTCCGAGCAAGGCATCGTCGCCAGCATCGTGCATGCCTTCGATAGCGAGGGGCAGCCGCGACCGACGCCGCAGACCTTGCGCAGCTGGATCGGCCCGCCACTGCGCGATAGCTTCGCCGCCCGTTTTCCCGACGATCCTGCGTTGGTGCAGCGCCTGCTGGAGGCGTATCGCACGCGCTACGACGCAGTGGGCTGGACCGAGCTGCGCGTGTTCGATGGCATCGGCGCGCTGATCACCGGGCTGCACCGTACCGGCCATCCGCTTGCGGTGGTGACGTCCAAGAACGAACGCTATGCCCGCCGCATCGTCGAGCACCTGCCGTTCGGCGCGTGTTTTGCCGAGGTCATCGGGGCCAGCGAAGACGGCGCACGACGCTTCAAGCCCGACCTGATCGCCGAGGCGCTGCGACGGCTGGCGATCGACAAGGCCGGCTGCACGATGATTGGCGACCGTCGCATGGATATCGACGGGGCCAATCACCACGGCATCGCCAGCATTGGTGTGCTGTGGGGCTTCGGCGACGAGACCGAACTGCGCGAGGCAGGCGCGGGCGCCATCGCGCGCACGCCGGACGAACTGCGCAGTCTGCTTGCGCAGTGAGCGCACGGGTC
This sequence comes from Xanthomonas maliensis, assembly GCF_009192945.1. Taxonomy (GTDB): domain Bacteria; phylum Pseudomonadota; class Gammaproteobacteria; order Xanthomonadales; family Xanthomonadaceae; genus Xanthomonas; species Xanthomonas maliensis. The sequence continues at coordinate 33,717 of NZ_NSET01000034.1, read as the reverse complement.
TTCACGATTCGCGCGCTAGGGTGACGATCGGCGCGTGTCCTGCAAGGACGCGTGTTGACGGACATACTGTCCCGCATTGTCTGTAGGACATGCCGTAAGCCGAGGGCGGCTATGCCGCAATGCCATCCTCGCGCTGTGATGCGTGTGTTAATTTTTGCGGTTTTACAGGGAGGCCACCATGAAAGAACGTCAACGCCGCACCAAGATCCTCGCCACGCTCGGACCGGCGACCGATCCGCCGGGCGTGCTGGATGCCTTGTTCAAGGCGGGCGTCAACGTGGTGCGCCTCAATTTCAGCCACGGCGATCCCTCCGGCCAGGCCAAGCGCGCTGCCGAAGTGCGCGCCGCTGCTGCGCGCGTCGGCGCCGAGGTCGGCATCCTGGCCGACCTGCCGGGCCCGAAGATCCGCATCGAGCGTTTCGTCGAGGGCAAGGTCAACCTGTCCATCGGTGATCGTTTCGATCTGGTGGCCGATCCCAATGCGCCGGCCGGCGACAAGACCCAGGTCGGGGTGAGCTACCTGGGTCTGCCGCAGGACGTGGCGCCGGGCGATGTGCTGCTGCTCGACGACGGCCTGATGCAGTTGAAGGTCGTCGAAGTGCAGGGCGAGCGCATCGTCACCAGCGTGCTCAACGATGGCGTGCTGTCCGACCGCAAGGGTCTCAACAAGCAAGGCGGCGGCCTGTCGCTGGGCGCGCTGACCGAGCGCGACAAGGAGCTGATCGGCATCGTCGCCAAGATCGGCGTCGATTTCATCGCCGTGTCGTTCTGCCGTAATGCCGAAGACATGAACGACGCGCGCCGCATTGCCCAGCAGCACGGTTGCGATGCCGCGCTGGTGTCCAAGATCGAACGTACCGAGGCGATCGAGAACCTGGTCGAAATCGTCGAGGCCTCCGACGTGGTGATGGTGGCGCGTGGCGATCTGGGCGTGGAGATCGGTGATGCCGAATTGCCGGGCCTGCAGAAGAAAATCATCAAGGAGTCGCTGGCGCAGAACAAAGTGGTGATCACCGCCACGCAGATGCTGCAGTCGATGGTCGAAAGCCCGATCCCCACCCGCGCTGAAGTGCTCGACGTGGCCAACGCCGTCATCGACGGCACCGATGCGGTGATGCTGTCGGCCGAAACCGCCGCCGGCGCCTATCCGGTGCGTGCGGTCGAAGCGATGGCGCGTATCTGTCTGGGTGCCGAACACCAGTTCGAGTTCGATACCGATTTCGAAGCGGCGCAACGCAATCTGCAGCGTGCCGATCAGGCGATCGCCATGGCGACCATGTTCCTGTCCGAGCACATCGGCCTGGGTGGCGTGGTGGCATTGACCGAGTCCGGCGGCACGCCGCGCTTCCTGTCGCGGTTCCGCTCCAACATGCCGATCTATGCCTTCACCCGTCACGATGGTGCGCGTCGCCACATGGCGATGATGCGCGGCGTGTTCCCGATCAGCTTCGACAGCCGCGGGCTGACGCCGCGCGAAGCCGCACGTGCGGCCATCCGCCTGCTGGTGGAGAACGAACGCATGGGTCCGGGCGACCGCGTGGTGTTCACCAGCGGCGAGCACATGGAGACCCATGGCGCGACCAACACGCTGCGCTTGCTGGAAGTCGGCGAGGACGGGCGCGCCAGCGGATTGGGCGAACTCTGATCGCTGCCAGCGGTGCGCCGACTCGGCGCGTCGAGCTCTCGGCATCGTATGAACGGCGGCCTTGGCCGCCGTTCTGCCATCAGCGCCGGCATCGCGGTCGTTGCTGTGGCCGCGTTGGTCGGCGTGCAACGCGCCGGCGCGACCGCGATCGCGCGGCAGATGCAGACCCGCAGGCCGGTAACCGAGGCGCTGCCGATACTGCCGCCTTCCGCGCCATGCAATGGCGGAGCGATGGCATCGCCAGCAACGCATCGCAGCCGTGGCGTCACTTGCTGGAGGCGCTTGCCGACACCATTGCGCATCCGGCCACACATCCTCGCAATGCCGGCGCGTGTAACCGGTTGCAGCCATTCCGTGAAGGAATGTCTACAACTTTCGTCGCTATACTTTCCGTCTCCCCCGTTGCTGACACAGGAACTACATGAGCATCGAACAGCTTGCCGAAACCGCCCAGGCCATGGTCGCCCCAGGCAAGGGCATCATCGCCATCGACGAGTCCACCAGCACCATCGCCAAGCGCTTCGCTGGCGTCGGCATCGAGAACATCGAAGAGAACCGTCGCGCATACCGCGAGTTGTTGCTGACCACGCCCAAGCTGAGCGACTACATCTCCGGCGCCATCCTGTTCGACGAGACCATTCGTCAGAAGACCAAGAACGGCGTGCCGTTCGCCCAGTACATGACCGAGCACGGCATCATCCCGGGCATCAAGGTCGACAAGGGCGCACAGCCGCTGGCCGGCATGCCGGGCGAACTGGTCACCGAAGGCCTCGACGGCCTGCGCGCGCGGCTGGAGGAGTACTACACCCTGGGCGCACGCTTCGCCAAGTGGCGCGCGGTCATCAACATCGGCGAAGACATCCCGTCCGGCACCTGCATCGAGGCCAATGCGCATGCGCTGGCACGCTATGCGGCGCTGTGCCAGGAGCAGGGCCTGGTGCCGATGGTGGAGCCGGAAGTGATCATGGACGGGGACCATGACATCGAGACCTGCTACGAAGTCACCGAGGCCACGTTGCGTTCGCTGTTCGGCGCGCTCTACGAGCAGAACGTGGTGCTCGAAGGCACCATCCTGAAGGCATCGATGGTGATCTCGGGCAAGGGATGCCCCGACCAGGCCGGTGTGGAAGAAGTCGCCGAGTCGACCGTGATGTGCCTGAAGTCGACAGTGCCGGCGATCCTGCCGGGCATCGTGTTCCTGTCCGGCGGCCAGACCGACGAGCAATCCACCGCCCATCTCAACGCGATGAACCAGCTCGGCAATCTGCCCTGGCCGCTGAGCTTCTCCTACGGCCGCGCCATGCAGCAGGCTGCGCTGAAGCTGTGGTCGCAGGACATGGCCGGCAACTTCGCCAAGGCGCAACAGGTCATCTACGACCGCGCCAAGGAAAATGGCCTGGCTGCGCTGGGCAAGTGGAAGGGCTGAGCGACAGCTCGCAGGAACCGGCCGCGTGCCGGTTCCTGTCACCGCAGTCGCCAAACGAAGACAGGCGCCCATGGGCGCCTGTCTTCGTTTGGACGCTGGATCGGATGCGTCAGGCCACTGCCGGTTCCTGCGTCGCCAGGGCCTGTTGGTAGGCCTTGTAGGTCGCGTCGTTGTAGGCCACCAGCACGATGTGCTTGGGCACTTTGTGCGAGCGCTGCCAATCGCGCGTCTCGGTCACCGCGATCCGTGCAGCCTGGTGCAGCGGATAACCATAGATGCCGCAGCTGATGGCCGGGAACGCGATCGAGTGCAGCAGCATCTGCTCGGCCAGCTTCAGCGACTGCCAATAGCAGTTGGCCAATTGCTCTGGTTCGTTGTGCTTGCCGTCGCGCCATACCGGCCCGACGGTGTGGAAGACATGGCGCGCCTTCAGCGCGAATCCAGGCGTGACGCGGATTTCGCCGGTCGGGCAACGCACGCCCGGACGGACCTCCGGCAGCGCCTTGCAGGCCGCAAGCAATTCGGGGCCGGCGGCGCGGTGGATGGCGCCGTCGACGCCGCCTCCACCCAGTAGCGATTCGTTGGCGGCGTTGACGATGACGTCGACGTCGAGTTCGGTGATGTCGCCTTGCCAGACTTCGATTTTCATAGGGCGATCTTTATGGGACGTGCATGATGGACGTGTGATGGGGGACACGCTCTGGTCGACACACGCTAGCGTGCATTCATCTCATGCGCTGAGACGGTTGGCGACATGGATGGGGCGCGACGCGGGAGCCAAGGCGCGATGGCGCATGCTGACGTGGCTGACGTGAGGCGCAGGTCGACATCGGCGTTGGATCGCTCGCGCCGGCAGCAGCAGGGGCCATTGCCGCGTCGATGTCTCTGGCTGCAGCAATTGCGCAGCCGCCGGGATCGTGGTCGGCGCCGAGGCGCGTGCGGGTCGGCCGCGCGGGCCTAGCTATTCGGAGCCAGCGGCGCCGTTCAGAGCCAGCGGCGGACGCGGCTGCAGTAGCTGTGGTATTGCCGGCCGAACTCGCACTGCAGGCGTTGTTCTTCGAATGGAATGACGTAGCACTGCAGGGCCAGCCACGGCATCGGCAGCAGCAAGAGCGCCCATGGTAGGCCCAGTTGCAGGCAGAGCCCGACATAGCTCAGCACCAGTGCCAGATACATCGGGTTGCGGGTGAAGCGGTAGGGGCCTTCGATCACCAGTTGCGACGGGTGGCCGCTGGGCATGATGGTGGTGCGGCGGCGGGCGAACAGCACAAAACAGCTGACCGCCAGGGCCAGCCCGGCACAGGCGATCAGGCCGCCGGCCAGTTCGATCAGGGCCAAGGTGGCGGGCGCGGGCAGCGGCAGTTCCAGTGCGGCCTGCAGCCAGGCGCCAAACGCCAGGGCAAGCGCGAAATGAGCGGGCGAGGTCATCTTCACCAGCCAAGGCGCGCGTGCGTCGCGGCTGTCGCTGTGTCCGTACGGCTGGTTACTCACCACGGTCCTCCCTGCAGGACCGCCATCCTAACGTTTTCTTGACATCTGCGGGAGCCGCGCGGTTCACCTCGCCTGGGGCACCTGTGCCGCGGTGGCGCTACAGGTGCCTGCTGACGATCACCGGACGGCGTGCGGTCAGGGCAGTCCCGCCAGCCAGTCGTCGTCCGAGCCTTCGTTGATGTCGGCGAACAGCGGGGTGGAGAAGTAGCGCTCGCCGGTGTCCGGCAGCATCGCCAGCAGCACGGCGCCCGGCTCGGCGCTACGGGCCACACGCAGAGCGGTGGCCACGGTGGCGCCGCCGGAGATGCCGGTGAAGATGCCTTCTTCGGCGGCCAGCTGGCGGGCCACGCCGATCGCGTCGCTGTCTTCGACGCTGAGCACCTCGTGCGCGGCTGCCCGGTTGAGCACCTCCGGCACGAAATCCGGGGTCCAGCCCTGGATCTTGTGCGGCTTCCATTCCTGCCCTTGCAGCAAGGCGGCGCCGGCCGGCTCGGAGGCAGTAATGCGCACTTCCGGCCGCGCCAGCCGCAGCACCTCGCCAACGCCAGTGAGCGTGCCGCCGGTGCCCCAGCCGGTGACGAAGTGATCCAGCCGGTGGCCGGCAAAGTCGCGCAGGATCTCGGCGGCGGTCGTGTTGCGGTGATAGGCGGGATTGGCCGGGTTGGCGAACTGGCTGGCCAGGAACCAGCCGTGCTGTTCGGCCAGCTCCTTGGCCTTGCGCACCATGCCGCTGCCGCGCTCGGCGGCCGGGGTCAGGATCACCTTGGCACCGTAGGCACGCATCAGCTTGCGCCGCTCGATCGAGAAGGTCTCGACCATGGTGGCGACGAACTTGTAGCCGCGCGCAGCGGCTACCATCGCCAGCGCCACGCCGGTATTGCCGGACGTGGCCTCCACGATCGTGTCGCCGGGCTTGAGCAGGCCGCGTTGCTCGGCGTCGAGGATGATCGCCAGTGCCAGGCGATCCTTCACCGAGCCCCCCGGATTGAACGCCTCCACCTTGACATAGAGGGTGACGTGCTCCGGCGGCAGGCGGTGGAGCTTGACCACCGGGGTGCGGCCGATGGTGTCGAGGATGTTGTCGTACAGGGCCATGGAAAGTCTCCGGGGGAATCAGGCGGCGTGCGCCAGTGTGGGCGCAGCGGGCGTTGCGGGCGGTGAGTGCGGGCTCGGGTCTGCCAGCGGTGCGGACCCGAACCAATGCAGGGAAGCGGAGAGTGCGGCGACCTCGCCCAGCAGCAGCAGCGCCGGTGCCCGCACCGCGTGCGTCCGTGCGCTGGTCGCCAGCTGGTCCAGGCGGCCGCTGATCACGCGCTGTTGCGGCCGCGAGCCGTTTTCCACCAGCGCGAACGGCGTCGACGCCGCACGTCCGGCCTGCAGCAAGCGCTGCTGGATCGTGTCCAGCTCGCCCACACCCATGTACAGCGCCAGGGTCTGGCGTTCCTGTGCGAGTGCCTGCCAGTCCAGGGTATCCAGCGATGCCTTGCAGTGCGCGGTCGCCAGGCGCACCGACTGCGCATGCTCGCGATGGGTCAGCGGAATGCCGGCATAGGCCGCGCAGGCGATGGCGGCGGTGATGCCGGGGATCACCTGCACCGCGATGCCGTGCGCGCGCAGGAATTCCAGCTCCTCGCCGCCGCGCCCGAACACGAACGGATCGCCCCCCTTCAGGCGCACGACCCGGCGACCTGCCAACGCATGCTGGTGCAGCAGCGCGTGGATCTGCTCCTGGCGCGTGCTGTGGCCTTGCGCCGCCTTGCCCACGTCGATCAGCTGCGCGTGGCGACGGGCCAGTTGCAGGACCTGCGGGCTGACCAGGCGATCGTGCAGGATCACATCGGCGTGTCGCAGCGCACGCAGCGCATGCCGGGTCAGCAGCCCGGGGTCGCCTGGGCCGGCGCCGACCAGCGCCACCATGCCCGCCCGCAGCGCGCCGACACCGGTCTGCGTGGTGTCGGCCGGCAGCTTGGGGGTCGCGCTCGCCGCGGCCGAATGGGTCAGCAGGCGTTGTGCCGCGGCGGCATCGCGCAGGGCGGCGTTGCGCGCGGGGACTTCGCTGGCGGCGATGGTGAGCCAGATCGGTTGATCGGGCAAGCGCAGCCAGGCCGGATCGAAATCGCCGACCAGCCATCGCAGTTGGCCATTCTGGGCCCATCGCCGCAAGCCCGGGGTGAGCGTAGGAGCACCGACCAGCGGCAGCGCGCCGGCCTGCAGCAGGTGCGCGGTCGTGCGTTCGGCATCGGCGCCGCCACCGACCACCAGGACGGCGCGGCCATGCAGGTCGGCGAGGAGCGGGAACAAGGAAGCCACGGGCAAGAAGGTCGCGGGAAAGGCCAGACCGTAATGCCGCCTTATAGCCTCCGGAAATGACTTCATGCGTCCAGAAAATAGCGTTCGGTTATAAGCTGGCTGTCCCAACTGCTCTACAGTCGAGACCTGCGTGACGCTTCGCGCGCTTGGAATCTGCCCATGACGCTGACCCAACTCCGTTATCTGGTCGCCATCGCCGATGCCGAGCTCAACATCACCTTGGCCGCGGCGCGCGTGCATGCGACCCAGCCGGGCCTGTCCAAGCAGCTCAAGCAGCTGGAAGACGAACTCGGCTTTCTGTTGTTCGTCCGCAAGGGCCGCAGCCTGGATGCGGTGACACCGGCCGGCGTGGAGGTGATCGAGCGTGCGCGGGCAGTGTTGGCCGAGGCCAACAACATCCGCACCTACGCGGCCAATCAGCGGCGCGAAAGCCAGGGCCAGCTGACCCTGACCACCACCCATACCCAGGCGCGCTTCGTGCTGCCGCCGGCGGTGGCACAGATCAAGCAGGCCTACCCGCAGGTCAGCGTGCACCTGCAGCAGGCTGCCGAGAGTGCGGCGCTGGACCTGCTCAGCCAGGGCGATGCCGATATCGCCGTGGTCAGCACTGCCGGTGGCGAACCGAGTGCGGGCATCGCGGTGCCGTTGTACCGCTGGCGCCGGTTGGTGATCGTGCCGCGTGGGCATGCACTGGACCAGGCGCGGACGGTGCCGGACATGCAGGCGCTGTCCCGGCATCCACTGATCAGCTATGAATCGTCGACGCGGCCGGGCTCCTCGCTGCAGCGCGCGTTCGCGCAGGTCGGTCTGGAGCCGAGCATCGCGTTGACCGCACTGGATGCGGATCTGATCAAGACCTATGTGCGCGCCGGACTCGGCGTCGGGCTGCTGGCGGAGATGGCCGTCAGCGCCAACGACGAGGACCTGCGGGCCTGGCCGGCGCCGGCCCCGATCGCCGATTGCGTGGCCTGGGCGGTGCTGCCGCGCGACCGGGTGTTGCGCGACTACGCGTTGGATCTGGTCAACGTGCTGGCGCCGCAGATCGACAAGCGCGACCTGCGGCGCGTGCTCGACGGCAATCAGGCGCCCGACTGGCCGCTGCCGCCGACCTGGGAAGCGCTGACCCAGACCATCACCAGCTGAGCGTCGTCGCCCGGCGCACGGCGGCCTGCCCGCCCGCGCCGAGCGATGGCCGCTGCCGGAAAGCGGTGCCTTTACGTTGTCCAGGCCGCTCGCAAGCGTCGGTAAACCAGGCCAAGCGCACTCGACGACGGAGTGTTGCGGCGCATCAAATCATTGGCGGAAATCCGTTGTTTTCCAGTGGGTTACTTACTGGGTCTCGTCGCTGTGCGCATCCCTTTGTCGGTGATTGTCCTGACAGCTGTCGGGGGACCGGTCGCCAGGACATCCGCGTGGATCAAGTTGCCCCAGCGGCAGTCGTAAACCTATACAGCAGCCATGGCGCGACACCTCCGGACGTCTAGGGGTGGACGGCGCAAGGCCGACGCCGCAGCGGCATGGCAGCGACGGTCTGTTCGAAGATGTCGTGACAGGTTGCTGGCGCTGTCGTTTCGCCTGCGCAGCGCGCATGGCTGGCGGCCGGCGCAGTCGGATCCCTGGGGAGAGGTCCGACATGCTTGGCGGCGGATCCGGGAGGGGAGCCCGGATCCGCTTTTTTTTTGCCTGTGCTCAGGCCAGCGGGATGCTCACCGCGAAGGCAGTGCCGCCACCGGGGCGTGTGCGCACTTCCACCTGGCAGTTCAAGGTCTCGGCAGTGCGGTGGACGATCCATAGGCCGATGCCCAGGCCGTCGCTGTTCGGATCGGCCTGGCGAAATGCCTGGAACACCTGGTCCGGCTGGGCGAGATTCAAGCCGATCCCGCTGTCGATGATCTGCAGCACCGCGTGTCCGTCCCGCCGTCGGCAGCCCACCAGCACGCTGCCCCGTTGGGTGTACTTGACCGCGTTGCCGACCAGATTGCCGATCAGCGTGGTCAGTAGCGTGGGGTGGCTGCGCACCCGCAGCGAGGTGGGGACATGGCGCAGCGACAGCCCCTTGTCCAGCGCCGGCTGACGCCAGACGCCAAGCACCGCGTGCACCACGTCCTCCAGCGACAGCGGCCGCAGGTCGGGCGTGCTGTCCTTGCTGGCCGCCGCCAGCGTCGCCAGTTCGTCGAGATGGCGTGCGACCTGGCCGATCGCCTCGCGCGCCGTCACCAGGGTCGGTACGGCGTCCACGTTGGCGTGGCGGCGCATCTTGTCGATGGCATAGGCGGCCGTGCGCAAGGGCGTCTTCAGATCGTGGCCGGCAATGGCCATCAAGCGACTGCGATAGCGGTCCGATTCCTCGGCGATCAGCAAGGCCCGGCGCAATTCCAGCTGGGTCATCGTCTGGCGGGCCAACGCACGCAACGCGTCGACCTGATCGTCGCTGAGCTGCCGTGGTTGCCGGTCCAGCACGCACACCGTGCCCAGCGGCAGGCCATCGGGTGTCTTCAACAAGGCGCCTGCGTAGAAATACAGCGGCGCCTCGCCAGTCACCAGTGGATTGCGGGCGAAACGTGCGTCCTGGCGGGTATCGGGCACCACCAGCACATCGTTGTCCAGCAGGGCGTGCGCGCACATCGACATGAACAACGGCGTTTCCTGCTCGCCCATGCCACGTTCGCTCTTGAACCATTGGCGTTCGGCATCGACCAGGCTGATCAAGGCAATCGGGGTCTCGCAGATGATCGAGGCCAGGCGGGTGATGTCCTCGAACGCCGCCTCGCGCGGGGTGTCCAGGATGCCGTAGCTGCGCAGGGCCTGCAGGCGCAGGACTTCGCCAGGATGCTTGGGTGCGCAGGGCAAGGATTCGGCCGCTGGAGTGGACAGGGAGGTGCTCATGCGCGGTGGGACCAAGGGAGACAGCCAAGCATAGGGCAAGCGAGCCCTCATCAGGTGTGCGCCACGGCAAGGCATGAAAGCGAGGTCGGCGATTGGCGCGCGGATCGGTTGGCGCGCAAGGCGCGCAGACGTGTTGCGGCCGCCGCGCGGTGGGGCGCCGATGGGAGGAGTGCGCGGCCTGGTCGCCGTTGGCGCTAGCGGCGCGGAGCGCAGTTGCGCCCGTGCCGGACCCGATGGGTGTAACAGCGACACCGGGTTTTACCGACCCAACGACGCACGAAGGCCACCTCGATGCAGGCGCCGGCAATGCGAGAGGGCGGCGCAGCGGCTTGCTTCAGATGTCCTCGTGGATCCCGCATTCGCGCTTCAAGCCGAAGAAGCGGGTGTCTTCCTCGCGCATGCCTGGTTCCCAGCGACGCGTGGTGTGGAAATCGCCGATCGAGACATAGCCCTGCTCCCACAGCGGGTGGTAAGGCAGGTCGTGTGCCTGTAGGTATTGCCAGACATCGCGGTCGCTCCAGTCGGCGATCGGGCTGATCTTGTAGCGTTCGCCGCGCCGCTGTACCACCGGCGTCTGCGCCCGCCCGCTGGACTGGCTGCGTCGCAGGCCAGTGAACCAGGTACCGACCTGCAGCTCATCCAGCGCCCGCCGCATCGGTTCGACCTTGCGCAGATTGTTGTACTGGTCGATGCCGACCATGCCTTGCTCCCACAGCCGGCCATGGCGCGCCTCCATCCAGGCGCGGCTGACCGAAGGACGATAGACCTTGAGGTTGAGGTTCAAGCGCTCGGTCAGCGCATCGGCGAAGCGATAGGTCTCCGGGAACAGGTAGCCGGTATCGATCAGGATGACCGGGATATCCGGACGTTGCCGGGTCAGCAAGTGCAAGGTCACCGCCGACTGCGCGCCAAAGCTGGAGGACAGTGCGGCCTGCTGCGGGCCATGTTCCAGCGCCCAGGCCACGCGCGCATCGGCCGGGCAGGTTTCCAGATAGGCATTGAGCGCATCCAGGTCGTCCAGCGTGGCGGCAGCGGGGGCGATGGCAGGGAGCGCGGTCATGCGAGCAGTTCCAGATCCAGTTGGCGGTGGGTGGGATAGGGCGGCAGCGCGATCACGCCGCTGCGATGCAGGAAGTCGCCGAAGCCTTCATCGGCCGCGCGATCGCGTTCGCTGGCATAGCGCGCCAGCAGCGGCTCGAGCGTGGCGAGGATGTCGGCTTCGCCGATGTTTTCGCGATGCAAGGTATTCAGCCGCTGGCCGCGGCGGTCGCCACCCAGCATCAGGTTGTAGCGCCCAGGCGCCTTGCCGACCAGCGCGATCTCGGCCAGGTACGGGCGCGAGCAGCCATTGGGGCAACCGGACACGCGCAGCACGATCGGTGTCTCCGCCAGGCCGTGGCGTTGCAGGATCGGTTGCAGCGCGGCGGTGAAGTCGGGCAGATAGCGCTCGGCCTCGGCCATCGCCAGCCCGCAGGTCGGCAAGGCCACGCAGGCCATGGCGCCGCGCGCCAGCGCCGTGGGTGCGCGATTGCCGACGTCCAACGCATACTCGGCGACCAGCGCGTCGATGCGCGCGCGCTGCTCGGCCGCCACCCCGGCGATGACCAGATTCTGATTCGGGGTCATGCGGAATTGCCCGACCTGCAGCTGCGCGATCGCGCGCAAGCCGCTCAGGTGCGCTGCGGTGTCGGTATCGGCGATGCGGCCGGCCGGCAGCGACAAGGTCAGGTGCCACTGGCCATCCTCGCCTTCGACCCAGCCATAGCGGTCGCCGTTGTGGGCGAAGGCGAAGCGGCGCGCCGGCCGCAGCGCGATGCCGGCGCGGCGTTCGATCTCCGCGACAATGGCCGGCAACCCGTGGTCGTCGATGGTGTACTTGAACCGCGCGCGCTTGCGCACCGCGCGATTGCCCAGGTCGCGCTGGGTGGTGACGACCGCGGTGGCCACGGTCAGCAACTGCGCACGCTCGATGAAGCCGATGACATTGGCCACGCGCGGCCAGGTCTCTGCATCGCCATGGCTCGCCCCCATGCCGCCGCCGATGCTGACGTTGTAGCCGAGCAATTCGCCGTCCTCGAGGATGGCGATGAAGCCCAGGTCGTTGGCGAACACGTCCACGTCGTTGAGCGGCGGCACGGCGAAGCCGATCTTGAACTTGCGTGGGAGATAGCGCTCGCCATAGATGGGCTCGTCCTCGCTGCCGGAGCCGGCGACGCGGGTCTCGTCCAGCCAGATCTCGTAATAGGCGCGGGTATTGGGCAGCAAATGCTCGGACACGCGCGCTGCATCGGCGTACAGCGTGGCATGCGCCGAGGACAGCAGCGGATTGGCAGCGACCTGCACATTGCGATTGACATCGCCGCACGCCGCAAGCGTGTCGATCAAGCTCGCATTGATCGCCTGCATGGTGGCCTTGAGCTCGCGCTTGATCACACCATGGAACTGGAATGCCTGGCGGGTGGTGATGCGCAGCGAATGATTGGCGTACCGCGTGGCGATGCGATCCAGCGCCAGCCATTGCGCAGGCGACACCACGCCACCGGGCGTGCGCGTGCGGATCATGAACTGATAGGCCGGCTCCAGCTTCTGCCGACGACGTTCGTCGCGCAGGTCGCGGTCGTCCTGCTGATAGCTGCCGTGGTACTTGATCAGCGTTTGATCGTCCTCGCGCAAGGCTCCGGTCACCGCATCGGCCAGGCTTTGCTCCAGCGATCCGCGCAGGCGTCGGCTGTGGGATTTGATGTCTTCGACGGAGTGGGTCATGGGAGTTGGCGAAGTGCGAAGGAGGAGAGGGGGCGGGACCCGGGACTCGGGACCCGGGTCCCGGAGCGGCAGGGCAATGCAGTCCCTGGCCACGCATCGCCACACCTGCTTCGGCCGTTGCTTGTCCCGGGTCCCAGGCCCCGGGTCCCGCGTCCCGGCTCTTCAATACACATCGCGTGCATAACGCCCCTCCTGCTGCAGCGTGGAGAGATAGCCGGCCGCGGCGTCCGCATCCAGCCCGCCCTGCGTGGCGACGATGTCCAGCAGGGCGGCGTGCACGTCCTTGCCCATGCCGATCGCGCCACAGACATACAGGTGCGCGCCGTCGCGCAGCCAGGCGTAGACCTCGGCGCCGCGCGCGCGCAGGCGATGCTGCACGTAGACCTTGTCGGCCTGGTCGCGCGAGAACGCCAAGTCCAGCGCATGCAGTTCGCCGCGTTGCAGGGCTTGCTGCCACTCGGTCTGGTAGAGGAAGTCGGTGTTGAAATGGCGGGCGCCGAAGAACAGCCAGTTACGCCCGCGCGCGCCGGTCTCGGCGCGCTCCTGCACGAAGGCGCGGAACGGTGCGACGCCGGTGCCTGGGCCGATCATCAGGATGTCGCGATCCGGATCGGTGGGCACACGGAAGCGGGTGTTCGGCTCGATGTAGACCGGGGCGCGGTCGCCTTCGCTCAGCCCGGCCAGGAAGCCGCTGGCCGATCCCAGATGGTCATGGCCATGTGCCTGATAGCGCAGCTCATCCACCGTCAGATGGACTTCCTCGCCGACGCGCTTGCGGCTGGAGGCAATCGAATACAGACGAGGCGTCAGCGGACGCAGGGCGGCCAGCAGGCCATCGGGGTCCCAATCCGCCGGCCAGCGGCGCAGCACGTCGATCACTTGGTGATCGGCCAGCAGCGCCGCCAGGCCGGCGGTCTGGGTCGGGGTGAGCAGCGCCTGCAGTGCATCGGCTCCGGCGCGTTCGGCGTGCGCTGCCAGGAAAGGGCGCGACAGCTTGGTCAGTTCGCGATGCTGCGCCAGCCAGTCGGACAGGCGCAGGGTCTGATCGCCCACGCCGACCTCGGCATCGCCATCCAGGCGCGTGGCGTCCAGCACCGCCGCGACCAACGCGGCCGGATTGCGATGGCGCACGCCCAGCGCATCGCCAGGCTCGTAGCTCAGGCCGCTGCCGTCCAGCGAAAACTCCAGATGGCGCACGCGCTTGTCGGCGCTGCCATGGCGGCCGAAGCCCGGGCCTTTGAAGTCGCGGCCGCTGATGACCTGATTGGCCAACAGCTCGGCCGCGAAGGGATGCTGGTGCGACCAGGCCGGCGCCGCCGGCCCGCTGCGCAGGGGGGTCACCGTCGCCGACGGCGGCGCGCTCTTCAGCTGCTCGCGTGCCTGACGTACGGCCTGCTCGCGCCACGGCACTGCCACACTGGCGATATCCAGATCCGCCTCGCCATGCGGTTGCAGACGCTGACCACCCAGTTCGGCCAGGCGCGCATCGATGCGCCGGGCAATACCGCAGAAATCCGCATAGCTGGAGTCGCCCAGGCCCAGCACGGCGTACTTGAGCTCCGGCAGCCGCGGCGCGCGCCGGCTGGCGAGAAATTCCACCAGCCCGAGCGAATCGTCCGGCGGGTCGCCTTCGCCCTGGGTGCTGATCACCACATACAGCAGGCGTTCGCTGGCCAGCTCGCGGGTGGGGTAGTGATCGGCACGCAGCAGGCGCACGTCCAGGCCGGCCGCGGCGGCATCGGCAGCCAGTTGCTCGGCCTCGCGACGGGCGTTGCCGGTCTGGCTGCCGTAGAGCACGGTCAGGCGCTGGCGTTCCTGCGCAGCACTCTGGGCCTGACCGCCAGGCAGCACCGCCAGCGAGCGCGGCGGGTGGCCGGACGCCAGCCCTGCGGTATAACCGGAGAGCCACCACAGCGAAGCCGCGTCCAGCCCGTCGACCAGTCGTTCCAGCAGGACCTTGCGCTCGTCGGGCAAGGGGCTGGGCGACACGGTGGAGCTGGCGGACGTCATGCGGATCCAGGCAGAGGAGGATAGAGGGACGATCCTAGGGAGCGCGCGCGATGCACAGAAAGGAGCAGCCGTTATCCCGTTATGCCGGGCGCTTATTTCGGCCTCTCGCCTGAGACACCCACACTGCGCGGCCTTGCCTTACCATCGGCACGACCGCCGCCCATGTCGCGACCGCTTTCGATGAGCCTGCACCTGTTGTCCCATCTCGATCGTCTGGAGGCCGAAAGCATCCATATCCTGCGCGAAGTCGCCGCCGAATTTCGTGCGCCGGTGCTGTTGTATTCGGTCGGCAAGGACAGCTCGGTGCTGCTGCATCTGCTGATGAAGGCCTTTGCGCCATCGCGTCCACCGATTCCGTTGCTGCATGTGGATACGCGCTGGAAGTTCCGCGAGATGATCGCCTTTCGCGATCGGCGCGCGCGCGAGACCGGGGTGGATCTACGCGTGCATATCAATCCCGACGGTGTCGCCCAGAATATCGGGCCAATCAGTCACGGCGCGGCCGTGCATACCGACGTGATGAAGACCCAGAGCCTGAAGCAGGCGCTGGAGGCAGGGGGGTTCGATGCGGCGATCGGTGGCGCCCGCCGCGACGAGGAGAAATCACGCGCCAAGGAGCGGGTGTTCTCCTTCCGCAACGCGCATCATCGCTGGGATCCGAAGAACCAGCGCCCGGAGCTGTGGAATCTCTACAACGCGCGCACCGCGCCTGGCGAGAGCGTGCGGGTGTTCCCGTTATCCAATTGGACCGAGCTGGACATCTGGTTGTACATCTATCGCGAGTCGATTCCGGTGGTGCCGCTGTACTTCGCCGCGCCGCGACCGGTGGTAGCGCGCGACGGCACCTGGATCATGGTCGACGACGAGCGCTTGCCGCTGCAGCCAGGCGAGACCCCCCAACTGCGCTCGGTGCGTTTCCGCACCCTGGGTTGCTACCCGCTGACCGGCGCGATCGAGTCGACCGCCGACACCCTGGAAGCGGTGATCGCTGAAATGCTGGTCAGTACCAGTTCCGAGCGTCAGGGCCGCATGATCGATCATGCGCCCGGTGCGTCGATGGAGCAGAAGAAGCTGGAGGGGTATTTCTGATGCGCGATGGGTCGGCAGAGCAAGGCGGGACTCGGGAGAAGCACGGTGATTCCGGGACGCGGGACCCGGGACCCGCGTCCCGGGAAGCGCGCCACGACGCTGCGGATGTTTCTATCGCGGTTGATCCTTCCGCCTCCCAAGAAAGCAGCAGCGACGAGCGCAAGGTCGCTGCTGCCTTTGATCTTCCCGGGTCCCGAACAGCGAACGACAACAGTGCCACCGCCTCGGCTCTTGATCCTCCCGGGTCCCGGGTCCCGGGTCCCGAGTCCCGGCTCCTCTCCACCTACCTCCAGCAACACGAATCCAAGCCGCTGCTGCGCTTCATCACCTGCGGCAGCGTCGACGATGGCAAGAGCACGTTGATCGGGCGCTTGCTCTACGACAGCAAGCGCTTGTTCGACGACCAGTTGGCGGCGCTGGAGAGCGACAGTCGCCGGCATGGCACGCAAGGCGAGAACATCGACTACGCCTTGCTGATGGATGGGCTGTCGGCCGAGCGCGAGCAAGGCATCACCATCGACGTGGCTTACCGCTACTTCGACACCGACCATCGCAAGTACATCGTCGCCGATTGCCCGGGGCACGAGCAGTACACCCGCAACATGGCCACCGGTGCTTCCACGGCGGATGTCGCCGTGGTGCTGGTGGACGCGCGCAAGGGCTTGCTGCCGCAGACACGACGGCATAGCTATATCGTCTCGCTGCTGGGCATCCGTCAGGTGGTGCTGGCGGTCAACAAGATGGACCTGGTCGGCTACGACGCGCAGGTGTTTGCCGACATCGCCGACAGCTATCGCGCGCTGGCCGTGCAGTTGGGCATCTCGCAGGTGCAATGCATCCCGTTGTCGGCCTTGGCTGGCGAAAATCTGTCCAGTCCCGCCACCCAGATGCCGTGGTACCAGGGGCCATCCCTATTGCAGCATCTGGACGCGTTGGAGTTGGAGACGGACGTGGCCGCCAGCGGCCTGCGGCTGCCGGTGCAGTGGGTGAATCGGCCCGATTCGCAGTTTCGCGGCTACGCCGGCACGATCGTCGCTGGCCAGGTGCGTGCGGGCGACGCGGTGGTGGTGGTGCCGTCCGGGCGCCGTGCGCGCGTGGCGAAGGTGCTGGGCGCCGATGGCGAGATTGCGCAGGCGCATGCAGGTCAGCCGGTCACGCTGACCCTGCACGAAGAGATCGACATCAGTCGCGGCGACGTCATTGCCGCCGCCGACGATCCGCCGGAAGTCGCCGACCAGTTCGCCGCGCATCTGCTGTGGATGGACGATGCGGCGCTGCTGCCCGGCCGTCCCTATTGGCTGAAGATCGGCACGCGCACGGTCACCGCCAGCGTCAGCGACATCAAGCACAAGGTCGACGTCAACACCCAGGAGCGATTGGCCGCCAAGCGGCTGGAACTCAACGAGGTGGGCTATTGCAACCTGGCGCTGGATGCGCCGATCGCATTCGCACCGTATGCGCGCAATCGCGTGCTCGGCAGCTTCATCCTGATCGATCGCCAGAGCAATGCCACTGTGGGGGCCGGTACGCTGGAGTTCGCGCTGCGCCGTGCCGGCAATGTGCACTGGCAGCACCTGGATGTGGATCGTGAAGCCCGCGCCCGCATCAAGGGGCAGGCCTCGCGCGTGCTCTGGTTCACCGGACTGTCCGGCGCCGGCAAGTCGACCATCGCCAATCTGGTCGACCGGCGACTGCATGCGCTCGGTTACCACACCTTCGTGCTGGACGGCGACAACGTGCGCCACGGGCTCAACCGCGATCTCGGCTTCACCGACGAAGACCGGGTGGAGAACATCCGCCGCGTGGCCGAGGTGGCGCGGCTGATGACCGACGCTGGCTTGATCGTGCTGGTCAGCTTCATCTCGCCGTTCCGCGCCGAGCGCCAGTTGGCGCGCGAGCGCTTCGCGCCAGGCGAGTTCGTGGAAGTCTTCGTCGATGTGCCGCTCGCGGTCGCCGAGGCACGCGACGTCAAGGGTCTTTACCGCAAGGCGCGCGCGGGGCAGATTCCCAATTTCACCGGCATCGACTCGCCGTATGAGGCGCCGTCCGATCCGGAAATCCATCTTCACGCCGATGGTGAGAATGTGGAGGCATTGGCGCGGCAGGTGCTGGAGTATCTCGGCCTGGAGCGCTGACCAACGCATCGTGGCATCGACGGCAAGGGTCTTTGGTCATGGTGCGAAGGCCGTCCTTTCCGCCCACCTCGTGGCGGCTGGGTCGGTAAACTTCCGTCGTACCTCGCCAGGATGCTCTGATGCTCGTTCGACCCAGCGCGCGCTTTGGCGCCGCGCTCCTCGTGGCCGCCGCCCTGTGCGCTTGCGACCGCCAGGCCAGTACGCCGCCGGCCGCCAAGCCCGTTCCCGTCACGCTGCAGCTGGTTGCCACCCAGCCCTGGAATTCCACCGTGCAATCGATCGCCACGGTGCGGGCGCGCGAATCGGTGGCGTTGACCGCTGCCGTCAGCGACGTGGTCGAGCAGGTCAATTTCGATAGCGGCGACGAGGTCAAGGCCGGGCAGTTGCTGCTGCGGCTGCGCGGCAATTCGCAACAGGCCGCGCTCACTGCGGCGCAGGCGACCTACGAAGAGGCCGAACAATTGTTCCGGCGTCAGCAGAGCCTGCTTGGCCAGCAGTTGGTGGCCAGATCCACCGTCGATACCCAGCGCGCGCTGCGCGATGCGGCGCTGGCGCGGGTGCAGCAGATGCGTGCGGAGATCACCGACCGCGAGGTGCGGGCGCCGTTCTCCGGCGTGCTCGGCATTCGCCAGGTCAGCCCCGGCTCGCTGATCACCTCCAGCACGGTGATTGCCACCCTGGACGACGTGGAGCGGATGTACGTCGACTTCCAGGTGCCGGAGTCGCAGTTCGGCTTGGTCCAGCTCGGCAACGCGGTCAGTGGCACTGCCGCGGCCTATCCCGGCGAACAGTTCGAGGGCACGGTGGCAGCGATCGATTCGCGCATCGACGAGAGCACCCGCTCGGTCACCGTGCGCGCGGATTTTCCCAATGGCCAACGCCGCCTGCGCCCGGGCATGTTGTTGGACGTGCGGTTGTTCCAGCCGGCGCGGCAGGCGGTGGTGATCCCGGAAATCGCGGTGGTGCAGGTCGGCCGTGAGTCCTTCGTGTTCAGGGTCAAGCCCGATCGCACGGTCGAGCGCGCCGATGTGCGCCTGGGCGAGCGCCGCGACGGCAAGGTCGAGATCCTCGAGGGCGTGACGCCCGGCGAGCGCATCGTCGTCGATGGCACCGGCAAGCTGCGCCCCGGCCTGACGGTGGCCGACCAGCCCAGCGCGCCGGCCGCTGCGCAGGCGCCGCGATGAAACTGTCCGACATCTCCATCACCCGCCCGGTGCTGGCGGTGGTGATGAGCCTGTTGCTGATCGTGCTGGGCGTGATGTCGTTCACCCGCCTCACCTTGCGCGAGCTGCCGGCGATCGATCCACCGATCGTCTCGGTGGATGTCGAATACACCGGTGCCTCGGCGGCGGTGGTGGAAAGTCGCATCACCCAGGTGCTGGAGGATGCGTTGGCCGGCATCGAAGGCATCGAGACCATCGAGGCGCGCAGCCGCAATGGGTCCTCGGACATCAGCATCGAGTTCGCCCCCACGCGCGATGTGGAAGCGGCCGCCAACGATGTGCGCGATGCAGTCAGCCGCGTCTCCGACCGCATGCCCGACCAGGCGCGTCCACCAGAAATCTCCAAGGTGGAGGCCGACGCCGATCCCATCCTGTGGCTCAACATGAGCTCCAGCTCGATGGATACGCTGCAGCTGTCCGACTACGCCGAGCGCTACGTGGTGGACCGCTTCTCCAGCCTGGATGGCGTGGCGCAGGTGCGCATTGGCGGACGCCAGCGCTATGCGATGCGGATCTGGCTGGATCGCGACCAGTTGGCCGCGCGCGCCTTGACCGTGGCCGACGTCGAAGCCGCGCTGCAGAGCGAGAACGTCGAACTGCCGGCCGGCAGCATCGAATCGGCGCAGCGCGACTTCACCTTGCGCGTGGAGCGCAGCTATCTCAAGCCGGAAGACTTCGCCAAGCTGCCGTTGAGCAAGGGCGAGGGTGGCTATGTGGTGCGGCTGGGCGACGTGGCCAGGGTCGAGTTGACCTCGGCCGAGCGGCGCGCCTATTTCCAAAGCAACGGCGTGCCCAACGTCGGCCTGGGCATCGTGCGCAACTCCACCGCCAACGCGCTGGACGTAGCGCGCGAGGCGCGCGCGCGCGCCGAAGACATCCAGAAGACCTTGCCCAAGGGAACCAACATCTTCGTCGCCTTCGACACCACCACCTTCATCGACGCGGCGGTGGAGCGGGTCTACCACACGCTGATCGAGGCGGTGGTGCTGGTGCTGGTGGTGATCTGGGTGTTCCTGGGCAGTGCGCGCGCCGCCTTGATTCCCGCAGTGACGGTGCCGGTGTGCCTGATCGCCGCCTTCATCGCGCTGTACGCCTTCGACTTCTCGATCAACCTGCTGACCCTGCTGGCGCTGGTGCTGTGTATCGGCCTGGTGGTGGACGATGCGATCGTGGTGGTGGAAAACATCCAGCGCCGCATCGACCTGGGCGAGCCGCCGCTGGTGGCGGCGCGGCGGGGCACCGCGCAGGTGGCGTTCGCGGTGATCGCCACCACCGCCGTGCTGGTGGCGGTGTTCCTGCCGGTGGGCTTTTTGCAGGGCAATACCGGCCGGCTGTTCCGCGAGCTGGCGGTGGCGCTGGCGGCGGCGGTGGCGATCTCCGCCTTCGTGGCCTTGACGCTGACGCCGATGATGTCGTCCAAGCTGCTGCGTGCGCATGATCACGCCCGGCCCAATCGCTTCCACGCCTGCTTCAATGGCCGCATGGAGGCGGTGTCGCGCGCGTATGGTCGCTCGCTGGAGCGGCACGTGCACCGCAGCTGGATCTTCGCCGGCTTGATGCTGGCCGCGCTGGCGGCGAGCGCCTGGTTGCTCGGACGCATTCCTTCCGAGCTGGCGCCGGCCGAGGATCGCGGCAATTTCCAGATCCTGATCGACGGCCCGGAAGGCGCCGGCTTCGATTACACGGTCGGGCAGATGCACCAGGTCGAGCGCATCCTTGGCCCCTATGTCGGACCCGGCAAGCCGATCGTGCGCGCCAATCCACGCGTGCCTGGCGGCTTCGGCAGCAGCGAGGAAATGCATACCGGTCGCGTCAGCGTGTTCCTGCAGGACTGGGAACAGCGCACCCGGCCGACCACCGAGGTGGCCGACGAGGTGCAGCAAAAACTGGCCGTGCTCAGCGGCGTGCGTGCCCGCACCCAGGTCAGTGGTGGTCTGGTGCGCAGCCGCGGCCAGCCGTTCCAGCTGGTGCTGGGTGGTCCGGACTACGCCGAGATCGCGCAGTGGCGCGATCGCATCCTGCAGCGCATGGAGACCAACCCTGGCCTGGTCGGTCCGGACTCCGACTACAAGGAAACCCGGCCGCAGATGCGCGTCAACATCGACCGCCTGCGCGCCGCCGACCTGGGCGTGCCGGTCACCGCGATCGGCGGTGCGCTGGAAGCGATGATGGGCTCACGCCGCGTCACCACCTTCGTCGACAACGGCGAGGAATACGACGTCATGCTGCAGGCCGGACGCGAGGGCCGCATGGCACCGGAAGATCTCACTGCCATCCGCGTGCGCTCCACGCGCGGCGAGCTGATTCCGCTGTCCAACCTGGTCACCCTCAGCGAGGTGGCCGAAGCCGGCACCTTGAACCGCTTCAACCGGCTGCGCGCCATCACCATCAGCGCCGGCCTGGCGCCGGGCTATCCGCTGGGCGAGGCAATCGCCTGGTCGCAACAGGTCGCGCGCGAGGAATTGCCCGAGTACGCGCAACTGGACTGGAAGGGCGAATCGCGCGAGTACCAACGTTCCGGCAGCGCCGTGGTGCTGACCTTCGGCATGGCCTTGCTGGTGGTCTACCTGGTGCTGGCGGCGCAGTTCGAAAGCTTCGCGCATCCGCTGGTGATCATGCTCACCGTGCCGCTGGCGGTGCTGGGTGCGCTGGTGGGGCTGTGGGTGACCGGCGGCACGCTCAACCTGTTCAGTCAGATCGGCATCGTCATGCTGGTTGGACTGGCGGCCAAGAACGGCATCCTGATCGTGGAATTCGCCAATCAGTTGCGCGATGAGGGACGCAGCGTGCATCAGGCCATCGTCGAATCGGCCTCGGTGCGCCTGCGGCCGATCCTGATGACGTCGATTGCGACGGTGGTCGGTGCCGTTCCGCTGGTGGTCGCCGGCGGCCCGGGGTCGGCCAGTCGCGCCACTATCGGCGTGGTGGTGATCTTCGGTGTGTCGTTGTCCACGCTGCTGTCGCTGTACGTGGTGCCGGCGTTCTACGCGTTGATTGCGCCTTACACCAAGTCGCCTGAAGCGGTTGCCCGCGAATTGGAAGCGCTGGAGGCGCGGACGCCTTCGGTCGGCGGCCACGCCTGAGGGGCCGCCCGGCACCTGCCGCGTGGCCTGTTGGGGACGTGGTTTGGCGTCGCGCGAATCGGCGGCCAGCGCCCGAAGGGCCGTCGAGAACGACCGCCGAGTGCGTGAATGCTGCGTCATGGCGCGACCTTCGGTCCGAAGATAGGGAAAAATCAGGAAAATCCGATAGTCCTGCGATGCAAGTGCTGCTAGCGTGCCGCATCCGCTTGCACCCGCGATGAGACGAAGAATCGGTGATGGACGCATTGGCAGCATTGACGAGCGCCGTGGCGCAACTGAGCGCGGCGCAGCGCCTGCATCGGCTGGAACTGCCGCAATCGCCCCCGGTGGTGGTGGAGCGCTGGCAAGGCCGCGACACCCTGTCCGACGGGGTGGACCTGTGGATCGACGTGCTCAGCACCGACGTCGCGCTGCCGCTGGAGGACTGGCTGGGCCAGCGTGCCAGCCTGATCACCCGCGGCGCCGATGGCGGCGAGATCGCGCGCGCCTTCCTGATCAACGAGGCGGCGCTGCTGGGCAGCGACGGCGGGCTGGCCCGCTACCGCGTGCGCCTGGTCGGCTGGACCTGGTGGCTCTCGCGCGGGCGCCACAGCCGGGTATTTCAGGACCGCACGCCGATGGAGATCGTCGAGGCGGTGTTCGCCGGCTATGCGCCGCAGGCGCAGTGGCGCTGGAGCGAGGAGGTGTCCGGCTTCCTGGCCGCCGCCCGTCCGCGCAGCTACTGCGTGCAGTACCGCGAGAGCGACCTGGCCTTCGTGCAGCGCCTGCTGGCCGAAGAAGGCCTGGGCTGGCGGCTGGAGCACGATGCGCAGGCGCCGGCCGGGCACGTGCTGGTGCTGTTTGCCGACAGCAGCGCGCAGCCGCAGGACGCCACCGCTGCCGCCGGCGGCGGGGTGCGCTTCCATCGCAGCGATGCCACCGAGGCCAGCGACAGCCTGCTGGCGCTGGGCCAGGTGCGGCGGCTGGGCGCCACCCAGCTGACCGTGCTCAGCGACAGCTACCGCAGCCGCCAGGCCACCAGCGCGCAGTTGCCGCTGGCCGGCGGCGGCAGCCAGTCGCAGCGCGAGGTCTACGACCCGGTCGGCCAATACGCCTTCGCCTCGGCCAGCGAGGCCGAGCGCTACGCCGGCCTGATGGCGCAGGCGCAGGAAGCGCAATGGCATGGCTGGCAGGGCCGCGGCAGCGTGCGCAGCTTCACCGCCGGCACCTGGTGCGCGGTGACCCAGTTCCCCGGCCAGGCCCCGGAACTGCTGCTGACCGAGGTCCAGCACGCCGCTGTCAACAACCTGCCGGTGGACCTGCGCACCACGCTCGCACAGGCCTTGCCGGCCCCGCCGCTGGCCGAGCTCCCGCTCGATCCGCAGGTGTGGACGCAGGCCGAAGCGGTGGGCTACGCCAATGCCTTCCAGGCGGTGGAGCGCAGCCGGCCATGGCGGCCGGTGCTGGCCGACGCCACCGGCGCACGCCTGAACCCCCGTCCCACCGCGCCGGGCTACCAGAGCGCGCGCGTGGTCGGTGCCGACGGCGGCGGCAGCCAGGAGGTCTATGCCGACGCGCAAGGCCGCATCCGCGTGCAGTTCCACTTCCAGGACGGCGGCGGCGATAGCGGCGCCAGCGACAGCACCTGGCTGCGGGTGGTGCAGCGCTATGCCGGCCCCGGCGTGGGCAGCCAGTTCCTGCCGCGCATCGGCCAGGAAGTGCTGGTCGGCTTCCTGGAAGGCGACATCGACCGCCCGGTGGTGCTGGGCGCGCTGTACAACGGCCGCGGCGAAGCCGGCGTGCCGGCCACTCCTGGTGGCAAGAGCGCCGAGACCGACACCGGCATCTACGCCCAGGCCGCCGACAGCACGCCCAGCGCCCAGGCCAACCTGGCCGGTGGCCATGCGCCGGTCTGGCATGCGGCCGGCGCGGGTGACGACAACCACCGTCATCCCGGCGCACTGTGGGGGGTGCAGTCCAAGGAATGGGGCGGCAGCGGCCATACCCGGCTGCTGTTCGACGACAGCGACCAGCAACTGCGCACCCAGCTGGCCACCACCCAGGCGGCCAGCCAGCTCAGCCTGGGGCACCTGATCCACCAGGCCGACAACTACCGCGGCAGCTTCCGCGGCGAAGGCTTCGAGCTGCGCACCGACGCCTGGGGCGCAGTCCGCGGGCAGTCCGGGCTGTGGCTGAGCAGCTATGCGCACCAGGACGCATCCCCGGCCGGCGACGCCGCGCAACCGGTGGCCCTGCTCACCCAACTGCAGACCCTGGGCAAGACCTTCAGCCAGGCCGCCGGCACCCATGCCACGGTCAAGCTGGCCGCCCACGAAGGCGTGCGCCAGGCCAATGCCTCCCAGCTGGTGCCCGACCAGGCCCCGCTGACCGCCTTGCGCACCAGTGCCAGCACGGCCGTCCCCGGCACGGCGTTCGACGACGCCCGCACCGCGGCCAGCGAGCGCAGCACCGCCCCCGGCCAGGACCGCCTGCCGCACACCGGCGACGCCCTGCTGGGCCTGGCCTCGCCGGCCGGCATCGGCCTGGTGGCCGGGCAGG
Source organism: Xanthomonas maliensis (assembly GCF_009192945.1). GTDB lineage: Bacteria > Pseudomonadota > Gammaproteobacteria > Xanthomonadales > Xanthomonadaceae > Xanthomonas > Xanthomonas maliensis. The sequence continues at coordinate 9,118 of NZ_NSET01000034.1, read as the reverse complement.
CGCTGAGCTGGAGCGTGGGCGAGACGCTGACCCTGGCCAGCGGCCAGCACAGCGAGACCGCCGTGGCCGGCAACGCCCGCCTGCACAGCGGCCAGGCGATCGGCCTGCTGGCCGCCGCCGTCGAAGGCGGCCAGAGCGAGGCCCACAGCCTGAGCGTGGTCGCCGGCGAAGGCCCGCTGGAGCTGCAGGCGCAGAGCGATGCCATCCGCGTGCAGGCCAAGCAAGGCCTGCAGCTGGTCAGCGCCAACGCCCAACTGGAACTGGCCGCCGGAAAGACCGTCCACCTGGCCACCGCCGGCGGCGCCAGCCTGACCATCGAAGGCGGCAACATCACGATTGCTTGTCCGGGCAATATCGCCGTGCATGCCAGCAAGAAGTCGTTCGTGGGGCCGGTGCAGGCGCCGTATCCGTTGCCCGCGTTTCCCGCATCGGTCTGCGTCGAATGTCTGCTGCAGGCCATGCGCAAAGGCCAGGCGCTGGCGCCGGTGAACGCGTGAGCAGCATGCAACGCGACTGGATCGATCCGGCAAGCGAGGCAGCCCGGCAGGCGCTGCAGAGCCGCCTAGCAGAAGAAGCTGCCCCTGGCGAGCAGTGGTTCGCCTTGCTTGACAAGGCCTTCGTGCCGCCTGCGGAATGGCAGCGTGTGCTGGGGGAACTGCAGGGCTGCCTGTTGTACGAAGGCAAGTACGCCGGGGAGGGCGTGGACGAAGCTTCGCCCTGGCTTGCTCCGCTGCCGCACGCCGCTGAGGCGCTACCCGGCTGGCTGGATGGCGTCTTGCGGGTCTGCGCCGGCCGCCCGATGCTGTCGTTGCTGCAGACGCGGATGCCGCTGCAGGCATTGCGCACCCATCTGCAATCGCGCCTGGAGGCCACGGTGGATGCGGAGGTCTTCGTGATGCGCTATGCCGACACCCGTTGTCTGCCCCAGCTCTGGGAGGTGCTGCATGCCGAACAGCGGGCGGTGCTGGCCGACGGCATCGCGGCCTGGTGCTATATCGACCGCGACGGCAGCCTGCAGGCGCTGCCGCTCCAGTCGGTCGCCCCGGGCGCCGTGGCTGCCCTGCCGGTGGCCTTGTCGTCCGCGCAGCAGCAGGCCCTGCAGCTGGCGGCCCTGCCGGACACCGTGATGGCCTACCTGCGCGAGCGCCAGGACGTCTTCGGCAGCCTGCGCGGCTTGCCGTCCGCGGTGCACCGCTGCGTTCAGCAGGTCGTGCAGGCAAGTCCCGCCTCGCCGCAGGTCTCCGCCGATACCTATCGCGAGATACTGGCGGCATTGGCGCTGGACGGCCTGTTGCAGGACGAGGCGTCGGCCGCCGATGCGTGACCACGCTGCCCAGCGTTGCATCCAGTCCGCCGCCGCTTCGCGGAGGCGCCGGCGACATCGCGTGCTCGTTGGCTGTGGCCTGTTGCTGCTCCTGGTCAGTTGCAAGCCGGGCGGATCGTCGGCTGCCGGCACGGCCGATCAGCCCGAAACCATCGGCCTGAGTCTGTACGGACTCAATTACACGGATGTGCCGATCGGTATCTTCTATGTCAATGGCACCTGGGGAGGGGCAGTCGTGCCCTACGCAGCCGGTCTAAAAACTGCCGGTAGCATCGGCCTGCCTGCCCAATGGCACCCTGGGATCAAGGTCAAGGTGCAGTGGCGCGATGACTTGCTGTACGACCAGGACAAAGATGCGTTGACCACCGCAGAGGTCGAAGTACCGAAGTACGGGACGATTTACTCGGGCTATCTGCTGGTTGCTTTTCTGCCAGGGCGAAAGGTCAAGGTGTATGCATCCGGTGTCGGGCCAGGCCACAAGGACGCGCCAGATGGGATCCAGAACCCTGGCGAGTTTTGTTTGAAGCAGCCAGGTTGTGATGAATGGTATGACAGCGGAAAGCCGCCCAGAGAGGGACATTACTGATGAAGAAATTATCCGGCTTGCGCCACGTCGGCGCGCTGCTTGCGACAACACTGCGATACGTGGTGATGGGCGGCAGCCTGTTGCTGCTTTTGGCCAGTTGCAAGCCGGGCGGATCGTCGGCTGCCGGCACGGCCGATCAGCCCGAAACCATCGGCCTGAGTCTGTACGGACTCAATTACACGGATGTGCCGATTGGTATCTTCTATGTCAACGAAACCTGGGGCGGGGCAGTCGTGCCCTACGCGGCCGGCCTAAAAACTGCCGGCAGCATCGGCCTGCCTGCCAAATGGCACCCAGGGATCAAGGTCAAGGTGCAGTGGCAGGATGATTTTCTTTACGCTCAGGACAAGGATGCGTTGACCACCGCAGAGGTCGAAGTGCCGAAGTACGGGACGATTTACTCGGGCTATCTGCTGGTTGCTTTTCTGCCAGGGCGAAAGGTCAAGGTGTATGCATCCGGTGTCGGGCCAGGCCACAAGGACGCGCCAGATGGATTGCAAAATCCCGGTGAATTTTGTCAACGGCAGCCAGGCTGCCCCGAATGGTACCGAAGCGATAAGCCGCCCAGAGAAGGGCATTACTGATGAAAATCTCTTTTGCGCCGCCGTGCCCCGCCAATCCGTTGCAGCTGAGTCGCGCCCAGCAGGCCGAATTGCTGGCCTCGGGCCTGGATCGTCCGCAGGACAGCTGCTGCATCGATCTGCGCTGGGGCTTCTTCTTCGACGGAACCAACAACAACTTCCAGCGTGATCAACCGAAGAAGGCACACAGCAATGTTGCGCGGCTTTACGATATTTTTGAGGCCGATTTCGAGAAGCCCCAGTTTGTGGGCCGTTACGCCGCAGGCGTCGGTACACCGTTCAAAGATGAAGTGGGCGACCAGGGCCTGGGCATCCAGCAAAAAGCCGGCCTGGCCGCAGGCTGGGGCGGCGAGGCGCGGATCTGCTGGTCCCTGCTCAAGTTCATCGATAACCTGCATTACTACTTCGAGCGCATCGATCTCGGGCAAGCGCTGGGCCAGAACGATCCTGCCACGGTGCGTCGCATGGCACGGGACATCAATATCCCCTCGATGGAGCTGCGCAAGATCGCCGGCGACGAGACCGAGATGCTGCGGCAGATCAGCATGGCTGCCTCCATCCAGAGCCTGACCGCCACTGCCCTGAATCCGCCCGATCACAGTGGCCGCCGCAAGGTACTGGCCGAACGCCGCGCCGAGCTGCGCAAGCGGGTGGAACAGTGGCAACGCGCACAGCCCAAGCCGCGGGTCCGCAGCATCCGGGTCTCGGTGTTCGGCTTTTCGCGCGGCGCCGCCGAAGCTCGCGTGTTCACCAGTTGGCTCAAGGACGCCTGCGATGGCGGCAACGGCGACCTGCGCCTGTGCGGTATCCCTGTGCAGGTGGACCTGCTGGGGATCTTCGACACGGTGGCCTCGGTGGGCCTGGCCAACAGCTCGCGGTTGTGGAAGGGCCATGGCGGCTATGCCGACGAGCACGACCTCAGGATCGCACCGTACGTGCGGCGCTGCGTGCACCTGGTGGCGGCCCACGAGGTGCGCGGCTCGTTCCCGCTGGACACCGCCGCCGGCGTCAGCGGCGAGGAAGTGGTCTACCCCGGCGTGCATTCGGATGTGGGCGGCGGCTACGAGCCGGGCGAACAGGGCAAGGCCTTCATCGGCGACAGCATCGACGACAGCGCCAAGCTGTCGCAGATCGCGCTCTGCCATATGTACCGCGAGGCCCTGGCGGCGGGGGTGCCATTGAATCTGTCGGCATCGCGTCTGGCGCAACGAAGCAAGGATGCGTTCAAGGTCGACAAGGGCCTGATCGACGCCTTCAACGGCTATGTGGCCGCCACCGCCGGCATCAAGGCCGGCAACAGCATCGCCCTGATCCAGGCCCACTATGCCCTGTATCTGCGCTGGCGGCGGCTGCGACTGGACGACAGCACACCCGAGGGCATGGCGCAGCAGCCGTTCGTCAAACGTGCCGCCAAGTACAAGCAGCAGGATGTGACGGATCTGCTCAAGGCTAATGCGGAGTTGCGTCAGGAATGGGCAGCGCTGCAACAGGATGAGCAGGATAGCGCGTATTCGACGCAGTCCTCTGTGGGCAGGGTGCTCAGACGAATGACCATCTTGTCCGTGCGCGACGATTTCGTTGCCGCACTCTGGGGCGAGAAGATGAAGCAGTGGAAGGAGGTCAAGCCGGCTTGGAACGATCTCTCGCCGATGGATCCGCGCATCGTCCGGCTCCACGATGACTATTCGCACGACTCGCGCGCCTGGTTCAAGCCCTTTGGCGCGGCCAACGAAGAAGCGTGGAAACGTCAGTACCGTGAACGCATGGCCAAGCTCGATGCACAAGACAAGGCCTGGCAGGCTTGGAATCGCGAAGTGCAACCGGTCATTGGCGATGCGGTGCGCAAGGCCCAGCAGAACCCCGGCAGTTTCCAGCCCACGCCCGAAGTCCGCCCGATGCCCCCGCTGGTCGCCGGCAAGGATCTGGAAGACCTCAAGGCCTGGCGTAGCAGTGGAGGCGTGGTGCCGGACGAGGCGGAGGGCCGCGAGTCCTATGGCATGTTCGGCTTCCTGCGCTGGCGGACGATCTTCTTGCCAGCGCCATCGGCGGAAGCATCGGCATTTCAGAAAAGCATGGATGCGGTGGACGAGAAGCTCGATCAGATCAAGCAATTGCCGGATCGGGCAAGGCGGGCAGTCGGGGATGCCGTCAATTCCACTGTCGACAGCGCGATCGATGGCGTGATCGATTCCGGCAAGGAGTTCGTGGGCGACCAGATCAAGAAGCTGATTCCAACCGGGCTGCCCAGGTTCTAAGGATTCGGTGACGTGGGTGTTTTTTGTATGACTGGACGCCTCGTAGCACCGACATAGGTGCGACCTGCCAGTGTCGCCCGCTCCAGCGCTGGCGCCCTAAACGAAAGCTGCGCCAGCCTGACCATCGAAAATCGACGATTACGTGCAGTACCTTCTATTGGCGCGTTATACCGCCAATGCCTTTCGCCGCCATCCTTATGTCGCGGCACGGCTGGAGACGCCCGCACCCCTGCACCAGCAGGCATTTGCGGCATGGTCCACCACAGTGCCGGACGATGTCTGGCAATTGGGAAGGCCGCTTTGGGAGGTCATACCCGCCGTATCATCGACAGTAGACGCAACAGATCGTCTCAATCAATTCGGGAGCACACTGTGAGAGCGACACGCTGGACCAGCTGGGGCATCGTGCTATTGCTTGGGTTGCTGCCATGCCTCGGCGCCTGTGGTGAAAGCACCGTGGGCGTCAATCTGGTGGGCTATAACCATACCGACAGCGATATCGGCCATTTCACCGTGGACGGCAACGAGGGCGGCTTTCTGCAGGCAAATAGGGGCGGTGGAAAGTTCGTGTGCTGCATCAATATCCCGAAGCCCTGGAAGCCGGGCATGACGGTGACGGTCGGCTAGACCGATGACCATGACGAGCATTACCAGGAAAGGCGGGTGCCGGTACCGCGTTACGACAAATACGGCGACATGGCCGTGCACTTTCTACGTAACGGCCAGATCAAGGTCTTCGTCACCATGTATGCGCTCTGGCATCCGGATTACCCACTCAAGGGCAAGGAGGCGGAGTTGATTCCAGGGGTGCCGCCCAAAGGACCATTCGACCAATGACGCCAAGCTCCATTTCATGCATCACGATCATTGCCCGCGGCCTGCTCGGCGCGCTGCTGCTGACCTGGATGACTGCCTGTCATGGCGGCAACACCGTAAGTACCAATCTGGTGGGCTACAACCACACGGACAAGGATGTGGGCCATTTCACCGTGGATGGTAATGAAGGGGGGTTTTTGCAAGCGCATCGTGGCGGTGGGAAATTCGCTTGCTGCATCAGCATTCCTGATCCGTGGAAACCGGGCTTGCGCGTCAAGGTCGGTTGGACCGACGACTACGACGAGCACTACCAGGAGCGTGTCGTCGAGGTGCCGAAGTACGATGCCAAGCGGACTGGCCAGTTCTCCGTGCACTTCCTGCGCAACGGCCAGGTCAAGGTGTTCGTGACGCTGGGGGGATTGGGCGGGGCTGATTATCCCCTCAAGGGCCCGGAAGCGGGGCTCTATCCAGGCGAAGATCCGGTCGAGGTGTGGAGGCATGGACGGAAAGGAGACCAGAAATGACGAGTTATCCCACAGGTGCGGTACCGATGCCGGCGGACGGCCAGCGCAGGTTGACCCCCGCCGAGGCGCAGCGCCGCGCGCAGGCGATGGCCTGCCTGCGCGACAAGCAGTCGGAATGCCAGGGGCAGGTCCACGTCAACATGTTCTTCGATGGCACCGGCAACAACTGGAAGTGGCAAGGAACCTTCGTCGAAGGCAAGACGCGCAGCACGCAAACGCAACGCGCCAGGGATGGGCATAGCAATATTGCCCGTCTATATGACGCCAGGCTAGATGAGCCCGATAACGGCTTCTTCAACCATTACATGCCTGGCGTCGGAACTCCTTTCCCCGAAGTTGGCGACACCTCGACCGAGGGGAGCACTCTCGGTGGCGCAGCGGCGCTCTATGGAGCGCACCGGATCAACTGGGCAATTATCCAAGTCTACAATTCTGTAAATCGCTATCTGACTGGCGCGAATCTAATCGAAAATGATGAGGCCAAGTTTATCGTCAGCCAGATGAGCCAGGTGTCGCTCGCAGAAGGATTTAGGCGTCGGACCTACCTGGAAGCCTATGGCCGCAAGCTGGAGCAGTTGGTCAAGAGCCATCAGCGCAGGGTCAAGTCGCTGAATATCGCCGTGTTCGGCTTTTCGCGTGGTGCCGCCACCGCACGTGCCTTCGTGCACTGGTTGTACGAAGTGGTGCAGCCCTGGGGCAGCGGCTGCGGCTACAACCTGGCCGGCGTGCCGATGCAGCTGACCTTTCTGGGGATTTTCGACACCGTGGCATCGGTCGGCATGGCGGCGATGTCGCGCATCAGCGAGGGCAAGATGGCCTGGGCGCACGGCGAGATGATGAGCATTCATCCCGAGGTGAAGCAATGCGTCCACTTCGCGGCACTCCACGAGCAACGCATCAATTTTCCGGCGGACTTGGCCGCTTCCGGCAAAGAAGTGCTGTATCCGGGTATGCACTCGGACGTCGGAGGTGGCTATAGCCCCGGCGGACAGGGCAAGGATTTCGTGAACGGCAAGGCGGAGGGAACCGCCAAGCTGTCCCAGATCCCGTTGATCGATATGCATCACGAGGCCATCAAGGCCGGCGTCCCGCTGATGACGATGGAGGAAATTCGCCAGAAGCCCGCGCTCGCCAAGCATTTTGGTTGCCACCCGCAATTGATCGATGCCTACAACGGCTGGCTCGCCGGGCATGGGGTGCCAGGCGGCGACCATATGCAGCAGATCAGGCAGCATTGCCGCCAGTACGTGCAGTGGAAGGGCATGCGCCTGTGGGAGGGCGCCGACAGCCTGTTGAAACAACCTTTCTATCTACGTGCCGACTCGGAAGATCAAGTGGACCTCGCCAAGGCCCAGAAGAACTTCGGTCAATTGGTCGCCGACCTGAGTCGACAAAATGATGCGGTCAATGGATATCAACAGTCGTTTGCCGATTACAAGGCGAGGGACCTTGCGTGGCAGAGCAATCGCCAAGGGCCACGTCCGGTGCCTCCCAGGCGCATGGAGTCTGCGGATTTGTCAACCGCCAGCACAAAGGAATTGCTCGATGTCGTGCTTGCCAGACAACCCGTGGCGCCGGTGGTGGCCAATTTGTTCGACAACTACGCGCACGATTCGCTCGCCGGCTTTTATATGAAGACCTGGACCGAACTCGATATCCCGGTCTTGGCGACAAACGGCTATTTGCGTTACCGCTCCGTGTTCAAGCTGACAAGCAGTTGGAAGCAGCAGGAATGCATCGATCCGTTGACCACCCCCATGCCGCCAGTCAATGTACCGACCATCGGCCAAGCGTTTGGGATGATGGGAAGCATGTAGTCGTATTTGCGAACTGCTGCTGACCGAGGTCCATCACGCCGCCGTCAACAACCTGCCGGTGGACCTGCGCACCACGCTCGCACAGGCCTTGCCGGCCCCGCCGCTGGCCGAGCTCTCCCTCGATCCGCAGGTGTGGACGCAGGCCGAAGCGGTGGGCTACGCCAATGCCTTCCAGGCGGTGGAGCGCAGCCGGCCGTGGCGGCCGGTGCTGGCCGACGCCACCGGCGCACGCCTGAACCCCCGTCCCACCGCCCCGGGCTACCAGAGCGCGCGTGTGGTCGGTGCCGACGGCGGCGGCAGCCAGGAGGTCTATGCCGACGCGCAAGGCCGCATCCGCGTGCAGTTCCACTTCCAGGACGGCGCCGATGGCAGCAACGGCGCCACCGACAGCACCTGGCTGCGGGTGGTGCAGCGCTATGCCGGCCCCGGCGTGGGCAGCCAGTTTCTGCCGCGCATCGGCCAGGAAGTGCTGGTCGGCTTCCTGGAAGGCGACATCGACCGCCCGGTGGTGCTGGGCGCGCTGTACAACGGCCGCGGCGAAGCCGGCGTACCGGCCACTCCTGGTGGGCGAACCGGCGTGTCTGGCCCGCATGCGGGCCACGCCGGTGAGCGCCCGGCCACGGATGGCCGGGCCGGTCCATCCGGAGCCATGGATGCCGCGCCAGGGACGGCCGCCGCCGCCTCACCCAGCACCCTGTTCGCCCAGGCCGCCGACAGCACGCCCAGCGCCCAGGCCAACCTGGCCGGCGGCCATGCGCCGGTCTGGCATGCGGCCGGTGCCGGCGACGACAACCACCGCCATCCCGGCGCGCTGTGGGGTGTGCAATCCAAGGAATGGGGCGGCAGCGGCCATACCCGGCTGCTGTTCGACGACAGCGACCAGCAGCTGCGCACCCAGCTGGCCACCACCCAGGCCGCCAGCCAGCTCAGCCTGGGGCACCTGATCCACCAGGCCGACAACTACCGCGGCAGCTTCCGCGGCGAAGGCTTCGAGCTGCGCACCGACGCCTGGGGCGCGGTACGCGGGCAGTCCGGGCTGTGGCTGAGCAGCTACGCCCACCAGGACGCATCCCCGGCCGGCGATGCCGCACAACCGGTGGCCCTGCTCACCCAACTGCAGACCCTGGGCAAGACCTTCAGCCAGGCCGCCGGCACCCATGCCACGGTCAAGCTGGCCGCCCACGAAGGCGTGCGCTAGGCCAATGCCTCCCAGCT
>NZ_NSET01000033.1 GCF_009192945.1 Xanthomonas maliensis | reverse complement strand
CCGCGGCAGGAGCTGAAGACCACGCTGAGCGAAGCGGACAAGCACAAGGACACCTTGCTGTCGGCCGGCGGCGCCGGCTGGAGCGTGTTCGAGAGCGCGAGCAAGACGCTCAAGCAATACCTGGGCGTGTACGAGAAGTTCGAGGCAGTGCAGACGCAGGCCGCGCCGCTGAGCGCCAGCGATCGTCTGTTGCGCCAGAGCGGGGCGGATCGCTTTGTGACCACGGCCGGCGCGTTCCTGCTCAATCGCTTCCCGCTCAACGGCGTGCAGGACAAGGTGGGCAACGCGCTGGTGCGTTTCGTGCTGATGACGCGCGGGTTGATGGACCAAAACGAGGCCTCGAACCTGATCAGCGTCGAGGCGAGCACGGGCGCGAGCATCCGCAACTACTTCCTGGAGCGCGTGCAGCACTACCGCAGCCAGCAGCTGACCAGCGGCACGCCGATGATGTATGCCCTGCGCGATGTGGAGCGGCACAAGGGCACCGAACTGATGCGCCAACGCTGGGCGCAAGCCAGCCAGAGCAGTCGCAATGCGGTGCGATTGGCCTCGCTGACCGGCGTGCTGGAGCTGGTGAACTTCATCAACCTGCTGGCCAAGTCGGACAAGCAAGCACGCGACTACGGCAGCCTGGTGGCCTCGGGGGCCTCGCTGGTGTCGGTGTACACCAGCATGGCCGAGAAGGTGAGCAAGGAATTCTTCGGCGACGCCAGCCGCAGCGTGTCTAGGATGAAGGCCATCGGTGGGTGGTTGGGTGGGTTTGGTACGTATATTGGGGTTTATTATGATCTGGGTGATCTTGCCTCTAACAGAGCAAAGGGGGATTATCCAATGATGGTGATGTACATATTGAAATCGCTCTCCGGCGTTTTGGTTGGCGGAGCACAATTTCTTACCGCACTAACCTATTCGGCGCCCGTGCTTGAACGGGCAATAGGGCGAAAAGGTTTGGTGATATGGCTTGATGGACTGAAAGCAGGATTGCAAGCGGCAGCAGCTAAGGAAGGCGGGGAAGTGCTGGCAAAGATGTCAATGAGGAAATTGGGGGGCTGGATAATAAGGCTTGGTGGTTGGGAAGTGACAATAGCTCTGCTGGCAATCGATGTTCTTATATATGCGCTCGACGCTGATGCCCTCGAAAAATGGTGTGAAAGCAATAGGTTTGGAAAGATCGAAGAGGGCGGGTGGTTGGGCTTCGGCGCAAGCCAGCCGCGCTATAAAGACATCAAGCAACAAGATGAGGAATTTAAGAAGGCAATCGGGCAGGTGACTGTGCGCCCGCACTGACGAGCAACTGAGGCACTTTTGAATGAACTCTGATCCTGATGGCGAGGTAAAAGTTTTAAGTGGCGCCCTTAAGAATGTGAATGTCACTAACACCACGGCTGAAGTCTTCTTTCGTGCTGGAGATCGTGAAGGCATGGCTGCGACTGGCGCTGCAGCCGCCGCTTTAGGGCTAAGTGGTGCAGCGGCCGGTATAGTCGCTATGTCTATGGAAGAAATGAGTGAGCCAGTTTCCCAAGTGAGTTTTGAGCTTGAGGGTATTCGTGTTAATGCTCTGCTGTGGAATTGGCCCTTTAAAGAGGGTGACGAAGTGAAGGCCGTTGTAGAGCGCGGGTTAAATGGAGAATATTTAGGGTTTGCTGTACTGGACCCCAAAGAGCGCGTGATCGTGCTCTACCCTCATGTTTCAGCTGGTTCCACGGCGCACTGGAAAGGAGTTATTAAGAAAACGGCAATATTTGGTGGGATTGTAACCTCAATATTCTACGTTATAGCATCTATCGCAGATTATGCTCTTAATAAAGGTTCTTTTATAAAAATAGATTTATTGCTAGGCTGCATTTTCTCCGGCTTGATTCTTTTTTCGTGGCTTGGTTACCGAATAGGTCGTCGATTTTCCTCATTTATTGAGATGGCTGAACCAATATTTATCTCTTTAGGATGGACTGACGTCAAGAACATCAATCTTCGAGAAATCACTAAGCTTAAGAGAAAGCCCACCGACCCTCCTGCAATGGGCGACAGCTACTTCCGCTATTAAGGTTAATCCCTCGGCGCCGAGAGCATGCAGCCGATCACGCCCAAGCAGTAGATCGGCGCGCAACAGGCCAAGGGGGGCACTGTGCAGCTGTCCAGCGCCAAAGATATGAAGGCGTAGTTTCCGAAAACTCCATTCAAGCCCCGATTACCTGCGCTGACCGCTGGCGGAAAGTGGGCGACCGGAAAGCGCAAACCGTCGGCGTGATGCAACAATCCATCCAGCAAGGCGACCTCATGAAAGTCACAACCATCCTACTCGACACCGCCGGCGACGTCGCCCACCGCATGGCAATCTCGATGAATGCATTGATGCTCACCGTCGCCGCCGAGGCCCGGCAGGACATGGCACGGGAGCGCGGCGCGGACTGGGCAGCCGGCGCCGTGCCGTTCTTCGGCAGGGAGATCCTCGAAGCGTACCAGTCGAACAAGCCGGATCGCGACCGTGAGATGGAACGCTCCATGATGAGCTTGGCCATGGCGGTATGGGTCTGCGATTCCGTCTATGGCGGCCTTGCTGCTGAGACATTTGTCGCTTCCGATCTGCGTTTCACCATTACGCACGACGGCATCGTGCGCTATGACCGGCTCCCAAAGCCCGACGATCGAGCTGACCAGGCGCGCGTGCCGTCACCGCCTGGGCCATAAAGCAGGTCGGCCGCTATTGTTCCCGGTAGCTTGTGCCGTCGATTTTCACCGAGGCCCAATCGGAAATCTTCTTGGCGGTCTTCACCGCCTTGTCGAAGTCATTGTGCGTGTCACGCAGCAAGTCGAAAGTACGGGCGTTCCAGAAATGGCCGTTCTCGTCTTGGTAGCCCTCCGGCAGCTTGCCGCGCAAAGCGTTCATGCGCTTTTGCACGTTAGCTGTCATCTGGTGGGCAATCATCACGGCATTGTTCACCTTGGCGAGCGAATCCGGTGTCAGCAACTCGGCACCGTCGAACACGTCGAAAATCACCTTAGTGTAGCTTTGCTGCGTTGACAAGAACCGCTGCGCTTCTTGTTGAAGTGCGACCAGCTCGGCGACGAGTTCAGGCGTCAGGGCGTTAGCTTGTATCTTCATAATTTCGGTGTTGCTCATCGAGAGATTTCCTATAGCTGTAGTTGGCTGTACGGCCGCGCCAAGACCGTTTCAGCGCGGAAGGTAGGGATTCGAGAGGCGAATTCAACTCCGGTTCGCAACGCTGTTGAGGACCTCCACGGAGAAGACTTCGAGGGGCGTTTTGAATCCAAGTATCTTGCGCGGACGATTTTAGAGCCGCTGCTCGATCCATCGCAGGTGCGCACCGGTGATGGTGCTGAAATCGGTCTGTCGTGGCAAGTATTGGCGTGTCAAGCCGTTGGCATTCTCGTTGCTTCCGCGCTGCCATGGGCAGTACAGATCTGCGAAATAGAAATCGCTTTGCAAGCAGGCGGCAATGTGCCGATGATCGGCGAACTCCTTGCCGTTGTCGGCTGAGCGATCAAATCCCCAGCCGTTCGCAGGCTTGTGCGAAGCCGACCCAGCGGCCAGTCCCGTCCACACCGCGCATGGCCAGCTCCCGACGCGCCACTGCGACCGCATCTACATCGCCATGGTGCAGGGCCAGCAGGAAGCGGGTATCGAGCGCTTGGAACTGCTCGATGAGATCCATGTCGATGCCTTGGCTGGGGTACTGGCTCATGCGTTTTTCTCATGCGTTGGAAGAAGCCACAGTGACGCTCTGATGGGCAGGCACAGCAAGCGATCGCGCACGCGCCAGACAGACGCCGGACAGCTCACAACAATGCCGCCTGGCGGTCGTCCCAACTCTTGATGATCAGCTCGCCAAACAGGCGATCCCGGTCTCCAGGGCTGCCGATGGTGTAGCCAAGCTGCAGAGGCACCAGATCCAAGCCGGCGAAGACGCGCCGGATATCCGGGTGATCGTTGATGGAGATCACCGCTTTGCCCCGCAGCGTGCGCACCATGCTGGCGAGGCGCTCGTACTGGTCCCAAGCAAACTCGACGCCGTACCCTTCCGTTTGCCAATACGGCGGATCGAGGTAGAACAACGTCCCTGGACGATCGTAGCGCGTGATGCACGCATCCCACGGCAGGTGTTCGATGACCACGTTGGCAAGGCGCAGGTGCACCGCGCTCAGTTCTTCCTCAATGCGCAGCAGGTTCAGACGCGGCCCGGTGCCGCTGGCCACGACCCCAAAGGTCTGGCCGTCGACCTTTCCGCCGAAGGCAAGCTTCTGCAGATAGTAGAAGCGCGCAGCGCGCTGGATGTCGGTCAAGGTTTCCGGACGCTCCATGTGCGCCCACTCAAACATCTGCCGCGACACGAGCGACCAGCGGAACATGCGGACGAACTCATCGAGGTGATGCCGCACACAGCGATACAGGCAGACAAGATCGCTGTTGATATCGTTGAGCACTTCCAGCGGCGCGGGCCGAGAGCGCATGAGCAGTGCGGCCGCGCCGCCAGCAAAGGCTTCGACGTAGGTCTCATGGGCGGGAAAATGCGGGTACAGGTGTTTGATCAGGCGGCGTTTGCCGCCCGGCCAAGGAATGATTGGACGTGTCATGGAAACTCAGCTATTGCGGTATCGGCACCGATTGCCAGCAGTCTGGAAAGCGATGCGTGATCGCGGTGGGTCGGGTAACCGGGAGAGGATGTCGTGGCGCCAGAGGGCACAGCCCGCTCAGGATGCTGCTGGCGCGTTTGCCAGAGAATGGAGCGCAATGCGGACGCTTCCGGGCGTAAAGTCTCCTCGCCGGTGTGCCAGCATGTTCAACCTTTGCAATCTCCCAGGCTGAGACACACGCCGCAGCCTACAGGATCGAACCCCTTTGAAGAATCCGGTCGTGATACAACGAGCTGCCGCCAGCCAGCTTGCCGTTGAGCGAATGGCCGAAGACGGACATCGGTGCATCCAGGTAATACAGCACTCCCCCAAGCGTTGCAGCCATCGCAGCGGCTGGCCGCGCATCCAGGTTGTAAAGACAGATCGACTTGAGCATGCCTCGCTGCTGCAGGGAATGCATGTAGCGAAGTGTCTCGCGCAGCGCATAGAACTGCTCAAACGGGGCATAGTTGAAGTTGCTCCCGTAGGCCGCATACACCTCTGCTGGCTTCCAGCCCTTCGCAATAAAGGACTGGTAGATCGCCCGCGTCGTGCTATTGAGGATCGTCGGCAGCGGCATCGCCGAGCTGCCCAAGTCCGCATAGACGAACTGGCTAGGCTCCACGCAGGTGCCGCCGATCGACGCATACCCAAGTTCGGTGGCGGAAATCTTCTTCATCTTGGGCACCCACGCCGTCCGCACTCCGGCGTAGGTGTCGTCGAAATGAAACGTCCCGCCCCAACGCACACCATCGCGCACGAAGGTCAGCTGCAACCGGTGCGCTCTGAGCGGCATGAGGTTGCTGTTGGGGTTGTACCCGCCGATGACGAAATCTGCATTGGAGGGGATTGCGGGCCGCTGCGCGGCGGCAATCGCGTGCTGGGCGGACACGCCGTCATAGACGATGGTCAGCACGCCAGCTTCGATGTTGAGTGACGCCACCAGCGTGTGGGCACGGGTGTCGAGCGCACCCAGGTCGGCGAAGTACTGGTTGCCATCTGGACCGACGCCGAGCTTCAGCGTGGAGCCATCGGCCATGATCTCGATCACACCACCGAGGCGCACCACGCGCGCATAGTTGCCCGCGGGCGTGGCAGTGAGCTGGAAATCGACCTCCAGCCGCCACTCGGCCTGGGTGCCGCCGCTGAACGTAGGTGTCTTGAACTGGCCATAGCCTGCAGTGGCGGTCCCATCGCATAGCAGATAGGTCGAGGCTCCCGCCGGTGGATAGTGCGCCCCTGACGTGCCTGGGTAGATCACACCAGGCGCCACGGCCACCACCGCATTACCTGTCATGCCCGGCAACCCGTAGGGATCGTAGCCGCGGCCGTAACCTGGCTGCGGGCTTGCCTGAGCGATGAATCCGGCCTGCTTGGGCACGTAGTGTGCACCCTGCCAGAAGCCCACCGTGTTCTTGATGCCAGCGCTGGCATCGATCGGCGTCCGGGTCTCGTTGACCTTGCCCACGCCGCTGGAGCCACTCAGCATGCGCTGGTTGCCATCGGACGTGCTGTACGTGTAGTCCATGTCCTCCCCAGCCGCGAGGCCAGCGACGACGCTCTCCGCGCTTCCCGTGACGCCAGAGGTCAGCCGGAAGTACCACTCGATTCCCACCTCGTCCACATTGGGCTGGGTCCAGATCGCATCCAGTCGAAATGCCGTGCCCACCCCGTACTCTGTGTAGTTGGCTGCATACGCGATGCGGCAGCTCGGGAAGGCCGCTTTGACATCCGCCGCGATCTGCGCGCAGGACGCGACCCACAACGCCCACTGCGCATCCGTGGATGACTTTTCCAACTCACTGAGCTCCGACGCTAGATACCACCATGCCGGCGCAATGCCGTTGGCGCGGAACAGCGCGATGTAACGGGCATGCATGGCCTTGTAGCTGTCCAGCCATGCAGAGAACAACGCGGTGGTGGACCAATGAAAGAATCCACGCCAGACCAACGCCTGCGACTCAGATAGCCCGCCCCGGTTGACGCGCCCGAGGACGATCGGCACGAAGCCTACTTCGTAGCCGCGGTCCAGCAGGTACTTCATGCCGCGCACTTGCGCGCCGTCGTCCTGCGTGCCACCGGCATGTCCTTGCAGCTGTAGCGCAGTGGAAGCCGTGACGCCATTGACGCTCCATTGTCCCGCGCTTGAGAGCTTGCTAGCGATGTCGGAATTAATGGCCGGCTGCACGACGCCGGGATCTGCGCCACTGATATTGCCGCACACCGAAAACCACTGGGTCCACACGCACACGGTGCGCACGCCGACCAGCCGCGACAGATCATCGCGCACCATGTGCTTGAAGTTCGCCTGTGCGTTTGCCAGCGTCACGCTGTTGACCACTTCATCAAGCACTGTGTTGAAGCCTCGGCCCGAGCTTGAGACCTGCACGGTCGTGTCCAAGTCAAACTCGTTGAAGGGCGTCAACATGATTGCGTCGGCATGCGCCACGGCAGATCCAATATCCGCCGTCACGCCAGTACCGTCGATCAATTCGCGGCTCGGGTAGCGCGCTACTTCGATGCCGACAGTTCCGGCCTTACGATAGAGTCCGAGATACGTGCCGACATCAAGGGTCACGAAGAAATACTGACCACCCTCCACGGCAGCCACGCCTGCAGCCACGCTCTCGTAAATGGCCACACCGGCACTGCCGCCACCGGCCACCAAGCTGGCAAGCGACGGCACGGCGATTGTGTCGCCATCTGGCACAGTCATTGTGACCGTCGACTGATCGCTTGTGAAAAATGCGACCTGCTCATCGGTGAAGACGTTGTATTTCTGGACCAACGCGACGACCTGGTTTGCCAGTTCGGCATTGCTGAGATAGCCGGGAGTTGCCATTGCGTGTCCTTAGCGTGCGCCGCGAATGCGCCCGTTGATGTTGGTGAGGCTGATCGCCTGACCATTGATCTGCGTGATGACGAAACGAAAGCTGTTCGGAACATTCGTCCAGTCGTCCAGGAACATAAAGGCCATCGACGCGTTGGTGAATTTGAAGATGGCGAACTCGCGGGTCGTGATGTTCCACCACTCGCTCGCGTTGTTCGGGTTCTGACGCTGCAGCGTTACAGTGCAGCTGGTAGCGTCCTGACCGTCGCCGGTCTTCAACTGCAGGGCCAGCACTAACTCAGGCCGATGCGACTGCGTGGCGTTGAGTGGAGCCGGCAGCGTGAAGACTGGGGTGATGCCGCCATTGCTGATCGATCCCGACCAGTTGACCGCGATGCCCGCCTCAAACGAGCCGGTGATGCTGCGAGCCGAGACATCGCCGCGCACTTCCACATCGCCGCCGAACTGCGCCGTGCCGTCCTTGCCAATGCGCCAGCCACGGTAAATGCCATTGGCACCATCCCAAAGGTAGTTGAGGGACTTGATCTCCTCGCCGATCTTCGCATTGGTGATTGTGCCGTCGCGAATCATTGCGGCGTTGAAGTAGGCCACACCGCCGACGAGCTCAAACGGGTAGAAGTACTGCCCGTTAACCGTCTGATTCAGCAGCACCAGCCGGTCGGCCAGCATGACGATTTCGCTCTGTGCCACCCCGCCACTGCCGTCCACACCAACACCGATGCCAGCCAAGTATGCCCTGCCGTTGATCGTCGTCTGGACCTTCACGTTGTGGTAGGCCGAGAGCGTACCGTTGATGTTTGTAATCGCCTCTGAGGTTTGCTGCACCGTGGCCTGCAGATCCCCTGTCGCCGCAGCGACTTGCTGCTGCACCAGCGCATTCGCGCCCTCTTCAGTAACGGAGGTCTCCTGCAACTGAGAGATGTAGGCGCGGTTTTGCACTTCACGCCCGTTGATCTTCGAGATGTTGATCTCCTGCTGGATGATCGACTCAGCCTGCCCGTCCACCTGCTCGATTGTTTCAATCAAGCGCTGTTCATTGATCGTCAGCTTCTGGATGACCTGGACCAGTTCTTGCCCGAGATTGTTGGTCAATGCCTTCTGCACCGTCAGCATTGTGTTCGAGAGGTTGCCGCTGGTGTTCATTGCGCGAATGGCAAACGTCCAGCTGCCCGCCTCTGGCAAGGTCGATTCGAACGCTGACGCGTGGGCTCCATCGGTGTCACCCAGCGGGGTCATTGCGGACCAATTCGGGTTGGCGACGCTGCCTGCGATGTAACGGATCTGCACGCCCGTATAATCCGGCGAGCGAATCGTGTTCGCATCGAACCCCCAGGAATACCTGCGGATGCCACCGCCGAGCTCATCGATCGTGAACGTATCTACGTTGACGGGGGCAGAACCGGCACCGGTGGTCGTGTACGTGCCGCTAACCGATACACCCGGGAATCCCTCCGGGTTAAACGGCCGCACGACTATTGCGTAAGTTCCCGCGCCAGGAATACGCCATCGTGCGGTACGCGTGATCGTCTCGGCCACCATCTCCAGCTCGGAGTTCCCATCCAGATCGGACATGACGATGGTCCGGCCTACTGGCCCGGTTATATCGAACGTGGCCACCAGCTCGGTGTACACCGTATCGCCCTGTACCACCTGCGACTCGCTCACCTTGAGATTGCTGGCAACTGGCCGCGTACGCAGCAGGGATTGATTAGGCGGCGGCGCGTATTGCCCTGTCTTTACGTAGGCCCAAAACTCTGGTGGCTCAGCCACCACAGATACGCTTGCCCCCTTTAGATCACTCTCTGGCTGGATCCCAACCACACGAACCCGATAACCCGGTGTCTGCTTGAAGTCGTAGATCCAGATCGTGTCGTGCGCCGGATTGAGCGCACTATCGCCTGGTAACGCCGCATCATTGGGCCAGGCTTCCTTCAGAGTGATCGTCCTCGTCTCACCTCCGAATGGCTGGATACCAAACACGCGGTAGACCTGCTCGCCCGGTATCCGAAGGCCGATGAATGCGTTGTCGGCTGGCGGTGCTGGCACGCTCTCATCTAGGGTCAGCGTTACCGTGCCGCCAACCTGCACGACGGCCTGCACACGCCCACCGTAACCCCATTGCGTCATATCGTGCTGAAGAGCTAGCGGCGTGAGCCTTCGATAGCTCAGATGCTCCAGATCTGTGCTGTAGCTGATGTCCTTGTATTGGTAAAGCGATTGGGCAAGGTGATAGCGTGCAAGCTCAGCTGCGTGATCCTTTCGCGTTACGCCTTCGCCTGTCAGACGCGCGGGGTTAAGCATTGTGGTCACGCCGGGTGCCTGCACTCTTACAGGCAATGGCTCCCACGTCTCGCTATCGTAGTACGTGTACTCGATGCCATCAGCTGCATTGGCCAGCGTGTAATCGACCTGAAACTGCCCTTTCCGGATCGTCGCCATGTTGACGACGCCGCCAAGCGGCTGCTCGTCCGCAGCCCAAACTACGCTCAACTTGCCACCGGCCCATGTCACTTGCCCCATGCCAACAAGCGCCAGGGCGTTGACCATCTCATCGTGACTGCGTGGATCCTTGATGCAGTAGTCGTATGTGTAGCCGTTGGCAGCGCAGTGCAGGCTAAACGCTTGGAGCGCAGGCACGTCAATCAGGTCATCGCTCAGGCCGATGCCGGCGATACGCTTGCCGGTTGGGTCGGTCAGGCCTCGGGCGTAACGCAGGATCTGCGCGCCGGGGTTGGATGTTTCCTGCTGCACCCACGTCGATCCGTTCCACACCTCGGTCGGCTTGGTATGGACGACGCATCGAATCTCGTCCGGCGCGCCGTTGAGCTGACCGGTAGCTTTCATGCGGATGCCAATGCGCGGGATGCCTCGGTATTGCGTATCGTCGGCCTGGACGCTGCTCAGCGTGCTCCATTGGAATTCATTGCGTTGCGTGTTGGAACCGGAGTAGTTGCCCTGCCCCAGGATTCGGGCGCGCACGTCGTATTGCCCACGTGCAACGTCTCTTGCCAGCGTCGCTCGGCGGGTCGTGGCAAGGTCTTTGCTCTGGAACGTGCGCGTGATCAGCGAAGTCCACTGCGACGTGCCTGTCGGGCAATACTGCACCTCGACGGTCTCGCCAACTTGATACGGTTTGCCGGATGTACCAACGCCGCCGAGGATGTACTCAAGGTTGACCTGGATGCGCACCGTATCGGCGCTGGTGGTGCGCGTCACCCATGCCGTGGTGTTCGCCAGCTCGCCGCCGTCTACGGTATCGACGTTGCTGTAGAGCGGGATGGTCTGCTCCGGCATGCCGGAGAAACCGCTGAACCACGTCGTGACGCCTTCGTACGAAGACAGCAGCGCATCCCCAAGGTAAAGCGCCTCCACGCTGGCCACATTGATCCCCGGCGTCAAGAAAAGGGCCACATACTGATCGTTGCCCTCGTAATAGGTGTAGGGGTTGGTGAGCACGTCCGGGGTCACACGGACCCTGCCGAAGGTGAGTGGTAGCGGCTGGTATTGCCGCGACTGGTTCCTGGCTGCACCGATGCTGTAGACCGAGTCTGCCTCCTTAGAGGTTGTTGAGTCCGCCTTGGGGCCCAGCACCTTGTTGACCAACATGGAGCCAGCCACAAACACCGCAGAAGCAAAGATCGCGCCGGCTATACCGCCACCGAAAGCACCCGCTGCCGCGCCCGCGCCCCAGCCTGCTGCCGAGCCGATACCGAAGGTGAAATAGGTCAGCGCGATCATGGCAACGATGTAGAGCGCCTGCTTGCGCACGACGCCACGAACTTCGATCAGCGTTCCGTCTTTGGGCCGCACACGCTCCATGACCTGCACCGGTACCAGCACGCCGTTGATCCGTACCTCCCATGCATCACCAGTCCAGTCGGGAACGTTGCGACGCAGGAAGGACCCTAGCGTCTCCCCATCCTTCATTTGTGCAGCGATGTTGGTCTGCCCATCCAAACTCACCGGATGGGGGGTACAGATCAGTCGGCTGTGCCCTGGCAGCGCCTCCATTACGCCCATGCGTAGATACCCTCCACAGGCGCACCGAACTCGGCAAGTTGACGAATCTTGTGGATCACGGAGCATCCGTTCTTTTCGTTGCTGTGGAGGCAGTGGCCCTCATGGGCCAGCCAGAAGTAGACGCCAACGTGCGCCGGCCTCCCGCGCTCATACATCAACACCAAGTCGCCGTCGCGGGGAACCTGCGTCCGCACGCCGTAGCCCTTAGACAATTGGCCCAGCGCTGCCTGCCCGCGCGGGCCGCGCGGGCGACCGTTGGGAAGCACCACCTCCCGTCCAAACAGCTCCCGCTGTACGAGGATCACCAAGTCAGCACAATCGCAGCGCTCTTCGTCGTAGGCGATCCCGACAAAGCGCTCAACATCAACCAGTCGCATCAGAAGATCCCTGGAGTGAGAAACGGCGTGTAGCGCAAAAGCACAGCCTGCTGTCTCATGAGGAAGTCAACGCCGCATTGCGCCGTGGCGGAATTTGCGTTCACGCTCACGCTTGTCATTGGCAGATTCAGGGTCTGCACGATCACACTGGGGGCCGCCATATCCGCGATCATCAGCTTTGCGCTGACCACTTCGTTGGGCTGCAGAGACTCAAGGTCTTCGGTGATTCCGCGGCCTACATTGTCGATTGTCAGCACCGCGCGCGGCACCTGGCCCGCGGTGTCGTCTGGTAGCTTGAACCCGAACGGCATACCGACGTACTCCACGCCGTTGCTGGTCCAGTTCTGGGTATCGTTGACCAATCGCAAAACGTCCGTAAAGCTGTCGGCACGCACTTCCAGGAACAACAGCACGCCACTAGGCTCTGTCACCCGCTGCCGGTTCTCGGCGAAGCTCATCGCAGATACTCCACGGTTACATCTCGCTGCCATGGCCTATCGGCACCTTCAACCGGCCGCAGCTCCCCGAGCACACCGCCGTCGAAGCGCGCGTGCACCTTCATCCCAGTCAAGGGATGAGTGAATTCGAACCAATCAATTCGATGAATCTCGTCGAAGTACCAATTCTCAAAGCGTATCGCGTCAGTTGGCGTTGCAAAGTCGAGCGTCATCGCGATCTTGACCAAGACCTGACTGTTGAGCATGCGCTGCTTGGGGACGCCGCGCTCCATGTCCGTTCGGAGAACAGAGGGATCGAAAGAGCTTCGCACGGTGTCGTAGAGGACACCTACATAGGGAGGGAAGCTCGCCATCACAGTTGCTCGCGCAAGCCGAATCGGCTTTTCATTGCCCCAGCCATTTCCCCACCTTGAGCGATATTGCGTGCTCCGATTCTGACAATGACCCTCTCCAGTTCATCACCATCCGGCGTGCGCTGCGTCTGCCGTTCCTGAGTCACCTGTTGGCCACTGAAATTTTGAACCTCCACGGTGACGTTGCCGGCGCGCTGGGTTGAGGGCATCGCTGTACTCCCCACGAGGCCGCCGCCGGCATAGCCACGACCACTGCGGATGGTATTGAGTAGCGAAAGGAATGCGCCCGGCCCGCCGATGGAGGCAATGTCGCGCTGGCTCAGTACGCCCTCGCCTTTGTGAACAATGCCCGCAGGCTCGAACTTGCCACCTGGTCCGGTGTATCCACCGGTGTCCCAGCCCTGCAGCGGAATGGCTTCGCGCTGCACAGTGCCAGCTCCAGCTCCACCGCCGAACACAGCACCCAACAGACTGACGATGCCCTTGCGCGCCGCGATCCGAGCAAAGTCGGCGATGATGGAGTTCGCCATGTCGCTGAAGCTCAGTTTGCCGTTCGTGGTGGCCTTGACCACCATGTCCTCGAAGGAACTCAGCGCCGAGGTGGTGGCGCTTTCTACCGCGCCTGCTGCATTGCTGGCTTGGTCGCGATAGTTGGCCCACGCGGCCGATGCCCCCCTGCCCCAGTCAGCCTGGGCGTCGGCCATGCGCACGTAGCCCTCGCGGATCACCTGAACACGCTGTTCGGTCGCCGCACGCACCGCTTGCTCCTCGGCGGCCGCGGTCTGCGCATCGATCGTACCCACGCGCTTGAGTAGGGCCAGTTCCGTCAGCCGCTGCGCCTGCTCTCGGTATACCTCGTTGAGGCGCTGCTGGATCTCGAATTCGCGATCGCCGGAACCCACGCGTGCGACCATGGCGTCCATTTCTTCGCGCAGGGCGCCAGTGCTCGCATCCAATGCCGCCTTGTAGGACGACAGTGCGTCCTCGCGCTGTTTGAGCAGCTTGCGCTCGTCGGCTGCCAGCACGTCCAGTTTGGCGGCGCCTTCGGTGCGCACCTTGGCCAGCTGCGCCTCCATTTCGCCCACCTGCTTGCCCACATCGACAGCGTCCTTGCCAGCGACGTTGCGGCCCTTGAGGTAATCGATCTGCTTTTGCAGCGACTGTGCCTCGGCCACGCTCCCGCGCTCGGTCAGCTCGCGCATGCGCTGATAGTACGTTTCGGCCGATAGCTCGCGCGCCTGGTACTGCGCCTGCAGCAACTTGGTGCTGGTTGCGATCTGCGCCTGCTCAATCGTCAACGCATCCTTGATCGTCTGCAGACCAGCCGACCGGCCGGACGCCGCGATACTGGCCGCGCCCCTCGCCCCGGCCGCCGCTGCAGTGTCGCGCATGACGCGCTCGCGTTGCTGCAGCACCTTGGTGTCGGTAATGCCGGCCTGGGCTGCCAGAGTCCGCATCTCCTTGATGCGCTCTTCGAGCTGAGCTTGCTTGCTCAGGTACTGCACGCCCTGCTCTTGAAACTTGGTGCGTGCCTGCTCCTGTTTGCTGTCAACCTCGGAGTAGATGCCGGCCATGATGACCTTGACCGGCTTCTTGTTGGCCTCCTTTTGCAGATCTTCGATCTGTTGCTGGAACTGCTTGACCAATTTGGCGCGATTGGCATCACTGAGGCCCTGATAAACCCCATTGCCGCGATTGATACCGTCGATGTTGGACTGCAGTTGCTTGATTTTTTCGGTGGCAGTTTCCGACCGACCAATGCCCAGCATGGTGTCCCATGCCTCCTGCGCGGCCCCCTTTACTGCACGCCAGGCACGCTCGACATAGCCCAGGTTCTCCTGCACATGGACCGCCCGATCCTTGAGCGTATCGGCGTAGATCTTGAAAGCCGACGCGACTGCCTGGACCTGGTTGCCTTGTTCGATCAGCGTCTTGATGTTGGCCAGCTGCGTCTGGTCCAGGAAGTGCATCGTCTCGTTGAGCTCAAGCAAGGCAGCCACCGGATCCGCTTTGATCTTGGCGAACTCGGCGATGGTTTCATCCACCGCCTTGCCGGTCCCGGCACGCATGGTCTCTGCAGCAATCGCCACCGTCTCCAGCTGCTCGGCAGTGAACTTGCCGGTGGCGGCCACCTGGGTTAGCGCCGCCGCGGCGCTGGAGGTAGTCACCCCGTCCAAGCTGTCCATCTGCGCAGCCACCTCTGCCAGGCGCTCAGCCGTCTGCCCGGACTGATTACCGGTCAGGATCAGTGCCCGCTGGTAGGCGGTGGCCTCATCGCTGCCGAGCTTCCAGGCCAGCGCGACTGCGGCAACCGCGGTTGCGGTGACAGTGAGTGGATTGACCATCTCCAGCAACGCGGTCGACACGCCCGACAGCGCTGGCCTGATCCCGCCAAAGCTGTCCTTGATCTGCCCACCTTGCTGCACAAGTACCGTGAACCAGGGCATGCCGCCCTGGAGGCTGGTGAAGATGTCCGTGAACTGCGCCGGCAGCTGACGCATGGCCATACTGGTTTGGCCAGCCGAGATGCCCAGCTGCTTGACCGGATTGTTGGCGGGCAACGGCTGGGCGGCCTGCTTGCGCACATCGGCCAGCTGGCCGCGCAGCACCGCCATGCCTTGCTTGATGTCATCGAGATCCGCACTGATGCGGACACGCAGATTTGCGGAGGGTTCGGCCATTTACCTGGTCAGATCATTGAGGTACTTGGAGAAGGCGGCAGGCTCGGCGCCCATCGCCATGCGCACGGCGTTGGCCGTTGCGGCTTCCTGCTCGCGCCGCCGCGAGTGGTCATCTCGCGCCGCGGCAGCGGCATATGCCTTGGCTTGCGCCAGGGTGTAGGTCAGGACGTCTCGTTGCTGGTGGCCGCGGGCGATGAGGAAGTGGACGACGTCTGCCCACCCGGGAGGGTCTGCGTCGCCACCAGCGCGGGGATGGCCCTGCCTGCCGCCTGCATCAGGCTCGGCAGGCGTTGGCCGAAAAAATCCTGATTGAGCTCCACCACTGCCTCCACCAGCGTGGCCGCATCGGCAAGGCTGCCACCGGCAACCCAGGCTTCCGGCTTGCCAGTGACGATCGCCCCGGCCTTGGCGAACGCTTCCCCGTCTTGCTCCAGCACGTCCATCAGCAGTGCAGCCACTTCAATCGAGGCGCCTGCGTTGACCATGCTGGCTGCGATCAGGACGCGGCCAATGATCGGCCGCGTGGCGGTGATGAAGGGACCGATCTGGGCCAGCGTCAGCGGCACCAATTCCAGCTGCTCACCACGGAAGCTGATTGCACGCGTTGGCGGGCTCAGTACGTCGAGATCGGCCATCACTTCTCCGCATCCCAGGTGAAGTACTGAGATACGCCCGCCGGCTTGCTGGTGTCCTTGCTGAGCGTGCCGGTGACCGTCCCCGCGCCATACTGCTCGCCGATCAATGCCAGCTCACCGATGACGCCGCCGGACACGCGGTAGGCCTGGGCGCGCACTTTCTTGCCGCTGCGCGCTTCGTTGAAGCCCAGAAACAGCAACTCATATTCCTCGTTGGGGTTGACCAGCGCTTGCAGACGCTCGGCCGCGCCGAAGCTATAGGTCACCTTGATGTTTGCCGTACCATCCTCCGGAGCGGCGATGGTCGAGTCGGCCGGGACATACAGTGCGCCGTTCTTGATATCCCAGTCCCTGCCTTTCTCATACACGGCGTCGCCGGTCGCGGGCTTCACCCCGGTGATCTCGGCAGCCAGGTTGGTCAGCGGCGTCACGCCATCCTTGTAGGCCACCACGGCCTCATCCGCCACGTTGCCGGCAACGATGGACGTAGCGGAGCCGCGCAGCACGTCGGCGAAGTTTTCTGCGCTGAAGTCGTGCATGGTGAAGCTCACCTGCACCTCGGTGATGCGGTCAACCGAGTTGCGGTTGCCGCCACCGGGCTGGGTGCTGTCCAGTAGGTTGATGCGGTTGGTCTGCGGAGAAAAACTGAAGGCCGAACAGTTGCCGACACCGCGGAACGGCTTGGCTGCGCCACGCTTGCGCAGGTGCAACTCGCCGCTACCCAGGTAGCTGTAGTCAGGGGAAGTGATGGGCATGGATGCTCCTCGTAGGTGCCGGATGCGGCGTCAGTTGATGGGGATGTGGGTCTGGTAGGTCACCAGCGCGCCGATCCAGCTCATGCCCGCTTCCGGCTTCACCGGCTCCATGGACACGTACTGCGGGACCTGGATGCCGGGCGGGTAGCGAAACTGCTGGTCCGCCATTGCCAGCTCGATGTCAGAAACGAGCGCGTCGAGCCGGGCCTGGGCGGTGTCGAGCGGCGCAGGCACCTTAGCCACGATTACTAGCGTGGTCAGCCGATGCGTGCGGGTCAGCGCGCTCTCGCTGGCGCGCTGCTGCTTGGCCACCAGCACGGTCAGCACGGCGGTGGCGTCTTCGTCGACCTGCCCCGGCTCGAGCGTCAGGCTTGCGCCGGCATTGGTTTGGTAGCCGTTGCCCATGCCGATGCGGCGCAAGCAGCTCCCCACCGCTGCGCGCAGGGACTCGCGCGGGCTAAGCATGGTCGGCCACCCACTGGCTGATCGATTCGTCCTCGCGCACGCGCTCAACCAGCACCAGCGTTTCGCCGACCAGCAAGACCAGGCCGCGCTTTACCGGCTGTACCTCGGCACGCAGGAGGGTCACAAGCGTGTATCCGGTACTCACCGGCGCAGGGTCGCCACCGAAGTCGCGTACGTCGCGGTCGATCTGCACGGTGCATGGCAAGGCATAGGTATCGCCGGGCCCTTGGTAGCGCGCGTCACCGTCGGCAAGGCCGACAGCGGCGAAGGCCGAGAAAGCGTCCGCGTCAAATGCCTGCAAGAATTCGCGCTGGCTCATGTGCGCACCTGCACGATCGCGCTGCGGATGGCCTTGTCCAACTCCCGGTTGAAGTAGAACGGCATCAGCTTGTCCCAGGTGCGCTGGGCCAGACCGAAGATGTCATAACGTGGCGTGTAGTTAGCGCGCGAGGTGAACACGAACACGCTGCGTACCGCGCTACCAAAGCCGGTGCCGATGCGCTCATAGATGCCCGGCGCCAATTTTCCGCGGGGGCGCTGCAGTGCGAAGTACCGCCCACCGCGACGTACTGTGCGCTGCATCACCGCCACAGTATTGCGACGTGTGCGGCCCAGGTACTCGACGCGACTACGCTCATTGCTGCGCCGCTTGGGCCCGTCGGTGTTGGCATTCTGGTAGGGGTCACGCAGCGCGCCCAGCTGCGACAGGATTGCGGTCACCTGCCCGCCTGGCACGTTGCCATACTGGTCAGTGTGAGCGCCGCGCCCGGTCACGGCAAACTGACCTGCCGGCATCCAGCCCTGTGCCTGCAGCAGCACTTCGAACCCTTTCTTGCGCCGCTGACCACCTTCCACCTCCGCTTGCAAATACTTTGACGGCGGCGCGCCTTTGAACGCCTCATCACGCAGGAATATCTCGGCAAAGAGCCGGTCCTTAGTCGCCTTCCGGTACATCGCCGCGTTGACGGTCAGCGGAGTCGGGCGGTCAAACACACGAGGGGCGGCACGTTTCCAGGCGTCACGGATCGCGTAGGCAGTGGCATTGCACCCCTGCACAATGGCGAACGGCAATTGCTCGCGCTCCAGCGCAGTGAACTGCCGGCCCAGCAGGTTGTCGGCATCCACAGCGATGCGGATCTGGCTCACGGGGTTTCCTCGTTTACCGGGGTGCCCTGCACCTGGCCGATCTCGTCCAGGTTGGCCTCGTAGAACTCCAGGCAGCGCTTGCGCCCGCGCGAGACTTCCAGCACCTGTTCCAGCGCGCCGTTCTTCACCCAAGCGCATCTCTGGGTCAAGCGCGGTTCGATCTGCACGTAGGTGCGTACCGGCATCGTCACGATGGCCGGCGCAGGACTGATCACAACCGGGAGGGCCGGATCTAGCCGGACGGGGTTGCTCTTGCCGCATGCAGTCAGCAGTGTGACGCCCAGAACAACGGTGAGAGGGTAGCGGCACATCAGTAACCTCCGAGGCTGGGGCACGCGGCGGCCAGCGCCTGCAGGGCCGCATTGCATTCGGCCGGGCGCTGGTCGTATTCCTGCTTGAACGCCTTGGAGCTGCGGTCTGCCGCCGCCTTGGCTGCTTCGGTCTTGTCACGCAGGCCGGCATTGCGGTCCTGCAGCAAGCGCAGTTTTTCCGCCTCGGCCCGGAGCTTGGCGGCGATGGTCGCCAACGCCGCATCCTTGTCTGCATTGTTACGTTCCAGCTCGGCGCGCTTGAGTTGCGCCGCCTCCAGGGCTGCGGTGCGATCGCTCTGGCACTGCTCCACCTGCCGCGTCACCACGATCACCTGCTGCCCCTTGCGGTACGATGACAACGCGGCCACGGTGCACAACACCGCCAGGACGGCGCAGCAGACCTTAAGGGGGCTGCCAGGCTTGCGCAGCCAAGTGGCGATATCCGCCCCCCAGCCGAACACCAGCGACATCAGCGCCTTGAAGAAGGCAAAGATATTCATCGGTTGATTCCTCGGCGGCGCCACGGATAGACGAGCAGCACAGTGAGGCTGAGCCGCATCACCAGCACGTACCAGGGAGCCGCGAAGTCGTGTCGCGCGAGCTCGCGCAGGAAGTAGCCCAACATGCCCACCGCAATGCCGATCAGGCAGCTACCGCGCATCAAATAGGCTGCGCGATCGCGGGTGCGCTGACCGGTCTGAAACGTCAGTGCAAGTTGCCACGCTGTGGCGCAGAAGACCGCAATCGCGCTGGAGAGATTTAACAGGTAGCCGTCCATCAAGAAGCCCCCCCGGCACGACCGGCGATACCGCCGGTCGCCTTCTGCAGCGCGGCCAAGTAGTGCGGCAGCATGGGCTTGATGACAAACCCGCTGAGCCCGGAGAACGCCATGCCTGCGGCGCGCATCGACGGGAAGTACGTGGACAGCGCCACCACGATCCAGCCTGCGGCCAGCGCGAAGCCCAGCACGAACAGGCCCAGCAGGCCAACGCGCAGAAGCAGGGTCAGCCAGCGCGAGGTGAACGTGCCATCGCGCGGCGGCGACACTTTGCCCGCGTCGATCTCACTTAGCAACAGCAGCCCGATCAGCGCGCCCACCACCGCGGCCAGGAACCACGACTGCGGGATGCCCAGGAATAGTCGCTCGGTGCCGGTAATGACCTCGGCCACCACCGCGCCACCGGCAGTGGTAGCGGCAACGAATGCGCCGAGCTTGAGAAAGATGGTCGCGCCGCCGTCCATCAGCCGTTGTCCCTAGCGGCGTAACGCAGGTTGCCGGCCACGCGGGTGGTCCAGCCGCGGCCAAAGCGCGAGAACGTCTCCAGCTTGGCGTAGAACTCCAGGCGGATGGCGTTGAAGACCAGCACCAGGTCTGCCGGCTGTGCGATGGCGATAGCGGCCAAGGTCACCGGGCCGATCACGCCATCATCGGCCACGCCGGCGGCACGCTGCATCCACCGCACGGCATTGCCGATGCCGTGGTTGACGGCCGCATCCAGTGCCTGGAAGGCGAACTCGTCGGGGAGCTTGTCGCCCTGCACGCGCGCCCAGAAATCCCGGCGGTAGATGGCGATGGCGTCGGCGCGGGTGAGCGCGCGGATGTTGAGCTGCGGGTAGCTGCGCTTGCTGATGCCCCACTGGGTTTCGCCACCCGGGTCCTGCGGATCGTTGACGTAACCACCCTCATGCGACAGCACGCGCTCGATGAGCACGTTGAAGTCTGCGTCCGGTGGCGTGGTGGTGGCTGGGGACATGAGCAGTACTCGTGGAAAAAGAGGTGCTGTCACCGCACACGGAAGGCGAGCGGTGACATGCAGCGGGTGTTACGTGCGCTTGCCCTTGACCAACGTCTTGGGGCGGGTGCAGTAGCTCAGGGCATTCATCTGCGCCTCCAGGGCGCGACCCTTGCCGTTTGGCGTCGGGTATTGCTTGGCATAGCGCGGCAAGCCGATGGTGTTGACGGTCTCTTCGTAATCCGCTGGGGCGTACACCGTGCGCCACAAGCCCGGCGTACCAACCGGAAAAATGTGGCACTTGTCCGGATCGATGAAGGCGGTGCCGCCGACCTTGCCGCGGTAGTTCTCCCAGATGATCCCGCCGAACTCGAACACGCCGTAGACCGTCCCGCCTGGGGTGACGTAGCCCTCGCGCAGCACCTGCGCCATCGGAGTACCGGTATAGCTTTCGCGCACCTCCGGATGGGCCAGCAAGTCATCGAAGAACGTATCACCGCAGAATGCATGGATTGCGCCCACTGGCACGCCGCCCAGGCCATCGGCGATCTTGCGCACCACGCCGGCCACTTTGCGGCGCAGTGCACCGCCAGCCGGGTTGGCGCTATCCAGGTCGAAGTCAACCTCAGGTTCCTGCGTAACGCCGAACTCGTTGAACAGGTTGTACATGACGCTACCGTCAGCATTGAGGATCAGGCCCTTGATGGCGCCCACGCGCTGGAACTCCAGCGTGGGATCCAGCTTCCAATGCACGTGCTGGCGCAGGCGCGCATTGACGCGTTCCTGCACACTTTCCAGCTGGCTGGTCTGGCCGAAGGCACGGATGTTCTGCACGCTGTCGGCAGCGACGAAGTCGTCCACCTGGTAGTGCGGCACCACGAGGCCGCGCGCCTTGCGCTTGTCGGTCGCAAACGCCTGCCCGGGTCCGCCGCGTGGGGTGGGATCGACCAGGCGCAGTTCTCCGCCGTCTTCCTCGACGAGGATCGTCGTCGTGGGGACACCCTCCTCCTCCCAGCCGGCTACTTGGCCAGCGCGGCCGGGGACGAACGGGACGTTGTTGATGGCGTCGGTGAGGGAGATGACGCTGAAGGCGTCACCAGCGAAAACATCGGACATCAGGGGTGCGGGCATGGGAATGTTTCCTCGTGATCAGCGCAGGACGATGCCCAGCTCGGCGAGCTGCGCGATCGCGGTGGACTTCTGTTCGGTGGTAATGCCGTCCGGCCAGATCAGCGCGTCGGCCTTGACTTCGGCGTTGCGCTTGATGACGACGATGGCCACGTCGGCATCGGTGGCGTCGGTAGTGGCCCAGAGGATGCCGGCGGCTTCTTCGACACCTGTGGTGAGCGACGGGTCCAGCGCGCCGTACTTGCCGGATGCGGTGGCAGCGCCCAGTACTTCGCCGGCGATGCAGGACTGGCCCGATGCGAGAATCTCGTTCTCGCGCGAGTAGGTGCCGGGGGCCTCGGACAGCAGGAAGTCCCCGGTGCGGTTAAGTTCGGTGATGGTGCTCATGGCGGCGGCTCCTTACTTGGCCGAGACGGCGCCGGCCTGGCGGCGGGCGTAGATGGCAGAGGTGGACAGGCTGGTCACCTTGGCGTCGCCGCCCTCCTGACCCGGACGGGCGTGTGCAGCGGCCGGTGGCGCGTCGCGTCGCACGGCATCCAGCGTGATGCCCCGCTCCTGCGCGGCCTGCAGCAAGGTCAGCGCGAAGGCCTCCGGCGTGGCGCCGGAATCGACGGCCGCCTGCAGCTCCGCGTCGAAACCGGCGCGAGCCAGCGCCTGGATGCCAGCGATGCGACCACGCTCTGCGGTCACGGCCGCATCGGTGGCGGCAGCGCGGCCAGCGGCTTCGCCCTCAGCGCGTGCTGCAGCGATGACGGTCTCGTTGCCGGCGATGGTGAGTTGCTCGGCCGTGTAGCCGGCCGCCAGCGCGTTGCGCAGATCTGCGGTGGTGGAAACCGTGACCTGCCCGTTGGTGTTGCTCATGGGCGTCTTCCTCTTGGGAGTGCTGGCGGAACCGGCCAGCTCGGTGATCACGGCTTCGAGTGATCCGATGCGATCGGCCATACCGGCCTTGACCGCGTCAGCACCCAGCAGCACACCGCCGCGGCCGAAGTCGCTCAGCACGGTGTCCGTGGGCACATCACGGTTGCGCGCTACCGCGGTCACGAAGACCTCGGCCAGCGCATCGACGATGGACTGCACCTTCGCGCGGCCCTCGTCGGTCTTGGGATCCAGCCGCTTGTCCGGCGATTGGCTGGAGACGATCTCCAACGTACGCACGCCAGCCTTGGCGTCGCGCTCGCTGGTGTCCAGGTAGGACATCACCACGCCAACGGAGCCGACCATGCCGGTCTCGGCGATCACCACCTCATCGCAGGCGCTGGCTAGCCAGTAACCGGCCGAGGCGGCCAAGTCGCCGACGTAGGCAATGATGGGCTTGCGACCACGCGCGGCATGGATGGCGTCGGACAACTCGCCGATGCCGCTGGCTTCGCCACCAGGCGTGTTGAACTCCAGCACCACAGCCTTGACGTAGGGGTTGTCGAGCGCGGCCTGCAGGTCGGTGGCCAGCACCTGCGTGCTGGTAGCGCCGGAGATGGCGGTGAACAGGTTGGCGTAGCGGAACACCGGGCCGGTGACCGGAATCACCGCCACGCCATCGCGCATGGTGACGCTGCGTGCATTGTCGAGCGGGCGGCCAAGACGCGTCTGCAGCGCCTGCGGGTCGCCAGCGCGCTCGGCAACGCTGAGAATAGTTTCCAGCGATTCGCGCTGAATCAGCCAAGGGCGGCTGGCAGCCAGATGATAGGCGTCGGTCATGCCGCCTCCTCCGGGGTAGGCACCGCCTCGTCTGCCGGCGGCTGGACGTCGGCGATCGCCGCTGCAGGCTGCGTGGGCGGAACGGGCGCA
Source organism: Xanthomonas maliensis (assembly GCF_009192945.1). Classification (GTDB taxonomy): domain Bacteria; phylum Pseudomonadota; class Gammaproteobacteria; order Xanthomonadales; family Xanthomonadaceae; genus Xanthomonas; species Xanthomonas maliensis. The sequence goes on along the minus strand of NZ_NSET01000033.1, from coordinate 28,202 downwards.
TACAGGCCGTCGGCGCGGCGACGGTTCACCTCGCGCACGCGCTGGGCGTACACGGCGTTCCAGTCCTCACCGTTCATGGCCGCGGTTTCCATGGCCTCGTTGCTGACGCCGATCTCGATACGGGTCTTGGCGGCGCCGGCTTCCTTCTGCTCGTCCATCGAGCCGCGGGCCGGGCCGATCCACAGAGCGCGCGTCCAGGCACGGCGGCGAATCGGATCGCCATAGCCAGGCAGCACCAGGCGCCCGGCAGCAACCTCCTCGTCGATGTGCAGCGCGTACAGCGGCTGGCAGAACTGCTGCACCAGATACCAACGCCGCAGGTTGAAGAAGCGCCAGGCTTCGAGCATGGCGGCGCGAGCAGCGGAATAGCTGCGGTCGAACTGCAGCATCAGCACGTCGAGCGGCAGCTCCAGGCAGGCGCCGATCTGCTTCACCACTGCGGTGAAGAACGGATCGAAATTGACGTTAGGACGGTTGAGCGCCTGGCTACTGGCTTTTTCGCCCGGCGCCAGATCGACCACCGCGCCGTTGCCCAGTGCGATGGAAGGCTGGTCGTCGGTTGTGCCGAACAGCCCAAGCGCGTTGCCCTCGCTGTCGGCCAGTTCCTTGTCGCGCTCGATGAAGACGGTAAACATTGCGCTGATCACCGCGGCCATCAGCTCGGCATCGCCGTACCGCTCCAGCTGCTTGAGCGGCTCCAGCACCGGCGCCAGATACGGCGCGCCGCGCACCTGACCGGGGCGCTCTTTGTCGTTCCAGATGTGCAGCACGCGGCGGCGCCCGGTGTCGCCGCCGAAGTACGGGTAGTACTGCCAGGCCGCCATCCGCATATCCACGCGGTCGCCTGGATGGGTGTTGCGAATCCAGCAGCCCACCGGCGTGGCGCCGGAGATGACGATGCCGTCGATACAATTGGGCGTGTCGCCGGCCTCGTTGGGGTTGCTGACGCGGTCGGCCTCCACCAGCTGTACCTTCAATTCGGACACGCCGCCGAGGCGCTGCTCATGTGGAGTGAGCACGAACACGTCACCGCTGGCCATGGCTGACAGCAGCGCCAGGGCTTGCAGCCCGTAGAAGTCGAGCGCGGCCTCAGCATCGCATTCGGCAGGCTCTTCGGCCCAGCGCTCCCAGCTGGCGCGCAGTGTGGTGCTGATGCGCTCGGCCTCATCGCCGGTGATGCCCAGCGCCTCATGGTCCACCGCCGGGCGACACACCAGGCCGGTGCCGACGATGCTGGTCCGGCAACGCAGTAACGCGCTGCGCGCGATGGGCGCGTTACGCATGGCATCGCGGCTGCGTGCACGCAGCGTGGTCAGTTCGTAGTGCTGCAGGTCTGCGGTGGCGCTTCCGCTGGGAGCGATCCAGCTCTGCAGGCTGCGCAGCGTGCGTGAGGCACCCCGCCAGCGGGTTCCTTGCACCTCATCAGCGCTCGCAGCCGCCCGCGGCGTCTGCGCTCCCAGGGCGGCACGCACGGCGCGATCCAGAGCGACGGTGCCACGCAGGCGGTCGGCGGCAAGCATGGCCGTGCCCATCAGCGCGGCACCACGTAGGCGATGCGGCCGCGGCGCGGCGCCCTGCCGGTGATGGTGCGGCGCAGCTCGGCGATGTATGCCTCCAGCGCGGGCAGCTCGGCTTTGGTGTACTCCACCCGGCGCTCACCGAACGACAGCGACGCCGTCGCCTTACCCAGCAGCAGCTGGTGGCGGACGGCGAGCGCCTCATCGAGATGTTGCTGCGGTGGTGTGGGCATGGGCATCCATCGGCTTGGTCACCGGGGCCCGAAACGACGAAGCCCCGCACGATGGCGGGGCTTCGCTGGTCGCGGCACCTCGCCGCTGACCTATTCTTGGCATGCAATGTCTAGACGCAACTGGTTTGTGCAGAATTTTCAGCGCGAGCGCGCGCCGGACTGGCGCCGCTAAAACGGCCTCGAAATATAACCGAAGATATTCCCAAGAGCCGCATCCTACTCGGCCACCTCGCCGCCCTCCATCTGCAGCGCGTGCTGCCGGGCAGCATCGGGAAACGGCAACTCGTCAGACCTCATCACCTTGAGATTGATGCGCGCGGCGCAGGCACGCACGCCAGCATCATTGGAGACCATGAGCCGTGCGCCGTTGGCCTTGGCGATCGCCACGATCTGCGTGTCGTATTTCACCTTCTGCCAGGCCTCGGAAGAGCCGTCTCTCTTGTCGCCGCGTCCGATCGCAGCAGCGTGCATCTGTGCCGCCTCAAAGGCCGCTGCGATGTCGAACTCCGCCACCTTGACGGCCGCACGCTTGTCGAACGCCTGGACGAACTCAAGACCTGCCTGGTCAGCCAGAATCAGATACTCCGCCAACGCAGGCGTGGGGATGATCGCCTGGCCCTTGCGCTTGTCGATGGAAGAAAACAGGTGAACCAGCCTGATCTTGTCATCGCAATCAGGTCCGGTCAGACAGATCAACGCATTGCAATCAAAGGCGACGAACGCGGGCAGCTCATCCATGCTCAATGGATCCCCCGGAGCTCGCGCCACACCGCCATTGGGTCATCCGCCTCAGCCCACCCATTGCCAGGAATGGCGGCAAGGCCTGCCATCACTTCGACCAGCGGCGTTTCATCGAGCTGGTCATAGCTATCCACCACGCACTTGCCGCTCTCCGGCACCCAGCCATCTTCAGTGCGTTGCCAGCTGCCATGGACGCGCAGCCGCACCATGCCACTACGGAAATGCCGCAACAGTTCACGCGCGAGCGCTTCATCGCGCACCACAAGGTTGTGATCACGGCTCATCTGGTCGCGCACGTAGAGGTGCATGGTGTCATCAGCCCCCTTGAGGCCGGTCACGATGCCGTCAACGGCGCCGTGCTTTTTGACGGTCATGGCTTGCATGGGAATCTGCTCCTCCGAGCGGAACAGGCAGAGCACCTTGCCCTCATTATCCTTAAGTTCGGCCTCACGGAAGCCGTCCCGACCCATGTAAGTTTGGAGAGCTTTCAGGTGCCGCGCTGGCCGGCTGGTGGGCCTGTACTTTGCTTCCTGAACGCGTCTCCACACGCTTTCCCTCCGGCGCGCCGAAACCTTGCCCTTCAAGCCGATGCTGGCATTCTTGATGCCCACGAACACCGGCTTGTTCTCCAAGCCCAGCAGCTCAGCGAACTCTTTGAGGTAGTCGGCCAGCTTGTCCATTGGCAGCGTGGCCGGGCTGGCGCCCGGAATGCGCAGCATGTAGGTCCATCTCGGCGTACCCGCCATTTTCCGATCCCCCGGCGTCACCGGCGGGCAATATCGCCCGCGCATGCTGGCGATATTGCCATGCGCGCGCGTCAACTGCACACACCGCAGCGCTGGCCCGTCATGTAGTCTGGCAGCCAGCCGGCGCACTGGTAGAAGCGTTGCTTGACGCCGTTGCGCCGCCGCTCAACGAGTTGCCAGCCGCGGCGGGGCAGGAGAAGGTCGACGCGGACTCGGATGCCACGATCGGTGGCGTGGACGCCGAGCTCGGCAAGCGCTTGGCACAGTGTTGACTTTCTCGCGGCCTTGCAACCAGGCGATCATGTCGCTGTATCCGCGAAATTCCTTTGCCTCGCCGCCCAACAGCGCCGGCATCCCGACCTCAACCGCGAGATCCTCCGCAGCCAGCTCGTGCACCAGGTTCACGTCGGTGGCCCGCAGCGTGGCGGCGTTGGCCGCAGTGACTGCGCGGGCGCGACTCATGCGCAGGGCGTGGCCGCAACGCACCAGCGCCGCGAAGCTACTGCATACCAGCACGTCGGCGCGGTGCTGCGGGGCCGGCGGCATTGTGGGCACCGGCGGCTCGGCCGGCTTGGCGCCCTCCAGGCCGTAGGTGCCGGCGCGACTGTGCACGAAACCGGGGCATGCACGCGGGCGGTGAGCGGAGTCATCAGGCAACCTCGCTCGACGCTGCAAACGAAAGCGCCCCAGCCACGAACGCATGCGCCGACGCCAGATAGGCGTAGTAGCTCGCACGGCTGATCTTGAGCCCGAGGCGGGCCATGCGCGCGAGCCGGTCAGCCTCGCTCAGGCTCGCCATGCAGTATTCGGTGCGCAACACACGGGCTTCCTTCCAGCGGCCGGTTTGTTCCATGCACTGCACGATGGACTCAACACGCATTGCGTCTGCCGCGAGCTGGGCGATGTCGCTAAATACATCAACGCGCTCGGTGCCCGTGGCTGTGGTGCGTAGCACCTGGTCGCCCGCCACGGCGATGGCCCAGCTACGCAGCTGCTGGTTGAGGGGGGTATCTGCCCGCACTCAGCGCACCCCCGAGCTGCGCAGACCACGACGGAAGCGCGGAACTTGGACAGGGAATGTTTCACGGGAATCCGCCGGAGTAGGCGCAGGCGCCACCATTGCAGATGTTTCACGAGAATCATCCGTAGGCATGTTGAATAGCCCCGGCGCTGCTGGCTGATACTGCTGCTCCAGCGCCTCCCACTGCGAGTCGCGCACCACGTCGGCCTTCACCGCCGGCGCGAGCGACGACCAGACGGCGTACACCAGCGTGTCGAGCGGCTCATTGCGGGCACCCTTGGGCTTGATCCAGTAACCGGATTCCTTGTCGTAGAACTCGACGGTGAGGCCCTTGTAGTAGGCGGGTAGCAGCGCACCGGGATCTGGATTGATCGGGTCCGAAATCTCGTCACCGCGTCCGCCAGGAAAGCGCAGCATGCGGGCGGCGATGTCTTCGGCCTGGCCTTCCGCCTCTGCCTTCTCCTTGGCGGTCACTTCCGCGCTCAGCCACCCATACACCATGTGCTTGAGCACCGACGTGCCTACACCCCACACACCCACAGTGCGCGCGATGGTCTTGTCCCTCGCGTTGACCTCTGTCTTCAGCGGACGGTAGACGGCGCGTTCGTTTTTGCGCTCATTTCGGCCACGGATCAGGTAGACCGTCTGTTTGATGTAGCCACGCGGCGTCTGGATGATGCGCGCCTGGCCGGACTGGTTGACCAGCGACTTCACGAACTGCGCGACGCTCTCAGTCCAGTTGCCGCCATCCAGCGCAACGGCTGTGATCGGCATATCCATTCCACGCGCGGTCTTCCAGGTGCCGACCAGGTACTCGTCGAGTTGGGTGTAGGTGTCGAGGATGGTGGGATCGAGTTCGATGACCGCGTAATCCACCACCCAGCGGCGCTGGCCGCGGCCAGTGGCGATTACCTGGATCTCGGCGCGGTCATGCTGGAAGTCCACGCCCGCCGTCAGTATCAAGCCGCCCAACGGCACGATGCCACGGTGCACGCCAGGCTCGCCCAGCTTGGCTACCTCGTCGGCATCCTGCTCCTGCCGCTCCCCGGCGTAAGGCAAACCGAGCTTTAAGTTGTGGAAGCCCGCCGCCTTGTTCGGGTCGCGGTCGGCCTCAGCCTTAGCATCGGCCAGGTCCTTCCAAGACGGCCCAAGGCCCAGCGGCGCGTACGCTGCCCACGCGTGGTAGCTGCGGTGGTAAGGGTCGGCATCGGGATTGGTTGGATTCCAGTACGCCGTGCCGCCATGCCCGCGCTCGGCGAACATCAGGTCCTTGTGGTGCTCCTCGATCACGCAACCGCTCGCCACGCAGGCGAAGGTGCCATCCGGCTGCAGCCGTTCAACGTCCAGCGTCTGCTCGCTGCCGCAATGCGGGCACTGCACCATGTAGACGCGCTGGTCGCCGGCCAGGTGGCCGGCCTCGATTGCGCTGGCGCCGGCAATCGTCGGGGTGCAGGCACGGTAGATCTTCGCACGGTCGCCATACGACATGGCGCGCGCTTCCAGCTGCTGGTCGGCCGGTCCCTGTCCGCCGATGTCTTTTGGGTATTCGTCCACCTCGTCCATGAAGATGTAGCGCGCGGTGCGCTGGCGCAGCTGCTTGGCCGAGTTGCTCCAGATCACCCACAAGGTACCGCCGGGGAAATGCTTCTCCAGCATGTTGTCGGTGTTGAGCTTGGATAGCAGCTCGGGCATTTCCATCACCGCCGGGTCGAACTTCGACGCGGCCCAGCTGCGCGCCAGGTCCTTCACGGGTTGCGCCACGATCATCGAATCGGCACCGCGGTCGATCACATAACCGGTCCAGTTGATGCCGATCTCGGTAGCGCCGATCTGTGCGGACTTCATGAAGTCCACCAGCCGCACCGGCGAGTGGTCGCTCAGGCAATCCATGATCTCGCGCAGGATCGGGTTGCGGCTGGTGCGCCATGGGCCGGGCTCGGCACCGGAACCCTTGGCGATGATGCGGTTGGCATCGGCCCACTCGCTCACCGTCTGGATCGGCGGCAACTCCCAGGCGCGCTCCCAGGCGTCGCAGACGATCTCTGCAGGGTCCGCCAGCTCCACATCAAACGCATTGAGATCCAGCGTCATGCGTCGTCCTCGGCGGCGTCATTGGATGGCGCAGGCGGTGCCAGCAGCTGCCGTGCTTCCTTCTGCATCGTCTGGGCGATCCGGCGCACCTCTGCGTCAAGCATCGCCTCGATCGCACGCGGATCGCTCTCGGCCGCCAACTTGGCGCGCAGGCGGCCCGGCAGATTCATCATGCTGTTGAGCGCTTGGCGCACCAAGGTGAACACCGCACGCTCCACCCCCTTCGTGCGCGTCAGCTCGCGCGCCTCTTCGCCAAGCTCCAGTTCTGCCAACCGTGCCCGCGCCAGCCTTTCGCGGCGCACCGCTTCCTGCACGCTGGGCACATCGCTCGGCAGCGCACGGGCGGTGGGCACGTCCAGCCGGCTGTTGGCGCCAGCGGTGCGATCGCCGCCACGCAGCGGGTCGGTAATGTCATCCAGCAGCGCATCGCTTGCCGCCACCACGATCCGCTTGCCATCGGCATGCATCACCAGCTTGCCGGACCGGCGCATGCGACGAATGTACGAATCGCTGCAGCCGCGGTGGCTGGCGTACTCGGTGGCAGTCATGGTTTCGGAACTCATACGACCACCTGTGTTCCGAACGGAACCAAAGTCCGGAACGGAAGATGCGCGAAATGTGGGGTCCGAATTACCCGCAGACGGCCAAGGCCCGGGAGGACCCGCGCCACGGTCGCGCCCGCCACGTCGGCCGCTACGGTCGCGGTTGCTGATAGCTGCTCCTGCCAGTCTGCCCGGCGATTCCCGTGGAACACGGAGCCACGCGGGCACGTCCACACCGTCCGCACCTCGGTCGCAAGGTTTGGACGGCCGCAGCCCTTGGAATCATTGAGGTGTCCAGACTGTCCACACTGTCCATACCTGTTGAGAGTTTTTGATTGATGGTGAAAATAGGTCATGTACGTAGGCGCGCGCGAAAGGTGTGGACGGTGTGGACGGCCTTGCCGCAGTAGGCGGGAGGTCTGGACACAGCTGTGGACAGGTGTGGACGTTGGTGGCGAGGTCTGGTCAGAAGTCCGGTGCATCTGCCGCCTCCTGGCTCGCCTGCTCTCGGCTGGCGCCGGCCAGCCACTCGTCCACCGTCAGGCCAGCACGAAACCATCGTGGCTCACGTCCGCCGTCTGGCCATCGCCGTCGATGGTTCTCCCAGCCCAACGTCTTGAGAATCGCGGCCACGCGCATTTGCTCAGGTTTGCCGTGCTTGCCAGGGTCTAGCCCAATGGCGTGGACCAGGATCTCGTCGGTGGTGGCCCAATCCACCTTGGCGGCCGAGAACTTCAAGCGCGCCGGGTAGCGGTCCTCGGCCATGCGGCCATCCAGCCACTTCTCCACCCGTCCCTCCCAGCTGTCGCCCACGTAGCGCGCCGCCTGCTCCTCAGCTGCCTCGGCCGGCAGCTGCCACCACTCGAACCCGGCGTCGAACATGTGCACAGCCTCGGCCCACAGCTGCTCGCGCTGCGCGCTGATCGCATCGATGCGCACCTCGCCATCGGTGCGCACCGGCAAGAAGCGCCGGCCACCGGTGGGGTCGCGCAGGTACTGGTGCTCGTTGGTTGTGCCGGCAAACACGCACTCACGCCGATAGGAGCGTGGTACGCGCTCGTAGGGCGCTCTGAACTTGTCCACGCGCCGGGTGATCGCGGTCTTGACGCTGGTGACATCGGCTTTGGAGAAGCTGTCCATCTCGCCGATCTCCACGCCCCACGCGCCCTGGATGACCTGGTAGAAATCCTTACCGCTGGGCGATTCGCTGGTCTCCACAAACCACTGGCTACCGAAGATTGCGCGCAGTGCGCTCGATTTACGCTTGCCTTGCTCGCCCTCCAGCACCAGCATGAAGTCCACCTGCGCGCCGACTGAGGGCTGCTTGGTGTCGAACCACAGCACACGCGCCACGGCGCTCACCATGAAACATTGCGCTGCGCGCCGGCTGTAGGCCGAATCGGCCGCGCCGAACAGGTTCACCAGCATGCTTTCCACGCGCTCTTCGCCGTCCCATTGCAGGCCGGTCAAGAACTCGCGGATGGGATGGCGCCGGTAACGCCGAGCGACCGCAATCACCGACTTGAGCACCAGCTCGTCGCTGCACTTCATTGCATACCGGTCCGGGTGCTGCAGCCACGCCGCAAGCTCATACGCATCGGAGTCGATGAATTCCTCGCGGCTACCACCACGCCACGGCGGGTCGCGCTCCAGCTTTACTTGGTTGCTCGAATCATTCAGCCACCAGAGCCCAGCCAGGCGCTCGTCGTGCTCCATGATCAAGATCAGGTTGTGCAGCGTGCCTTCAACGTTGCGGTCGCGGTTGTACGTTAGCTGCGCCTTCCACGCATCCGGGTTGTGATCCCCGCCGCCCGGTGGCGCAGTGCCCAGCCCACCGTCCACGACGGTGAGCGCCTTACGCTTGGTCAATGTCATCCCCGCTCGCCCTCTTCGCAGCGTTGTGCCTGCTGCAGGCAGTAGTCGTGCCGGCGTTGGCAGCGCGCCGGCGTTTCGTATGGGTTGCGCAGCGCTGCCTCAGCCGACGCGCGCCAATCGGCGGCGGTGGGCTGCCGATCGCGCCACAAGTCGCACTGCTTGGTGTCATTGCGCACGGCCCGGCACCACGTTGACTTCGATCACTCGCCCTGCCGCCCAGGCCGACAGCTGCCGTGGCGTCCAGCCATCGCGCTCCAATGCATCGGCGATGTCCCAACCATCGGGCATGCCATCGGTATCGATCAGCCGCACGCTGTGTGCGCCCGCGCGTATGGCCAGCTGCGCAAGGCCAGGAATGTAGTGCCCGGCATCGTTACGCCAGCCCAGCATCGCCTTGCGGCCAGCGGCGTCGGCATCTGGCCATAGCACCACATTGCGTCCTGCCAACGGGCGCCAGTCGGTCTTGGGCACAGCATTGCTGCCGCCCGGCCACGATGCGACCGCATACCGCTCCCACGCGCCAGCGCCAGCCGCGCGGCATTTTTCGCCCTCGACCAACAAAACATCGGCGTGCGGCTTGGCCGCCAGCGCGTCCAGTCCGCAGATCGGGCGCGGTGTCGGGAAGTGCTGGATGCACCACTGCCGCTTGCCGTCCGGTCCAACGCACCACGTCACCTGCGGCGTCCACTTCTTCACCTTGCGCGTCTGGCGGTCTGCGAATTCGGCGCGCAACACATACCCCAGCAGCCTGCCTTCGCTGTCGCGGTATGCATCGGCGCGCACTACGCGCATACGCCGCAACCGTCCGCGCTTGGGATTCCAGATCGGCACTGTCCACCCACTGCTCGCCATCAGGTCCGGCGCATCGTCCGGTACCGGCATCAACGGCACCCATGCCACATCCAGCGGCGACTCGATCTCCACTCGCACGTCGTCGCATGCCTGGCGAAAGTCTTGCGCGCCCAGCTGCACGCACGCCTCATGAAAGTCGCAACCGGTAATCGCCATCAAAAAGCCGATCACGTCATGGTGCGCGCCGCAGCCGAAGCAGTGCACGAAGCCCTTGGCGGGGATCACGGTGAACGATGGGGAAGACTCGTTATGGAACGGGCACAGGCCGGTAAACTCCTTGCCGGTGCGGCGCAATTGCACATAGCGCTCCACCACGGCCACCAGGTCCACTGTGGCCTTCAACTGCTCCACATCGATCTTGGTCTGCGTCATCGTGCCCCTCTCCCTTTCAACTGCTCGCGCCGGGCCTGCGCTCGGTACTGCACGCGCAGGTAATCAGCAATGCGCGCACGGCAGCCGATGCCGCCTGTGCAAATGCTCGTGTGCTGGCACTGCTCGGGCAGCGCATCGACCGACGCTTTCCACTGCTGACGCGGTGCCTTGGCAATGTCCAGTGCTTTGGTGATGCAACGGCTCACGCTCATGACCGGGCTTCCAGCGGCAAGGTCGCCTGCGGATTGCTATGCCCCTCGTCTTGCGCGCGCAACCGCTCGCGCTCGGCAAGTACGTCATCGCCGGCCAAGCCAGGTGCATCGCTGTAGAGCAGGCGCAACGCTTCGGCCACGTGCTGCTGCGCGGCTGGGCTCAAGGTGCGGCGGATGCGTGATGCACCGTCGGTCGTCATGTCATGCACCCTTGCAGCCCTTGGCTGCAGCCCGGCGCACGTTGCGCTCCAGGCGGTGGCACATCGTGCGGATCGCCTGCAGCTCATCGACCATCAGGTCGGCTTCCTGCAGCGACAGGTGCGCATCGTCCAGCGCTTCAAGCGCAACGCCAGACAACCGCCCCGCGTGCTTGGCAACATGCAGCAGTTTGGCTTGCATTGCGGCCACCTCATCCGGCCAGCCGTTGTCCGGTGCAGGTGGCACGAAGTCCATCGCCAGTTCGAATTGAGCACCCAACGATTGAATCCAGCATGTGGCCTGAGCCCGCCCGGCGCTTAGCTCCTGCATCCACTCGGTGAGCATCTCTGCCATCTCCATCGACAGTGATTCGCCCTCTAAGCCTCGCAACTTCTTGCGCAGCGATTCCGCAGTGATGGTCTTGCCACGCCGCCCTGTCAGATATGCGGCGGCTGCGCGCACGTTCCCCGGCATCTGCGATACCGCGTTGTACAGAGCGTCGCGCCAGTAGATGTCTGACCGTTGGCACGTCATTGCGCGCCACCCTGAAACGCTGAGCATTTCATCGTGGTGGCGGCCTGGCCGGCAGACGCACCATGTGCGTCATGTACACCACCACCCCACTCCTGCGCTTTACTGCCTTGCGGCGCTACGACGTCCATACGGGCATCGGTGATGTTGTCGCTGTGTTCTTTCTTGCCGAGCAACCCAGCGCAAAATGCGACCAAGCCAACCAATGTCAAGACCGTGGCTGCGGCGGCGCGGATCAATCCCGGAATGGCTGAAGACAAAGACGACCGGACGCCACGATCCCAACGCCGCCGCACAAGATCTAGCACCAGTTCCTGGCTTGGCTTACGCATGGCTGCAAGCCCCTGCATTCGAAATGGCACCCTCAGCCGGCTCAGGAAAATTGAGCGGCCAGCCCACCCGTCGGCGGCGCTCCGTGAGCGCTGCCCATTCGTCGGAGGTCAGGCACAGGTCGGCGATGTCGCCGTTGTTGTAAAGCGGCAGGCCTACCAACGTGGCGAGCTCGCCCGCGCCCAGGGCGTCATCCAACGGCGTGACATGGCGGGACATCAGGCCACCTCCTGCGTGCCGACAGCGGGGCCACCGTGTGACTCAGCTAAGCGAATGAGTGCCACGCCAATATCGAATGCGACCGATTTTTGACCGTGCTTTACCCGGTGGATGGTCGGTTGAGAGGTGCCGACCTCCTTGGCGATCCGCGATTCGGACCAGCCTGCCCGGACGAGTTGGAGAACTGCCTGAGTGGGGTTGGATTCGTTCATGGCGCCATCCTATACACAAACGAATAGGTCATGCAATACGGAACCGATCTATGCCGCCGACTTATCTCCCCGGACAATTCGGATATGAATCGACTGGCAGAAAACATCCGCCGGCTGATGGACGTCGAGAAGCTCAGCGAGAATCAGCTCTCGCGGAACACAGGCGTGCCCCAGCCCACCATCCATCGCGTCCTCAGCGGGCGGGTCGCGGATCCGCGCGACGGCACGTTGCGGCCGTTGGCCGACTATTTCGGCACCTCCGTAGAAGAACTGCGCACCGGCACCCCCGCTCAGAACAATAGTGCCCGCGAGCCAATGGCCGCTTACCGAGTCAAAGCTGTAGACGGCGAAGACGGCCTGGACCCTGACCGCGAAGTGCTAGTCGCCGAGGTTGATGTTCTCGTATCTGCTGGCACCGGGCTACGCGCCCCAGAATTCGTAGAAACCCGCTATCGAATGTCGTATCAGCTCTCCTGGTTCCAACACGTTGGAGCAAAACCAGAAAACGTGAGAGTGATGCGCGTAACAGGAGATAGCATGGAAAGAACGCTTTTTGATGGCGATCGAATTGCGGTCAACCTCGCGGATAACAGGGCCATTGTTGATGGCAAGGTTTACGTCTTCACGACGGGTGGAGTAGAGCCAGACGTGAAGATAAAGCGCCTTTTCAAAACCTCCGATGGCCGTCTTCGCGTGGTCAGTGACAACCCCGACAAAGCGTTATACCCCGATGAGATTTTGAGCGCTGACGACGTGTCCAACGTCTACTTAGTTGGGAGGGTGATCGACAGAAGCGGACGGGGCGGACTCTGATCCTTTACGGCGACAGGAGATCGATATGAGTCTGCACTCGTGCATGGACTGCGGAAAATTTGTCAGCGATAAAGCTATCTCATGCCCTCACTGCTGCGACCCAGCACTTGCACCCCAGCCTGCGACGTCACTGCCCCCTACAGTTACAACGCCTGCACCACAGAAGATTGATACACGAGGGCAATGGGCAATCATTATCGCCATGCTCATCATGGGCGTGATTCTTGCAGTCCTAGCGGCAAGTGGTTCGCCCGATAACACACGCGACAATCCCACAAAGATCGCTTTGGACATACTTAACAGACAGGTGCCTGCCGAAGCTGACTTGGCACTTGATCCCTCTTCAATACAGTCACGCGTCGCTGGTGAATTTACACACGTCTGCGGCAACGCAACCTTGGGTGCACTTCAACATGACGGATCCCGCTCTGTTGTTAACGAGCGGGTGATTGTCACGTTTCGTACACGCGGGACCACAGGTAGCGCTACATTCGACGGCTCCAGCAGAGAGGAAGCCCGACGAGAATTCGCGACGAGGTGGCGGGAGTCGTGCGCGCAATGACGTAACCGATGCGCTAACCAATTCGTTTTGGTATTGATCTTCCTATTCGTTTGTGCATAAATGTCCTCGTCAGCTCAACAGCTGACGGGCGACCGGCGGGTCGTTCCTGCCGGCCAGTCTTCCCCTCTGCCCGGTAGCAGGCCCCTCCCCTGGCCTGACTGACCCGCTGGCGCCCTCCCTTCCCGGAGAGAGCGCCATGTCTCACACCGCAGACCACCTCACCACCGAGCCGCATGGCGAGACGCTGTGCAGTGCGCCGGCAGCGCGCCGCTGCCTGACGGCCTGCAGTGCCGCAGACCACGCGCACGCCGAAGACCTGCGCCGGCGGGGCCACTCGCGCCCCCGCCGCTATCACCTGGCGCGGCATGATCGAATTGCCGTGGCCGGGAAGCACGAAGAGGCAGCCAGCCGTGACCTCGCGCAGGAGCTGCGGGCATGAGCGATCTGCGCCTGGAAGTGCCCTGTTACGGAAAAACCACAGCTGTCCTGTCCACTCGGCGCAACTCGGCGACAGGGTCGCGGTACTGGATGGCAGAAATCTACTGCCAAGCGCCGCGCAACGCGCCAATCCAGCTGGTTGTGATCGTCGGTAGTGACGATGCGCCGCCTCGCTTCGAGGTCACATCGAGCCTTGATGAGGTGCGCCACATCTTGTGGTTGATGCATAGCTGCATTGAGCTGCCGCCTACGTCGTGGAATCGACTGAAAACATGGGCAACCGGCGCGGACCAAGAGCCTGCCAGCCATAGCCTTGTGGCAGAGCGATCCGCATGAGCTTGGCCACCGACTCCAAACACTCGACAGCCCGGTTTCGTGTCGGCCGTGGTGTTCGCCTGCAAATCCCCGTCGTGGGCGAAACCGTGCTTGCGGTGCTCTGCCCCGCGATCGCCAACAACGACAACGGGCACTACAGTCTCAAGCGATGCGATCGCGACCAGGTCAGCAACGTGCCGGCGAACTGCATGGTGTTCGGCAACACCGCCATCCCCGTGGGGGATGACACGCGCCCGGCCATCACCGCGTGGCTGCTGGCGCACGACACCGCCGTGCGCGAGGTGTGCTGAGATGGGCACTAACTCACCACGTGCAACGGCGCTGCAGTGCGCCGACTTCGCCACCGGTCACCGGGGGCAGCTGCTGTGCCTGCAGGTGAGTCCTGAAAGCGCTCAGTTCGGCCGTGGCCACGTATGGGCCGGCCTGTACGCCAGCGAGTACAGCCGCACCGCGCAGGAGGTCTCTGTGGGGTTCTCCAGCCAGCTGGTGGCACGCCCTACGGAGCTGCAGATTGGCGCGGGCCGCTACCGCATGTCCGCCACCGCGCTGCGCGCCGCCGTTCGGTGGCTGGATCTAGCCGGCCGCCGCGTGCGTCAGGTGCAGCCATGAGCCGCCGTATGCGCATTGCGTGGTGGCTCGTGGCGCTGCTTTTCTGCTACGCAGTGCCCCACCGCATTCTTGAGCTTGCGCAAGCACACACCGAGTACGCGGAAGTCATTGCAGATGGACGCTGACGTGCCCCTGGCCCTCCGGATCAGCGTCGCATTCGCTGCGCATCGCCACGCCTATACCCAGGCAGCGCAGGCCCGGCTGCGCGGCGAGGCACAGCTCGCAGCGTTCTGGTCCGGCATCGCCCATGCCTGCAATGCCGAGGCTGACGACTGCCTTACCGCGCTTCACTCCGGCGTGGAAGACGCGCCGCACCCCATCCCCGGCTTGCTCACCGGCAACACCGACTTGCACCCGCAGGAGGCCTGACCATGCGCCAGATTTCCACCCCGCTGCATCCAAGCATCCCCGGCTGCCAAGTCGGTCACCACCCCCAGTGGGTGGAAACGCATGGCGCGCCCCTGCGCCTGCACACGCGGCTAGGCACGCCGGTGCGCGTGATGTTCCACATCCAATGTGCCCGCTGTGGCGTGGCCACCCGCCCCACCCATCTGCGCTCGCTTGTGGAGAACCGCTGGACCGACCCGGCGGGCTTGCACCGCGTGCCGCTCTCGCTCATCGGCCGTGCCCGCGAAGAGGCCATGGCCACCATCACCACCGCGGCCCGCGCCGCCTAGGACTCCGTATGCCCCTCAAGCCCATCGTGCGCGAAGCGCTGCTCGCCGCTTACCAAACACCAGACCACACCCTTCGCCGCACCAGCGAAGGATTCCGCGGGGCCGCCGGCCGCGCTTTCACACGCCGCGCCATCAACTGGCTGGAGGAGAGCAATCTAGCGGACTTCGATCAGCGCGACTTCCCCAGCACCATCACGCTCAATCCGCGCGGCATTGCTCAGGCGCAGCAGCTCATCGCACCGCTGGCGCAGGCAGGTGCGGCATGAGCAGCGGCATGCAAACGAAAGGGCTGGCCGCACGGCTGCGCACTGGGCTATTCGATGCCAAGGGCGGCGCGACCAGTGCCGATCTGCAGGCGAGCGCAGCCCCCGAATGCAGCCGCTCACAGATCACCCGTGCATTGAATGCTATGCGCGGCACAGGCCTGGTTAGCCGTACGCCGGATACAAACGGCACACGCTGGCATCTGACACCGGCCACACGCATCAAGGTGGCCAAGACCATGACATCCGCGGCCGAAAACACGGCGCGCCGCACTACGCCCACGGTCACCGCGTCCCACACCGTGCCTGCGCATGCGGTAGTTGCCTTGAGTCCTGCGCAGAAGAAAGCGAACGAGAGCGCACGCATTTCGCAAGAAATTGCCGAATTCGAAGCCAATGGCGGCCGCATCAAGGTGCTTGGCAACACCCCGGTTCGCCGCGCTGCTGGTTACCGCCAATCCATGAGCGGCATTGCTCAGGTTTGAGTGGCTCCGCGCACGCAAGCGCTTTTCACACCATCCCCAGGACACACGCCCCCATGGCTGACGGCTCGCACTCCTTCAACTTCCCCGCTCCGCAGGTATCGTGCCTGCGCCCAGGCGAGATCGTGGTCGATCTGTTCGCCGGCGGCGGCGGTGCAAGTGAAGCGCTCAAGCAGGCGCTGGGCGTCGACCCTGCATTGGCCTACAACCACGACGAGTGGGCGATCGGCATGCACGCGGCCAACCATCCGCTGACGATTCACCACCGCGAGGACATCTGGCACGCCGATCCGCGCAAGGACGTCGCCGGCCGGCCGATCGGCTGGTTCCATGCCAGCCCGGACTGCACGCACTTCAGCCAGGCCAAAGGCGGCCAGCCCCGCAGCCGCAAGACGCGCGCGCTCTCGTGGGTGGTGCTGAAGTGGGTCGGCCAGCTGCGCCGCGCAGACGAGCGTAACGGCACGCACACCGCCCCGCGCATCCTGTCGCTGGAGAACGTCTGGCAGATCCTCACCTGGGGACCTCTGATCGCAAAGCGCGACAAGGTGACCGGCCGCGTGCTGAAGATGGACGGCACCGTCGCCGCCAAGGGCGAGCGCGTCCCCGTAGAGCAGCAGTTGCTGGTCCCGGACAAGCGCCACGCCGGCCGCACCTGGCGACAGTTCGTGGCGGCGTTGCGCGGGCATGGCTACTTCGTGGACTGGCGGAAGCTGGACGCCAGCGATTTCGGCGCAGGCACCGACCGTGAGCGGCTATTCCTGCTGGCGCGACGCGACGGCCTTCCGCTTCAGTGGCCGGTGCCGAGCCATCGCAACGGCGCGGCAACCGCGAAGCGGGCTGCGGCAGACGCCATCGACTGGAACGTCCTAGGGACCAGCATCTTCAACCGCCGCCGTCCTCTGCGCCCCAACACCATTCGGCGGCTTCTGGACGGTGCAAAGCGCGGCCACTGGCCGCAGCCGTATCTGGACGCGCTGGCGGCCCTACGCGAAGGCCGCGAGCCGCGCCTAGACATCACGCTGGAAGAGGCCGAGGACATCGCGCAGCGCATGGGTCATCGCGCAGGGCTGGTGATGGCCACCGGCAGCGGCGGCGCGGCTAAGCCGTTCTCCGCCCAGGTCCCGACGATCACCACTGGTGGTAACGACGCGGCGCCCCACTTCATCCGCCCGATGATCCTGCACCGCAACGCAAGCGAGGGAGGCCGCAGTGCACGTCCAGTCGACGAGCCGCTGCCGACGATCTTGACTGGCGGCGCCGGCAACCTGATCGAACCGGCTCTGCAGCCCGTGCTGATGGGGACGCAAGGCTCGTCCAAGGCGAAGCCGGTGTGCGCCCCCATGGCGACGATCACCACTGGCGGAGCCGGTAACCAAGCCCGCCCCGGCTGCGCTCGGCCGCAGCTGTTCGAGCCCATCATCGCGCCGTACTACGGCGGCGGCAGCGGCTTGACCGGCAAGCCCAGTAGCCACCCTTTGCCGACCGTCACGACGAAGGCCCGATTTGGGCTGGTCGAACCGGTCGTCGTGAGCACGTGCAATAGCAGTGCCGCCGGCGTACGCCTCAGCGACGACCAGCTGCGAACCATCACGACGGCGCGCGGCGGCGATATGGCGCTCGGCGAGCCGGTGGTGATCGGCTATCGCATCGATATCCTGTATCGGATGCTGTTCGAGCGCGAACTGTTCAATGCGCAGGGGTTCCCACCCCGCTACATCATCGACCGCACCGCCGACGGCCGCCGCATCACACGCACCCAGGCGATCCGCATGGTCGGCAACAGCGTCAGCCCGCCGCCGCTGTTCGCGCTGGCGCGGGCCAACCTCGACACGAAGCCGCTGCCGCTGCAGGCGGCCGCATGAGCACCCCGCAGACCTCGAAACATCCCGGGAAGCTAGGTTTGTTGCGTACCGACAGCTTGGGCGTCAGTACGAAATACTTCCGTCGAAAAGTCGAGCGGCCCTTCGTTGACCAGTGCTCGGAATTCATTTGCGTACTGCTTGCTCATATCGAAGAGCAACGCGAGATGGTCGCGAAGAACCTCGAAATCTTTCGAGTTGCCGTTGTATGCCATTCCGGATGCAAAGTTACCAGGGATCGGCGCAATTGGCGCCAGTCTTCCGGATATCCGCCGAGCAGAATCATTCAGCGTGCGGCTCATGCCCACGATGGTGGCCAGGTCCGCACCGAAGTGGTCGGGCAAATTGTGGATGCGCTCTTGCACCTGCTCTGCAGTCGGAAGCATCGGCATCTGGCATTCGGCGATCAGCGCCTCGAAGGCTCGCGCCTGCACGATGACATGGTGAGGCCTCCGTTCTGCTGCCCACCAAACTGCGCTGTTCAAGTATCTAGTCGTCATCGCCACTCGGGCGGGCAGCGAACTCACCTCGTTCATGAGGAGGCGAACCAGAATGCGGGCAGTGTCCTCACGCAGCTGGAGTGCGGAGACGTATTGCTGCCTCGCGATTTTTACGGCGTTGCGGGATGTCACCCAAGCCAGCACGCCGATGCCAACGCTGGCTATGGTGGCCCATGCCGACCAATTGACGATGCAGTTCGCGTTGGGCAGCGCGCACTGAGAGAAGCCGTTCCACCAGTCCATGTCGTTTCCCTGAGTCAGGATGCGATTCTGTCATGACAATCGCCTTCCTTGGCCGCGCCCTAGACACCATCCTGCAGCAGGACCTCGTCAACATGCCGCTCCGGATCACCGACGTCGCGCGCCTGCAACGCTACGAGTGTGTCCGCGGACTGCGCCGCGCACAGCTCTCACCGGAAGCGCGCGAGAACGACCAGCTGCGTGAGCAATTCGGCCGCAACTACCAGACCGCCTGGCGCAACGGCCAGCGCCCAGACCTCACCCAGATGCCGCAGCGCTTCGCGGCGATCGACAAGGAGCAATCCCATGCGTGACCTCACGCCTGCCGAACCTCATACCGTACACCATTCATTCTGCACCGGCGGCGATTGGAACGGCCCCCACTTGTGGGCCATCGACTTTAAGAAGATGGAGGCCTGCAATGGGAGCCGCTGAACACTCAACGTTCTGGCTGCTGTATGGCCACTACGGGCCGACAATGAACGTCGAGCAATTTCGGACCGAGTTCATGCCCAAGCTGACCATGAAGACGCTGCAGAACTGGATCGCGCGCGGTGACGCGCCGCGGCCAGTGAATGGGGTACTAGATGTGCGAGACGTGGCGCAGTGGTGGGATCAACAGAGAAAATAACTAAGAGAGCATTGCATGCCACAGGATATTAGCTTAACTGCTTTTCGCAGCCTTAGCTACCGACTTGATGAGCTCCAAGACTATTTTCCCTAGCTCCGTCGTGGGGGTTTTATAATCGCCGCCAGCATCGGAGTGCTGACTTAGACTGATCATCTTTACCAGCGCCATTGCCAGAGATAATGGCACTACGGCAAAAACAGCAACAACAACCCCACCAAATACGAGAATATGCCAGTTAAGCTCTTTCCCCTGCTCAACTAGCTTTAGCAGAAAGGTTCTATCAAGCAGTTCAACAAGAGTAAGAAGCAAAACAAAGAGGAAAAGAGCGATCAATCCGCCTAAGCAAATAAAAGCAGTCCAGCGCATCTGTCGATGCGCTTTATGATTCAGATCTATCTGCTTCTCATACTCTTCCGCTAGCGCCCCAGCAGGGGAGGATCCGCCAGCACTTTCAGGCGTCACCGGAGGATTTACCCTAAAATCATCGGCAGCTTCTTGAGCCGACGCCTCCATCTCTGGAAACTCTCCGGTGCCTCCTTTCGCTCCGCTCATTGAGCCTTAGCCTCTCTGCTGGGCTTCTCGGATCTTACCTTGGTAGTGGTCGCGAATGAGATCGTTACTGATCGGAGCAAACTTCGTTCCCTTACCACCAAGCAGATGCCAAGCCACAGACCAAGGCGTATCTGGCCGATGAGTCATCTCCGAAAGCTCAATTCCACTAAAGCGGGAATAGCTCTTCCATACGCCATCCAACAGCGGTACGACTTCACCTCCCACAGCCTGAGGCATTCCCCCGAACGCATTGGGAGCAACAAGTCCGCGTACGGCACTACTACCGTAATGGCGGATTCGATCGTAAAGCTCCTTGATCACAGGGCCGTGCCGCCACGCCTGAACTTCCTCAGCTATGAGCGCTTGCCCGGTGTAGCCCAAATGCCAACCGTGGGCTATGTACACCAGCTTCAGGAGCTGCATAGGCGTGAGAGCCCGTCCCTCATGAGAGGCACGCTCTAAAAAGTAGTTCGCAACGCTGGCAGACGAATATGGCATGAAATTAGGCTCTGACCAAGAGGGTCGCTATGGCGAGGATCTGAGCGGGTGAGACTATTACACAACCCTGTCTCATGGGGTGCGAGACAAAAAGCGGTCGAACCAACTAATTTGCACCTGCCCTGTACCAGTTAGGCGCCAAATCATTGATTTCGATAGCTATCCGTCCAATCCATCATCGGGGCGACGGACAGGCGCAGGGAGGCAGCGTAGCGATCGGCGGAAACGGTCATCGACTCGGACGGCCGCAGTGGCGGCCTGAGGAATGCAGAGCAGGATCAGTAGCTTACACGGCAGGCACTGAATGCGACTGGCGGTGCGGCGGCGTCATACCGCAGGAAGGCTGTTGCAGAGGGCTTGGGCGCTGGCTGCGGCGCTGGACGCTCGGGCTGGACCGCGACAGGCGGTTGGCTGGCGACGGCGCGCACGCGACTGCGCGACTGGCGCGTCGGCCGATCCGGCAGGCGGGTCTGCCGCCCGAGAAGATCGAGCGGCAGGTGGAACATGGCAAGGCGCCTGGTGCTTCAGCGCTCTCGCGAGCTCAGTGGCTGCGGCTGGCGACGCGCTCTTCGGCGGTCAGCGGCTTGCCGAGCGCATGGTAGGACGCCACCAGGGTGATCAGGGCCGTGCCCATCACCGTGTAGAAGCTCCAAGACATGGCCAAGACATGCAACTGGCCGAAGACCAGGGCAACCCCCGCCGCCGCGGTGCAGAGCACCATCGCCAGCAACGAGACCAGGAACGGGATGGCGGGATCGAGCTTCATGGTCCGGGGGTTCCAATGTGCGATAGACGCAGCATCGGCGGTTCCGGCGACTTCTTGAATGGTTTGATGGGGCTTTTTTTAGCGGCCTTTTTGGCAAGTCAGCGTCTGCTCAGTTATCTGTCAAAGCCTTGGCGCGCAGACGATTCGCGCGCGAAAAAATGCCGGCGCCGAGCCCTTGCAGCACCGTCTGCCGACGGAAATCCAGCGCGCGACGCGGCGGAAAATCGACAGCACTGTTCGCCTTCGGATGGGCGCCAGGGGCAACGCAGGTTGGTGGGCGGCGCGATGCGCTGGCACGGTGTCGACGGCGCGCTGCGGCACCACGGCGGCCCAGGCATCGCCACCTGTACGATCGTTGCGCACAGGCCCGGCGGTCAGGCTGCCCCACTTACTGAGCCGGTGCGCTGGCGAACTCGCCCCGTTGCAGCCGGCTCACTTCATTGCCCTGAGCGTCCTTGAGGCTGAGGTCGGCGCCCTTGGATGCCAGTGCCTTGAGCACCTCGGTGCGCTGGAACAATGCCGCGTACATCGCCGCGGTCTGGCCAGCGTTGTTACGTTGGTCGGGCGCGCAATCGGCCTGCATCAGCCGCTTGGCGATCGCCAGCTCGCCCTTGAAGATCGCGCCCATCAAAGCGGTGTTGCCGCGCTTGTCCTGCGCGCAGGGGTCGGCGCCCGCCGCGAGCAACTGCTCCACCGCCGGAGCCTGGCCGTGATAGGCGGCCAGGATCAGCGCGGTATAGCCCTTGTCGTCGCGCGTGTTGAGGTCGTAGTGGGCGCGGATGAATTCCGCCAGCATGTCCTGGCGGCCCTCACGTGCGGCATCGAAGAAGTATTGCTGCAGTTGCTGCTTGATCTGCACCGGGTCAGCGGTCGCCGGCGCGGTCGCATTGCTGGCGTGCGCTGTCGGTGGCGGCGTGGCGGCAGAGGCCGAGACCGACAGCAGAACGAGTAACAACAGGGAAAGAAGGCGCATGATGTTCTCCCTCGCGATACGGACGGCACCGCAGCCCGTGGCTGCGGTGCCGTGGTGCGATCAGTCCTGCAGGGTGGAAGCCAGCTGCTTGACGCGCGCCAGATCGCCCTTGGCGACCCGGGTCACGCCGGTGCCGTACTCCGGATCGGCCTTGTACAGGAACGACAGCATCAGGTGCTTGCTCTCGGTATCGGTGTTGGCCAGCGACTCGCCGAAGCTCTGCACCAGGTCGGCGCGGTCTTTCTTGCTGTAGGAGCGATATAGATCGCCGGCCTGTTTGAAGTTCTGCTCACGGGTGATCTTGGCCTGCTGGGTGGTCCCGGACAGCGGTAACTGGCTGTAGCGCGCACTGCTGTCCTGCGGACGGAGCTCCAACCGGCTCGGCTCATAGTTCACGCCGCTGGTGGTGTGCCCGCTATTGGCTTCACCGTCCTGATTGCCGTTGTTGACGGCCACGCGCGGACGGTTGACCGGCAGGCTCAGGCCGTTGGTGCCGACGCGATAGAGCTGGGTGTCGGCGTAGGAGAAGATGCGCCCCTGCAGCAGTCGGTCCTCCGACGGTTCGATGCCCGGCACCAGATTGGCCGGCGCCATCGCCACCTGCTCGGTTTCCTGGAAGAAGTTGTCCACGTTCTTGTTGAGCACCAGCTGGCCGATCTTCTGCTCGGGTACGTCCGGCCAGATCTTGGTGGCGTCGAGCGGATCGAAGTCGAACTTGGCCAGTTCCTCCGGCTTGAGCACCTGGATGTACAGATCCCACTTCGGATAGTCGCCCTGCTTGATCGCACCGACCAGGTCGTTGGTCAGATGGCTGTAGTCCTTGCCCTGAACCATGGCGACCTGCTTGGGATCGAGGTTCTTGATGCCCTGCAGACTCTTCCAGTGGAACTTGACGTAATGCACCTCGCCCTGGGCATTGACCAGCTTGTAGGCGTGCACGCCATTGCCGTCCATGAAGCGGTAGCCAGCCGGTGTGCCTTCGTTGGAATACAGCAGCGTCAGCGTGCGGGTGCTTTCGGGCACGTGCGAGAAGAAATCGAAGCGTCGCGAATCGTCGTCGAGATTGGTCCGTGGGTCCGGCTTGAAGGCGTGGACCATGTCGGGGAACTTGATCGCATCGCGGATGAAGAAGGTCGGGAAGTTGTTGCCGACCAGATCCCAATTACCTTCGCTGGTATAGAACTTGGTCGCGAAACCGTGCGGGTCGCGCAGCGTTTCGGGCGAATGGTTGCCGTGCACCACCGAGGAGAAGCGCACGAACACCGGCGTTTTCTCGCCGGGCCGGAACACCGCCGCCTTGCTCAGGCTGGAGATGTCGGCAGTGGCCGTGAACTCGCCTTTGGCCCCGGTACCGCGCGCATGTACCACGCGTTCGGGAATGCGCTCGCGATCGAAGCGTTGCAGCTTCTGGATCAACTGGACGTCCTGCAGCAAGGTCGGCCCGGTTGCACCGGCCGTCTGCGAGTTCTGGTTATCGCCGACCTTGGCACCGTTGTCGCGGGTCAGCGCGGCCTGGGCGAAGGCTGGGGGAGCGAACAGGGTCGGGGCTAGCAGGGCTAGCACCATGAAGGATCCGGGGCGCATGGCGTCAGCTCGTGTTGAGGGAGCTGAATCATCACCAGCGACTATCACGCAGGGAAGTTGTTAATTACGATCGCAGCGATAGGCAAGCGCGATGATCGCGAGTTGCGTGATTGGAGTCGCCGAAGCAGCATGCGCTGCACTGCACTTCCGTTGCATCTCGTCCACCAGGCATCGAACGACGGTGTCGCAACGTCGATGCCGCCTGCACGTCGACGCTGCCCGATCCCGCAGCGCAGCGCATGCGACGCACCGACACTGCACGCTGCGATCAGCGCCCGATCACCCGCTTGAACGGCGGCAACGCGTCGATGATGCGCTTGCCGTAGCGACGGGTGAGCAGGCGCGAGTCGAGAATGATCACCCGGCCGTGGTCGTTGGAACTACGGATCAACCGACCGGCGAACTGGGTCAAGGTCCGCAGGGCGTGCGGAATGGCGATCAGGTTGAAGGCGTTGTGTCCGCGGCTTTCCAACCACTCGCTCAGGGTCGAGGTCTGCGGATCGGTCGGCACGGCAAATGGCACCTGGGTGATCACCACCGTCGTGCAGGCCTCGCCCGGCAGGTCCAGGCCCTCGCCGAACGAATTGAGTCCGAACAGCACCGAGCCTTCGCCGGCGGCGATGCGACGCAGGTGCTCGGTGATCAGTTGCGACTTGTTGCCCTCGCCCTGCACCAACACGCGATTGCGCTGCGCCAGCGGCAGCAGGTCGGCCACCTTCTCCATCTTCCAGCGCGAGGTGAACAGCACGATGCTGCCCTTGGCCGTCCAATCCAGTTCGCGCACCAGATACCTGGCGACTTCCTTGGGATGACCGTCGCGATCGTCCGGGGTCACCGGGAAATTGGGCACGATCAGCTCGGCCTGGTTGGGCAGGTCAAACGGCGACGACAGCGACACCATCTCGGCATGATCGGGCAGGCCGTTGTCGATGGCGAACGACTGAAAATCCCCGCCACCGGTCAAGGTGGCCGAGGTCATCACCACCGAATCCACTTCGTTCCATACCATCGTACGCAGGACCTGCGCCGCCGATACCGGCGAGCAGTGACAGATCAGGTCGCCATCGCGCGAGAGCGTGATCCAGCGCGCCATCGGCGGCTGGCCGTCCTTGTCTTCGCGGCGCCAGCCGCTCCACAGATTGTGCTGCTGTTCGGTCATCTCCAGCGCCAGCCCGAGGCTGCGCTGCAGGCGCTCACGCGCCGGGTCTTCCTGCTTGCCCTTGGCGACCACGCCGTGCGCTGCATGCACCCAGTTGAACAGCGCGCGCGTCTCCTCGCCCAGTTCTTCGATCGCCGGCGCCCATTGCGGCGGCAACTTGCCGTTGGGCGCGCGCCACAGCGGATCGCGCTCGCCCGGCTCCGGCGTCCACATGCGTTCGACCTCGGCATGAAACGCCTTGAGGAGCTTGGACACGCGTGCGGCCAACTCGATCGCTTCGTTCGGCAACAACATGCCGATCTTGTCCTTGTCGGCGGCGCGGTAGGCGGCGGCGATCAACATCTGCAGACGGCCGGTGCGCTTGGCCATCTCGTCCAACGGCAGGGTGGCCGCGCCCTGGTCGATCGCCACGCCAGCGATGTGATGGCCCTCGTCGAGCACCAGCAACATATCGCCCGGCGGGGCGATCAGGGGCTGGCCGTTCTCGGCATCGCCCAGCGACAGCGTGGACAGCAGCAAAGCATGGTTGGTCACCACGATCTGCGCTTCGCGCACATCGGTGCGCGCCTTCAGCACCGGACACTGGGCGGCGTAGCTGCAGCGCCGCCCTGCGCAGCCGGAGGCGGGGGTGGTGATGCGCAGGCGCAGCGGCACCGATACCTGCTCGGGGGCATCGTCCAGATCGCCGTTCCAGCGGCGCTCGGTGTAGGCGGTGGCCAAGCGCTTGGCGATGTCGGCATCGGCCGGGCTCAGCGGGCGGTCGTACAGTACCTGCTCGTCGTCGAACATGCTGTCCTGGCTGGCCTCGCCCTGCAGTTCGGCGGCATTGCGCGTGCACAGGTAGCGGGTGCGGCCCTTGGCCAGGGCGACCGTGGCCTCCAGGCCGGTGGCCTTGAGGAAGGCAGGGATATCGCGCTCGACCAGCTGCGACTGCAAGGCCACGGTGCCGGTGCTGATCACCAGCTTCTTTTTGCTGGCCAGGGCGATCGGCACGCCAGCGGTGAGATAGCCCAGGCTCTTGCCCACCCCGGTCGGCGCTTCGGCCACGCCTATGCCACCGGAGGTGGCCAATGCACGCGAGACCACGCCGATCATCTGGCTCTGCGCACGCCGGGTGGTGAAGCCCGGCGTGTTGGCCTGCAACTTGGCGTAGGCGTCGCGGATGGCGGCCTTGGTCGTTTCGGTCAGCAGGCGCTGGGGCGAAGCCGTCGCCGAGGGCACGGCCGGAGGGGTGACGTCACTCATCCCCCTATTTTCGCACGCATCGGCGCAGCCGCTGCGACGACCGCAGGGCCGCAACTGAACCGACGCGGTGGCGGTGACCGCGATCAGCGGCGCGTGCGTGCCCGCGGCCAGGCCCAACGCGCCCAGGCGATGCCGATCACCAGCATGACCAGGCCCACCGCGAGCATGCCCACGCCGACACCGGCAGGGCCGAAGCGCGCATACAGCAGTCCGGCGCGATTGACCGTGGCCAGCTGCTGCGGATGCAACAGGGTCCAGCCCCCCTGCACCGTACACACCACCCCGAGCACGGCCATGAAGATCGGCTTGAGCGGGATCATCGCCGCTCATCCGGCGCGGTCGGCACATCCGCTTGTGGTGGCAGGCGCCGCAGGCAGAGCGCCAGCGTCCAGGCGAGCATGCCCACGCCGATCGCCTGGATGCTGGTCAGCACCAGCCGCAAGACGCCGACCACCGCCGCGAGGTGGCGCAGGTCGCCGTGCTCCATCAGCATCAACGGGATCACCTGCAGGACGACTTCGCCCAGCACGCAGCCGAACAGCAGCCACAGCGCGATCAGGCTGCTGCGCCGCGGGCTGCCGCGCGGGGCGCGCCAGACCAGCACCAGCCCCAGGATCACCGCGATCAACATCGGCACGCGCGACAGCAGGCCGACCACCAGACTCAACAGCAGCGCGGGCGTCAGCATCGGCGCGCCTTCAATCGGCACTGACCAGCACGGCCTCGCGCGCGCGCAGCTCGGCGTACACCGCATCGGTTTGCGGACGCACGCCATGCCACAGAGCGAAACTTTCGGCCGCCTGTTCCACCAACATGCCCAGTCCGTCCAGCGCATGCCGACAGCTGGCCGCGCGCGCCCAGGCCAGGAAGGCGATCGCGGTGGGACCGTAGTTCAGATCCACCGCGGCGGTCAGGCTGTTGACCAGGCCCAGCGGCAGCGCGAAGGCGCCGGCGTCGCGATCGCGTCCGGCCGCGGTGGCGTTGACGATCAGTTCGAAGTCGCCCAGCTCGCGCAGGTCCTCGATATAGCGCGACACCACCCGGCCAGGTTCGCCCAGCGCATCGCAGAGCGCATCGGCACGCTCGGACGTGCGATTGACCACCACCATTTCGGTGATGCCAGCATCCAACAAGGCCGGCGCCACGCCGCGGGCGGCGCCGCCGGCGCCCAGCAACAGCATGCGGCGGCCGCGCAGATCCAGCCCGTGGCGATCGGTGAGATCGCGCACCAGACCGAGCCCGTCGGTGTTGTCGCCCTGCCAGCGACCGTCGTTGCGGATCAAGGTATTCACTGCACCGGCCAAACGGGCGCGGTCGCTCAACTCGGCCGCCAGCGCGCAGGCGGCCTCCTTCAACGGCAGGGTGACGTTGGCACCCTTGCCGCCCTCGGCGGCAAAGCGCTCCAGGCTGGCGGCGAAGGCCTCCGGCGGCGCATCGATGGCGGTGTAGTCCAGCGCGATGCCGGTCTGCTTCCCGAATGCGGCATGGATCGTTGGCGACAGCGAATGGGCGACGGGATGGCCAAACACGGCATAACGGGATACGGGCATGAAACGCTCTCTGGTTGACTAGACTGTGGGCGACCCAAGCAGGAACACCCCATGGCATTCCGATGGCCGCTGCTCGCGCTGGCGGCGAGTTTACTCTTCGTCCCGTCAGCATCGGGTCTGGCCGAATTCGGTATCGAAGGCATGGGGGTGGTCTCCACCGTGGCCAACGAGCTGCGCGCCAGCCTCAGCCCGGATGGGCAACGAATCGTCTGGGCCAGCGACCGCGCCGGTGGCGCCGGCGGCTGGGACCTGTGGCAGGCCCGCCTGGAGCAGGGCCGCTGGCAGCACGCGCAACCCTTGGCGTTGAATACGGCCGCCACCGAGACGACGCCGTTCTTCAGCGCCGACGGGCGCTGGCTGCTGTTCGCCTCCGATCGGCCGGGCGGACGTGGTGGCCTGGATCTGTACCGGGCACCGGTCTCGGCCAGCGGTGAGGTGGGCGTAGCGCAATCGTTGGGAGATGCGGTCAACAGCCGTGGCGAGGAGCGTGCGCCCACGCTGTCGCTGGATGGCACCCGCCTGCTGTTCGCCAGCGACGGCCATGGCGGTGCCGGTGGGCTGGATGTGCTGGTGGCACGCTGGGATGGCCGCGGCTTCGTCGATCCGCAGCCACTGCCTGGGGTCAACAGCGCCGACGACGAACTGGACGCGGCCTGGCTGGGCGACGGCCGTGGACTGGTGTGGGCGCGTGGCCAGCGCGACGGCCCCAGTCGGTTGCTGCTGGCCGCCTGCAAGGACGGCCACTATGCGCAGGGCGCGCCGCTGCCGCTGTC
>NZ_NSET01000032.1 GCF_009192945.1 Xanthomonas maliensis | reverse complement strand
CACAGCGGCTGCGCCGCCCCCAGCCAGGCGATCCACAGCAGACATCCGAACAGCAGCCACGCACCTGCCATCCGCAGCAGACGCCTGCCGCGGACGCCGCTGATCTGCGTGCCCTCCCCCCCGATCTCCACTCGCCCCTGCGCCCCCCTCCGGACTGCTGGCGGCCGCCATTGCGTTGCCGTCAGACGCAGCAAAATTTATCACCGCGCCCTTCGCGCCCGCGCTAGGTGGATTCCCCACACCCACCGGGCCGGTCACCACAACGCCGCCGAGCGGCGGATGAATGCCGGCCACGCATTGCGAGTATAAATATAGAACCCGATGGTCTAGTATTGACCTATGTCCAGCCCGCCCCCCCTCAAGTCCAAGCCCAGGAGCAATGGCCCTGGTCGCCCGAAGGATCTCGGCAAACGTGCCGCCATCCTGGATGCCGCACGCGTGCTGTTCATGGAACAGGGCTATGCGGGGGTCAGCATGGACGGGATCGCCGCGGCGGCCGGCGTCTCCAAGCTCACCGTCTACAGCCACTTCGGCGACAAGGAGAGCCTGTTTTCCGAGGCGATTCGCGCGCAGTGCCAGCACATGATGCCCGACGACCTGTTCGAACAGGCGCCGGCCGGGGCCTTGCGCGAGCAGCTGATCGAGATCGCCAATGCGTTCTTTGCCATGGTCAGCAACGACTCGGCGATCGCCACCCACCGGATGATGATGGCGCCGGGAACCGGCGACGTGCATATCCGCGAGATGTTCTGGAATGCCGGCCCCAAGCGGACCCAACAGGCGCTGGCCGACTTCCTGTCGGCGCGGGTGGCCGAGGGCGAACTGGAGATCGACAATGTCGCGCTCGCGGCCTCGCAGTTCTTCTGCCTGCTCAAGGGCGAGCTGTACGCCTTGATGATGTGCGGCCTGCTGCCCGGCCAACCCAGCCAGGCCCAGGTGGTCGAACACATCCAGTCCAGCGTCGACTTCTTCCTGAGGGCGTATGCCCGGCGCTGAATACCGTCGGCCTTTGGTGGCGATGACTTCCGGCACTGCGTGGCCAGCGGCCACGCAGCGATGCTAGATGCGCCAGCGGCCCCGTGCACCGGTAAAATGCCTGCCCCACTCGCGTTGGATGACCGCACCATGACGATCGATTTCTCCCAGGCCCGCGAAAAGATGGTCGAACAGCAGATCCGGCCCTGGGATGTGCTGGACCTGCGCGTGCTCGGCGTACTGGCTCGCCTGCCGCGCGAGGCGTTCGTGCCGGAGACCTACAAGGCCCTGGCCTATGCCGACCTGGAAATCCCGCTGGCCGGCGGCCACAAGATGATGAAGCCGGTGGTCGAAGGCCGCATGCTGCAGGCGCTGGATCTGCAACCGGGCGAAGATGTGCTGGAAGTCGGCACCGGCAGTGGTTTTTCCACCGCCTGCCTGGCTGCGCTGGCCCGTGAAGTGGTGAGTCTGGAGATCGACCCGACACTCGCCGCCAACGCCCGCACCGCGCTGGATGCCACCGGCCTGGGCAGCAATGTACGCATCGAAACCGCTGACGTGTTCGCCTGGCAGAGCGAGCGCCGCTTCGACGCGATCTGCGTGACCGGCGCGGTCGACAGCCTGCCGACCCAGTGGCTGCAGTGGCTGCGTCCCAATGGCCGGCTGTTCGTCGTGCGTGGTCACGACCCGGTGATGGAAGCGGTCCTGGTCCGCGGCGATGTCAACGCCCCACGCATCGAATCGTTGTTCGAAACCGACCTCGCCTATCTCAAGGGCGCCGCACCGACGCCTCGATTCCACTTCTGATCCCCAAGGAAGCTTTCCCGATGATCCGCCGATCCCTCGTCCTGGCGCTGGCCGCCGCCCTGTCGCCGATGGCCGCGCAGGCCACCGATCTGTTGCAGGTCTACGAAATGGCCCGCAACGGCGATCCGCAACTGGCAGTGGCCGAATCCACCCGGCTGGTCAATCGGGAAGGCGAGGTGCAGGCACGCGCGGCGCTGTTGCCGCAGATCGACGGTAGCGCCGCCTACACCCAGTCGCACCGCGAACTGGAAGGCGTCGATGGGCGCTCCACCACCAAGCAACGCCAATACAGCATTCAGGGCAGCCAGACCATCTTCAACTGGGCACAGTTTGCCAACCTGCGTGCGCAGCGCGAGGTGGCCAAGTCTGCCGACTTCACACTGGAGGCGGCCAACAACGACCTGATCACCCGTACGTCGGCAGCGTATTTCCAGGTGCTGGTGGGCATCGAATCGCTGGCCGCTGCCGAGACCAACGAGGCCGCCGCCAAGAAGCAGTTCGACTACGCCGACAAGCGCCTGGAAGTGGGCCTGGCGCCGATCACCGACGTGCATGAAGCCCGCGCCCAGTACGACCAGGCGCGCGCCGACACCATCAATGCGCGCAACACGCTGAAGGACTACTACCAGGCCTTGACCGAACTCACCGGCCAGCCGGTGACCAGCCTGCGCGCGTTGCCCGACGACTTCCGCCCGCAGGTGCCCAGCGCCTACAACAATATCGACAAGTTGGTCGCCGACGCGATTGCCGAGAACCCGTCATTGAAGGCGCAGGCGTTGCAGGTCAGCGCCGCCGATGCGCAGGTCAATGCTGCACGTGCCGGTCACTATCCGACCTTGAGCCTGGGCGCCAACGTCGGCCGCAGCAATAGCTGGGGCGGTGCCAGCACGGTCGACCAGGCCGCCGGCAACTTCACCACCAACGGTCGCGACATCGACACCGATTCGATCGGCCTGACCTTGTCGATCCCGATCTTTGCCGGCGGCGCGACCCAATCGGCGGTGCGCCAGGCGCTGTCGCGGCGCGATATCCAGCAGGACACCTACGAGCAGCAGAAGCGTGCGCTCGACCGCAACACCCGCAACGCCTATCAGACCGTGGTGGCCGGTATCAGCGAAGTGGAAGCCCGTCGCCTGGCGGTGGTCTCCGCGCAGGCCGCCTACGACGCTTCGCAGGTCGGCCTGGAAGTGGGCACCCGGACCGTGTTGGACGTGGTGCAGAACCAGCGCACGCTGTTCCAGGCGGAGCTGAACTACGCGCAGTCGCGCTATACCTTCCTGCAGAACCGACTGCTGCTGGGCCAGGCCATCGGCAAGCTCGATATCAGCGACCTGCAGGACGTCAACCGCCTGCTGACGCAGGATGCCGAGTCCAAGCTGCAGAACAGCGGCCGGCTGCAGTAAGTCGCCGCGCGCGTCGAAGCGAAAGGCGGGCGACGGCCCGCTTTTTCGTTGCGGTCGATCACGTGGATCGAGTGGCATTGGCCGCCAGGCATGTTGGCAACCGCCGTTCTTGCACTGTCGCTCATGATGACCAGTGCGCCAGCCATTGATTTAGAGTAGCCAACAAAACGTAGCGAGCAGCCGTCAGGTGGGCGCGGACGGCGCGCAGGAACCGCAGTGTACGCGTGGCACATGAGGATTCCGAGCACCGGCCGCGCTCGCCTGGCGGCTACGCAGTCGCTTTGTTAGCTGCTCCTAATGCAGAACGCTCACGATTCCCCAGATGCAGACGCGCTAGATCAGCCTATCCGTCGCGATTGCACTGGCCGATGAGCGACGACGTTCGGTCGGCAGCACCAGCGCCGCACGTGTGCAGGATGCAGGATTGCAGCCATCGGCCTAAGCAACGTGACGCTCTGTTGCTCAGGACACCGCCAGTTCGCTCGCCACCGGCGGCAGGTGCGGGGCGATCTGCACCAAGGTGCGCGCCACCGCGCCCTTGCCATTGGCGACCAGTGCCAGGCCGGCGGCAGCCATCGCCTCACGCTGTACCGGGTCGCCGAGCAAACGTGCCAGCTCGCGCTGTACGCAGGCGGCGTCATCGCAGATGGTGACCGCCTCGGCCTCACGCATGCGCCGCGAGATCTCGGCGAAATTGTGCAGATGCGGACCGGTGATCGCCGGGGTGCCAACGGCTGCCGGTTCGAGCAGATTATGCCCGCCGATCGGCTGCAGGCTGCCGCCGACGAAGGCGACCTGGGCGCAGGCATAGAAGCTCATCAGCTCGCCCAGCGTGTCGATGATGAAGACCTGATCGTGCGGCCCGGGCCATTGCTGCCGCTTGCGGGTGGCAACGTGCCAACCGCGTTCGCGCGCCGCCGCTTCGACCTTGGCGAAGCGCTCCGGATGCCGCGGCGCCCACAACAACAGCAGATCGGGAAACTGCGCCAGCAGCGCCGCGTGGATGTCGCCCACTGCCGACTCCTCGCCTTCGTGCGTACTGGCGGCGATCCACACCGGTCGCGTGTGGGGCACCTGGCTGCGAAACTGCGCCACCACCGCCTGCAGCTGCGCCGGCGCGGCGATGTCGAACTTCAGATTGCCCAGCGCCACCACCTGGTCGCCGCGCGCGCCCAGGTGGATGAAGCGCTCGGCATCGTCCTGCGACTGCGCAGCCACGCAGGTGACCGTGCGCAGTGCGCGCCTGATCAGTGGAGCCAGCAGCCGATAGCCGCGCAGCGAGCGCGCCGATAGCCGCGCATTGAGGATGTACACCGGAATGCGCCGATCGCGGCAACCGAACAGCATGTTCGGCCATAACTCGGTTTCCAGGATCAAGGCCAGGCGTGGACGGAAATGCTCCAGGAACCGCCCCACGCTGCCGGGCACGTCGTAGGGCAGATAGACATGGTCGACCGCATCGCCCCAGAGCACGCGTACGCGCTCGGAGCCGGTCGGGGTAATGGTGGTGATGACCCAGCGGATATCCGGCCGCTCGGCCCGCAGCGCGTTGACCAGCGGTGCGGCTGCGTTGACCTCGCCCACCGACACCGCGTGCACCCACACCCGTGGGCGTCCACAGGCGTGGGCGTAGGACGCGTAGCGCTCGTTCCAGCGATTGAAGTACTCGCGGACGCGAAAGCCCCGCCAGACCAGGTGGTACACCGTCACCGGCAGCAACAGGTAGAGCAGCGCCGAATACAGCCCGCGCAACAGCCATTCGATTGGGTCTTTCCGCATCGGTGCAGGATACGGGAGCGTCGGCGGCTGCGCATGTACACGCGGCTGGCCGGGCACCCTTTAGAATTGCCTGATGTCCGAGCCCGCCAACGTCGCTGTCCGCCCCTCCCTGCGCAATCCCAAGCACTGGCCGATGTATCTGGGCCTGGCGGTGATGGTCGTGGCTGGGCGGCTGCCGTGGCTGCTGCAGCGCGCGTTGGGGCGCGGCATCGGCTGGCTTGCGCTGCACCTGGCCAGCACCCGCCGACGCGCGGCCGAGGTCAACCTCAAGCTGTGCTTTCCCGAGCAGGACGACGCCTGGCGGGCGCGGCTGCTGCGCGACAGTTTCGATGCGCTCGGCTTGGGCCTGTTCGAGTTCGCACGCGCATGGTGGGGCAGCATCGATGCCATCCGCCCACGCGTACGCATCGAAGGGCTGGAACATCTGCAACAGCTGCAGGCGCAACAGCGCGGCGTGCTGCTGGTGTCCGGGCATTTCATGACGCTGGAGATGTGCGGACGCCTGCTGTGTGATCACGTGCCGCTGGCCGGCATGTACCGGCGGCACCGCAATCCGGTATTCGAGTGGGCGGTCAAGCGCGGCCGCCTGCGCTACGCCAGCCACATGTTCGCCAACGAAGATCTGCGCGCCACCGTCAAGCACCTCAAGCGCGGCGGCTTCCTGTGGTACGCGCCGGATCAGGACATGCGCGGCAAGGACACGGTGTTCGTGCCGTTTTTCGGCCACCCGGCCTCGACCATCACCGCCACCCACCAGCTGGCGCGGCTGACCGGTTGTGCGGTGGTGCCCTACTTCCATCGCCGCGAAGGCGGCAGCTACGTGCTGAAGATCGCCCCGCCGCTGGCCGGCATCCCCTCCGACGACGTGATCGCCGATACCACCCAGGTCAATGCCGCCATCGAGGACATGGTGCGCGAAGCGCCAGATCAGTACTTGTGGATCCATCGCCGCTTCAAACGCCAACCCGGCGGGCGCAGCGCGTTCTATCGCTGAAATCGCCGGCACCGTCCCGGCGCGCAACCGGAGGAGGCAGCGTCCTCGCTCAGTGCGTCGCCGCCCCGCCGACCTCGTCGTTGAGCAGCGCACCGGCGTAGAAGCCGGCCAGCATCAGGGTAAGCCCGCCCCAGAAACTGGAATAGAACGCCAGGTGCGTGTTGAGGGGGAACAGCGTCGCCGCCAACGCGATCATGGCCGGACGCGCCTGCTCGCGCGCCGCCGGGCTGGAATAGCGCCAGGCGCGCCAGGCCTGCGCCAGTCCCGCCAGCCACAGCAACAACCCCAGGACGCCGGTTTCGGCGAGGATCTCCAGGACCAGCTGATGCGCGTGGAAGGCCGGCCCATCCCCCCAGGCGGGCGCCTGCGACGGCGCCGGATCGCAGGCTGGGTAGGCTTCGCGAAATCCGCGCACCCCGATACCGTTGAACGGATGGCTGCGGATCATGCAGACCGCCGCGCCCCAGATCTGCGCCCGCCCGGACAGCGCCTGGTCCACGCCCTGGGCGTCGTCGCCGAACGCCAGCGCCGTGCGGGTGATGCGCTCGCGCGCTTGCGGGGCCACCGCCACCACGCCGGCGGCCACCAGCAGGCCCAGCAGGGCAACCAATAGCAGCCGGCGCCCGCCCAACAGCTGCCATCCCGACAAGGCCACGACCACCGCGAAGGTGATCCAGGAAGCACGTGAGCCGGCCAGTACCAGCACCACGCCGACCGCCGCGGTACTCGCCAGCC
This sequence comes from Xanthomonas maliensis, assembly GCF_009192945.1. GTDB lineage: Bacteria > Pseudomonadota > Gammaproteobacteria > Xanthomonadales > Xanthomonadaceae > Xanthomonas > Xanthomonas maliensis. The sequence goes on along the minus strand of NZ_NSET01000032.1, from coordinate 152,105 downwards.
ATGCCCAACCGCCGCGCCGCCCCGCCAGCACCAGCACCAGCAGGAAGGGCGAAAGGCTGGCCAGCGTCTGCCCAAACTTCAGATTGCATGGCCCGAGCACGCCGCTGAGGCGGTCCACCCGCGCCAACTCCTGGGCGGTGCACAGTCCGTGCCCACTGATCACTTGCTTGAGCTGGTCCAGCCCGAAGAACAGCGGACTGGTGCCGAACACCGCCTGCAACAAGGCATCCAACGTCCACACCCCGGCGATGATCGCCAAGCCGCCAAAGGTGCGGCGGCGACGCGCGGCATTGGCGACGGCCATAGCGCACAGCCACATGAAGGGCAGATAGCGCAGGTCGGTGGCGGCTTTGCGCAGCGCACGACCGGCGTCCAGTGCATCGATGGCCGACAGCATCTGCGGCAGCCAATAGGCCAGGAACAGCACGCTGGTCAGCGCCCAGGACGCCCCGCTGAGCAGGCCGGTGCCGCCGCGGAAGCGTGCCTGCAGCAATCGGTAGGCAGCAAAGACCGCCCCCAGCGACAGCACGGTCTCGGCCAGCCCTGGGGTTGGCCACAGCGCCACGAATACCAGCACCCAGACAGGCGCCCAACGCCCGGCATCGGGACTCAGGACCGAGCCAGGGGCCACGGTGTCAGCGCTGTCGGAGTTCGTCATAGACCTTCAGGGTGGCCGATTGCATGGCCTGCAAGGTGTACGGCAGCACGGCAGGCGGCGCCAGCGCGTGCTGCAGCAAGGCAGCCGCGCGTTGGCACAACGCTGCGGCGTCGAACGGCGCGACCGCGCCCTGTGGCTGCAACTCGGCCAACAGCTCGCCGACCCCGCCGTGCGCCCACCCCAGCACCGGACGCCCCACTGCCAGCGCTTCCACGACCGTGCGTCCGAACGCCTCCGGCTTGCGCGACAGTTGCAGCACCAGGTCGCTGGCCGCATAGGCCTCGGCGATGCGGTCGGTGGGCGCGGTGAAAGCGACGGCCGCAGCCACCCCCAGGCGTGCGGCCTCGGCTTCGAGTTCCCGCACATAGGCCTCGCGCCCGGGCTCGCGCGCTCCGGGCAACCACAGCCAGGCAGGGATGCCGCCAGCGCGCAATGCGGCCAGGAGCTGCAGACCGTCGGCATGGCCTTTGAGGCGGGTGCCCCGGCCGGGCAACAACAACAGCGGCGCGGTGTCAGGCAGATCGGGCAGCAGGCGCTGTGCCCAGGCGCGTGCAGCGCGGTCCGGCAGCGGCCGGCGCGGAAACTGCGCCAATTCCACCCCGCGCGGGATCACCCGCAGGCGGCTGGGATCGGTGTGCGGATACTGCGTTCGCACGTAGTCGGCCACGGTCTGCGAGACGCAGATCACCCGTTCGCCGGAGGTCATCACCCGGCTGTAGCGACTCGGCGAATTGAGGCCATGCACGGTGGTGACCCAGCGCGGGCGGGTCGCTGCCGGCATGCCCCGCAAGGCGTACCAGCCCAACCACGCCGGCAGACGCGAGCGTGCATGCACGATGTCGGCCCCCAGGGTGCCGAACAAGCGACGCAGCGCCGGCACATGCCGCACGCTCAGCAACGACTTGCGACCGATCTCCAGGGTCACGTGCTCGGCCCCCAGCGCCTGCAACGCCGGCACCAGCCGGCCACCGGCGGAGACCACGACCGCGCGCTGGCCGGCACGCACCAAGGCGTCGGCGATCTCCAGCGTCGAGCGCTCCACGCCGCCGGACTGCAGAGCCGGCAGCAGTTGCACCACGGTCAGGCGGTGCATGCCGCCCGGATCAGTCGGCCAGGACGAACAACGAACCGCAGTATGGGCACTTGGCCTCGCCGTTCGGCTCGTCCTCGATCGGCAGATAGACCCGTGGGTGCGAATTCCACAGCGCCATTTCCGGCGTCGGGCAGCTCAACGGCAGATCGCTGCGATGCACGGTGTAACGCTTCTCGGCGTTGGCGGGCGCAGTGGCGGTAGGGCTCATGGCGATGCGGTCGAAAGGGAACGGATGCCTGCATTCTAGCAGCGGGCATCGGCCCACTGTCGGCTGCCGGCCGCCACAAGGCTCCCGCGGCCGGGCGTGCGCCAGCAGACCACATCCGTTGACCCTCCGCGCCGCGCGACCGAACGGGCGGACGAGTGCGACTGCGCGTCGGCAGCGACGCCTCCTGTGTTCGTATCGGGCCTGCGACGCCCGCCTGCACCGACGAGGCGCCCTCGCTGTACTGCCTTGCCAGCCGTGGAAGGGGGCTCCATGCAATCGCATCGCCTTGCGCCAGCCTCGCTCAAGCTCGCTTGCATGCAGCGCGCGGCTTGGACAGGATCCGGGTGGCCGTCGGCGCTCAGCCGACGGGAGGGGCGGCGCTGTAGGCGGTGACATGCGCAAACGCCGTCCGATCGATTCGCATTGACGCCGCTAGAAGGAACCTGCCTGACGTGCTCTCCCCTGCCCTTGCGCATCGCCGGCTATTGACCGCCGCGGTGATCGCCTGCACCGCCGCGGCGCCTCTGGCACAGGCGGCCAGCGGGTTCTTTACCTCGTTCGAGCCAGGACAGGCGCAGCCGGCGCCGATCGATGCGCCAGCGCTGGCGGTCGAAGTGGGAACCGGACCTGCCGCTCCGTACGCTGGCAAGCCGAACGCCGGCTACAGCGGTCTGCAGGCCTTGCGTTACACGGCCAAGGCCGTGAGCGGGCGGCGCACGCTGTTCGCCACCAACACGCGGATTGACGAGAACACCACGCTGTCATGGATGGTGCTGCCGGAAAGCGTCGGCAACGATCAGGTGGCCTCGACCTATGTTTCGCTCGATCTGCGCTTCGATGACGGCACCCGCCTCTCCACGACGTCGGCGCAGGATCAACATGGCGTCGCGGTCGGTGCGCATGCGCAGGGACAGTCGAAGACCTTGTACCCGCAGCAATGGGCACACAAGCAGGTGCGGCTCGGCGCAGTGGCGGCCCTGCGCGACCGCCGGGTGGTGGCCATCGAACTGGAGGTCGCGCCGCCGGCAGGCGCCACGGCGGTCGGCTGGCTCGACGATATCGTGCTGGGAGAGCTGCCGGCGCCCGCACCTGCCCGGCCGTCGGACTGGGTGCTGACCACTCGCGGCACGCACTCCAACGGCACCTTCTCGCGCGGCAACAATCTCCCCGCCACTGCAATGCCGCATGGCTTCAACTTCTGGACCCCAGTGACCGATGCCGGAACCCTTGGCTGGCTGTACCGCTGGAGCGAGCACAACGACGCCGACAATCGTCCGCGGTTGCAGGCCTTGTCGCTCAGTCATCAACCCAGCCCCTGGATGGGCGACCGGCAGACCTTCCAGGTGATGCCATCGCTGAGTGCGGGGATACCGGAGGCGGATCGTGCCAAGCGTGCGCTGGCGTTTTCGCATGCCGACGAGCGCGCGCGCCCCTATCGCTATGCGGTGCAGCTGGAGAACGGCATCCACGCCGACATCGCGCCGACCGATCATGCCGCGCTGTTCCGCTTTCGCTTTCCCGACCACGGCGATGCCAACCTGCTGTTCGACAATGTGGACGCGCGTGGCAGGCTACGCCTGGATGCGGCAACGCAGACGCTGTCTGGCTATACCGATGTGCGGAGCGGGCTGTCGACCGGAGCGACGCGCATGTATGTCTACGCCAGTTTCGACCGGCCATGGCTCTCCAGTGGCCGCATCGAGAGCGGTCGGCCGACCGGCTGGATCAAGTTCGATGCCGGCAGCGCGCGCCAAGTGCAGATGCGCATCGCCACCTCGCTGATCTCGCTGGATCAGGCCAGGCATAACCTGGCGCTGGAGATCGCACCATCGGCAAGCCTCGAGCAGATCGCCGCACGCGCGCAACAGGCCTGGGACGCGCTGCTCGGCCGCTTCGAGGTGCCCGATGCCAGCGACGACCAGAAGACCACGCTGTATTCCAATCTCTATCGGCTGCATCTGTATCCGAACTCCGGGCACGAGAACGTCGGCAGCGCGACCGCGCCCGATTGGCGCTACGCGAGCCAGAACAGTTGGTCGGACAACAACACCGATGGCAGCGCGGTGCGCAGCTTTGCGCCGATCCGCGATGGCCGCGTCTACGTCAACAACGGTTTCTGGGACACCTTCCGCACCGCCTGGCCAGCGTATGCGCTATTCGCGCCCGAGCAGGCCGGCGCACTGGTGCAGGGGTTCCTGGAACAGGCGCGGGCTGGCGACTGGATCGCGCGCTGGTCCTCGCCCGGCTATGCCGACCTGATGGTGGGCACCAGCTCGGACGTCGCGTTTGCCGATGCCTGGCTCAAGGGGGTGCAGGGCTTCGACCCGGCCGAAGCCTATGCGGCAGCACTGAAGAACGCCACCGTGGTGCCGCCGGATCGACATGTCGGCCGCAAGGGCATGGCGCGCTCGACCTTCCACGGCTATGCCGATACCGACACGCCCGAAGGCCTGTCGTGGTCAATGGAAGGCGCGCTCAACGACTTCGGCATCGCCAACATGGCCGACGCATTGTCGCAACACGCCAAGACGCCGACGGAGCGCGAGCGGTATGCGACCGAAGCCCTGTATTTCCGCCAGCGCGCGGCCGGCTACGCGCTGCTGTTCGACCCCAGTATCGGTTTTTTCCAGGGCCGCACTGCCAGTGATGCGTGGCGCCTGCAGGCGAGCGCGTACGATCCGCGCGTATGGGGCAACGACTACACCGAGTCCAATGGCTGGACCTTCGCCTTCACCGCGCCCCACGATGGCCAAGGCCTGGCCGCGCTCTACGGTGGGCGCGATGCGCTGGCCGCCAAGCTGGATCGGTTCTTCGCCACGCCCGAAACTGGCGCAGCTGAATTCGCCGGCTCCTACGGCGGCGTGATCCACGAGATGACCGAAGCCCGCGATGTGCGCCTGGGCATGTACGCCCACAGCAACCAACCGGCGCACCACATCCCCTGGATGTACCTGTTCGCCGGACAACCGTGGAAAACCCAGCAGCTCACCCGCGAGATTCTCGCGCGCCTGTACCTGGGCAGCGAGATCGGCCAGGGTTATGCCGGCGATGAAGACAATGGCGAAATGTCGGCCTGGTATCTGTTCGCCGCACTGGGACTGTATCCGCTGCGGATGGGCGCGGCCGAGTACGTGATCGGCTCGCCGTTGTTCAAGCACGCCCGCGTGCAGCTGCCGGGCGGCGCCCTCATCATCGATGCGCCGAATAATTCGCCGCAGAACGTCTACGTGCAATCGCTCACGCTCAACGGCAAACCCTGGAACAAGACCTGGCTGCCGCATGCCGCCATCGCCAACGGCGCGACACTGGCGTTCGTGATGGGACCGACGCCCTCGCGCTGGGGCAGCGGCGCAGACGCGGTCCCGCCTTCGCTGACCCCACCCGGACAGCGGCCCGCGCCGCTGCGCGACCTGCTCGCCAGCACGGCGCGCATCACCCTGGACAATGGCAGCGAACTGGCGAACCTGCACGATGACGATGCGAAGACGCTCGGCACACTCTCGCCGGGCGCGACGCTGACGCTCAGTGGACTGGCACACGGGACAGCCACGCTCTACACCTTGACCAACGGTTCCAGCCCGATCGCTGCTGCCGGCTGGACGCTGGAAGCGCGTGACCGGACGGGCGCATGGAACGTGATCGATCGACGCTCGCAAGAAGCATTTGCTTGGCCGCTGCAGACGCGCCCGTTCCGTATCGCCACGCCCGGCGTCTATGCCGAGTATCGGCTGCGCCTACAGACGCCGATGCGTACGCAGTGGGCGGAGATCGAGCTGCTCGGCTCCAAAGCCGCGACACCGTAAACGCGGCGCGTGCTCGCTACTGGAAATGACCGCCGGGCATGACGCCCAGCATGTGCGCCTTCGAGGTGAGACACGCGGCTGGACATGGCCAACCGCGTCTCGTCGATGGATCCGCCGCCCTGCCGCCGAGCGAGCCAGCGCAACCGGAGGGCGGCACTACGGTGCCGCCACGCCCGTCAGTCGTTGCTCTTGTCTGCCCCGCCCTTCTCGGCTTCCAGCAGCTTGCGGATCTGCGCGTCCACTGCGGCAATCGCGGTCATGTTCATCACCCGGCGCGAGGTGGCGCTGGTGGTGAGGATATGCACCGGCTTGGAGATGCCCATCAGGATCGGGCCGATCGCCACGCCATCGGTGAACACACGCACCAGGTTGTAGGCGATGTTGGCCGCTTCCAGGTTGGGCAGCACGAACAGGTTGGCGCGCCCCTTCAAGGTGCTGTTGGGCATGATCTGCTTGCGCAACGCCTCGTCCCAGGCGGTATCGCCCTGCATTTCGCCGTCGATGTTGAGCTCGGGCTTGCGCTTGAGCAAGGCTTCGCGCACCTGACGCATCTTCAGCGCATCGCGCGAGTCGTGGCTGCCGAAGTTGGAATGCGACAGCAAGGCGATATTGGGCTCGATGCCGAACAGCTTGAGGCGATAGGCAGCCTGCAAGGTCGCCTCGACGATCTGCTCGACGGTGGGATCTTCCTGCACATGGGTATCGAGGAAGAAGAACACGCCGAGCTGATTGATCACTCCGGTCATCGCCGAGGTCGAGCTCACGCGGGGCTCCAGCGGAATCACGCTGCGCGCATAGCCCAACTTCTTGTGGAAACGGCCGACCACGCCGGACAGCATCGCATCGGCCTCGCCACGCGCCACCATCACCGCCGCGATCAGGGTCGGACGCGAACGCATCAGCTCCTTGGCCGCGGTCACGGTCACGCCGCGACGCTCGGTGAGCGCGTGGTAGTACTGCCAGTAGTCGTTGAAGCGCGGATCGTCGTGGATGTTGGTGATCTCGAAATCCTCACCGGCACGGATGCGCAATCCCATGCGCTCGATACGCGCCTCGATCACCTCCGGGCGGCCGATCAGGATCGGGAAGGCCAGGCCTTCGTCGATGACACTCTGCACCGCGCGCAGCACCACCTCTTCTTCGCCCTCGGCATACACCACGCGCTGCTTGTCGGCACGCGCGCGGTCGTAAACCGGCTTCATCATCAGGCTGGTGCGGTAGACGAACTGGCCCAACTTGTCGCGATACGCGGCCATGTCGGTGATCGGCCGGGTGGCCACACCCGAGTCCATCGCCGCCTGCGCGACGGCCGAGGACAGCTCCACCAGCAGGCGCGGGTCGAGCGGACGCGGAATCAGATAATCCGGGCCGAAGCTCGGGGTTTCGCCGCCGTAGGCCGCACCCAGGTCGGAGGCCTCACGACGTGCCATCGCCGCGATCGCCTTGACGCAGGCGATCTTCATTTCCTCATTGATGCCGGTGGCGCCCACGTCGAGCGCGCCGCGGAACAGATAGGGGAAGCACAACACGTTGTTGATCTGGTTCGGATAGTCCGACCGACCGGTGCCGATGATGCAATCCGGGCGCACGGCCTTGGCCACTTCCGGGGTGATTTCCGGATTCGGGTTGGCCAGTGCGAAGATCACCGGCTGGCGCGCCATCGTGGCGACCATCTCCGGCTTGAGGATGCCGGCAGCCGACAGGCCCAGGAAGATATCCGCGCCCTCGACGATCTCGGCCAGGGTACGTTTGTCGGTGTCGCGCGCGTAGCGCTGCTTGTCCGGATCCAGATCGGTGCGGCCGGTGTGGATCACGCCATCGCGGTCCAGCGCCAGGATGTTCTCCGGCTTCAGGCCCAACGACACCAGCATGTTGACGCAGGAAATGCCGGCCGCACCCATGCCGGTGGTGGCCAGCTTGACCTCTTCGATCTTCTTGCCGGTGACCACCAGCGCGTTGAGCACGGCTGCGCCGACGATGATCGCCGTGCCATGCTGGTCGTCGTGGAACACCGGGATGTTCATCCGCTCGCGCAGCTTGCGCTCGACGATGAAGCATTCCGGCGCCTTGATGTCTTCAAGGTTGATGCCGCCGAAAGTCGGCTCCAGGCTGGCGATGATGTCCACCAGCTTGTCGGGATCGTTCTCGTTGATCTCGATATCGAACACGTCGATGCCGGCGAACTTCTGGAACAACACGCCCTTGCCTTCCATCACCGGCTTGGAGGCCAGCGGGCCGATATTGCCCAAACCCAGCACTGCAGTGCCGTTGCTGATCACTGCCACCAGATTGCCGCGCGCGGTGAGTTCGCTGGCATGGGTAGCGTCCTCGACGATGGCCTCGCAAGCGAACGCCACGCCGGGCGAGTACGCCAGCGACAGATCGCGCTGGGTCAGCATCGGCTTGGTCGCGGTGACCTTGATCTTGCCGGCCGGCTGTTGGCGGTGGTAATCGAGGGCGGCCTGTTTGAAGTCGTCGGTGGACATCGGTGGTGTGGTTCTCAAAGGCGCAGGAGGCTGAATTCTACCCTCCTGCCTGAACAAGGGCCTGTCGCGCAGCTGTCAGTGCGACAGGAACGTGGCGTGCTGCAACGCGAAACGGCCCTGCACCCCACCGGGAGACCGATGGAATGCAGGGCCGTAGGAACCCTCAGCGCAGGCTGGCCGGGGCCGTGCCCGGCTGGCCGACTGACGCCTGCAGCGGCGGCTGGCGACCATCCAGGGCGTTCTGCAGCTGGTCGTGATCCAACGCATTTTCCCAGCGCGAGACCACCACGGTGGCCACGGCATTGCCGACGAAGTTGGTCAACGAGCGGCACTCGCTCATGAAGCGGTCCACGCCCAGGATCAGCGCCATGCCGGCCACCGGCACTTCCGGCACCACCGCCAGCGTGGCGGCCAGGGTGATGAAGCCAGCGCCGGTCACGCCAGCGGCGCCCTTGGAGCTGAGCATGGCGACCAGCAGCAGCGCGATCTGGTGACCCAGGGTCAGTTCGGTATTGGTCGCCTGGGCGATGAACAGCGCCGCCAGCGTCATATAGATGTTGGTGCCGTCCAGATTGAACGAATAGCCGGTCGGCACGACCAGGCCCACCACCGACTTCTTGCAGCCGGCCTTCTCCATCTTCTCCATCAGCGAGGGCAGCGCCGACTCGGACGAGGAAGTACCCAGCACCAGCAGCAATTCGGCCTTGAGGTAGCGGATCAGCTTGATGATCGAAAACCCGCACAGCCGACTGACTGCCCCCAGGATCACCAGTACGAACAGCAGCGAGGTGATGTAGAACGAGCCGACCAGCCAGGCCAGGTTGACCAGCGATTCCACCCCGTACTTGCCGATGGTGAAGGCGATGGCGCCGAAGGCGCCGATCGGCGCGGTCCGCATCAGCAGGTGGACCAGCTTGAATACCGGGGCGGTCAGCGCCTCCAGCAGGTCCTGCACCGGCTTGCCGCGCTCGCCGACCATCGCCAGGGCGATCCCGAACAGCACCGCCACGAACAGCACCTGCAGGATGTTGGGGCCGGTGAGCTTGCCGCTGGCGACCTGGTCGCCGGTGAAGGCGCCGACCAGCGAGTTGGGGATGATGTCCATCAGGAAGCCGACCAGGGTCAGGTCGTGCGACTTCTCGACGTAGCTCTTGACCGCGCTCTGGTCCAGATCGGCCGGATTGATGTTCATGCCCGCGCCCGGCTGCACCACGTGCGCGACGATCATGCCGACGACCAGCGCCAGGGTGGAGAAGAACAGGAAGTACACCATCGCCTTGCCGAACACCCGGCCCACCGTCTTCAGGTGGGTCATGCCGGCAATGCCGGTCACGATGGTCAGGAAGATCACCGGGGCGATGATCATCTTCACCAGCTTGATGAAGGCATCGCCCAGCGGCTTGAGGCTCTCGCCGAAGGCCGGCTCGAAATGGCCCAGCAGGGCGCCGAGGATGATCGCCACCACCACCTGGAAGTACAGCTGGCGGTAGAACGGCACGGGGGTCGGCAACGGACCGACAGCGGGCTTGCTGATGCGCATGGCAGCACTCCGGGGGAACAGAGGGGCGCCTGGCAGGCACCCGGTGCGGCATTCTCGCCACAGCCCGAGCAGGTGGCCGATAACCCATTGGTACTACGCACTGTCTGGCCGCTGAACACCGGCTTACACTTCAGCGGCGCCGAACGCGGCCGTTAATTGCATTTAACGCAGGCACCGATCCACCGACGCTGTTGCACGGCCCCTGCGCGCCGTATGAATTCGTTCATAACGCTCGCCATGGCAGGACGCCCGGCCCAATCTCACCACACAGACCATTCCTATGCGCCTCAATCTGCTCGTCCTCGCACTGGCCATCGCCATCGCGCCCGCCGCCGCCCAGGCGGCCACCTCGATCGAAAACTGGCCGACCAAGTACACCTTCGGTGACGGCACCGAAGTTGGCCTGACCGGCAACTACGCCTACGACGACAACAATTTCTCCGGCGACGACCGTCTGGAAGACCGCACCGACTTCCGGCGCAAGGAATTCGGCGCCACCCTCAAGAAGAAGGGCGTTTACGACGCCATGGTCTATTACGACTTCGAATCCAAGCTGTGGCTGGACGTGTTCTACCGGTTCGAGACCAAGGCCTTGTTCGGCCAGGACTACGGCCGCGTGCGCCTGGGCTACATCAAGGTGCCGGTGGGCCTGGAAGCGGTGCAGAGCTCGCGCGCCGGCAGCTTCATGGAACTGGGGCTGCCGAGCCAGGCCGTGTTCGAGGGCCGGCGTACCGGCGTGGAATGGACGCTGGAGCGCCAGCAGTACCTGCTGCAGGCCGGCGCCTACGGCGGCAAGGACCTGCAGGGCGACAACCCCGGCACCACCCAGGCCGTGCATGCGGTGTGGACCCCGTTCAAGAGCGAAGGTGACGTGCTGCACCTGGGCTTTGCCGGCGCGATCGAAAACCCGCGTGGCTACACCGACGGCCGCGGCGTGTCCTTCAGCCCGCGCGTGCGTCTGCGGGCGCGTCCGGAAGCGGGCCTGACCGACGTGCGGCTGATCGACACCGGCACCATCGTGGACGTGGACCATGTGATCCGTACCGGCCTGGAAGGGGTCTGGATCCATGGCCCGTTCTCGCTGCAGAGCGAAGCGCTGCGTGCCGAAGTGGCGCGCAACGATAACCAACCGCACTTCATCGCCCAGGGCCAGTACATCTACGGCACCTGGTCGCTGACCGGCGAATCGCGCAGCTATGCCGGCGGCGTGCCGGGCAACATCAAGCCGACGCACGACTACGGCGCGATCGAATTGACTGCCCGCTACAGCCACCTGAACCTGGAAGACAACAAGGTCCATGGCGGCCGTCAGCACGACACCACCATCGGCGCCAACTGGTACCTGACCAGCCACTTCAAGTTCCAGGCCAACTACAGCTGGGTCGATGCCTCGCGTAACGGCGTGCACGAAACGCCGAAGATCATGGAACTGCGCGCGCAGGTGCAATTCTAAGCCACCGCTGGCAATCGCAAGTCCGCACGGCCGCGTCCTCCGGGACGCGGCCGTGTGCGTTTGCGGCATGCGCTTCGCCGGCGGGCCTGCGCCCGCCATACTGGGCGCATGTACGCTTCGCAACGCCGCCGCCTGCTGTTCACCCTGTCGATCATCCTTGGCGGCATGCTGGTGGCGATGTTCGCCGCTGGGCATTTCGTCGAACAGCGCGCACTCAGCGACGAGAGCGCCACGGTGCGCCGGCAATTGCGCCTGTATGCGCAGGCCTTGCAGCAGCGGATCGACCGCTACCGCACCCTGCCGCAAATCCTGGCACTGGACCCGGAGCTGCGGGCGGCAGTGGCCGGCTCGCTGTCGGCTGCCGATGTCGATCGGCTCAATCGCAAGCTCGAACGCGCCAACAACGTCACCCAGTCCTCCACGCTGACCCTGATCAACCGCGACGGCACCGCGCTGGCCGCCAGCAACTGGCGCGACGCACGCAGCAACGTAGGAGTGGACTACGCCTTCCGTCCCTACTACCAGCAGGCCATCGCCCACGGCAGCGGCAGTTTCTACGGCATCGGCATGACCACCAGCGAGCCGGGCTACTTCCTGTCGCAGGCCATCGTCGACCCGTCCGGCCAGGCCCAGGGCGTGGTGGTGATCAAGATCGCGCTGGCCGCGCTGGAGCGCGAATGGCTGCAGACGCCGGACATCGTGCTCGCCTCCGACGCCCATGACGTGGTGTTCCTGGCCAGTCGCCCCGCCTGGCGGTACCGCATGCTCGCCCCGCTCGACGGCGACGATCGCAACGAACTGCAAAGCACGCGGCAATACGCCGACCAGCAGCTGCTGCCGCTGCGTCGGCAGGTGGTCGAGCGGATCGGCGACGGCGGCCTGCTGGCCGAGGTGCGCGACCCGCCGCTGACCGGCCTGGTGCTGTGGCAGACCTTGCAGGTCCCCGAGAGCGGCTGGCAGCTGCACCTGCTGCACGATACCCGCAGCAGCGCCGCAGCTGGACGCGCCGCAGCGATCGCCGCAGCCGGCGCCTGGCTGGCGTTGGCGTTGCTTTGGCTGTTCGTACAGCAACGACGACGGCTGGCGGCACTGCGTCTGCGCAGCCGGCGCGAGCTGGAGGCAGTGCTGCAGCAGCATGCCAAGGAATTGCGCACCGCGCAGGACGGCGTGGTGCTCGCCGCGCAGCAGGCCAACGCCGGCCTGAGCCGCAGCCTGGAACACCTGCCGCAAGGCGTGGTGGTGATCGACGCCGAGCTCAAGCTGGTGGCGTGGAATACGCGCTATGTGGAGCTGTTCCGATTTCCGCAGGAGTTGTTGCAGATCGGCCAGCCGATCGAGGATCTGTTCCGCTTCAATGCGCGCCGCGGCCTGCTCGGTCCGGGACCGATCGAAGCGGCGATCGAACGCCGGCTCAATCACCTGCGCAGCGGCAAGCCGCATCTGCGCGAGAGCGAAAAGGAAGACGGCACGGTGCTGGAGATCCGTGGCAACCCGCTGCCCGATGGCGGCTTCGTCACCAGCTATGCCGACATCACCAGCTACAAGAACGCCGCCCGCGAGCTGCGCTCGCTGGCCAACGCCCTGGAACATCGGGTCGCCGAACGCACCCGCGACCTGGCGGCCGCCAAGCGCGATGCCGAAAACGCCAACCGCTACAAGACCCGTTTCGTCGCCTCGGCGGTGCATGACCTGCTGCAGCCGCTCAACGCGGCGCGCATGTTCGTCTCGGTGTTGCGCGCGCAGGTGCGCCATGAGGACGGCGCACGCCTGGTCGATAACGTGGACGAAGCCTTGGCGGCCCAGGACGCCATCCTCAACAGCCTGCTGGACATCTCGCGGCTGGAAGCCGGCAGCTTGAAGACCCAGGTCCGCGACGTCGCGCTGGGGCCGCTGCTGGACACGCTGGCACGCGAGTTCGGCATCCTGGCCGAGGATCGCGGCCTGGTGCTGGAGCTGGTGCCCACCTCGGCGCTGGTGCGCAGCGATGAAACCTTGCTACGCCGCATCCTGCAGAACTTCCTGTCCAACGCCATCCGCTATACCGCGCGCGGCCGCGTCGTGCTCGGATGCCGCCGTCGTGGCGACTGGCTACGGATCGAGGTGCACGACCAGGGCCCTGGCATTCCCGAGGCCTTGCAGGGCGAGATCTTCGAAGAGTTTCGTCGCCTGGACGATGGCGTGGCCAACGACCGCGGCGCCGGCCTCGGACTGGCGATCGTCGAGCGGATCGGCCGCCTGCTCGGCCACCGCATCAGCTTGCGCTCCACCCTGGGCAGCGGCAGCGTGTTCTCGGTCAGCGTGCCGCTGAGCGCAGGCGCGACCGTGACCGCAGCGCCGACGGCGCCAGTCCTCGCAGAACCCGGCAACGATCCGATCCTGCATGGCTGCCGGATCTGGTGCGTGGACGACGATGCGCGCGTCTGCGAGGCCACCCGCACCTTGTTGGAACGCTGGGACTGCCGGGTGGATTTCGCCGGCGGACCGGACGAGGCGCTGGCCTGTGCGCACGCCGACGACGCGCCGGAGCTGCTGTTGCTGGATGTGCGCATGGGCGCGCACCATGGCCCCATGCTGCTGCAGCAACTGATGGAGCGCTGGCAGCGCGAGCCACGCATCATCCTGATCACCGCAGAGCCCGACCCGGCCCTGCGCGAGCACGCACAGGAGCTGGGATGGGGCTTTCTTTCCAAGCCGGTTCGTCCGCCGGCCCTGCGTGCATTGATCACGCAGATGTTGTTGCGGCGCGGATGAGGCGTGCGGTCAGAAACCTGCGCCTGCAGGTAAAACCCGGGGAATGGCGCGCCTCCAGGATGTCGGGCTTCTGACCGCAAGAGACCAGATGATGTCCGACCATACGGCATGCGTCTTATGCAGTTGTTTCACAGCCCCGCCTACAAGGGACGCGGTCTTTTGGCTCGTTTCCGCGCACCGAACTGCGCGCGCTTTCAATCGCGCTTGCTTGAGGGCGATAAAGTACGTGCAAACATGCGCCTAACCACGCAACCACCCGATGTCTCTGCCCTGGAAAATGAGAGCCATCATGTCCAGATCTGGCTGCTTGATATTCGCCTCGTTGCTTGTCGCCGGCTGCGCGGCGGATCTGCCGGTGCAGGCCGCAACGCCCGCCAGCACCGTGCAGCCGGCTGGCCCGGTGCGCGCGGACATCGACCCGTCCACGCTGCAAACCTTGAATCGCGTGCTGCATCAGGTGTCCAGCCATCGCAGCCTGAGCGCTGGGCATCTGATCAAGGTGATCTCGGCGGAGTTTCTTGGCACGCCGTATCAGGCCAACATGCTGCAAGGCTCGGCCACCACGCCGGAGAAGGTGATCATCGATTTCAGGGGTCTGGATTGCTTCACCTATCTGGATTATGTGGAGGCGGCGCGCCACGCCTATTCGCAGCAGGATTTCGTCGATCGCCTGATCCTGACCCGGTACGTCGATGGCATCGTGGGCTTCACCACGCGCAAGCACTTCTTTTCGGACTGGGTCACCCGCTCCTACCCGCTTGCCGAGGACATCACCGCAACACTGAGCTCCAAGGCAGTGCGCGTGGACAAGGCGCTCAACCTGAAAGCCGACGGCAGTGTTTACCTGCCCGGATTGCCGGTGGTGCAGCGAACCATCACCTACATCCCCGCCGCCGATGTGGATCGCCAGGTCATCCGGCAACTGCGTAGCGGCGACTACATCGGCAGATACTCCCCGGCCGCTGGGCTGGATGTCAGCCACGTCGGCATCTTCCTGCAAACCGACCAGGGCCCGGTGCTCCGCAATGCCTCGTCGCGACCGGAAAACGAGAAGGTGGTGGATTCGCCGTTTACCGAATACGTGGCACGCACTGTAGGCATCGTGGTCTACAGGCCCAAGCCGTCATCGTAGTTGCCAAGGCGTTGCGCAGCCTGCGTCAACGCTTGCCTGGGGGCGCCGGCGCTGGCGATTGCCCGAGAAGCCAGCGCGCTCTACCTAGCACCCATCACTCAACCCGGCGCTACAGCGCGTCCGGCCATCGACCCGGAAGATTGGGCAAGGATGGCGGATCACCAGGCTCATGCCATGCCGCCCCCTTCCCAACATCCTCACCCTTGCCGGAGCACACGCCGATGCAAACACACTCCCACGTCGGCATGTGGGTCACCGGCGACGGCAGGATCCGCCAGGCCGTGTTGGCCGACGGCCGCGATGACGAAGCGCGGACCGAGTGGGATTCCGCATCATGGACGCGCGTGCAACGGCTACGCGCTGTGACGCAGCGATCGGCCTGGCATGTGGTGGGCGCAGGCATCACATGGCGGCGCCTGCGGGGAGCCGATGCATGGCGCGAGGTGGCCGCCACAAGACATGGGCGATACCGTTGTCGACCTTCGATCAGCCGGCAGCCGGCGCCATCGCCGCTGCAAACGCCGCGCCCTGCCGTTGCCTAACCCTCGCCTTCCGGCTCCAACGCCTTCACCAGCACCGCGGCCTGCGTGCGGCTATAACAATCCAGCTTCTTGAGGATCGCGGTGACATGCACCTTGACGGTGTTCTCGGCCAGTCCGAGCTCGTGGGCGATCTGTTTGTTCAACAGCCCGTCGGCCAGGCACAACAGCACGCGAAACTGCTGCGGGGTCAGCTGCGCCAGCTTGGCCGCCAGCTGTGCGTCGGCCTCCGAACGCTCGGCCGTCATCGGCGGGAACCAGGTGCCACCATCGAGCACGGCCGCCACTGCCGTGCCGATGGTGTCGGCCGGCGTGGACTTGGGAATGAAGCCGGCCGCGCCGAACTGCTGCGCGCGCCGGATCACCCGCGGGTGGTCGTTGGACGAGATCACCACCACCGGAATGTCCGGATGCTCGCCACGCACGTGCAGCAACGCCGAAAAACCGCGCGCGCCCGGCATCGCCAGATCCAACAGCACCAGCTCGGCCTGCGGATGCGCCCGCAGCATCGCGCTCAACGTGGTGGCACTGGAGGCCTCCACCACCTGCACCTGCGGCAGGCTCTGATGCAGTACATGGATGACCGCCGAGCGGAACAACGGGTGGTCGTCGGCAACGAGGATGATGGAATCGGCCATCTGCCAAGTCTGGCACCGGCCCGGCGGTTTGCCCAGCTAGAGCGTGTGATGCACGTTGAGATGGGATGCGTTGGCCGTCAGCGGTGCGGAGCGGGTGCTGGGTGGCGCCGGCTTGGCTGACACCAAGGCAAATCGCGCGGTGCGCGCTGCGTGCCGCTGACGGCCAACCCTACGGGAAGCGCCCTGTGGCGCGCCGAGACCGCGTTGCGCGCCTTGCCCAGGCGGGCTAGCTGGGCTGCAGCGCAGGCCTTGTCTCGACGCGCCGCAGGACGCGTCGCACTCACCTCAACGTGCATCACACGCTTTAAGGCGGCGGCTGCGTACTGGCCCGCCATGCCTCCAGGAACTGGCGGCGCTTGAGTTTATCCAGGTAAACCAGCAGGCCTGGCCCCAGCGGGATCGGCCGAAACGGCGGACGGGCCGCGCGATCGCGGCCGCCGGCGGACGGCAGGATCGGCATCAAACGCGCCTCGCGCGACAGCACCTGCTGCCCGCGTGGCGACAGCAGATAGTCCAGAAAGCGGCGGGCCTCGCTCGCGTGCGGCGCGGTCTTGGGGATCACCGCAGTGCGCAAGGCCACCAGGGTGTAGTCCTGCGGCTGCACGATGCCCAGCGGCGCACCGGCATCGATGCGCGCCTGCGCGTACGATCCCAGCACGTTGTAGGCCAGCAGCAACTCGCCGCGGCTGACCCGGTCCAACAGCGTGCCGGTGCGCTCTTCCAAGCGCACCTGGTTGGCACCCAGCGCGGCCAGCAAAGCACCGGCGATGGTCCCCAGTTGGCCGTCCTGGGTGGCGAACAGATAGCCCACGCCGCTGCGGGCCACATCGTAGGTCCCCACCCGCCCACGCAAGGGCGCATCGGGCGCGCGCAGCAGTGCCAGCAGCTGTTGCCGCGTGCGCGGCACCCGCGCCGGATCGAGCAGACGCGTGTTGTAGACGATGGCCACCGGCTCGTAGCTGATGCCGAACACTTCATGCCGCCACTGCGCCCATGCCGGCAGCGCCTCGGTCTGCGCCGAACGATGCGCGAGCGCGTGGCCGTCGTTCACCAGCTTGGTCTGCAAGTCCATGCTGGCGCTGATCAGCACGTCGGCAACGCGTCCGCCGGTGCCCGGATGCAGATAGCGGTCGTAGATATCCCAGGCGATCACATCCTCGTAGACGACCTCGGTGTGCGGATACAGCCGCTGGTAGTCCTGGATGACCGCCGCAAACACGTCCAGGTCGGTGGAGCCTTGCACGCGCAACTGCGCGCGCACCTCAGCGTGCGCCGGGAACCGCCGGACCTGCCCAGGATCGCCCCAGGCAACGCCATGCGCCAACAACAGCAAGGCCAGGATGCAACGCCAGCGTCTCATCGCACTGCTCCAGGAAAATATAGCGAGGCCACCAAGCCGCCCTCGAGGCGGTTGCTCAGGTCGATTCTCCCGCCATGCGCCTCGACCACCCGCTTGACGATGGCCAGCCCCAAGCCTGCGCCGCCGGCCGGCGCGTCGGCACCGCGCGTGAAACGCTCGAACACGCGCTCGGCCTCGGCCGCCGGAATCCCCGGGCCATGATCGGCGATGGTGATCACATGCTGATCGCCCGCACTGGTCAACGCTACCTGCAGCGGCGCGCCGCCGCTGTATTTGCAGGCATTGTCGAGCAGGTTCTTCAGCGCCTCGCGCAGCAGCAAGGCATCGCCACGCAGCAGCGCCGGCTGCGGATCGATCGCCAGCTGCATGCGTGGCACCGGTTCGCTGCGCGGGAGCGCCTCGTGCAAGGCCTGGTGCAGCACTTCGGCCAGATCCACCGGGGCAAACCGTTGCAGGTTGGCGCGATGGATCACGCTGGCATCGCTGAGCAACTGGTTGAGCAGCCGGCTCATGTGACTGGCATTGCGTTCGATCGCCGCCAGGCTGCGGCGCATTTCCTGTGGATCGTCGTCGTCCATCGCCAGCTGTGCCTGCGCCCGCAAGGCGGCCAACGGCGTGCGCATCTGGTGCGCTGCCTCGGCCATGAAGGCGCGCAAGGTCTCGTTGCTGGAAGAGAGCCGGGCCATGAAGCGATTGAGTGCCGCCACCATCTGCTGCATCTCCTGCGGCGCCGGTGCGGTCAAGGGTTTCAGATCGGAAGGCTCGCGGCGCGAGAGGTCGCGTTCGATGCGTTGCAGCGGCCGCAGCGCGCGATAGACCCCCAGCCACACCAGGGCCAGCGACAACAGCGACAGCACGCCGATCGCCGCCAACGCCTGCCAGATGACTTCGCGTGCCACGGCATCGCGCGCACGCCGGGTCTGCCCGACTTGTACGCGCACCTCGCCCTGCGCCGATGCCGATGCCACCCGATGCGCCACCACCACGAACCGGACCGGCTCGCCGCTATAGATCGCGTCGAACAACAGCGGGCGCTCGCTCTCCGGCGCGCGCGGCGGCAGCGGCAGATCTTCCGCACCGGTAATGGTCTGCCCGCGCGCATCGAAGACGCGATAAAACACCCGGTCTTCCGCCGCCATGCCCAGCAAGTCCAGCGAGGCATAGGGCAAATCCACCTGCCAGTCGCCCCCCACCAGCGCCACGCTGTCGATGATCGACAACGCCGACGACACCAGCAGGTGATCGTAGGAGCGGTTGGCTGCGCGTTCGCCGTAATCACGCGCGACAAAGAACAGCGCGATCGCACCGAACAGCGACAAGCTCCCCAGGTACACCAGCAGGGTGCGCCGCAACGAGGGCGCCACTGCCGAGGACTCAGCCATCGCCATCGTCGTCGCCCTTGGACTCGGCGAGCGCCTGCGGCTCGGCCGCTTCCAGCTTGTAGCCGGCGCCGCGCACAGTGACGATGCGCAGCGGCGCTGCCGCCAGCTTGCGCCGCAGGCGACCGACATACAGCTCGATCGCGTTCGGGCCGGCTTCGTCGTCGAAGCCGAACAGGCCGTTGCCGATCTCGTCCTTGCCCACCACCTGCCCCAATCGCCCGATCAGGATTTCCAGCAGGCGAAACTCACGATTGGGCAACTCGATCGGCACGCCATCCAGGTTCACCGTATGGCCAGCGTTGTCGAACACGAATCCGCCCACCTGCACCACCGCACTGGCGTGGCCCTGGTTGCGCCGCAGCAGTACGCGGCAGCGCGCCTCGAACTCGCGGAAATCGAACGGTTTGCCCAGGTAGTCGTCGGCGCCGACGTCCAACGCCTGGACACGATCCTCGATGCCGTCGCGCGCCGTCAGCATCAGCACCGGAGTGGCATCGCCACGCTCGCGCATGCCGGCCAGCACGCGCAGGCCGTCCAACCCGGGCAGGCCGATATCCAGCACCACCAGGTCGAAGCGTTGGTAGCGCAGCACGCTGGCGGCAGCCAATCCATCGCGTTGCCAATCCACCGCATGCCCGCTGCGGCGCATGCGCCGCACGATCGCATCGGCAAGATCGGCATTGTCTTCGACGAGCAACAGGCGCA
Organism: Xanthomonas maliensis; assembly: GCF_009192945.1. Classification (GTDB taxonomy): domain Bacteria; phylum Pseudomonadota; class Gammaproteobacteria; order Xanthomonadales; family Xanthomonadaceae; genus Xanthomonas; species Xanthomonas maliensis. Next base: position 132,357 of record NZ_NSET01000032.1, on the reverse strand, counting down.
TGAGGCGGTGATCGAGGATGGGAGAGGCGAAGGTGGGCTACTGCGGCCGGAAGGTAACAGGCCAGCGCCGCAAAAGCTCGCCTAGGCGGCCAACCGGCATCCGCTGCCACGACAGGCGCATGACAGCTTCGCGCGACTAGGCTGCAGCCATCTCGCCGCGGCGGTGTCGTGGCGAACCATCGATGTGACTTGCACATGCACCTGGGAGGGTCTGTGGTCAACGATAGCTTGCGCCTGCGCGCCATTGCCGCTTGCGCGGTCCTCAGCCTGGCATCGGCGGCCCATGCCGCCGACGACGACGGCCCGATCACCGCCACCGTTGGTGGACGCGTTCACTGGGATTTCACCGCATTCGACAACGACGACCGCGGCACGCCCGATCGCAACGACACCCAGTTCCGCCGCATCTGGCTGGATGTCTCGGGCAAGTTCTACGGGTTCGACTACAAGGCCGAAGCCGACTTCGCCGGCCTGCAGTACGAACCCGGCAGCCGCGGTGTGCTGGCACGCGACGTCTATCTGGCCAAGCGCTTTGCTGCCGGCACCCTGACCGTGGGTCAGTTCAAGCAGTATTTCTCGCTGGATGACCGCACCGGCTCCAACTATGGCCCCTTCCTCGAGCGCGGCTATGCGTCCACCACGCTGGCGCCGATCTACCGCAAGGCGATCTCCTGGCAGGCCCATCGGCCCGATGCGACCTGGTCGAGCTCTCTCTACAGCTTGGAGAGCATCGATAACTCAGCCACCAAGGGCGGCGGACTGGGGACCCGCCTGACCTGGGCGCCGGAACTGGGCGAAGCGCGCCTGCGCCATCTGGGCCTGTCGCTGGCGCATGAACGTTACTCGCACCCCGGTAGCGGCGGTGCCGCGCCGCTGCTGATTCGTCCGCGTCCGGAGAACGATCTGGCCAACAACAGTCGCATCACCCTGGCGCGTTTCGCCGACGGCCGCGACACGGATTTCGACAAATGGTCGCTGGAGTATGCCGAGGTCGTCGGCCCCTGGTCCTGGCAGGGCGAGTTCAGCGGTGCGGTGCTCGACGACGACGCGCAGCATGCGAACATCCTGGCGACCTATGGCCTGGTCAGCTGGTTCGTGACCGGCGAATCGCGCGGCTACGACCGCAAGACCGGGCGTTTCAGCCGGATCAAGACACCCAACCATCGCGCCGGCGCGTTCGAGTTGGCGTTGCGCTACGACCGCATGTGGGGCGATCAGCACCTGCGCGGCGCACCCGACTTCATCGATGCGACCACGCAATCGTGGACGCTGGGCGGCAACTGGTACATCAAGCCCAATCTGCGGGTGATGCTCAATGTGATCGACAGCCGCAATCGCGACAGCATGCTGCATACGCTGGTCGACCACACGCTGGCGGTGACCGGCCGCTTCCAGTACGACTTCTGATGCAGCGTCCGCCGGCCTTGCGCACCCTGCTCTCTCGCTCGTCCCCCGGTCGACGGCCAGACCGTCGTCGCCCCGTTTTCTCGCTGCACGCCACAAAGGACGCACCCGCATGCTGACCGCGCTCGGTTTCGGAATGGTGATCACCTTCATGTATCTGATCATGAGCAAGCGGTTGTCGCCGCTGGTGGCTCTGATCACCGTGCCGATCGTGTTCGCACTGCTGGGTGGCTTCGGCACCGGCATCAACGACATGATGCTCGACGGCATCAAGAAGATCGCTCCTACCGGCGTGATGCTGATGTTCGCCATCCTCTACTTCGGGGTGATGATCGATGCCGGCCTGTTCGATCCACTGGTCGGGCGCATCCTGCGCGTGGTCAAGGGCGATCCGATGAAGATCGTGCTCGGTACCGCGATCCTGGCGATGCTGATCTCGCTCGATGGCGACGGTTCGACCACCTACATGATCACCGTCTCGGCGATGCTGCCGCTGTACCAACGGCTGGGCATGAATGCGCTCAACCTGACCTGTGTGACCATCCTGGCCGGTGGCGTGATGAACCTCACGCCGTGGGGCGGGCCGACCGCGCGCGCGGCCACCGCCTTGCACGTGGATCCATCCGATGTCTTCGTGCCGCTGGTCCCGGCGATGCTGATCGCACTTGCCGGCATTCTGCTGCTGGCCTGGACGCTGGGCATGCGCGAGCGCCGCCGCCTGGGCGTGGTCCGACTGCCGGCCGACGGCAACTGGCCCGCATCCAGCCTGCCCGAGGAAGGCGATGCGCTGCCGCGGGTGGAAGACACCGACGACATCAAACGCCCCAAGCTGCTGTGGGTGAACCTGCTGCTGACGCTGGCGCTGATGGGAGCACTGGTGGTCGGTGTGCTGCCAATGCCGGTGTTGTTCATGATCGGCTTTGCGCTGGCGCTGATGATCAACTATCCCAATCTGGCCGAGCAACGCCGTCGTCTGGTCAATCATGCCGGCAACGTGCTGGCGGTGGTCTCGCTGATCTTCGCCGCCGGCATTTTCACCGGCATCCTGTCCAATACCGGCATGGTCGAGGCGATGTCGCGCAGCTTCCTGGCGGTGATTCCGGACAGTTGGGGGCCGTACCTGGCGGTGATCACCGCCGTGGTCAGCATGCCGTTTACCTTTTTCATGTCCAACGACGCGTTCTACTTCGGCGTGCTGCCGATCCTGTCCGAAGCGGCCGGCCATTACGGCATCGCACCGGTGGAAATGGCGCGCGCCTCGCTGGCCGGGCAACCGGTGCATCTGCTCAGCCCTCTGGTGCCCTCGACCTATCTGCTGGTGGGCCTGGCCAAGGTCGACTTCGCCGACCACCAGCGCTTCACGCTCAAGTGGGCGGTGCTGATCTCGCTGCTGTTGATGGGCGGTGGCTTGGTGTTTGGGTTGTTTCCGTTGGCTCGGTAGGGCGAAGGGCGAAGGGCGAAGGGCGAAGGGCTCGGGACCCGGGACCCGGGACCCGGGACCCGGAAAGCGTTTCACCCTCGCCTTCCACGAGTTGCCGTTCTTCATCTGCTTTTTGCGTGTTGCTTTGCGTGTTGCGTTTCGCTTTTGGCTTTGCGCCTTTCGCTCCCCGGGTCCCGAGTCCCGGCTAAAGAGCCCCCGGCTGTCCCCCTCCACCTCCCACAAGGATCCCACCAATGACTCTCCGCATCGCATACGTCACCAGCGGCATGGGCAGCGTCGGCACGGCGATCTGCCAGAAGCTGGCGCGTAGTGGCCATACCGTGGTGGCGGGCTGCGGCCCCAATTCGCCGCGCAAGGCAGGCTGGCTGCGCGAGCAACGCGAACTGGGCTTCGATTTCGTCGCCTCCGAAGGCAACGCCGCCGACTGGGATTCCACGGTCGCCGCCTTTGCCAAGGTCAAGGCCGAGGTGGGCGAGATCGACGTGCTGGTCAATAACGCCGGCGGCAGCCGCGACACCTTGTTCCGGCAGATGAGTCGCGACGACTGGAACGCGGTGATCGCCAGCAACCTGCATTCCCTGTTCAACATCACCAAGCAGGTCATCGACGGCATGACCCAACGCGGCTGGGGACGCATCGTCAATATCGGCTCGGTCAGTGCGCACAAGGGGCAGATCGGGCAGATCAACTTCGCCACCGCCAAGGCGGCGATGCATGGCTTCAGCCGCGCGTTGGCGCAGGAGGTGGCCGCACGCGGGGTCACCGTCAACACCATTTCGCCTGGCTACATCGCCAGCGCGTCCATCAGCAGTTTTCCACCGGACGTCCTCGATCGACTGGCCACGTCGGTGCCGGTACGCCGGCTTGGCAAGCCCGCCGACGTTGCCGGCCTGTGCGCCTGGCTCGCCTCGGACGAGGCCGCATATGTCACCGGTGCCGACTATCCGGTCAATGGCGGCCTGCACATGGGGTGAGTCGCCCGCCCGCGTGGGCGGCGCAGCGCATCGACCGTCAGGGCAAGCACATCGACACGCTGGCGATCTTGCCATGCACCTGCACCACGCGCAGCGCATCTGCTGTCGCGGTTGTGCCGTGAATGGCGTCAAGCGGACGCCAGCGGAACTCGACACGTTACCGGGGCGAACTGATTACACTCTGGTTTTTGCATCCTGCGCTGCCATGGCAAACCCGTCCGATCGGCCCACCCCTGCCGCTCGTCCACAGATGGCCGACATCGCCCGCATGGCGGGCGTGTCCGAATCCACCGTCTCGCGCGCACTGGCCGGTAGCCCGGTGGTCGCCGAACGCACCCGTGCCTATATCAAGCAAATCGCTGCCGAGGCCGGTTACCAGGTCGATCCGGTGGCGCGCAGCCTGCGCGCCCGGCGCTCCAACACGGTGAGCGTGGCAGTGCCGATGATGCACGCCCTCGACCAACCGCTGTCCGATCCGTTCCTGATGACCATGCTGGCGCTGCTCGCCGAGGAGCTGACCGGGCGCGGCTACAGCATGCTGCTGTCCAAGCTGGATCGTCACCAGGATGGCTGGGTCGAGCAGCTGGCGCGGGGCAGCCGCTCGGACGGGGTCATCGTGCTCGGCCAGAGCTTCGAGCATGCCTCGCTGGATGCGGCCGCGCGCGACGGCCTGCCGATGGCGGTCTGGGGCAGCCGTATCGACGGCCAGTCCTACATCAGCGTTGGCAGCGACAACTTCCAGGGCGGCCGGCTGGCCACCGATCATTTGATCGCCAGCGGCCGCCGCCGCATCGCCTTTCTTGGCGACGACCAGTTGCCGGAAGTGGCGCCGCGTTTTGCCGGCTACCGACAGGCACTGCAGGAGCATGGACTGGAGTTCGACACCCGCCTGCATGCGCGCAGCCATTTCGTCAGCGAGGATGCATATCGCCTGACCCGCGCCATGCTCAAGAAGACCGATCCACCCGACGGCTTGTTTGCCGCCTCCGACGTGATCGCGGTGGGCGCCGTGCGCGCCCTGGTCGAAGCAGGCCATCGTGTGCCGCAGGACATTTCCCTGGTCGGCTTCGACGATATTCCGCTGGCGGCCTACAGTCAGCCGCCGCTGACCACGATCCGCCAGGATCTCGCGCTCGCCGCGCGCCTGCTGGTGGATCGCTTGCTGGCGGCGATCAATGGCGAGCCGGTCGAGTCGGTGGAGATGCCGGTGCGGCTGATCGTGCGCGAGTCAGCGTAAGCCGGCGATCGTCGGCAGTCGCATCCCCAGGTCCACAAGCGCCCCCCCTGCCCCGTGCTGCGTGCCGACGGTCGCGTGAGTGCGAGGGTCGGCAACTCGCTACCACCGCGGCCCCCATTGGCCATGCGGTCCAGCAGACGCACGTTGGGCCAGTCGCCACCACGCTCGCGGCGCGACCGTCGCACGGCCACTGGAGCCCTCAAGCATCCAGCGCGCCGACGCGACACGCCCGCGCTTACGCCGTCAGCGGCTTGGCCTTGCGCACCCGCACGCACAGCATGGCCACGGCCGCCAGCAGCATCAGCGCGCCGGCCAGCCGGATCACGTTGCGCGGATCGCCCTGCAGCAGGCTGTCGTAATACAGCGGCAACGTCACGATCTGGATCAACATCGGCAACACGATGAACAGGTTGAACAGCCCCATGTAGACACCGGTCCGCTCGGGCGGAATGCTATCGGCCAGCATCAGATAGGGGTTGCCCATCATGCTGGCCCAGGCCAGGCCGATGCCGACCATCGGCAGCAGCAACAGCCAGCGGTCGTGGATGCCTGGCAGCATCCACATGCCAAGCCCCGCTGCCACCAGGCAAGCGGCGTGGGTGTACTTGGGACCGCAGCGCCGCACCACCGGCACCATCGCAAACGCCGCCAGGAAGGCGACGAAATTGTAGAAACCGCCGATCTGCCCGTTGATCAGTCCGGCCTGGCGGAAACCGTGCGAATCGGCCTCGGTGGTGGCGAACAGCGTGGTCGACAACGACAGCACGATGTATTGCCAGTAGCAGAAAATCGCATACCACTGGAACAGCATCACCGGTGCGAGTTGACGCATGGTCGGAGGCATCTCGCGCAAGGCAGCGGCGATCTCGCGCACGGTGGCGCCGAGCCCGCGGCCGGCATCGCGCATGCGCGCCAATTCGGCAGCACTGGGCCGCGGTTCGCGCACGCTGCGCGCGGTCAACAGAATCGAGGCCGCCGAGAAGCCTGCACCGATCACAAACGCGGCGATGGTGACATAGGGGATGTGGTGGGCATTGGCGGCATCCTGGTTGACGCCCAGCCACACCAGCAACGGCGGAGTGAGATAGGCCAGCGTCTGCCCCAGGCCGGTGAAAGCGCTCTGGGTGAGGTAACCCAACGGCCGCTGCGGCGGTGCCAGCACATCGCTGACCAGCGCCCGGTACGGTTCCATCGCGACGTTGTTGGCGGCGTCCAGCACCCACAGCAGGCACACCGCCATCCACAGCGCGGTGCTGAACGGCATCGCCAGCAGACACAGACTGCACACCAGCGCGCCCAGCACCATGTAGGGCAACCGCCGGCCCCAGCGGGTGGTGGAGCGGTCGCTGAGCGCGCCCACGACCGGTTGCAACACCAGCCCGGTGATCGGGCCGGCCAGCCACAGGTACGGCAGATTGGCGTGGTCGGCGCCCAGATAGTTGTAGATCGGGCTCATATTGCTTTGTTGCAGCCCAAAGCTGTATTGCACGCCGAAGAAGCCGGCATTGAGCGCCAGGATGCGAGTAAGCGAAAGCGGTGCTGCGGTCGAGGACATGCGGGATCCGGCGTTCGGCGGCCTCCGGTCGGCCGCGGCGCACTCTAACCTGCCGGGACTGCAATCGATTGTAACGCTGCGCTGCAGCAGATTCATGGATGTCTTTTAAGGCCTTTAATTTCCAGAAAGTATGTTGCAGTGCAGGATTGCAATCGATTGCAATTGCCGTTATCACTGCCCCGCGCTGCAGGCCATCGGCCATCCCTGGACGGGACGACGCAGGCGTCGGCACACCACCATCCGTGAGAGAGAGAATCGCGATGTCCACCAAGCACACCTTGCGCCTGCACGCCCTTGCCTGTGCGGTCGCCACCTGCCTGTGCGCGCCTGCTGCGCTGGCGCAGGACGCCACCGCCACCACACCGGCTGCCACGGCGACCACCGACAACGCGGCGGTCAACCTGGACGCGGTGTTCGTCACCGGCACGTCCAGTGCCACCACCAAGCTGAAGTCCAGCGTGTCGGTCAGCACCGTCGGCGCCGAGGCGATCGAGCAATCGGCGCCGCGTAGCACCGCCGAGATCTTCCGCAATATCCCTGGCGTACGCTCGGAGTCCAGCGGCGGCGAAGGCAACGCCAACATCGCCGTGCGCGGCCTGCCGGTCGCCTCCGGTGGCGCCAAGTTTCTGCAGTTGCAAGAAGACGGGCTGCCGGTGATGGAGTTCGGCGACATCGCCTTCGGCAATTCCGACATCTTCCTGCGTTCGGATTTCACCCTCGATCGCATCGAGGCCATTCGTGGCGGCTCGGCGTCCACCTTCACCAGCAACGCGCCCGGCGGCATCATCAACTTCATCAGCAAGACCGGCGACACTGCCGGCGGCAGCGTGGGCATCAGTCGCGGCCTGGACTACGACAATACGCGGGTGGACTTCGACTACGGCGCTCCGTTCGCCGAGCAGTGGCAATTCAATATCGGCGGCTTCTTCCGCCAGGGCGACGGCATTCGCGACGCCGGCTACGGCACCGACAAGGGCGGTCAACTCAAGGCCAACCTGACCCGGCTGTTCGACAATGGCTATGTGCGCCTGTACGGCAAGTACCTCAACGATCGCGCTGCCGGCTACCTGCCAGTCCCGACCTCGGTGCGCGGCAGCGACGGCTCACCCGACCTGGGCCGCCTGCCCGGCTTCGATCCCGGCCGCGACACCTTGTACAGCCCGTATTTCCGCAGCGACATCGGTCTGGATGGCAACAACGGGCCACGCAGCACCAACCTCAGCGATGGCATGCATCCGATCTCTCGCACGCTGGGTGCCGAAGCCTGGTTCGACCTCGGCAGTGGCTGGAGCCTGAGCGAAAAATTCCGCGTCGCCGACAACAGCGGCCGCTTCGTCAGTCCCTTCCCGGTCGAAGTCAGCGATGCTGCAACCCTGGCGAGCGCCATTGGCGGCAGCGGTGCGCAATTGATCCAGGCCACCGGGCCGCAGGTGGGCCAAGCCTATTCCGGCTTGGCCGTGCGCACCCACTTGTTCAATGTGGCCATCAACGATCTGGGCAACGTGGTCAACGACCTGAGCATCTCGCGCGAATTCGGCGGCGATGGCCGCAGCTTGAATCTGCGCATCGGCTATTACGCCTCGCGTCAGACCATCGACATGGACTGGACCTGGGATTCGTACGTGCAGAGCCTGGGCCGCAACTCGCGCTTGCTCAATGTCGTCGACGCCAACGGCGTTTCGCTGTCACAAGGCGGGCTGTACGCCTACGGCACGCCGTTCTGGGGCGATTGCTGCGTCACCCGCAGCTACGACGTGCGCTACAACGTCAATGCACCGTATGTGGCGCTGACCTTCGACAGCGGCAAGCTCAGCGTCGATGGCAGCCTGCGCTACGACATGGGCGATGCGCGCGGCAGCTACAGCGGCACCGCGATTGCGCAGAACCTGGACGTCAACGGCGATGGCGTGATCCAGCCGGTCGAGCAGCGTGTGGCGACCATCGACACCGCAAACCCGAAGCCGGTGCACTACGACTGGAACTACCTCTCGTACTCGCTCGGCGCCAACTACCTGCTCAGCGACGACCTCGGCGCCTTCGCCCGTATCAGCCGCGGCGCGCGCGCCAATGCCGACCGCCTGCTGTTCGGCGTGGTGCGCGACGACGGCTCGGTGTCGTCGAACGAAGCGGTCAACGTGGTCAAGCAGGCCGAAGCCGGCCTGAAATGGCGCCGCGACGGCCTGAGCCTGTTCGCGACCGCCTTCGCGGCGCGCACCGAAGAACAGAACTTCGAACTCACCAGCCAGCGCTTCTTCAACCGCACCTACAAGGCCCACGGCGTGGAGCTGGAGGCCAGCTATCGCTACCAGGGATTCACCGTCAACGGCGGCTTGACCTGGACCGACGCGGAAATCGACAAGGATCAGATCACACCGGAAAACGCCGGCAATGTGCCGCGGCGTCAGGCCGATCTGATCTGGCAGCTGACGCCGAGCTACCGTGGCGACCGCTACCAGTTCGGCGTCAACCTGATCGGCACCACCGATGCCTACACGCAGGATTCCAACCAACTGAAGATGCCGGGCTATACCCAGGTCAACCTGTTCGGCGACTACCGGCTGACCGATGCGCTGACCGTGGCGCTCAACGTCAACAATGTCTTCAACACCTTCGGCTTGACCGAAGCGGAGGAAGCCACCATTCCTGCCAATGGCATCATCCGCGCGCGTTCCATTGCCGGTCGCACCACCAGCATCAGCCTGCGCTACGACTTCTGAGGACCCAGTCGGCCCCGGCCGGCGTTGATCAATGACTCCCCCCTCGCTCCCCCTCTCGGCCGAACGCGTGGCCTTCGCCGCCGCGCTGGATGCCCGTCGTGCCGCTGCACTGTTGCCGCGCTACGATCGCCATGCGCCACGCCTGCTCGAACTGTTGCAGTCCCTGTACGGACAGCAGCCCGGCTATGCCAGCTGGTTGCAGCATTGGCTCGCCGCGCTGGGGCAGTGCGCCCAGCAGCGCCCGGATGCGCTGTTGCAGCTCGATGCCGAACGGGCGCCGGGCTGGTTCGGGCAATCGCAGATGCTCGGCTACAGCGCCTATGTGGATCGCTTCGCCGGCAATCTGCAGGGCGTGGCTGCGCGCGTGCCGTATCTGCAGGAGCTGGGGGTGCGCTATCTGCATCTGCTGCCCTTCCTGCGCGCGCGCGCTGGCGACAACGACGGCGGCTTTGCCGTCAGCGACTATGGCCAGGTGGAGCCGGCGCTGGGCAGCAACGACGACCTGGTCGCACTGACCACCCGCCTGCGCGCAGCCGGCATCAGCCTGTGCGCCGATTTCGTCCTCAACCATACTGCCGACGACCATGCCTGGGCGCAGGCCGCGCGCGCCGGCGACGCCCGCTATCTCAACTACTACCATCACTTTCCCGATCGACACCTGCCGGACCGCTACGAGGCCACCCTGGGCCAGGTGTTCCCGCAGACCGCGCCGGGCAATTTCAGTTGGGACGCGCAGACCGGGCACTGGCTGTGGACGACCTTCTATCCCTATCAATGGGACTTGAATTGGAGCAACCCGGCGGTATTCGGCGAGATGGCCCTGGCGCTGCTGCGGCTGGCCAATCTGGGCGTGGAAGCGTTCCGGCTCGATTCCACCGCGTACCTGTGGAAGCGGCTGGGCAGCGACTGCATGAATCAGCCCGAAGCGCATCAACTGCTGGTTGCCCTGCGTGCGGTCACCGACATCGTCGCGCCGTCGGTGGCGATGAAGGCCGAAGCCATCGTGCCGATGACACAGTTGCCACCCTACTTCGGCAGCGGCCGCGACGAGGGCCGCGAGTGCCACCTGGCCTACCACAGTACCTTGATGGCGGCCGGCTGGTCGGCGCTGGCGCTGCAGCGTGGCGACCTGCTGCACACCGTGATCGCTCACAGCCCACCGCTGCCGCGCGGCTGCGCCTGGCTCAGCTATGTGCGTTGTCATGACGATATCGGCTGGAACGTGCTGCAGCAGGAAGCGGCTGGCACAGCCGAGCAGCCGCCGTTCTCGCTGCGCACGGTGGCGCAGTTCTATGCCAATGCGGTGCCCGGCAGCTACGCGCGCGGCGAGAGCTTCCAGAGCAGCGGCGATGGCGTGCATGGCACCAACGGCATGGCATCGGCGCTGGCCGGCGTGCAGGCCGCGCAGGAGCAAGGCGATGCGGCGGCACTGGAGCTGGCCATCGACCGCCTGGTGCTGCTGTATGCGCTGGCCCTGGCGATGCCAGGTGTGCCGTTGATCTATATGGGCGACGAACTGGCCTTGCCGAACGACAGCGGTTATCGCAACGACCCGCAGCGTCGCCACGAAGGGCGCTGGCTGCATCGGCCGGCGATGGACTGGGAGCGCGTCGAACTGCGCCATGACCCGGCAACCGTGCCTGGACACGTCTATGGCCGCCTGCGTGCGTTGATCCGTACCCGCGCCAGCCTGCCGGCGCTGGGCGCGGACCACGCGCTGGGCAGCGTCGCGCTCGCCGATCCACGTCTGCTGGCGCTGACCCGCGGCGACGATTTCCTTGCGATCCACAATTTCGCCGAGCAAGCGGTGACGGTGGTTTTTCCTGGTCGGCCGGACGACTGGCGGTTGCTGGATCCGCAGCACGACCTGGCCCAGCCGGTGCCAACCACACTCACGCTGCCGGCCCACGCGGTGCGCTGGTTCCGCCGCGTCAACCCTGCGCTTTAGACACAGCGATGGCTGCGTAGGTAGAAAACTGAAGAGCCCGCATCGACCGCACGCTCAAGAGCGTGCGGTCGATGCGGGCTAGACGCCGCAAATCACCGCGAGGGCACGCACGCTGCATGCCAGGCGATGTCGCTCAGTGCTTGAGCAATTCCAGCAGCGCGTGGGCCGCCTGCTCGGACGAGGCGGGATTCTGTCCGGTCACCAGCCTTCCGTCGGTGACCACATGCACGCCCCAATCGGCGCCTTTCTCGTAGCGGCCGCCCAGCTCCTTCAACACATCCTCTACCAAGAACGGCACGATCTTGGTCAGGCCCACGCCGTCCTCTTCGCCGTTGGTGAAGCCGGTCACCCGGCGCCCAGCGACCAGCGGTTCGCCGTCGGCGCCCTTGACCCGGCGCAGCACGCCTGGCGCGTGGCAAACCAGACCGTGCGGCTTGTTCGCGGCGGCAAAGGCCTCGATCAAGCCGATCGACTGCTGATCCTCGGCCAGGTCCCACAGCGGACCATGGCCGCCGGGATAGAACACCGCATCGAAATCGTCAGCCGTCACTTGCGTCAGCGGCGTGGTGCTGGCCAGCGCCTGCTGTGCCTGCGGATCCTGCTTGAAGCGCTTGGTCGCCTCGGTCTGTGCATCCGGCGCATCGCTCTTGGGATCCAGCGGCGGCTGTCCACCCTTGGGCGATGCCAAGGTGATCTGTACACCGGCATCCTTGAAGACGTAGTACGGCGCGGCGAATTCCTCCAGCCAGAAGCCGGTCTTCTTGCCGGTATCGCCTAGCTGGTCGTGCGACGTCAGCACCATCAGGATCTTCATTGCATTGCCTCGTATCAAGGCCCACTCGGGCGAGGCGCCCAGTGTCCTGTCCAGCCCGTTGCGGCGTCGTGTAGAGCGCGTCTGCGGGGTGCAGACGATTCAGACGTCCATTGCCGGCGGCTGCAACTGATCCATGCGGATCCGATTGGCGAATAACGAGAACGCGAGCATGCCGGCCAATCCGCTGACCCGGCTGATCCACGGCGGCAGCCAGCGCGGCGGTGCCAACACGCCGCTGTCGAACAGCGGCGCCAAGCGCTCCACGTCGCCCAGCGCCATCTTGCCGGCGAATAGCGAACGGCAGCGTTGCAACTGGTCGTGCTGCAAGGCGTGGCGGAAGAAGGTATGCACGGCGACCAGGCCGCGCAGGTACACCGTATCCTTGGTGAAGGCAGCGCCGCCGCTGGTCGGTACGCCGCGGAAGACCCGCTGTGCCGAGGAAAAGCTTTCCGCCGCGTTCTGTCCGCTGGCGGTGAAGTAGCGAAATACGTCGAGGAAATCCGCCCCATCGCGTGCCATCGCGATCGCTTCGATGCGCAAGCTGATGCGTTTCATCCGCTCGATGTCGATGCTGCCGGTGATCTGTTCGGCGAAGGTCGCCAGGCCTTCCTGCGTGGCGGTGGTGCGCGGCGAGGAGATGCCCAGGCTGGGCAGGTTGAGTTGTTCGCGCCCATTGAGCGCGGTCAGCGAATGCACCAGCGCCTCATGATGGAACAGCTGCGCGCGGTCGTAGCCGCTGAAGGTGGCACCACTGCGCAGACGAATGCGATGCGCGCCGGCGGCGGCCTTGGCCAGCAGGTCCGGGTCCAACTCTACGGTGATGATGCGCTGTTCGAAAAACGCATCCAGATCGTTCTGCAACTGCAGCCGCAAGGCGGTGGCCGACACCGGCACCTGCTCTTCCGGCGCCAGCAACTCGCGATCCAGTTCGCGGGCAATCTGGATGAAGTGCTGCGCCGCGGCCCGCGTCGTCGGGCCATTGCCCGGCATCGGATCGTCGGGCACCCCGAACAGCTGCACCGCGTAGTCGCCTGCGGCAGCCGTCCCCAGCGACTCCAGCAAACCGGCAGCCAAGCCCCAGCTATGCGCCGAATCGATCAGATAGGCGCCCAACGGATGCTGCGGATCGGCGGCCTGGGCCAGCTCGGACAATTCCCGACGGGTTTGGCTGAAATCCAGTCGCGGATACTCCACCTGCGGCAACACCGGCTGCCCGCGCGCGACACCGGCCAGGAACGGCTCCTGCAAGGCACGCGGCCAGCTCGCCAGCGCCAGCAACCGCACCCCGCGTACCGCCTTGACCAGGCGCGCATCCAGTCGCGCGTGATGGACGATCTCTGCCGGCCGCTTACGCATGGCCATTCAACGGCGCCCGGGCCGACCGCCGGGCCGCCGAACGACGCCCTTGCCCGCCTGGTTCTGCGCCGTACGCGTAGCCAGTTTTTCCGCCGCGCTGGCGACCTCCTCGCGCAACTTGAGGTAATTGGCCAGCCGGTGCGGATCCAGCGTGCCCGCCTCGATCGCTGCGCGCACTGCGCAGCCGGGCTCGGCACCGTGCGCGCAATCGTTGAAACGGCACTGCGCCGCCAACGCTTCGATATCGGAAAAGCCGCCGTCGGCGAGATCTTCTTCGCCGGTGGGCTTGAGCTCGCGCATGCCCGGGGTATCGATCAGGCAGGCACCGGAGGGCAGCGGCATCAAGGCCCGATGGGTGGTGGTGTGGCGCCCGCGCGAATCGTTCTCGCGCACCGCGTTGGTCTTCATCTTCTGCACGCCGAGCAAGGTATTGGTCAGCGTCGACTTGCCTGCGCCGGACGACCCCACCAGCACCACGGTCCGGCCATCGCCCAACCACGGTTGCAAGGCCGAAACGCTCTGCGGATCCTTGGCATTGACGGTGCGCACCGCGATCTTCTGCGCGGCCAGCTCCACCAGCACCGCCACTGCATCCTGCGCATAGTCGGTCTGATCGGCCTTGGTCAGTACCACCACCGGCGTCGGCGCGGCGTCGCCGGCACCGCCACCGACCAGCAGCAGGTAGCGCTCGATCCGACGCGGATTGAAGTCCGCATCCAAGCCACAGACGATGAACACCGTATCGATATTGGCCGCGATCACCTGCTGGTGATAATGCTCGCCCGCGGCACCCCGCTTGATGGCGGTCCGCCGTGGCAACAGCGCCACGATGCGATGGCCCTCCATCAGCACCCAATCGCCCACCGCCGCGCGCTCGTGACTGGGAAAACGCGGCCGCTGCCAGTCCGGCAGCGACTCGGCCTTCACGCTGGCCTCCGGGCCATCGGCCACCACATAGCCAGTACGATGCTGCTCCACCACCCGCGCCGGTAGCGCCTGCGGATGCGCGGCGAACACCGCCTGCCAGGCCGGCTCCTGCGGCGGCCCCGGCCAGGGCCAGCCGATGGATTGGAGGGTGCGATAGTCGGGGGAGGGGGTGGTCATTGGGAGATTCTAGCGGGCCGGTGCATGCGTCTCTGCATGACGCTGCCCTGCATCGCTCCGGGCAGGCTTGACACCGTTGCCGATGCAAGCATGTCGGCCCGTTGCATTTCCGTTACCATGCCAATTCACGCCTCAGCACGGCTCAGCGCATGTCCACCGCCCCGCAAAAGCCGCTCGCCATCCGCGAGCGCCTGTCCGAAGTCCGCTACGAGATCCGGGGCGAACTGGCACGGCGAGCGCGGGAGCTGGAAGCGCAGGGGCGCAAGCTGATCAAGCTCAATATCGGCAATCCGGGTGCGTTCGGGTTCCGGGCGCCGGAGCATCTGCAGCGCGCGATCGCCGATGACATGGGCCGGACCGACCCCTATACGCATCAGCAGGGTCTACCGGAGGCGCGCGAGGCGATCGCCTCCGCCTACGCCCGCCGGCAACACCCCGATGCGCACCCGGACCGCATCTTCGTCGGTAACGGGGTCAGCGAGCTGATCGACCTGTCGCTGCGCGCCCTGCTCAATCCCGGCGACGAGGTCCTGGTGCCCTCGCCCGACTACCCGCTGTGGTCGGCCGCCACCATCCTCAACGACGGCCGCCCGGTGTATTACCGCTGCGCGCCGGAGAATGGGTTCCAGCCCGACCCGGTGGAGATCGAGACGCTGGTGTCCTCGCGCACCCGCGCCATCGTGCTGATCAACCCCAACAATCCCAGCGGCGCCAGCTATTCGCGCGAGCTGCTGGAACGCATCGTGGCGATCGCGGTCAAGCACAACCTCTTGCTGATGGTCGATGAGATCTACGACCAGGTGCTCTACGACAACGCGGCCTTCGTGCCGGTGGCGCCGCTGGCTGGCGCGCATCCGTGCATCACCTTCAGCGGGTTAAGCAAGGTGCATCGCGCCTGCGGCTGGCGGGTGGGCTGGGCGCTGCTGTCCGGTGAGCAGTCGCGTATCCACGACCTGCGCAACGCCATGGACCTGCTCGGTGCACTGCGCCTGTGCGCCAACGTGCCGGGGCAATACGCCATCGAGGCCGCAGTGAACGGCCCGGACACCATCTCGGCACTGTGTGCCCCCGGCGGACGGCTCTACGAGACCCGGCGGGCGGTGATCGAGGCCTGCGCGGCCAGCGAGCATCTGCAGCTGGTGGCGCCAGCTGGTGCCTTGTACGCCTTCCCGGCGGTGGTGGGGCCGGCGGCGCGCAACTTCGACGACCACACCTTCGCGCTGGAACTGATGAACGAGGAAGGCGTGCTGGTGGTGCCTGGTTCCAGCTTCAACGTGCCGTATCGGCATCATTTCCGGGTGACCCTGCTGCCCGAGGCGGCGGTCATGCGCGACGTGTTCGCGCGCATCGATCGGGCGCTGGCGCGGCGCGCCGAGACGGTTACCAAGGTGGTGCCGCTGAAGTCGCGCAGCGTGGCGTGATGGCGGCGCTGAGTCCGCCGTTGCGCTATCTGGCGCTGGGCGATTCCTACACCATTGGCGAAGGCGTGGACGCGGCGCAGCGCTGGCCAATGCAGTTGGCCGATGGCCTGCGGGCGCACGGCTGGAATGTGGGCACGCCTGAGATCATCGCCACCACCGGCTGGACCACCGACGAACTGCAGGCCGGTATCGCAGCCGCTGCGCCGCAGGGGCCATACGACTTGGTGAGTCTGCTGATCGGGGTCAACAACCAGTACCGCGGGTGGCCGCTGGACACCTACCGCACCCAGTTCGACACCTTGTTGCAACACGCCATTGCGCTGGCCGGCGAACAGCTGCGGCGGGTGTTCGTACTGTCGATCCCCGATTGGGGCCTGACGCCATTCGCGCGCGCGCAGGGCCGCGATGGCGCCCAGGTCGGCGCGCAGATCGACGCCTTCAACGCCGTGGCCGCCGAGCGCTGCGCGGCGGCGTCGGTGCGCTTCGTCGATATCACTCCAACCAGCCGTGATGGCGGCGATGCACCGCAGATGCTGGTCGACGATGGCCTGCATCCGTCCGGCGCGATGTATGCGCGCTGGGCCGCACTGGCCCTGCCCGCCGCGCGCGAGGCGCTGAGCTGACCCGTACTCCCCGCTGGACCCGCTTCACTGCCAAGGAACGACATTGACCTCCGCCGCCACCCAGCCCATGAGCCGCGCACAAGCACTGACGATCGCGCGCGCTTTCCTGCCCCGGCATCCGCTGGGCAACCGCTACGACTACTACTACACCCAGACCAAGCTGCGCACCGACCCGCTGTATCCAGGCGTGCTGGCACAACTGCGTGACAGCACCGCACCGGTGCTGGACCTGGGCTGCGGCCTGGGCCTGCTGGCGCACGCCTTGCGCGCCGATGGCCAGAGCGTGGCCTACCACGGCGTGGACGTGGACGCCTCCAAGATCCGCCGTGCCGAGCGCATCGCCCAGCGCGCCGGGCTGGGCCGCACCCAGTTCGGCGTGGTCGACCTGAGCGTGGGCTGGCCGCCGCACCGCGGCAGCGTGACCATCCTGGACGTGTTGCAATATCTGCAGACCGATATGCAGGCCAGCCTGCTGCGCAGCGTGGCGCAGATGCTCACCCCCGGCGCCAAACTGGTGATCCGCAGCGCCCTGGGCGACGCCAGCGGCCGTGGCCGTACCAGCCGCGTCACCGACGTGCTGGCGCACCTGAGCGGCTGGATGCAGCGCATGCCGTGCAGCTACCCCACCCGCGACAGCCTGCAGGCGCAGTTGGACGCAGCCGGCCTGCGCGCCCACTTTTCGCCGCTGTATGGCAACACGCCCTTCAACAACTGGCTGATCGTCGCCGAGCCGCGCTGAGCGATCGCGCCCGCTAGGTCGCGGTGCCAGTGGGCACGCGCTGTCGCGGCGATGTCGTCTGCATCGGCGCCACTGCGGCCGGATGCGCGGCGCGCGGAGCACGCTCGCGTTCGCGAGCAGCCCTGCGTGGCCGCAACGCACCCCCCGGCGCCTCACTCCGGCTGGCGCGCCACCAGCCCACGCGCACGCAGCGCATCCAGCACGCCGCGCAGGATGGTCAGGTTGTGGCCGTGCGCCGCCCCTTCGTGCAACAGCACGATCGCGCCGGGCGCCAGGTCGCGGACGATGCGCTCCACGGTGGCGTGCGGATCGCAGCGCACACCATCGAATCCACGCGCGCTCCAGGCGACCCGGGTCAGGCCATGCGCCCGCAGCGGCGAAGCGACGAAGGGGTTGGTCATGCCCACGACCGAGCGATACAGCCGCGGCGCCTGCCCGGTGATGCTGGCCAGCGTCCGCTGGGCCAGGCCGATCTCGCGCGCCATGCGGCGGGGTCCCAAGGCCCAGAACCAGGCCTGCGGATGGGTGTGGCTATGGTTGCCGATGCCATGGCCGCGCCGCACGATCTCGCGCACCAGCTGCGGGTGTTGTGCCGCACGCGCACCGACCAGGAAAAAAGTCGCCTTGGCATCGTAGGCATCGAGCAACTCCAGCACCGCCGGGGTTTGCTCGGAGGGGCCGTCGTCGATGGTCAGCCAGACCTGAGGCGCGTGGCCCGGCAACCGGGCCAACACCGGCGCATAGAAGCGTGCCCGCGGCAGGAAGACCGGCAACACGAACAACGCATGCGACAGCAGCAGGGCAGGCACGCCCCAGGCCCAGCCCAGTCGCCACCACAGCGCGGCGACACCGAGTTGCGAGGCCGCCAGCCAGCCCATCCAGCGGTGGGGATGGGTCGGGATGCGATAGAGCGTTTCCGGGGCGGTCATGCCCCATGATGCCATGCGGCGTAGAATGGTCGTCCTCCACGTTCTCAAGCATGCCGCCATGTCCCTCGATCCCGCCCTGCGCTCCCGCATCGATTCGCTGCTGCAGTCCAACCGCGTCGTGCTGTTCATGAAAGGCCAGCCCGGCATGCCGCAATGCGGGTTCTCGGCCAAGGCGGTGGGCGTGCTGGACGGCCTGGGCGTGGACTACGCCCACGTCAACGTGCTGGCCGACCAGGAGATCCGCGAAGGCATCAAGGCCTACGGCGACTGGCCGACCATTCCGCAGCTCTACGTCGACGGCGAGCTGATCGGCGGCAGCGACATCATCGTGCAGATGGCCGACAGCGGCGAGCTGAGCAATATGCTTGGCCTGCAGGCGCCGGACCGCACGCCGCCGGCGATCACCATCACCCCGGCAGCGGTGGAGATGCTCAAGAGCGCGCTGGCCGACGCCCCGGACGCCTCGCTGGCGCTGTCCATCGACGCCAACTTCCAGCCCAACTTCCAGCTGGCGCCGACCGATCCCAAGGCCATTGCCGCCGAGTCCAACGGCCTGCGCGTGCAGTTCGACCTGGCCAGCGCACGCCGCGCCGATGGCATCACCATCGACTGGGTGGACGACATCCGTGGCCGCGGCCTGGCCATCGACAACCCCAATGCGCCCAAGCCGGTGCAGGAACTGTCGGTGCGCGAGGCCGACGATCGCCTCAAGGCCGGCCAGCTGACCCTGGTGGACGTGCGGCCGGCCGACGAGCGCGCGCTGGCGGCGGTGGCTGCGCCGTTCCGTACGCTGGATGCGCACGAGCGCGCGGCGATCGAACAGCTGCCCAAGGACACGCCACTGGCGTTCCTGTGCCACCGCGGCGGCCGCAGCCTGCAGGCCGCCGAGCATTTCCGTGGGCTGGGCTTCCGCAACGTCTACAACGTCACCGGCGGGATCGATGCCTGGTCCGAGCAGGTGGACAACGGCGTGCCGAAATACTGAGCGCGTCGATCGCACAGTGGTAACGCAGAACGGACGCTCCAGGGCGTCCGTTCTGCGTTGTGACGTGTTTGCGACTTGGCGCGCCGCATCGCTCGCGATGACGCCATCTCGCGCTGGCGCCGGCAATCGTCGCGCCTGTCGCACTACCGTTGCCGAACGCGCTGGCAGACCGTGCGCACAGGCGTGCAGCGCTCAGCCAGCGAATCCGCCGGCGTCGAGAAACTGTTGCTCGTCCGGTGTCATCGCGCGCCCCAGGCTGGCATTGCGGTGCGGGAACCGCCCGAAGCGCTGGATGACCTGTTGATGCTCGATCGCCGAAGCGGTCGCCTCCGCATCGCCCACGGCGCCGATCAATTCCACCGCGCGCGCCTGCGTCTGCGGGTCCTCGGCATGTCCGAACGGCAGGTAGAAGAACAGCCGCAATTGTGACGAGATTTGCTGATCGAATCCGTCGTGCACCGCCTGCTGTGCCACCTGCAGCGCCAGCCCGTCGGTAGCGTAGGCGTGCGCGCTGCCGCGGAAGGCGTTGCGCGGAAATTGATCCAGCAGGATCACCAGTGCCAGGGCGTCCTCGGCGCGCTCCATCCAATGGGTGTATTCGCCGCGTGCGGCAGCGAAATGCTGCTCGCTGAAATGCTGGCGGACGTTGGCGTCGAAGGCATCGTTCTGGGTAAACCAACGCGCCGGCCCGGCCAGTTCCCAGAATGCCAATACCACGTCGGCCTGCTTGTTACGGTCGGATCTGGCGATCATCGGCGCTCTCCTGGTCATGTGCTCAAGCATGCACGCCTGGGCGTGATGAGGCCGCTGCTGCGACGCGCCTAGCGACCGCGACCACATATCGCTGCTTGGCAATCAGCGCTGTGGCCGTTAGTTTTCCAAGGACATCTGCAGTTTCACCGGGGACATTCATGCGTTTGATTGCGTTCGCCATCCTGGGCGCGGCGTTGCTGTGCGGGCCAGCCATCGCGGCCTCGCGTTTCGTCGACGATCCGTATCCGAGCACCTACCGTGCCCTCGCCTCCAGCCCAGTCCTGATCGAACACGCCACCGTGCTCACCGGTACCGGCGAACGCCTGGACGATGCCGACGTGCTGCTGCGCGACGGCAAGGTCGCTGCGGTCGGACGCGGGCTGGACGCGCCGGCCGATGTCCGCCGGGTGGATGGACGCGGCAAATGGATCACGCCGGGCATCATCGACGTGCACTCGCACTTGGGCGTCTATCCCAGCCCCGGCGTGAGCGCGCATAGCGATGGCAACGAAATGACGGCAGCGGTGACCCCGAACGTTTGGGCCGAGCATTCGATCTGGCCGCAGGACCCGGGCTTTTCCACCGCGCTGGCCGGCGGCGTCACTGCACTGCAGGTGCTGCCCGGTTCGGCGAATCTGGTCGGCGGGCGCGGCGTCACCTTGAAGAACGTGCCGGCCACGACCTACCAGGCAATGAAGTTTCCCGGCGCACCGTGGGGCCTGAAAATGGCCTGCGGCGAGAATCCCAAACGCGTCTACGGCGAAAAAGGTGGCCCGGCAACACGCATGGGCAACGTCGCCGGCTACCGCGCGGCCTTTATCGACGCCAGCGAATACCTGCGCAAGAACACTCCGAAAAAGAAGACCCCGCCCAAGCGCCACTGGTGGAGCCGCGGCAAGGGCGACAACGACAGCGCCGGCGACAGCGGCGGCAAGCGCGATCTCAAGCTGGACACCCTGGCCGGCGCGATCAACGGCGACATCCGCGTGCATATCCACTGCTACCGCGCCGACGAAATGAGCACGATGCTCGACCTGGCCAAGGAATTCGGCTTCAAGATCGCCGCCTTCCACCATGGCGTGGAGGCCTACAAGATCGCCGACCGCCTGGCCGAACAGAACGTCTGCGGCGCGCTCTGGGCCGACTGGTGGGGCTTCAAGATGGAGGCGTTCGACGGCATCCAGGAAAACATCGCCTTGGTCGATCGCCCAGCCAATGGCTGCGCGATCGTGCACTCCGATTCGGAGGAGGGCATCCAGCGGCTCAACCAGGAAGCGGCCAAAGCGATGGCGGCCGGCCACCGCGCCGGTATCGACATTCCTCCCGAGCGCGCGATCCGCTGGCTGACCAGCAATGCCGCCAAGGCCTTGGGCATCGAACGCCAGACCGGCTCGCTGGAGCCGGGCAAGATGGCCGATGTGGTGCTGTGGAACGGCAATCCCTTCAGCTCCTACGCGCTGGCCGAGCAGGTGTATATCGATGGTGCGCAGGTCTATGACCGTACCGACCGACGCCTGCAACCCATCTCCGATTTCATGCTTGGCCAGGAGGCTGCCCGATGAGCCGCCCTCTGCCCTCACCCCGCTGCCTGGCGCAGCGCCTGGCCTTGGTCTGCAGCGTGCTGCTGCTCGGCACAGCGCCAGCGATTGCCCAGGACGTGCTGATTCGCGGTGCCACCGTGCATACCGTCAGCGCCCGCGGCACTCTGTCCAACGCCGATGTGCTGGTGCAGGGCGGCATGATCCGCGCGGTCGGCCCCGGCCTGGCCGCTCCGGCCGGCGTCGCCGTGGTCGAAGCCAAGGGCCGGCCCCTGACCCCGGCGCTGTTCGGCGGCATCACCGAGATCGGCATCGAAGAGGTCTCGGGCGAATCCTCCACCGTGGACAGCGCGCTGAATCTGCCGCACGACCAGCCGATGCGGCCCGAGTTCGACGTCACCCTGGCCTACAACCCGGAGTCGGTGCTGATCCCGGTGGCGCGGGTGGAAGGCATCGGCTTCACCGCGCTGGGCGCCAGCAGCGGCGGCGCCTTCATCGCTGGCCAGGGCGGGGTGATGCGGCTGGACGGCAGCCCCGATCCGATCGGCCCGCACGCGCTGTATCTGCGCCTGGGCAACGACGCACTGGAATTGAGCGGCAAGTCGCGTGCGGCGCAGTGGATGTTGCTGGATCAGTTGCTCACCGAGGCGCGCGGCCGCCTGCCGGCCGATTCGCCGCATGCGTTGCTGACGCCGGCAGGACGCGCAGTGCTGGCGCGCTATCTCGCCGGCCAGGGCCGCATCGTGGTCGCGGTGAACCGCGCCGCCGATATCCGCCAGCTGCTGCGCTGGGCGCAGCGCGAGAAGGTCCGCATCGCCATCGCCGGCGGCGATGAAGCCTGGAAACTGGCGCCGCAACTGGCCGCCGCGCAGGTGCCGGTGTTCGTCAACGCACTCGACGATCTGCCGTCTAGCTTCGATCAGATCGGCGCCACGCTGGAGAACGCCGCGCGCCTGCATGCGGCCGGGGTGGCGGTCAGCTTCACCCAGGGCGGCGATGGCTCGCACAACGCGCGCAAACAGCGCCAGCTGGCCGGCAACGCAGTGGCGCATGGACTGCCCTGGGACGCCGGCCTGGCCGGTCTCACCCGGGTGCCGGCCGAGGCACTGGGTGTGGCCGACCGGCTGGGCAGCATCGCGCCGGGCAAGCTCGCCGACCTGGTGTTGTGGGAAGGTGACCCGCTGGACGTGGCCCATTACGCCGAGCAACTGTGGCTTGGGGGTCGTGCGATCCCGATGCGCTCGCGCCAGACCGAGCTGCGCGATCGTTACCTGCAGCAGGCGGGCACGCTCCCACCGGCCTATTCGCGCTAGCGACAACGGTGATGCCGGCACCGCGGGTGCCGGCAGTGCAGCGTCCTGGCTTGCGCCGCGCACGCGCGGAACGCGGCCGCAGCTGAGTAGCGCCCGACCGACACGCAGCCATGGCATGTCACCGCGCCGACGCGCGCAGTAGGCTGTCCGCCCCGCTCGCCGGTCGCCGCCATGACTCGTTCGCTCTGCGTTTTGCTTTGCTGGCTCGCGCTGTGGGTCGCCGCACCTGGATTGGCCAGCGACGGCCACTTCGGTGTGACCCGGGTCGGCGACCGCTTCGTCGTCGACAACGGCGGCGCATTGGTGTTCAGCGTCGACGCACGCAGCGGCGACATCGTGTCGATGCGCTATCGCGGCAGCGAATTGCAAAGCCCAGAAGCAAAGCACTCGCAGATCGCCTCCGGACTCGGTCGCGCCACCGTCGCCGCACGCACGGTCGGCGACACCATCGTGGTCTCGGCCACCGCCGGCGATCTGATCCAGTACTACATGGCGCGCAAGGGCCACGATGCGATCTACCTGGCCACCTATGCACCAAGCCTGTTGCCGATCGGCGAGCTGCGCTTCATCGCCCGGCTCGATGCCGCCAAGCTGCCCGATGCCGAGCATGAGCCCGATTCCAATGTGGGCACCGCCATCGAAGGCAAGGATGTGTTCCTGCTGCCCAATGGCCGCACCAGTTCCAAGTTCTACTCGGCACGGCGCGCGATCGACGACACGGTACATGGCGTCAGCGGCGGGGGCGTGGCCGTACGGATGTGGATGGGCAATCGCGAACACAGCGCCGGCGGGCCGTTCTTCAAGGACATCGCCACGCAGAAAACGGCACTCACCCATGAGCTGTACAACTACATGTTCTCCAACCACACCCAGACCGAGCCGTATCGCGGCGGCCTGCATGGCGTGTATGTGCTGCAGTTCAGCACCGGCAGCGCGGCGGCGCAGGTGCCGCCGGATCTTGGCTTCGTCGATGCATCGCTTGGACTGCAAGGGTTGCTCGAGGACGCACAACGCGGCGCGGTGAGCGGCCAGGCATCCGGGGTCGTACCGGGACAACCGGCGGCGATCGGCTTGCGCAATGCCCAGGCCCAGTATTGGGCCAGGGCCGATCGTGCCGGCCGCTTCCGCATCGCCAGCGTGCGCCCTGGCGACTACCGCATAACGCTCTATCAGAACGAACTGGAAGTAGCGCACGACAGCGTGCGGATCACCGCGGGCGCCACGGCGCAGGCCGACCTGCGGGCACGTCCGCTGCCCGGCCAGGTGCTCTGGCAGATCGGCGCCCCGGACGGCACGCCTGCCGGTTTTCGCAATGCCGATCTGCTGGCGACCGCGCATCCCTCCGATCGGCGCATGGCGCCCTGGGGACCGGTGACCTATCGGTTGGGCCGCGATACGGTAGGCGATTTCCCGGCAGCGCAATGGCGTGGCGTCAACACGCCGACCCGCATCGTCTTCGATCTCGATCGCGACCAGGTCCACGCCTATCGTCTGCGCCTGCTGGTCACGCTCACCCAGGCAGGTGCCCGCCCCCAGCTGCAGGTGAACGACCACTGGACCGGTCCGCTGCCGCCGCGGCCCGATCAGCCGACCAGCCGTGGCATCACCCGCGGCACCTATCGTGGCAACAACACGGTCTATCTCGTCGACATTCCCGCCAGTGCGCTGCACGCCGGCAGCAACACACTCGCGATCGACCTGGCCTCCGGCACGCCGGACAATGGCTTCCTGGGCCCGGCCATCGTCTTCGACAGTGTCCAGTTGCTCGCACCGTCACCGGTGCTGGAGCAGCCCGGCGACAGCGTCGAGGAGGTGCGCAATGGCCTGCCGCCCAGCGATGCCGACCGTTTCACGCCGATCGCGCATGCGGCCTGGCACAACGCGGCGCTCTACGGTGGGACACCGCGCTGAAGCCGCGGCGCCCACGTTCGCCGGCTCAGTGCGCGTCGATCGTCGCGCTGAGATCGACGTAGCCATTGCCGCGCACCACTTCAAATCCTGTCTCGACGACATGCAGGTAGAGTGCGTTGCTGTAACGGCCATCCTTGCTGCGATTGGCCTGCAGCCAGTTGAGGAACGGCTTGATGTCGACGTTGAGGCTGCCGCTGGTCGGCAGGTTGGCCTGGCCGGCGCTGCCGTGCGGGATGAAGGTGTACACGTAGTAGCCGGCGGCGCTGTTGTCGCCCTCCCACAGATCGAACGTATAGCCACCGGCACTGAGGACGTTGCTGGCGGAGAGCGTGCCGACCGGGTAGGAGTTGTTGCCGCCCCAGATCATCACCTCCAGCTGCGGCGTGGTCTTGGTGGTGTCCTTCCGGAAGAACAGGTCGTAGGCGAAATCACCGGCAAGATTGCTGCCGCTGGCGCTGTAGTTGAACTTGACCGGGATGCTGCTCAGCGAGGACACCTGGCGCGGAAACAAGGTATCGCTGGTCGGATTGAAGGTGTAGTGCCAGCCACGCAGGATCGCGGGGTAGCCATACAGGCTATTGCTGGAGAAATTGAAGCTCGCCCGCAACGACGGCGTGCTGCCGGTGCCGAAGGTGCCCTGGATGTCGCTGTTGTTGAAGTTGTTGACCCACGCATATTGATTGCCATAGACCTTGTACGGCCCGGCGATCGCGGCGGGCGCCAGCGCTGCCAGCGCGATCGCAACGACGGCGCTCCAACTGCGATGCACCGAACGCGGCGCACCGCGTTGCATGGGAAGCAGGGATTGCATGACGGACATGGCGTTCTCCATTGAGTGTCGCTGGCTGGCGATGGCGTGCGTACCCGACCAGGCGGGCCGACGGACGCTAGCAGTGGAGTGGCAACAGAGCTATGCAGATTCAGCTGTCCCGACACATCGGTGTGGGATAGCGGGCTCTACCCGACAATCCGGGTGTGCGTATGGGCCCACTTCCCCCACCCCATGCGGCGTGGCGATACCTAGGCGGGGGCGGCCGAGGACGCCGATTGCTGCGTAGCGACATTCACTGCCGCGCATGGACAGGTACCGCAGCAGTGCGGTCCCATTGGCCGGCAAGCGACCGTCGGCCGCAGCCAGGTCTCGCCATCGATGCCTGGTCTACGCGTGCAGCGCGTTTTGCGCTAGGGTTTGCGGCGGACAACGCAGCAGCGGAGGGGGGAACCAATGCGGATCGGAATCGTGGTGGACAGTGCGTGCGATCTGCCGCAAGCGTTCATCCAGGCCAACAACATCGTGCTGCTGCCGATCAGTGTGCGGATCGGCGAGGCGGTACTGGCCGATCATCGCGACGAGGAAGCCACCTTGAGCTTCCTGCAGGCCCACGTGGCCGAACGCGGCCATGAAGCCGAGACCACGCCGTTTTCGGTCAACCAGGTCCGCGACCTGTTCCTGCAGCGCCTGGTCATCGACTACGACCATGTGTTCTGCCTGACCATCTCCAAGCTGCGCAGCCAGGTGTTCGAAAACGCCACCCAGGCCAGCTTCGCCATCCTCAACGACTACAAACCGATCCGTCAGGCTGCCGGGCACAGCTCGCCGTTCGCGCTGCGCGTGATCGACACCTTGAATCTATTCGCCGGCCAGGGCGTGACGGCGGTGGAGGCAGCCAGGCTACGCGACCAGGGCCAGAGCGTGGCAGCGATCCGCACCCGGCTGGAGCAGTTGGCCGAGCACACCTATGGCTACATGATCCCGCGCGATCTCTACTACCTGCGTGCGCGTGCGCGCGCCAAGGGCGATCGCAGCGTGGGCCTGATCGGTGCGGCGCTGGGCAGTGCGCTGGACATCAAGCCAGTGCTGCGCGCGTACCGTGGCGTCACCGAGCCGGTGGCCAAGCTCAAGGGCTTCGAGCCGTCGGTGGAAAAACTCTGCGCCTTCACCGTCCGCAAGATCCGCGAGGGTTTGATGACCCCGACCGTCTGCGTGGGCTACGGCGGCGAACTGGCGGAGGTGCATGCGCTGCCTGGCTACGCCGCGCTGCAGTCGGCCTGCCAGACCCATGGTGTGGAACTGTTCGAAAGCGTGATGAGCCTGACCGGCATGGTCAACGTCGGCAAGGGTGCCTTGGCGATCGGCTTTGCCGCCGAGCCGCACAGCTTCTCGGCCTGACCGCCACCTCGACGGCGTTGTCACCGGCGCTGTCCTAGGGTGCGGCCATCGTCCACACGAGTCCCATCATGGCCGTCAGCTATTCGATCAGCCTTCCCGATCCCGCCCAGGCCCGCGGCAGCGCGCCGTCGGTCAGCTTCAGCGCGCATGGTGCCGAGGCCTTCGCCGAACAACTGCAGGCCGCCCTGCGCGATCCCGCCTGGTTCGAGCGCTGGCGCCAGCTGCAGCCAGACCCGGACGAGGTCGACCCCCGGCTCGGTGTCACCGATCCCAGCGCCACGGTGACAGGCAAACAACGCGAGGTCCGCGTCGACCTGGTCGCCACCACCAGCATTCCCGGCGATCTGCTCAAGCAACGGCTGCATGCGCTCGCCGGCTCGCATTGGGAACTGCGCGACGTGCGCTGAGCGATGGTCCAGGCCATCGCTGCGCACGCCAGGGATCAGTCACGATCAGCCGCGCAGTGCGGCCGCGTGGTGGGCGATGTGCTCGCCGATGAAACTGGCGATGAAGTAATAGCTGTGGTCGTACCCCGGCTGCAGGCGGACCTTCACCGGATAGCCGGCCGCATCGGCCGCCTGGGTGAACAACGACGTCTTCAGCTGGCTGTCCAGGAATTCGTCGGCATCGCCTTGATCGATCAACAAGGGCAGCCGTTCGGAAGCGCGCGCGATCAGCGCGGTGGCGTCGTAGGCCGCCCAGGCGTCGCGATCCTGGCCCAGGTACTGCCCGAACGCCTTTTCGCCCCAGGGCACCTGGCTCGGTGCCACGATCGGCGAAAACGCCGATACGCTGCGATAGCGGCCAGGATTGCGCAAGGCGATCGTCAGGGCACCGTGCCCCCCCATCGAGTGGCCACTGATGGCGCGCGCCACGGTGGTGGAGAACTGCGACTCGATCAGCGCCGGCAGCTCGTTGAGCACGTAGTCGTACATGCGGTAATGCGCCGCCCACGGCTGCTCGGTGGCATCCACATAGAACCCGGCGCCCTTGCCGATATCGTAACCCTCGGCATCGGCGACGGCCTCCCCGCGCGGGCTGGTATCCGGTGCCACCAGGATGATGCCGTGGTCGGCCGCATAGCGCTGCGCCCCGGCCTTGGTGATGAAGTTCTGCTCGGTGCAGGTCAGCCCGCTGAGCCAGTACAGCACCGGCAACGGGCCGGCGGCGGCCTGCGGCGGAAGATACACGCCGACCTGCATGTCGCAGTCCAGCGTCTCGGAGCGATGCCGGTAAACGTCCTGCCAGCCGCCGAAGCAGGCGCGGTGTTCGATGCGTTCCATGGACTTCCTCGTAAGCAGCGGCCGGCGCGAGGGCACCGGCCGCGGTTGAATCAATGCAGCACGCCCTTCTTGCGCGCGACATGGGTGGAGATGGCATCCATCAATGCCGGCGACAGGCAATCATAGGGCGGCAGGCCCAGCGCCGTCAGCCGTGCGCGGATCTGCTCCATCTGATCCGGCGGCGTGCCGGTTTCGATGATGGAAGACACGAAGGCGGCGAACCCGGGCGCTGACCAACCCGATTGCGGCGACAGCTCGGTGTGCACGAAATCCAATCCGTAGAACGGATGCTCCGCGTTCTCGATGCGACCGTACATGTGCACACCGCAATGACGGCAGGCATGCCGCTGGATCGCCGCGCTCTCGTCGACGACACCCAGCTTCTCCGCATGCGCCGTCACGCTGACCTTGTCGCGCGGCACCACCGCTACCAATGAAAACGTCGCGCCATCGGGCTTCCAACACTTGCTGCAGCCACAAGCGTGGTTATGCGCGGTTTGCGCTGCCACCGCCACGGTCACCTTGTCGCTGCTGCAATGGCATTGCAGGACCCCTCCCGTGAAGCTTTCCGTGGCGTTCCGTGCCACTCCCTGGTCCACCGAAGGATGAATCGATACAGGCGTCATCGTAAATCTCCCGGCTTACTGGCTTGTGCGCGGAAGCGGCCGCGCGCCGCTCCTGGCCCTCCGGTCAGAAATGGATCACTGTGCGGATCGACTTGCCCTCATGCATCAGATGGAAGGCTTCGTTGATCTCTTCCAGCGGCAAGGTGTGGGTGATGAAGGGATCCAGGTCGATCTCGCCCTTCATCGACTGCTCCACCATGCCGGGCAACTGGGTGCGTCCCTTGACGCCACCGAACGCCGAGCCGCGCCAGACGCGCCCGGTGACCAGCTGGAACGGGCGGGTGCTGATCTCCTGGCCGGCGCCGGCCACACCGATGATGACGCTCTCGCCCCAACCCTTGTGGCAACACTCCAGCGCCGAACGCATCACGTGCACATTGCCGATGCACTCGAAGCTGAAATCCACGCCGCCATCGGTCAACTCGACGATGACGTCCTGGATCGGCTTGTCGTAGTCCTTCGGGTTGATGCAATCGGTGGCGCCCATGCTGCGCGCCAGTTCGAACTTGCCCGGATTGGTATCGATGGCCAGGATGCGCCCAGCCTTGGCCTGCACTGCGCCCTGGATCACCGCCAGGCCGATGCCGCCCAGGCCGAACACCGCCACCGTGTCGCCAGGCTTGACCTTGGCGGTGTTGTGCACTGCACCGATACCGGTGGTGACGCCGCAACCGAGCAGGCAGACCTTCTCCAGCGGCGCGTCAGGGTTGACCACGGCCAGCGAGATCTCCGGCACCACCGTGTACTCGCTGAAGGTGCTGCAGCCCATGTAGTGGTAGATCGGCTCGCCGTTGTAGGAGAACCGGGTGGTGCCATCCGGCATCAGTCCCTTGCCCTGGGTGGCGCGAACGGCCTGGCACAGGTTGGTCTTGCCGGACAGGCAGAACTTGCACTTGCGGCATTCGGCCGTGTAAAGCGGGATCACGTGATCGCCGACCTTGACGCTGGTGACGCCCTCGCCCACCGCTTCGACGATGCCGCCGCCTTCATGCCCGAGCACCGCCGGGAAGATCCCTTCCGGGTCGTCGCCGGACAGGGTGAAAGCATCGGTATGGCAGACGCCGGTATGGGTGATGCGCACCAGGACTTCGCCGGCCTGCGGCGGCGCGACATCGATTTCGACCACTTCCAGCGGCTTGCCGGGACCGAATGCGACTGCTGCACGGGATTTCATCGAGTGTGCTCCTGAAAGAAAGTGCGTGAACGGAGACGGCGAGGACCGCTCCGGTGGGAGTTCATTTGAGATAGGACCGGACCAGCCCGAGCAATTCCTGCACGCGTGCCGCGCGTTGCGCGTCGGAGGCGGCCGCATGGCCGAAATCCTCACGAATATGCGCCTCCAGCACCTGCGACATCAGGCCATTGACGGCGCCACGCAGCGCGGCGATCTGCTGCAGGACCGAACCGCAATCCGCCCCCGCTTCCAGTGCGCGCTCGAGCGCGTCGCACTGCCCACGGACCCGGCGCACGCGTGTCAGCGCCCGCTTTTTCTCTTGAGGGGAATGCGGCATGCGTGGCCCGGTTCGATACTGGGGGGCAGTATAGACCTCCTGCAACGGAATGCCAGAGCCGATCCCAGGTGGCCAGCAGCGCGAAACGATCGATGCTGGGAATGCGTCAAGAGCGCGACGACGCGATCCCGCCGCGCAGACAGCGGCCACCGCGCGACGCAGCAGCGCGCAGGGAGTCGGGTGCCATGCGCACCGGCACCCGCCGGGTCAGCGGTCGATACTGGCCTGGGCGATATCCAGAGGCTCGTGCAACCCGAGGTCGGGCAGGCAGCTCAGCACCGCGCCACGGAAACGCGCGGCAAATGCGGAGTCGTTGCCCAGGTAGTGCGCACGCGCATTGGCCGCTAGCGTCTCGATCTGCGCCGACGACAGCGCTAGCGCCGCTTCCACCGCCTGCGCGATGCCATCGGCGTCGACGTGGTAGTACGAGGCCAACCGGCGCTGATGGATCTGCGCCGGCGGAATCAGGATCCCGTGCTCTGGCCGCACCAACTCGTTCATCGGCTCGCCATCGGTGGCCAGGGTGATCGCCCCGACGCTGAGCGCTTCCATCAGATAATGGCCGAAGCCTTCCGCCTCTGACGGGCACAGATGGAACAGGTTGGCGTTCTGCAGGCGCTGCAGTGCAGCCTCGTCCAGATAGCCGATCCGGTGGTCGATATTGGCGGCCACCACCTGCTTGCCGGCGGTGCGCGGGTTCTGCACCACCGTCAGCAACGGCCAATGCGGGTGGCGCAGCCAGGTCTCCAGCAACAGCCCCGTGCCCTTGGCGGTGCTGCGCCCGGCAAGGTGAAAGAAGGTCCGCTGGCGCGGGACCTGCGGATCGTAGCGATCGGGGCTGGTGAAGCCGATGAAGCGCGTATGGCATCCCAGACTGCGGAAGATGCGCTCGGCGTGACGGGTCTTGCACAACACCGCCGCGAACCGCGGCAGCAACGGCAGCCACTTGGGCAGTAGCCATTCCGGGTTGGGCACCAGCAGGTTGGTCTGCGCCAACGGCAGGCAGCGCGCGTAGACGCGCTCGGAAAAGATCTGCAGCGGCACCCGGCCAAACAGCGCACGACTGCCCCACAACCGCATTTCACGCGCGCTGTCCTGCAGCCGCTGGCTGGTGAATCCGACTTCCTGCACCGGCACCCCGGCCCCGCGCAGGGTTTGCGCCATCAGGCGCAAATCGCGGGTCAGGCCAACCCCGTTGTCGCGGCTGATCACCCGCATCATCGGGAAGCCTGCCTGAGGAATCGCATGCTCAGCGCCCGCCAGCGACGAGGTGAGGGGATTCAGCGCCATGTCCATGTCTTTCATGTTGCGTTATACGTGTGCCAAAAGTTGACAAATTCGCGCATTATGATGCGGGCTTAGCCCCGCCGCAGCGAGCCTCATGTTTCCAGACGCCACCACCTGGCGCGGCCCCAACGCCGCGCCCCACTCGACGAGCATTATGGATACACCCCATCCCCGCATTCTCGTGGTCGACGACGATCCAGACCTACGCAAGCTGATCGGGGAATTCCTCGGCGCCCACGGCTACCAGGTCGACGATGCCGAGAACGTCGCAGAGATGCGTGCGAGCATCGCCCGCCACCGCCCCGACCTCATCGTACTCGACGTGATGATGCCTGGAGAAGATGGCCTGAGCGCGGCCCGTTCGCTGGCCAGCGAACGCGGTTCGCCGGCGGTCATCATGCTCAGCGCCCTGGGCAACGACACCGACCGCATCATCGGCCTGGAAGTGGGCGCCGACGACTACCTGGCCAAACCCTGCAACCCGCGCGAGCTGCTGGCGCGCGTGCGTGCGCTGCTGCGCCGCAGCCAGGCCAGCCAAGAGCAGGCCGAGCCGACCGGCACGATCTACGAGTTCGCCGGCTGGCGCCTGGACGTGCTGCGCCGCGACCTGCGCGACCCCACCGGCATCTTCATCAACCTGTCCGATGGCGAATTCGCCCTGCTGCGCACCTTCGTCGAGCATCCGCAGCGGGTCTTGAGCCGCGATCAGTTGCTGGACCATGCGCGCGGGCGCGATACCAATGTCTACGACCGGGCGATCGATAGCCAGATCAGCCGGCTGCGCCGCAAGATCAATGAGCGCGTCCATACCGAATTGATTCGCACCGTACGCAACGAAGGCTACATGCTGCTGCCGTCCGTCTCACGCCTGTGAGCCGGACGCCCCAGCGCGGGCTGTCGATCTTTGCCCGCACCTTTGTGCTGTTGGCGGTCGCCTTGTTCACCGCCCAGGCGATCGGTATCGCCTTGCTGGTCATGCGCACACCGGTGTACGAGCCGCCGGTGCACCCGCCGGAAGTGGTGGCGCTGCTCTCCACCCGCATGCCGGCCGGCAGTCGCAGCTTGAGTGTGCAAACGCTGGCGCAGGAACCAGTGCCGCCGCCGGGCCGGGTGCGTGACGCCTTCGCCGAAACGCTGCTGGCCCATTGGCTGGACGTGCCCGTGCAACGCGTGCGGTTCTATCGCAGCGCCGATCCAGCGCAGGGAGACTGGCTCGGCGCGCCCCCGGATGCGGCCGACACCGATGAGGCCGCCGTGCCCGGTGGCCGTCCGACCTTGCCGCCGGCCGACCGGCCCGAAGCCTGGGAAAACGAGCGACTGACCCCAGGCATCCCCTTGCTGGATGGATTCACTGCGGCGCTGCAGCAGGACGATGGCCACTGGCGCAGTGTGGCGTCCCCGCGCCGCCAGCTCTCGGCCCAGTTCAAGACCCACATCCTGCTGCTGTTCCTGGCCGGACTATTGGCCAACGTTCCGCTGGCCTGGTGGTTCTCGCGCGCATTGTCGGCACCGATCCAACGCTTCGCCGAGGCGGCCGACCGCCTGGGCCGCAATCCGGACGCACCGGCCCTGCAGCGCAGCGGCCCGCCGGAAATCGTGCGCGCAGCCGACTCCTTCAATGCCATGCAGGCGCGCCTGAATCGATTGGTCAACGAGCGCACCCATATGGTGGCGGCGATCGCCCACGACCTGCGGACCCCGTTGGCACGGCTGTCCTTCCGACTGGAGGGCCTGCAGCCGCCGCTGCGCGACAAAGCACTGGCCGATCTGTCGGAAATGAAGGCGATGATCACCGCCGCGCTGGACTTCATCCAGAACGATCGTCATCGCGGCGAACGCGCCCGGCTGGATTTGCGCCTGCTGGTCGAAAGCGTGGTCGACAACGCGGCCGACATCGGGGCGGACGTGGTGTTGGCGGCAGGGGCGCCGATCACCGTGGAGGGCGACCCGCTGGCATTGCGGCGCGCGGTGATGAATCTGGTGGACAACGCGCTCAAATACGGCAAGCGCGCGCAGTTGTACCTGCACCGCGACGGCGATGAAGGCGTGCTGTGGATCGACGATGCAGGCCCGGGCATCGATCCACGTCAACGCGACCAGTTGCTGCTGCCGTTCGTGCGCGGGGAGTCCTCGCGCAATCGCGATACCGGCGGCATCGGGCTGGGCCTGGCGGTGGCGCACAGCATCGTGCTCGCCCACGGCGGCGATCTGCAGCTGGACAACCGGCCAAGCAGCGGACTACGCGTCACCGTGCGCCTGCCTTGCATCGCCGAACGGCGCTGAGCAACGCCAGAGACTGTTCTGCGAAGCGCCGCCAACCGAGCCGGCGGCGCGTCCCTCAGTAAGCGAATTCGCTGAAAACCCGGTCGATATCGCCGTTCCAGGCGCCGCGGTAGAGCGCCAGCTTGCGGTCGGCCGCCGTGACGCCGCTGTCGGCGATCTCGGCGATCACATCCAGGAACCCGGTTTCGTCCTGGCCGTCGCGATTGTGGCGTGCACGACGGCGCAGGCCTTCGCGGGCGATTGCCACTGCCTGCACCGCCAGGTCGCGCACCGTGCCCTGACGGAACGGCAGGCCCAGCGCCTGCCGCGGCACTCCGTCGCGCAGCGCATGCCGCTCGACCAGAGTGAAGTCCTTGACCAGGTCCCAGGCCGCGTCCAGCGCGGTCTGGTCGTACAGCAGGCCGACCCAGAACGCCGACAACGCGCACAGCCGATTCCACGGACCGGCGTCGGCGCCGCGCATCTCCAGGTATTTTTTCAGCCGCACTTCCGGGAACGCAGTGGTCATGTGATCGGACCAGTCGCGCAGCGTCGGCAATGCGCCCGGCAACGCCGGCAGCCGGCCTTGCATGAAGTCGCGGAAGCTCTGCCCGCTGGCATCGTGGTAGACGCCATCGCGGTAAGAGAAGTACATCGGCACGTCGAGCAGGTAATCCACATAGCGCTCGTAGCCGAACCCATCCTCGAAGACGAAATCCAGCATGCCGGTGCGATCGGCATCGGTATCGGTCCAGATGTGCGAGCGATAGCTGAGGTAGCCGTTGGGAGCGCCCTCGGTGAACGGCGAGTCGGCGAACAGGGCGGTGGCGATCGGCTGCAGCGCCAGCGACACCCGGAACTTCTTCACCATGTCCGCTTCGTCGGCATAGTCCAGGTTGACCTGGACGGTGCAGGTGCGCGTCATCATGTCCAGGCCGAGTCCACCGACCTTGGGCATGTAGTCGCGCATGATGCGGTAACGCCCCTTCGGCATCCACGGCATGTCCTCGCGCCGCCATTTCGGCTGGAAGCCCATCCCCAGGAAGCCCAGCTGCAATTCGCCAGCGACCTCGCTGACCTCGCGCAGGTGGGTGCCGGTCTCCACGCAGGTCTGGTGCAGGGTCTCTACCGCCGCGCCGGACAACTCCAGCTGCCCGGCCGGCTCCAGCGTCACCGAGGCGCCGTCGCGCAGCAGGGCGATGGTGCGGCCGCCCTCCTGCACCGGGGTCCAGCCGAAGCGGGTCAGGCCGGTGAGCAGCGCCTCGATGCCGCGCGCGCCATCGAAGGTCGGCGGGCGCAGGTCGTCCAGCCGAAAGCCGAACTTCTCGTGCTCGGTGCCGATGCGCCACTGCGCTTCGGGCTTTTCTCCGGAGGCCAGCACCTGGACCAGTTCGGCGCGGTCGGTGATCGGCGTCTCGGCAACGTGGCTGGGGCTCGACAAGGGCAGCACTCGTGCAGAAGGTGAAGCGATGTGGGGACGTTCCGCCGCCATCGCAAGGCCCGCACTATAGCTCGCCGCGCCCCGCCCCACAGTGCTATCGGCGGTGTTGCAGCATTCCAGGCGCAGCGCCCGTCAGACACGATCGGGACGGGACCCGCCGCGCTGGGCTAGGCTGCGAGCCACCCCTCCCATGCAGGCGTCCGATGCACACCTCCCATCCCGAACGGCATCGCGGCGAGCGCGCGGGCTGGCTGCGCGCCGGGGTGCTCGGCGCCAACGACGGCATCCTCTCGGTCGCCGGCCTGGTGGTCGGCGTGGCCAGCAGCGGCGCGAGCGGGGCCGCCGTACTGGCGACCGGTGTCGCCGGACTGGTGGCCGGTGCGATGTCGATGGCCGCTGGCGAATACGTGTCGGTGCAATCGCAGGTGGACACCGAGCAGGCCGATCTGGCGGTGGAGCGTCGCGAACTGCACGAGGATCCGCAGAGCGAACTCGACGAACTGACCACCCTCTACCGCCAGCGTGGGCTGGATGCGACGCTTGCGCGCGAGGTCGCCGAACAGCTGACCGCATACGATGCGCTGGGCGCGCATGCGCGCGAGGAACTGGGCATCACTGAGACCCTGCGCGCGCGGCCACTGCAGGCCGCGCTGGCATCGGCCTGCGCCTTCTGCTGCGGTGGGGCACTGCCGCTACTGGCCGTGCTGCTGGCGCCTGCGGGCCGCCAGGTGTGGGTGACCGTGGCCGCCACACTGCTTGGGCTGTGGTTGACCGGCTCCCTGGCAGCACGCGCGGGCGGCGCGCCCGGCCTGCGTGGCGCGTTGCGCGTGGTGTGCTGGGGCGCGGCGGCGATGCTCGCCACCAGCGCGGTCGGCCGCCTATTCGGCGTCAATCTCTAGCGCGACGCCACCCAGGCGGTGCACGGCATCGCTGGCAATGCATGATCGGAGGAGATGCTCGCGCCCGATGCTCGAACGCTAGCCGCGATCACCGGCCAGTGGCACGCACGGCCGTCGCACCGCGGTCCACGCCGTGGGACTGGACGACGTGAAGCGTGCAGCGCGGCGATCGCCGCCCGCACGCGCGTGCCACCGACACGGGCCGACTTGCCACGCCGGACTCACTCGCTGGCGGGTGGCTCGGTCTGCAGGCCCAGCCAGCCACCGACGATGTCGCGCAACACATCCACGCCCTGGCGCGACTCGCCGGAGAACGTCTGTACGCTGACGCTGTCGCCGAAGCGATTGCTCAGCTCCTTGCGCACCTTCTGCAACGTCTGCGCCTGCTGGCCGCGGCCGAGCTTGTCGGCCTTGGTCAGCAAGGCATGCGCCGGCAGCCCGCGCTCGGCGGCATAGCCAAGCATCTGCAGGTCGTAGTCCTTGAGCGGATGGCGGATATCCATCACCACCACCAGACCGCGCAGGGCCTGGCGGGTGCGGAAATAGCGGTCGATAAAGGCCTGCCAGTGCGCCTGCAGCTCCTGTGGCACCTTGGCGTAGCCATAGCCGGGCAGGTCGACCAGATAGCGCTCGGGCTGGATCTGGAAATAGACCAGTTGCTGGGTCCGACCGGGGGTCTTGGAAACGCGCGCCAGCGCGTTCTGGCGGGTCAGCGCGTTGAGCGCGCTGGACTTGCCGGCGTTGGAGCGGCCGGCGAAGGCTACCTCCCAGCCACCGTCGTCGGGCAATTGCCGGGCGTTGTGGGCGGAGAGGTGGTAGCGGGCTTGTTCGATGAGCAGTGACATCCCCCTAGGATCGCACGTTCGGTGACCCGGGCGGTTTTGCTGCACTGTTCGTTGACCCTGGCCCGAAGCCATGTCGATAATCCGGCACGCCTGCCACAACAGCCTTACGCGCGCGGGCCAGGTCCATACGGAGCTCTAGCTGATGCGCCATGCTCGTGTGCTTGCCCTTGCCGCCATCGCCGTCCCGGTCGTCGCCGCGGTCGCGTTCGCTCAATCGGCCGTGACGCCGATTCCCGACCCACCACCGGTCCGTGTTGCGCCGCTGGAGGTGGATCTGGCCAAGACCACCTGGGGCGATCCCAAGGCCGGGCAAGCCAAGGCGGCCGCCTGCGCGGCCTGCCATGGGCCGGATGGCAACCCGTCGGTCCCGCTCTACCCACGCATCGCCGGCCAGACCGAGCGCTACGTGGCGCACCAGATCGCCTTGATCGCCAGCGGCGAGCGCACCAGCGGCGCGGTGGCGGCGATGGTGCCGTTCGTCAAGGACCTGACCGCGCAAGACATGCGCGACCTCGGTGCCTACTTCGCCACCCAGAAGTCCGCCGCCGGCGTGGCTGACGACGCCGTGGTCAACGAGGGCCCCTACCAGGGCATGAAGTTCTACGAGGTCGGCGAGAAGCTCTACCGCGGCGGCGATGCCGCCCGCGGCGTGCCGGCCTGCATGGCCTGCCATGGCCCGGCGGGCGCCGGCAATCCGGGGCCTGCGTATCCGCGCCTGGGCGGCCAGCACGCCGAGTACGTGGCCCGGCGACTGCAGGAGTACCAGGCCGGCACCCATCAGCAACGCGATCCGGCGCTGTTCAACATCATGGCCCAGGTCGCCAAGCCGCTGACCGAGCAGGAGATCCAGGCCCTGGCCAGCTACCTGCAGGGGCTGCACGACCGTGCCGACGATGCCGCCGCTGCACAGCAAACGGCGGCCTCGCCGGCGCGCTCATGAGTTGACCCGACCAGGGCCATCGCCCATTGTCGCCCGACGCCGGTCCTGCGACCGGCGTCGTCGTTTCCCTTTCCCTGCCATCCCCCATGGAGCCTGCATGAAACTGTTGTCCCGCCTGTCCCTGCTCTTCCTGCTGTTGCCGCTGCTGGCCTGCGCGGCGGACAAGGATCCGCCGGTCGAGGGCGAAGACTATCTGCTGATCGAAGACGGCCAGCCGTATGCGCCGCTGGCAGGCAAGGTCGAGGTGGTGGAAGTGTTCGGCTACAGCTGCCCGCATTGCGCGCACTTCGAGCCGGTGCTGGAGGAATGGGCGGCCAAGCAACCGGCCTATGTGCGCGTCACTCCGGTCCCCGCCGTGTTCGGTAGCTTCTGGGATACCTTCGCGCGTAGCTACTTCGCTGCCGAGCAGTTGGGCGTGGCCAAGCGCAGTCATCGGGCGATGTTCGAAGCAATCCACGACAAGCACACAGTGCCCACCCAGAACGTGGCCCCGGAAGAACTGGCGGCGTTCTACGCCGACTACGGCATCCCGCAACAGCGCTTCATCGAGGCCTTCAAGAGCGACGCGGTGGACGCCAAGATGGAGGCCGCGCGCGCCTTTGCGGTGCGTAGCAAGATCAGCGGCACGCCCGCCCTGCTGGTCAACGGCCGCTACCTGATCACCGCGCGCAGCTATCCGGACATGCTGCGCGTGGCCGACGTTCTGATCGCGCGCGAACACGCCGGCAAGCCGCGGCGCTGAATCCGCTAACGGTCCTCGAAGGCGGCCCGTGGCATCATGCGCCCCGCGGCCGTCCGGCCTGTCCTCGCCCCACGCTGGAGATCCAATCCAATGAAGACCCGCTTTGCCCTGACGCTGATGGCGCTGCTGCCGATCCTGGTGGCCTGCAAGGCCCAGGACGGCAGCTCCGATACCGCCCCGGCTGCGCCGGCCCCTGCCGCACAGACCGCGCCGACGGCGACGAACACGGGCGAGCAGTCAGCCGCACCGGCTGCACCGGCCGCGACCGGCAGCGACGCCGCCGCGACGCCGCCGGCACCCGCACCGGCGGCGCCGACCGCCGCCCCGCGCGCACCCAATGGCCCCGAGCCGGTTGCCGGCACCGATTACCTGGACATCGAAGGTGGCCAGCCGTACCAGCAGGCCGCTGGCAAGATCGAGGTCGCCGAGGTGTTCGGCTACGTCTGCCCGGCCTGCAACGCGTTCCAGCCGCTGGTCGGGCCGTGGAAGGCCGGCCTGCCGTCGGACGTGCATTTCGTCTATGTGCCGGCGATGTTCGGCGGCACCTGGGACGACTACGGCCGCGCGTTCTATGCCGCCGAGACCCTGGGCGTGCAGGAAAAGACCCATGAGGCGCTGTACAAGGCCATCCATGTCGACCAGACCCTGAAGGGCGAGCGCGGCCACGACACCCCGCAGGACATCGCCGCGTTCTATGCCAAGTACGGCGTGGATCCCAAGCAGTTCGTCGACACCATGAGCAGTTTCGGCGTCTCGGCCAAGACCAACCGCGCCAAGCAGTTCGCGCTGCGCAGCAAGGTCACCGGCACCCCGTCGCTGATCATCAACGGCAAGTACCTGGTCAAGGGCAACAGCTTTCCCGACGTGTTGCGCATCGCCGATCACCTGATCGCGCGCGAACGCGCCACGCTCGCCAAGTAAGGCCGGACCTGCAGATCGACGTGAACGTTTCGGACTCCCGCCTGCTGCGGGTGCTGACCGCCAATATCCAGGCTGGCTCCAGCACCCGCCGCTACAGCGACTACGTCACCCGCAGCTGGTCGCATGCCCTGCCACTGGGCGACAAGCGCAACAGCCTGGACAGCATCGCCAAGCTGGTCGGCGAACGCGACATTGTCGGCCTGCAGGAAAGCGACCCCGGCAGCCTGCGCTCGGGCTTCACCAACCAGACCCACTACCTGGCCGAGCGCGCCGGTTTCCATTACTGGAGCCATCAGCCCAACCGCCGCATGGGCGGGGTGGCCTCCAGTGCCAATGGCCTGCTCAGCAAGCTGGAGCCGGTGGAGGTGCAGGACCATCCCCTGCCTGGCCGCATCGGCGGACGCGGCATGCTGTTGGCCAAGTTCGGCGACGGACGCGAGGGCTTGGCGGTGGCGGTGGCGCACTTGTCGCTGGGCGCCAATTCGCGCATGGCGCAGCTGGCCTTCATCGCCGAACTGCTGTCCGATCATCCCAACGTGGTGTTGATGGGCGACTTCAACTGCGTGGCCGATCGACCGGAAATGCAGGCGCTGTATCGACACACCCGCCTGCAACCACCCGGTTGTGTGGTGCATACGTTCCCGAGTTGGCGGCCGGAGCGAGCGATCGATCACATCCTGGTCAGCGACAGCCTGCGGATCGAACACACAGAAGCGATTCCGGCAGCGTTTTCCGATCACCTCGCAGTGGGAATGGATCTGCGCGTGCCCGCGCAAATGCTGCGCTGAGCGCGCCAGTGCAGCGTCGCGATGGTAGCGCCATCGCTGCCTGACGACCTCGACCGATGACACCCCCTCGACACCGCCCGTGCCATAACACGGGCGTTTTCGTTGTGGAGCACGCTACGTGAAACGCCCCTTATGAGTGCGTTGGAACCGGCACCGCCGTCGTCGGTCCGCACGTTGCGGCCCGTGTTCGTGATGGCCGCGACGGTGGTGTGCAGCTTCGCGCTATTGGTGGCGCTGTTTCCGCTCGACGCCGGCCATGTACTGCTGAAAGCGCAGACCTGGGCATCGCGTAACGTGGGCTGGTACTACCTGCTGGCGATGACGCTGTATCTGCTGTTCGTGGTGGGCGTGGCGCTGTCCAGCTACGGCAACGTCAAACTCGGCGCCGATCACGACGAGCCCGAATTCAGCTATCTCTCCTGGGCTGGCATGCTGTTCGCCGCCGGCATCAGCATCACCCTCTTCTTCTTCTGCGTTTCCGAACCGCTCACCCATTACCTGCAGCCGCCACAAGGCGACGGCGGCGCAAGCGCCGCATCCGCGCGCCAGGCGATGCAGCTGCTGTTCCTGCACTGGGGCCTGCACGGCTGGGGCGTGTTCGCACTGGCGGCGATGGCACTGGCGTACTTCGCTTTTCGCCACAATCTGCCGCTGGCGCTGCGCTCGGCGCTCTACCCGCTGATCGGCAAGCGCATCGACGGACCGATCGGCTATACCGTCGATGCGCTGGGCATCGTGGCCACCGTGTTCGGTATCGGCGCAGACATGGGCTTTGGCGTGCTGCATCTCAACGCCGGCCTGACCACGTTGTTCGACGTCCCGCATACGCACTGGGTCCAGGTCGCGCTGATCGTGGCGATGATGGGCGCGGCGATCGTGGTCGCCGTCTCCGGCGTGGAGAAGGGCGTGCGCTGGATGTCGGACATCAACATGCTGTTGGCGATCGCGCTGTTGCTGTTCATGCTGTTCGCAGGCCCCACCCAATCCTTGCTCAACACCTTGATGCAGAACCTGGGCGACTACCTGGGCAGCGTGGTGGGCAAGAGCTTCGACGTGTACGCCTATGGCAGTCGCCCCGACTGGCTCGGCAACTGGACAGTGTTCTACTGGGCCTGGTGGATCGGCTGGGCGCCCTTCGTGGGCTTGTTCATCGCGCGCATCTCGCGTGGCCGCACCCTGCGCGAATTCGTGCTGGGCGTGCTGCTGATCCCGCTCGGTTTCACCCTCGCCTGGCTGTCGATCTTCGGCAACAGCGCGCTGGAGCAGGTACTGCAGTACGGTCACCAGGACTGGGCGCAGCAGGCGGTCGATGCTCCCGAGACGGTGTTGTATGCCTTGCTGCAGACCTACCCGTGGAGCCGCGCCGTCATCACCGTGACGGTGTTGATCAGTTTCATCTTCTTCGTGACCTCGGCCGATTCCGGCACGGTGGTGCTGTCCACCCTGTCCTCGCACGGCGGCGAACCCCACGATGACGGACCGCGCTGGCTGCGGGTGTTCTGGGGCGTGCTCACCGCCATGGTCACGGCCGGCCTGCTGCTGGCCGGCAGCATGGACGCACTGAAGTCGGCGGTGGTGCTGGCCTCGCTGCCGTTCTCGGCGGTACTGCTGTTGATGGCCTGGGGCCTGTCGCGCGCCTTGAGCGAGGAGGCGCAGCGACGCCGCGCGCAATCCTACAGCCCCAGCCCATCGGTCGGGCAATCGCGCCACCATCGCGGCTGGCGCCAGCGCCTGGCCCAGACCGTGCACTTCCCGGTGCGCGACGAGGTCTATCGCTTCATGCACGACCAGGTGCGCCCTGCCATCGAGGCAGTGGTCACCCAGTTGCAGGGCAAAGGCTGGCAGGTCGATAGCCGCTTCGACGACGCCGACATGGAACTGAGCGTGGACCATGGGGAGCAACAGGGCTTCCGCTACCAGGTCGTGATGCGGGGCTATCGCACTCCCACCTTCGCCGCGCAGCGCCTGCGCAGCCAGCGCTATTACCGCGCCGAGGTGCATCTGTACGACGGCAGCCAGGACTACGACCTGGTGGGCTACAGCCGCGAACAGATCATCAACGACATCATCGATCAGTACGAGCGTCACCTGCAGTTCCTGCACCTCACCCGCTGAGTGCCCCTGCAGCGACTATCCCCCAGGAGGTTTGTCATGCCCCGTTTTCCCGACCAGTTGCTGTACATCGGCGGCCGCGCTGTCCCCGCCCGTGGCGGCCACACCTTCGAAGTGGTCAATCCCGCTACCGGTGAAGTGCTTGCCAATGTGCACAACGCCGGTGCCGACGATCTGGATGCAGCGGTCGACAGCGCCAGCAATGGGCAGCGCATCTGGGCGGCGATGACCAGCGTGGAACGCGCCCGCATCCTGCTACGGGCGGTGGCCTTGCTGCGCGAACGCAACGACGCCTTGGCCGAGCTGGAAACCCTCAACACCGGCAAGCCACTGAGCGAGACACGTAGCGTGGATGTGGTGACCGGGGCCGACGTGCTCGAGTACTACGCCGGCGTCGCGCAAGGCTTGCAGGGCATCCAGCAGCCATTGCGCGAAGGCAGCTTCTTCTACACCCGACATGAGCCCTTGGGCGTGGTCGGTGCGATCGGCGCCTGGAACTACCCGATCCAGATCGCACTGTGGAAGGCGGCGCCTGCGCTGGCGGCAGGCAATGCGATGATCTTCAAACCCAGCGAAGTGACGCCACTGACCGCGCTCAAGCTGGCCGAGCTGTTCACCGAGGCCGGGCTGCCCGATGGCGTATTCAACGTCCTGCCTGGCGACGGCGCCAGCATCGGTGGTGCGCTGACCGAACATCCGCAGATCGCCAAGATCAGCTTTACCGGCGGCACCGCCACCGGCCGCAAGGTCATGGCCAGCGCGTCCAGCTCTACGCTCAAGGACGTCACCATGGAACTGGGCGGCAAGTCGCCACTGATCGTCTGTGCCGATGCCGATCTCGACCTGGCTGCCGACATCGCGATGATGGCCAACTTCTACAGCAGCGGCCAGGTCTGCACCAATGGCACCCGGGTGTTCATTCCCCGCGCGCTGCGCACCGCCTTCGAGGCCCGACTGCTGGCGCGGGTGCAGCGCATCCATATCGGCGACCCGCTCGACGAGCGCACCAATTTCGGCCCGCTGGTCAGCGCCGCGCACATGCAGCGCGTGCTGGACTACATCGAACAAGGCAAGGCCGAGGGTGCACGGCTACTGTGCGGCGGCGAACGCCTGCGCGACGGTGCACTGGCGCAGGGCTGCTACGTGGCGCCGACGATTTTCAGCGATTGCACCGACGTGATGACCATCGTGCGCGAAGAGATCTTTGGTCCGGTGCTGAGCCTGCTGACCTACGACGACGAAGACGAAGCGGTGACCCGTGCCAATGCCACCACCTATGGGCTAGCCGCTGGCGTGGTCACCCCGGATCTGGCGCGCGCGCATCGGCTGATCCATCGGCTCGAAGCGGGCATCTGCTGGGTCAATACCTGGGGCGAATCGCCGGCTGCCATGCCGGTGGGCGGCTATAAGCAATCGGGTGTAGGCCGCGAGAACGGCCTGGCGACGCTGCTGGCCTATACGCAGACCAAGTCGGTGCAGATCGAACTGGAACGCTACGCCTCGGTGTTCTGAACCGGCATCGCATCAGGAGAATGGCATGCAACGCGAATACGACTACATCATCATCGGCGCCGGATCGGCCGGCAACACCCTGGCCGCACGGCTGACCGAGGATCCCGGCGTCACCGTGCTGTTGCTGGAGGCCGGCGGTCCCGACTACCGACTGGATTTCCGCACCCAGATGCCGGCCGCGCTGGCCTATCCGCTGCAGGGCCGGCGCTACAACTGGGCCTACGAGACCGAGCCGGAACCGCATATGGACAATCGCCGAATGGAATGCGGGCGCGGCAAGGGCCTGGGCGGTTCGTCGCTGATCAATGGCATGTGCTACATCCGCGGCAATGCGCTGGACTTCGACGGCTGGGCCAAGCGCCCGGGCCTGGAGGACTGGAGCTACCACGACGTGTTGCCGTATTTCCGCAAGGCCGAAACCCGCGACATCGGCGCCAACGATTATCACGGTGGCGATGGTCCAGTCAGCGTGGCGACACCGCGCAACGACAACAACGTGCTGTTCCATGCGATGGTGGAAGCTGGCGTGCAGGCCGGCTATCCGCGCACCGACGATCTCAATGGCTATCAGCAGGAAGGCTTCGGGCCGATGGATCGTACGGTG
This sequence comes from Xanthomonas maliensis, assembly GCF_009192945.1. Taxonomy (GTDB): domain Bacteria; phylum Pseudomonadota; class Gammaproteobacteria; order Xanthomonadales; family Xanthomonadaceae; genus Xanthomonas; species Xanthomonas maliensis. Next base: position 87,652 of record NZ_NSET01000032.1, on the reverse strand, counting down.
ACGCCAAACGGCCGACGCGCTAGCACGGCACGCGGCTATCTCGACATGGCGCGCCCGCGCGACGGCCTGCACATCGTCACCCACGCCACGACCGATCGCATCCTGTTCGCCGGCAAGCGCGCGATCGGCGTGCATTATCTGGTGGGCAACAGCAGCCAGGGGATCGATGCGCATGCGCGGCGTGAGGTGCTGGTCTGTGCTGGCGCGATCGCCTCGCCGCAGCTGCTGCAGCGCTCCGGGGTCGGTGCGCCGGCACTGTTGCGCGCGCTCGACGTGTCCTTGGTGCACGACCTGCCGGGCGTCGGCCAGAACCTGCAGGATCACCTGGAGGTCTATATCCAGTACGCCTGCACCAAGCCGGTCTCGCTGTATCCGGCCCTGCAATGGTGGAACCAACCGGCGATCGGCGCGCAATGGCTGTTCGCCGGCAGCGGCATCGGCGCCAGCAACCAGTTCGAAGCCGGCGGCTTCATCCGTACCCGCGACGACTTCGAGTGGCCCAATATCCAGTACCACTTCCTCCCGGTCGCGATCAATTACAACGGCAGCAACGCGGTCAAGGAACACGGCTTCCAGGCGCACGTAGGTTCGATGCGCACCCCCAGCCGCGGTCGCGTCCATGCCAAGTCGAAGGATCCGCGCCAGCATCCGTCGATCCTGTTCAACTACCAGTCCACCGATCAGGATTGGCAGGAGTTCCGCGATGCGATCCGTATCACCCGCGACATCATCGCCCAACCCGCGCTGGACGCCTATCGCGGCCGCGAGATCAGTCCCAGCGCGGACTGCAAGACCGACGCGGAGCTGGACGCCTTCGTGCGTGCGCGCGCGGAAACGGCCTACCACCCGTCCTGCTCGTGCGCGATGGGCAACGACGACATGTCCGTCGTCGACGGCCAGGGCCGCGTACACGGCATGGAGGGCCTGCGGGTCATTGACGCATCGATCATGCCGCGCATCATCACCGGCAACCTCAATGCCACCACCATCATGATCGCCGAGAAGATCGCCGACAGGATCCGCGGGCGCACGCCACTGCCACGCAGCACTGCCGCCTATTACGTGGCCGGAGACGCCCCCGTCCGCCGCTGATGCCAGGCGCAGGCGCGGATCACGTCGCGTGCTTGCCGGGCAAGCACGCGACGTGCTGAGTGAGGACAGCCAGGCCGCCTTGCACGCGCGGTAGCGGCAGCGCGATGACAAGACCGCCGCAGCCCCCGGAAGCAACTGAGGGCCACGTCGCCCTCAACGACCACAGCCGGCCGCTGCCGCCGAGGGCGCGCAGCGACCGCTGCCTGCCGCGATCGACACTAGAACTTCAGATCGGCGCGGACATACCAGAAGCGACCACCCGGAATGTCGTAGGTGGATGCGTCGTAGCCGTTCAACGAACACGACAGACAGATCGGCGGATTCTTGTCGAAGACGTTGTTCACGCCGGCGGTGAGCTGCAAGCCCTTCATCCAGTCGAGGCGATAGCCCAGCTGGGCATCGTGATAAGTGATCGCATCCAGCCGATTGGTGCCCGCCACCGAATCGGAGCAGACCGCGAATTCGACCGCATCGCCGCACTGCTCGGTGAGCTTGGAGATGTGGCGCGCCGTCCACGAGGCCGTCCAATTGCCCAGCGACCAGCTCAACACTGCATTGCTGGTCCATTCCGGGATCGCGCTATCCACGACCTCCACGCCCGGCGCCTGTGGCTGCAGCTGTCCTGCGGCGCCCAAGGCCTGGTAACGGCCGACGAAGGTGTTCTGCCAGGCCAGTTTGAAACGCCCAAGCGCGGTTTCCGGCAGCGTCCAGAACAGATCCACGTCCCAGCCATCGGTCTTGATCGACCCCAGGTTGGTCAGGCGATTGTTGAAGGCATTGATGCCACCGGTCGAGGCGCGACCGATGCCTTGGCAATACAGCGAGTCGAGCGTGTCCACGCACAGATCGAGCTGGGTCTGTGCGTTGATCGCCTGGATCGCACCGTCGACATGGTGGCGATAGAACGTCACTTCCAGATCGAGGCGGTCCGACCAGCTGACGTTACTGCCGAAGCCAGGACTGAACACGAAGCCGGCACTGAAACTGCGCGAACGCTCCGGTTCCAGCCGCTCGTTGCCGCCAGTGGTCACCGAGATCTGCTGATTGGCCTGCTGGTAGCCGGCCGGTACGCCGAGCGCGGCACAGTTGGCCGCGCTGCCGCGTGGCGCAGTGCCCCCCAGTCCGATCGAGCACGGGTCGGACAGCTGCAGATCCGCACGCGCTGCCGAGCCGAACAGCTCGCCGATGGTCGGGGCGCGGAAGCCTTCCGCATAGCTGGTCCGCAGTACCAACTCATCGGTGACCTGCCAGCGCAGACCGTACTTGGGCGTGAACTCGCCACCGAACGTGGAATAGTCCGAATACCGGCCGGCGATGTTGAGGTCGAGTTTGTCGCCCAGCGCAGAGTTGGCGAAGATCGGGATATTGAGCTCCAGATACGCTTCGTTGACGTCGTAGCTGCCGGAGGTCGGCAGCGACGGGACACCGTTGTAGCGACCGGCCACCGTCAGCGGATCGGGCTGATAGGACCCTTCGTACTTGCGATACTCGTAGCCGGTGGCAAAGGACACTGCGCCGGCCGGTAGCTGGAACAGCTCGCTGCTGAGGTTGGCAGTGAACAGGCTCAGTTCGTTCTGGCTGCGGTCGTGCACCACGGGCTGGATCCAGCGCAGCATGTCCGGCGTGATGCTGCCGGCGCCACTGAAGATATCCAGCGGCACGCAACCGGCCACCGCCGCGCAGGCTGCCGGATCGCCCAGCGCCAGGTTGATGTTGTACAGGTTGTAGCTGCCGTAATTGGTCTGCTCGGCCTTGTTCTTGCTGTACATGCCGTTGACGTCCCAGAACCAGGTGCGCGACGCGCCCTGGAAGGTTCCGACCAATCCAGTGCCGAAGTACTGCGTATCCACGCGCTGCTCGTAGCGGCGTGGCCCGCCCTCCACCGGGCGGCGGCCGATCTGGATCAGATTGCTGGCCGAATCCAGGTCGAAGCCGAACGGGTTGTATGGATTACGGCCGGAGATGACGATGTTGTCGGCGAGCGGATTGCCGGTGCCGGCATCGGGGCCGAGAAAGATCGGCTCGGGCGCGGCCTGATTGGTCGACTCGCGGCGATTGCCCAGTGCCTTGACGTACCACTGCACGTCGTCGTTGAAGTAGTAACGGAACTGGCCGAATACCCCCTTGCGCTCGGACGGCGTCAGCAGCAGATTCTGCTCGGCGAAGTTGTAGCGGTCGGCGGTACCGAAGCAATGGTAGTCGTCGCTGCGCGTGCAACCGCCGCTGCCGTCGTAGCGCGGCGTTCCCACGCCGGCGTTGGGTGTGAGGTTCTGGCGGACGCCGGTGTTGGGATCGACGAACTGGAAACGCCCGTCGGGTGTTGCCGAGCTGCCGAAAGTCAGCCCCGTGCCCGGAATCGGAAAGCGCGCCTGCGCGCGATCGCGCGCATAGATCGGATCCTGCTTCACGTAGCTGGCGCCGACGAACAGGCTATAGCGATCGCTACTGGTGCCCCAGGCCAGATCGACGCCCTGATTGGTGCCATCGCCCTTGCCGTATTGCCCGTAGTTCAGCGTGACCTGCGCGCCATCGAAGCTGCGCCGGGTGATGATGTTGACCACACCGGCGATGGCGTCCGATCCGTACAGCGAGGACGCCCCGTCCTCGAGCACCTCGATGCGCTCGACGATCGCCAGCGGAATGGTGTTGAGATCGGTGGCCGATCCCACACCCGAGGCCGAGGATTCGTTGACCCAGCGGATGCCGTCCACCAGCACCAGCACGCGCTTGGCACCGAGATGCCGCAGGTCCACCTGCGCCGAACCGGCGCCGACGCCACTGCCATCGGGCGGGAAGCCGAAGTTGCCGGAGGAATTGAACTTGGCGTTGAGGGCCGAGCCGGAGGCGGTCAGTTCCTGCAGCACTTCGCCGATCGAGGTCAGGCCAGTGCGCTCGATGTCGGCGCGATTGAGGGTCTGGATCGGCACCTGACCTTGCAGCTCGGCGGTCTTGATGCGGGTTCCGGTGACCTGTACGCCATCGAGCGTGCGCGTCGGGGCGGTGGCGTCGGACGCCTGTGCCCACGCCAGAGTGGGACACAGGCACAGCGATAACTGCACGGCCAGGCGGGCCGGGCGAAGGGGGTTCAGCATCATCCGTTCTCTCTCCAGAAGGACTGCGAAGTGTCCGCACGCCCCCGTGCCCTGCGGTCCGCCCTGACTTTTAAACGAACCATTAACGTGTAGCAAGCGGCGCCGACGATAGTCGCTCCTCCTGCACGTGCGGCGACGTGAGGCACGCGCGCGCAATTGCGCCAACCCCCACACGTCGCACTGGCATTCACCCAGTCGCTCAGGGCGGCTTGGGTATCATCGCGGCATGACCGACTTACGCCGCCTTGCCGTTGTTTTCGCCGCCGTGCTGTCCCTGAGCTGCACCGCTGTGCAGGCCCAGAGCCTGGACCCGCAACTGAGCGCGATGCGCGATGCCATCGCTGCCGCCGAGCGCGGTCAGAGCGATCCCACCCAGCTGGCGGCCCTCAGCCGGCACCCGCTCTATGGCTGGCTCGAATACGCCACCCTCAAGCGCAACATCGACACGGTCTCCAACGCACAGGCGCAATCCTTTCTGCAGCGCTATGCCAACCAGCCGGTCGCCGAGACGTTCCGCGCCACCTGGCTCCCCGCCGTCGCTCGCCGCCAGGATTGGCCAACGCTGCTGGCCAACTGGAAAGCCACCGACAACCTGGGCCTGCGCTGCGCGCAACTGACCGCGCGCCAGAGCACCGGCCAGACGGATGCACAATGGAGCCGCGATGCGCTGACGTTGTGGCGCAGCGGCAAGGCGCTGCCGGATGCTTGCGATCCGGTGGTCGCCACGCTGGAATCGCGCGGCGAACTCACGCCTGCGCTGCGCTGGGAGCGGGTGGAGGCCGCAGCCGATGCCCAGCAGCCGACCGTGATGCGCACTGCAGCACGCGGACTGCCGGCCAACGACTTGGCCTTGGCCAGCGACTACGCGGCGTTTCTCGACAAGGTGCACCCGCGGGCGTTGAGCTGGCCGAAGACCGAGCGCAGCCGCAGGATCGCCGTCGATGGCCTGGCCAAGCTGGCCAAGAGCGACCCGGACGCGGCCGAACAGCAGCTGCCGGCGCTGGCCAGCGCGCTGGGCTTCAGCGATGCCCAACGCGGCCAGGTGCTCTACCAGATCGCCTTGTGGACGGTGGCCTCGTATCTGCCGGATTCGGCGCGCCGGCTCAATGCGGTGCCCGAAGCGTCCTATGACGAACGCCTGCACGAATGGCGCGCGCGCGAGGCGATGGCGCGCGGCGATTGGCCGGCGGCGTTGGCAGCGATCCGCAAGATGCCAGCCAGCCAACGCAACGATTCGCGGTGGCAATACTTCGAAGCGCGTCTGAGCGAGAAGACCGGCGCGACCGCCGCCGCGCAACCGCTGTACCGCGCCGCTGCGCAGTCGCCGACCTTCCACGGCTTCCTCGCCGCCGATCGGCTGCAGCAGCCGTATCGCCTCTGTCCCTGGGAGCCGAAGGACAGTCCGCAGGCCAAGGCGACGGTGGCGCGCGATCCGGCGCTGGTGCGGGCCATCGCCTTGTTCCAGATCGATCGCCCGGGCTGGGCGGTGGCCGAATGGAACGATGCCGCCAGCCGCTTCGACGACACCCAGCGCCGCCTGGCGGTGGAAGTGGCCGGCGACAACGGCTGGTTCGACCGTGCCGTGTTCGCACTCGGCAAGCAGCCCGACGAGCAGCGCCTGTATGCGCTGCGCTTCCCGCTGCACCACGATGCCAGCATTCGCCGTGAAGCGGCCAAGAACGCCATCGATCCGGCCTGGGTGGCGGCGGAGATCCGTGCCGAGAGCATCTTCAATCCGCGCGCGCGCTCGCCCGCCAATGCCATGGGATTGATGCAGGTATTACCGGGTACCGGGTCCTCGGTGGCCAAGGGCATCGCCCTGCCCGGCTACGCTGGCGCGGCCAGCCTCTACGACCCGGACACCAATATCGCCATCGGCACGGCCTACCTGCGGCAGTTGCTCAACACCTATGGCCTGCCCTATCTGACCATCGCCGCCTACAACGCCGGCCCCGGCCCGACTGGACGCTGGCAGAGCCAACGCCCGGGTTTCGATCCGGACTTCTGGATCGAGACGATCAGCTACAAGGAAACCCGCGACTACGTCGCGCGCGTGTTGGCTTTCAGCGTGATCTACGACTGGAGGCTCAACGGCGACATGCTGCCGCTGAGCGATCGCCTGATGGGCAAGCTGGTGGACAAGCGCACGCGGCCGGTCTGCACGCCGGGCCCGAGCACGGCTGCATCCTCCAGCGACCCGCAATGAAGCGCGGCGGCGATCACGCCGCCGCCCGCGATTACGGCATCATGTCGGCATGAAGATCTATCTTGTCGGCGGCGCCGTCCGCGATGCGTTGCTGGGCGTGCCCGCCGGAGACCGCGACTGGGTGGTGGTGGGTGCCGACCAGGCGCAAATGGAAGCGCAAGGATTCAAACCGGTCGGGAAGGATTTCCCAGTGTTCCTGCATCCGCAGACCGGTGAGGAATACGCTCTGGCGCGGACCGAGCGCAAGTCCGGGCGTGGCTACCGCGGCTTCGTGGTGGACGCCGATCCCTCGGTCACGCTGGAACAGGACCTGCAACGTCGCGACTTCACCATCAACGCCATCGCCCGCGACGAAGAAAGCGGCGACGTGATCGATCCGTATGGCGGTGCGCGTGATCTGCAGCAGCGCGTGCTGCGGCACGTTGGCCCGGCCTTCGTCGAAGATCCCCTGCGGGTCCTGCGTGCGGCGCGTTTCATGGCGCGGCTGGCACCGCTGGGCTTCCAACTCGCGCCGGAGACCGCGGCATTGATGCGCGAGATCAGCGCCAGCGGCGAACTGGATGCGCTGGTGCCGGAGCGGGTCTGGCAGGAGCTGCGGCGGGCGCTCGCCAGCGCGCAGCCTTCGGCCTTCCTGCGCACCTTGCATACCACCGATGCGCTGCGCGTCGTCCTGCCCGAACTCGATGCGCTCTACGGCGTGCCGCAGCGCGCCGAGTTCCATCCGGAAGTGGATACCGGCATTCACCAGGAGCTGGTCAGCGACATGGCCGCGCGCCTGGCGCCGGGCGATGCGCTGGTGGGCTTCGCCGCGCTCACCCACGACCTGGGCAAGGCACTGACGCCACCGGAGGAATGGCCGCGCCACATCATGCACGAGCAACGCGGGGTGGCACCGCTACAGGCACTGTGCGAGCGGCTCAAATTACCCCAGGACTATCGTCAGTTGGCCATCACCGCCTGCCGCGAGCATTTGAATGTGCACCGCCTGAGCGAACTGCGCGACCGCACCGTGCACGAACTGCTGCTGCGCTGCGACGCCTTCCGGCGCCCCGAGCGCATCGCCCAACTGGCCCTGGTCTGCGAAGCGGACAAGCGCGGCCGACTCGGCAGCGAAGAAGCACCGTATCCACAGGCCGCCCTGCTCAAGCGCCTGCACGCCGCAGCCCTGTCCATCAATGCGCGCGACCTGGCGGCCGAAGGCCTGCAAGGCCCGCAGATCGGCGAGGCCTTGGCCAAGGCACGCATCGCGGCCATTGCCGCAGCGCGCTGCGATGACGGCCGGCAGGCCGCCGACAACACCGCCTAGCCGGACGACCGGGCCGGACACGACGGGCGCAAACCGACACGTTGCGCCCGTCCGCCGTGGGATCGTGCCGGCTACAACTTGAAGTTGAGGCTGAGCATCACGGCGCGTCCGTTCTTGTACAGGTAGTACGGCTGGTTCTTGTTGCCGATATAGCTGTAGTAGGTCTCGTCCAGCAAGTTGCTGGCCTCCAATGCCACCCGCAAGCGCTCGGTCGCCTGGTAGCCCACCGAGGCATCCACCTGGGTGAAGGCATCGGTCATCTGCTGGCCGTTGAGCCGGCCGATCTGGGTGAAGTACTCCGAGCGCCAGCCCACGCTCATGCGCGCACTCCATTTGCCGCGCTCGTAATACGGGCTGATGTTGTAGGCGTTGCGCGAGTTGTACGGCAGGCTGTAGTCGCCGTCGGTATTGGCATCGGAATAGGTGTAATTGGCCACCACGCCGAAGCCGTTGCCGAAGTTGTGCTGCAGGTTGACCGCCACGCCTCGTACCTTCGCAGTGCCGGCGTTGGTCGGCACTGAGGTCTGATAGGTACTGGAGCCGCCGGTGGCGTTGTTGAAGAACACGCGGTCCTGCACGGTGGTGAGGATGTAGTTGGAAATGTCGCGCGAGAAGAATTCGCCGCTCAACAGGCTGCTGTCGTTGAAATACCACTCCAGCGAGGCGCCCAGGTTGGTGGACTCGTAGGGACGCAGGCCCGGATTGCCGGTGGATGCGGTCAGCGTGGTGTCGTCGGTGGCCACGTACGGGGTCATGTTGGTATAGCGCGGACGGGCAATCACCTTGGAGGCGGCCAGGCGCAGCAGCAGGTCCTCACGCAGGTCGTAGGTGACGTTGAACGCTGGCAGCCACTTGCCATAGCTGCTGAGGAAATTCACCGGCGTATAGCCGCCACCGGGCGCGTAGCTATAGCCATCGGTAGAGTCGCGGCTGTGTACATACCGCACGCCGACATTGCCCCGATAGCGCTCACCGGAGAAGTTGGCCTGCAGGTACCAGGCGCGGTTCTGCTCTTGGATGCTGTAATTGCCCGCATAGCTGATCGGCAGGCCATCATCGCCCTCCAGGCCATCGATATAGCGACCGATCGCGCCACGACCGATGGTGGCCCAGCGCTGCATGTCGGCGCTGGTCGACAGTCCGTCCAGATAGCCGGACGGCGTCAGCCCGGGCGAGAACGCCGCCAGGGTGATGGGGGCGTTCGGCGCCCAGGTGCGGCTGTACGACGATTGCCCGGTGGCGTGATTGGTCAGCTTGATGCCGGTCAGCAATTGGGTGAACGGCCCCCACTCCACGGCATGGTCGAAGTCCAACTGCAGATAGCGCTCCTTGTCGTATTGCGGACTATGGCTGGCCGACGCGTTGTTGAGCTGCATCGCGGAGGCATCGGTCGGGTCGGTGCTGTAATCCATCGCGGTATGGCGGCCGTCGATGCCGTAGCTGTAGCCGGCCAGATTGCGGAACTGGATGCCGTAGATGCGCTCGGCGCCCCCTTGCGAGCTGGTGTAACCCACCTGGCTGGACGCATTCCAGCCATCGCCGTGCCAATCGGCACGCAGCTGGATACTGCCGGTATTGACTTCGCTATTGCGCAGATAGCCGTCGAGGAAGGTGCTGGACTGATCGCCGAAGGTGCCGGATGTCGCTACGCCATTCTCGAAGCCCAATGCCCGCGCATCGCCGGGATTGGAGCCCCAGTAGCCATAACGACTCTGGTTGTAGTTGTCGAAGCTCTCGGTGACGTACAGGCCGGTCAGGTTGAGCTCGAAGTCGGCATCGGGCTTCCATTGCAGCGCGGCGCTGATGCCATCGCGCTTTCGGGTCTGCTGGAACAGCGCGGTGTTGATCGAGGTCGGGAACACGCCGGTGTTGCTGCCGACGACCTCGGGCGGGAAAGCGGCGTCAGCAACCTTGTCGTAGCCGAAGATCTCCACGCCGTCGCGGCGCAGCACGCGCTGGGACCGCATCACCGACGTCAGGACGCCCAGGGTTTCGTCCTGGTTCTTCCAGCTGTACAGCAGCGAAGCGTTCGGCTTGCCCTCTTCGGAACGATCGTTGTAACCGTAGCTCACCGTACCGGTCAGGGCATTGCGCTCCAGGTCCAGCGGCTTGCGGGTATGCACGATGACGGTGCCGCCGATCGAGCCTTCGTCGATGCGCGCTTCCGGCGTCTTGTACACCTCCATCAAGCCGACCACTTCCGGTGCCAGCGTGCTGTAGTTGAAGGAGCGACTGTCCGGATCGTTGGGGTCGCCGCCCCAACTGGTGGACGCGATGGTCTGGCCATTGAGCAGCACGCGATTGAGTGCCGGATCGGTACCGAGAATGCTGACCTTCTCGCCTTCGCCGAACTGCCGATCCACCGTGATCCCGGAGACGCGCGACAGCGATTCGGCGACGTTGGTATCGGGAAACTTGCCGATATCCTCGGCGCTGATCGCATCGACGATGGCATCTGCATTGCGCTTGACGTTGAGCGCCTTGCCCAGGCTGGCCTGGTAACCCACCACCTTGACTTCGTCCAGGGTGGACACCGAAGGATCGGCTGGCGCCGAGGCGGGTGCAGATTGCGCCTGTGCCGACGCGGGCGCTGCCTGTTGCTGCGCAGATGCCGGCAGCGCCATCGTGCCGGTCGCCGCTGCGCTGGCGATCAGCAAGGCGCGAACGGCCACGCTCAATGCCGCAGGTTGGACGGCTTGCCCACGCGCCGCATCGCGTGAAAGGCGCCACCCTTGCCTCCGGCCAAACGAACCGGGGCCGGAGGCGCGCGGCCCCTGGGCGATAGACGACGCAGCGTAGGGAGAAGCATGCGCCTCGTCCGGCTGCATGCGGCGCGTATGGGAAAGCTCGGAAGACAACGGAAAAACGCAGGGAAACATCATTGCATTGACCTCGTGGCTGGTACGTCAGGTCGCAACCTTCGGGTTGCACTGGAGCGCGCAATGCGCGCGAAGCCACGATCCGTCCCCTGTGCCGGATCGCCGCCAGCGATCGGTGCGCCTTCGCAGCGCAAGGATCGAAACGCCAGTCGATGCGAATCGGCCAGCGGTGAAGCAATGAGACGGGAGACACTCCCATTCGCTGATAACGTTATCAGCGAAGATGCCTTCCGCCATTGGCACTGTCAACCTGCCGCCGCCCGCGGCCACAGTCATTCGAGATGCGCTGCCCGCTTGGCCACGACGAGGGCAGACCATGCAGCGACCACGTCGAGACGCCCACCACCACGCCGATCCGCCCATCTCCCCGCCAGTTCAGTCGCCTGACCGCGCCCGTGATGCCGGACATGGCCTGCGCATGCAGGATTGCTCGAAAAAAGAAAGCAGGCGACCAGGTCCAGCGCATCCATCAACGGCGTCATGCGCCCGGTGACGGCAGCTGGCGAACCGTCAGCAATGGTCCTGGGATCGTGCCGATGCCGGTAGTGGTGACGTGGCAGGTGGATCTCCCAGCGGCTCGCGTGCACAGGGTGTCGATCGAGCCGATGCAGCTGGATGTCCGATCGAGACCCGCGCCATCGACGCAAGCGACAGACCATCCGGCGTGCAGATGATGTCGGGGGTCAGCAAGAGCGCCTGGACCGGCATCGTGGAATGAAGATCACCCGCGTTGCAGCCAAGCAACCGCACGGCTTGACCATCCACGCAACGTGCGCCCAAGCGCGATCGAGGCCCCGGCAATGCCAGCCGGGGCGACCAGTGCACGCGCCCGCCCACGCGCGATCAGCACAAGCCTGCTGCGTTGCCTGACTTTCTACAATGCGGCAGCAACGAATGACACAGCAGGTCACAAGCTGACGCAGCGCATGCCCGGCGGCGTCGCACCGACTGCCCCCGCTGCGACAAAAAACAGTCGCAGCCGCCTGTCACCACCATCGCGTACGCGAATCGAAGGCGATGGACGACAAAAATTTGGCGCGCAGAACCATTGAACGCTCGGCGGCGGGCGCAACGCGCACTGAAAATTGGCAGACCTCTGCTGGCATATATTTTGCTTTTTTCGATCGTTCAATCCACACGATAACCGCGCCCGGGATCTTCATGACCGTCAGGAAATTCCCGCTCGCGGTCTGTGTGTACCTGACATGCGCTACGGTGTTGCCGAAGGGACATGCCGCCACATCAAGCCCCGGTGCGTCGTCTGCCGATCGGCTTGCAGAGATCGGTCGTTACCGCGACCAAGCGCACTGGGTCGATGCACTCGCCGCAATCGAGCGAGCCCAGTCAGAGCATCCCGACGACGCCCTGCTGTACAAGCTGCAGACGCTGACGCTCAGCGACATCGGCAATGCCTGGCTAGCCTGGCAGTTGTGCAAGGCGCGTCCTGAGCTGTTTGACCAGGACCAGAAGGCGCACCTGGAATCCAACTATCTGGCCAAGCTGGTGAACTGGAGTCTGGCCTATGGCGAAAGCGAAGACACCCGTCTGACCGAGGCCGAAGACGCACTTGCGCAGATGGAGCAGTACGTGCAACGCGAGGTGCGCCCACCGGCGCAGGTACCACTGCGCATCCGCTTTGATCGCCTGATTCTACTCAACCGTCTGGGCCGACATTCGCAGGTGCGCGACGAAGCCAACGCTCTGCAACGGGAAGGCCATCCGCTCCCCGACTATGTGCTGCCAGCGGTGAGCGATTCGACGATGGGGACCCGGCACCCGGCCGAAGCGATCCCACTGCTGGAACGCATTCTAAAAAGCGACCCGGGACGTTCCCAGTCGCGTTCGCAGCTTGTCTATGCCTACCTGGAGACCGAACAGGCGGAAAAAGCCATCGACTACCTGCAATCCTGGAAAAAAGACGAGCCTGCGTGGCGCTGGGGCGGTGGCAAGAGCCCGTATGCCAACTGGGGCCGTTACGAAGCCGATCTGAACATGGCAATGATCCACGCCTATAGCGGCGATCTGCCCACCGCGCAGCGGACGCTGGAAGGCTTGCTGGCGGTTGGCCCCGGCAACGGCGGTCTGCAGACCGCACTGGGCAGTGTCTATCAGATGCGTGGTTGGCCACGCCGGGCACTGGAACGCCATCAGATGGCCTACACGCTGGACCCACGCGATGTATCGCCGCGCGTCGGCATGTACGAGTCCTACATGCGGTTGCAACGCGACGACCTGGCACGCCCCCTGCACGACAGCCTGCTTGCCCGGTATCCCAACCAGCCTTCCGTGCTGCACATGGATCGCGACTGGCGTGCCCACGGCGGCTGGCAATTCCAGGCCACCGCCGAAGGCAGTCAGAGTTCGAGCAGTGGCGGCAACTCGCCACTGGGCAATCACGATGAGCACTACAGCATGGAAGCGGACTCGCCGATCCTGGACGATCGCTGGCGTCTATTCGCGTCCACCGATCGGCGCTCGGTTACGTTCCAGAACCGCTACATCGATCCCTTATGGCTGAGTGGCGGCGTGCGCTATCGCTTCGGTCGTAGCGATGCGGAAGCCGCCATCGCGCATCCCAGCGACAACATCGGGCAGACCGGCCTGCGCGCCAATCTGGGCTGGCAATTCAGCGATCAATGGCATGCACGCGTGGCCGCCGCACGCAACGACCCAGACGCGTCGATGCAGGCGCGCAGCTCCGGCATCACTGCCGACAGTATGGCGGTGGCCCTGGACTACACCCGAGACGAACGCATGCACTGGCGACTGGCCGGTAGCCAGTTCCGCTACGACGACGGCAACCGCCGCGACACGATCAGCAGCGCCATCGAGCAGCGGCTCTTGAGCCAACCGCGCCTGCTCATCGATGGCCTGGGCAGCGTCTACGCCAGCCGTGGCAGTCGCGACGATGCGCCCTATTTCAATCCGCCGCATGATCGCTCGATCGAGCTCGGCCTGCGCCTCAATCAGCAGCTATGGCGTCACTACGAACGCAGCTTCCGCCATCGCCTGACCGTCTCGATGGGAAACTACTGGCAGCAGCGCTACGGCAGCTCCCTGATCCCCAGCGTGGCCTACCGCCACGAATGGCAGCTCGGTCAGGGGCGGACATTTGAATACGGTGCCAGTTGGGCGCGCCCGGTCTATGACGGTCGGCGCGAGCGCCGTCTGGGCATCGATGCGGCAATGCATTGGGGAGAGTGAGGTGGACGGAATGTTTCGCAGGCTGATGCGTCTGCTCGTACTGGGCCTGCTGATAGCGGCCCTGCCCGCGCAGGCCAAGTCGCCGGTCGACCCGGATGCCGTCGACAACGGCCTGCTGGTCTTGAGTTACCACGACATCCGCGACGATGTGCGCGAAAAATCCGATGCCGATGCGTATGCGGTGAGCACGCAGAACTTCGCCGCGCACCTGGACTGGCTATCGGCGCACGACTACCACCCGATCTCGCTCTCGCAACTGATCAAGGCCTCGCGGGGCGAGGCCGCGCTACCGCCGCGAGCGGTGCTGCTCACCTTTGACGACGGCCTGCGCAGCATGTACACCCGCGTCTACCCACTCCTGCGCGCATATCACTATCCGGCGCTGGTGGCGGTGATTACCGACTATGTGGACATGGCGCCTGATCGCACCATCGACTACGGCTACCGGCCGTTTGGCCACGACGATTTCCTCACCTGGGACCAGTTACGCGAGATGCAGGCCAGCGGCCTGATCGAAGTGGCCAGCCATACCGACAACCTGCATCACGGCGTGCAGTCCAATCCCTATGGCAACCAGGCCCCGGCGGTCAATACCCGCATCTACGACCCCAAGACACAGCGATACGAGGATGTCGGGCAGTACGCCGAGCGCCTGCGCAAGGACCTCGGCCGCAGCGTGCAACGCATCGAGCATGAGCTGGGCGTGCGCCCACGGGCGATCGTCTGGCCATATGCCGCCTACAACCAGATGAGCAACGACATCGCCGAACAACTGGGCATGCCGGTCTCTTTCGATCTGGAGGGCCGCAGCACGCCGGTCACTGGCGACCTGCACGGTCTGGCGCGCCTGCTGGTCACCAACAATCCGACCGTGACAGGGCTGGCGTTCGAACTGCGTCGCAACCCTGCACTGGATGGAACACGTGCACTGCAGATCGACCTCGATGCGCTCTACGACAGCGATCCGGCGCAGCAGGCCCGCAACCTGGACACGCTGATCGACCGGGTCAAACGCATCGGCCCGACCCACGTCTATCTGCAGGCCTTCGCCGATCCGGATGGCCGGAATACCGCCAGCGCGCTGTACTTCCCCAACCGGCACATGCCGATGCGCGAAGATCTATTCAATCGCGTCGCCTGGCAGTTGAAGACCCGTGCCGGGGTGAAGGTCTACGCCTGGCTGCCGGTGCTGGGCTATGAACTGCCCGACCCGACGCAGCGTGAGGCGCTGCGCATCCACAGTCCCGAACGCGACGGCATGTATCGCCTGGATTTCACCAATCCGCAGGCACGGCAGATCATCAAGGACATCTACGAAGACCTGGCCATCAACTCGTACATGGAGGGCATTCTGTTCCATGACGATGGCTATCTGCGCGATACCGAATTGCCGCAGTTGCCGCCGGAAGGCCGCGACGGTCTCCGCACCCAGGCACTGATCGACTTCACCATGGAGCTGCGCGCCAGCGCGCAGCGCTGGCGCCCGAAGCTGGGCACGGTACGCAATCTCTACGCGCAACCGGTCCTGCAACCGCAGAGCGCGGCCTGGTTCGCGCAACGCTTGGATCTGTTCAACCGGGCCTATGACCGTACCGCCCTGATGGCCATGCCATGGATGGAAGGCAGCAAAGATCCGGAGCACTGGCTGGACACGCTGGTCGCGGCGGTCCGCACGCAAGACCCCGAACTGAAGCACACCCTGTTCGAATTGCAGACGGTAGATTGGCGCACCCATACGCCGATCAGCGGCGCCCAGCTGATCGCACAGATCCATCGCCTGCAGTCGCAGGGCGTGCGCCATTTTGCCTGGTATCCGGATGACTTCATCGCTGGCAGGCCATCGACGGAGGATGCACGCGCGGCGATGTCCGCCCGCAACTTCCCATACCCGGACAAGTGACATGGACACGTCGCCCTGGGTCTATTGGCTGTTCCAGTTTGCCTTCTTCTATCCGATCATGATGGCGTTCTTCTGGATCTCCGGGGGCTTGTACTACTTCTTCCGACGCGAGCGGAACGCGCGACCACGCAACAACCCACCCGCGCTCGGCCAGTACCCGTTCGCCAGTTTGCTGATTCCCTGCCATAACGAATCGGACAATCTGGACGAGACCATCGGTAGCGCTCTGTCCCAGCGCTATCCGGACTTCGAGGTGATCGCCATCAACGATGGCAGCCGCGACGACACTGGCGCGCGCCTGGATGTACTGGCGGCGCAGCATCCGCGTCTGCGCGTGATCCATCTGGACCGCAATCTCGGCAAGGCCAACGCCTTGCGCATGGGTGCGCTGGCCGCGCGCTCGGAGTACCTGATCTGCATCGATGGCGATGCGATGCTGGAAGAGTTCGCCATGCACTGGATGATCTGGCATCTGTCCAGCGGCCCACGGGTGGGCGCGGTCACCGGCAATCCACGCATCCGCAACCGCTCGACCCTGCTGGGCCGGCTGCAGGTGGCCGAGTTCTCGTCCATCATCGGCATGATCAAGCGCGCCCAACGCGTCTATGGCCGTATTTTCACCGTGTCTGGCGTGATCGCCGGTTTCCGCCGCACCGCGCTGCACCGCATCGGCTATTGGGCCGACGATATGATGACCGAAGACATCGACATCAGTTGGCGGCTGCAACTGGACCACTGGGACATCCGTTACGAGCCCAATGCGCTGTGTTTCATCCTGATGCCGGAAACCCTCAAGGGACTGTGGCGGCAGCGGCTGCGCTGGGCACAGGGCGGCGTGGAGGTGCTACTACGCCATGGCCCTTCTCTGTTCAGTTGGCGCAAGAGACGCATGTGGGGCGTGCTGCTGGAGTACATCACGAGCGTGCTGTGGGCTTACAGCATCGTGTTGATCGCGGTCTTGTGGGCGCCCAGGCAGTTCATTGCGCTGCTGACAACGGGGCACATCCAGGCACTGCTCCCAGAATGGCATGCGGCCGCCATGGTGCTGGTCTGCCTGTTGCAGTTCGCCAGCAGCCTGGTCATCGATCGCCGCTACGAAAAGGGGATTGGCCGCAACTACTTCTGGGTGATCTGGTACCCGATCGCCTACTGGTTGCTCAGCCTCTGCACGACCGTGGTCGCCTTGCCCAAAACCTTGCTCAAGCGCCGTGGCAAGCGCGCCATCTGGGTCAGCCCGGACCGGGGAATCCGATGAAGGCCCACCCTACCGATGCGACGGCATCGTCAGCGGAGCGCTTCAATTCGCGCCTGATCCGGAGCCCGCATCAGCAGCCGCTTCTGCACCGTATCGCCTGGAGCATGCTGACACTGGCCGGTTGGGGCATCTATCTTTCTTTGTGGGCACCGCTGGTGTCCATGCTGCGGGAACTGTCGAGCGGGCGGCAGAGCTGGGCATACGTCCACGGACACGACCTCTCTCTGGACCCGTTCATGGTCGTCGCGCTACCGGCCTTGCTGATCTGCTGTCCGGCGCTGCTGATCGGATGGGCCGAATACAACCGTCACCGCTTCAGCGGCGAGGAGCGCCGTAGCGCGCTGAAGAATGTAGAGCGCAGCGAGATCGCCCATTCGCTCGGCGCGAGTCAGGCGCTGGCCGAGCAACTGGCCGCAGCCAAGGCGGTGACTCTGCATATGGACGAACATGCACGACCGGTAGGCATGACCCTACAGGCGCTGCAGCTGCCACACGACACCGACACCCCGCCCGTCATGCCGACTTAGGAGCGAACGAACCGAGGTTCCCCGCGACGCCCGCCATCAGGACGTCTGCCGTGACCGACCGTGGTGGCTGCTGACACCACGCGACACCAGCTGGCGCGCTGATGGATCGGCGCCGCATTCGCCGCATGCCACGCGCCGGTCAAGCGTTCCAGATCGCCGCAGGTGTCGTGATCCAACCCCCGCAGCATCCGGACGCGGCGGCCATCGGTCAGCCCACGCGCTCGCCCGCGCCCGCGTCACGCTGTCCAGCGATCCAGGTGCCCAACACGTTGACCCCGGCATCCACCAGCACCAGGTCGGCCTGATATCCCGGTGCGATCCGTCCCAAGCGCTCGCCCAGGCCGATGCATTGCGCCGGATACGTGGACGCCATCCGCGCGGCCTCGGCCAAGTCCACCCCCAACCAGCGCACGCTGTTGCGCACCGCACTGGCCATGTCCAGCGCTGAGCCCGCCAACGCACCGTCGGCGTTGCGGACCACGCCGTCGACGGCGGTGATGGTCTCGCCGTACAGATCGAAGCTGGGGCTGTCGGCGCCCACCATCGGCATCGCATCGGTCACCAGCAGCAGCTTGCCGCGTGGCTTGGCCGCCAGCGCCACGCGCAGACTGGCCGGATGCACGTGCACGCCATCGACGATGACGCCGCACCACACCTGCGGATCCTCCAGCGCGGCGCCCACCACGTTGGGGTCGCGCCCGGCCAGTTGCGACATCGCGTTGTACAGATGGGTGAACCCGCGGATGCCAGCATCGATGCCGGCACGCGCCTGCCCGTAACTGGCCGCGGTATGCCCGGCGAACACGATGGCGCCGCCGGCGACGAAGGCGCGGATGCTCTCGACAGGCACGCATTCGGGCGCCAGGGTGATCAAGGTAACGCCGGTATCCAGTGACGTATCGACTGCGATCTCCTGCGCATCCGGCACGCGGAACTTCTGCGCGTCGTGAGTGCCCTTGCGGGCCGCGCTCAGATACGGGCCTTCCAGATGGATGCCGAGCACGCCAGGCACACCCTGGGCGATCGCCGCGCGAGTGGCAGCGATGGCGTCGGCCATCACCTCGGCGGTGTCGCTGATCAGCGTCGGCAACAGACCGGTGGTGCCGTAGCGACGATGCGCGGCGGCGATGGTCGCCAGTGCCTGCGGATCGCGTGCGTTGTTGAACAACACGCCGCCACCGCCATTGACCTGGATATCGATGAAACCGGGCAGCAGGATGTCGCCGCCCAGGTCCACCTGCGTGGCCGCCTGCGCGACGCGCGCGTCGGCGGCGGCGACAATGGCCTGGATGCGCGCACCCTCCAGCAGCACCACCAGCCCCTCTTGCAGGCCGTCATCGGTGAGAACGCGCGCATTGCACAACGCTTGGGTCGCGGACACCTGCATACTCACACGGTTTCCGTGACTTTGTTCAAATGCGGCGGCAGATCCGGATTGTGGCCGCGCTGCAGCGCCAGCGCGTTGATTGCGCGGTAGAAGCTCTGCACGGTCAGCAAGGGGGCGCACGCTGGATGGCTGGCCTGGACCAGAGGCAGATCGCCATCGGGTGCCGCCAACCATACCTGCGCGCCGCGGCCACGGAATTCGTCGACCAACGCGCGGATACCGGTTCCGGTTTCGTCGGGCTGGGCGAATGCCAGCACCGGGAAGCCTGGCCCCACCAGCGCCATCGGACCGTGCTTGACCTCGGCCGAGCTATACGCCTCGGCGTGCAGGCCGCAGGTTTCCTTGAACTTGAGCGCCGCTTCCTGCGCGCCGGCCAGGCCCAGACCACGCCCCAGCACGAACAGGTTGTGCGCAGGCACCAGACCGGCCGTCAGCGACGACCAGTCGGCCTGCCAGGCCGCGCGTAACTGCTGCGGCAGCTGCGCGACCGCCGCCAGCAGCTCAGGATCGTTCTTCCATACCGCCACCAGCTGCAGGATCGCCGACAGCGAGGCCAGGTAGCTCTTGGTCGCCGCCACGCTGGTTTCCGGGCCGGCTCCCAGCGGCAGCACCACCTCGGCCAACTGCGCCAGCGGCGAGTCCTCCACATTGACCAGCGCGACCACGCGCGCGCCAGCCGCCTTGGCCGCTTCGGCATTGCGCAGCAGGTCCGGACTCTTGCCCGATTGCGAGATCACCAGGTACAGCGCACCACGCAACTGCAACGGCGCTGCATACACCGAGCCCACGGAAGGCGATGCCGAGGCGGTGACGAGGCCGAGCTGGGTTTCGAACAGGTATTTGGCATACGTCGCCGCGTGGTCGGAGCTACCGCGCGCGCAGGTCACCGCGAAGGGCGGTGGTGCCTGCCGCAGCGACTGCGCCAGGGCGGCGATGGTGTCGGCGTTGCGGGCCATTTGCGCAGCAACGACGTCGGCAGTCTGGGCTGCCTCGCGGAACATCAGGGTTTCGGTTTCCTGGGGGAGGCTCATCGGAACTCAGGCGGGATCGGAGGGAAGAGAGGCAGTTGCCGGCGTCTGCGCCGGCGCGGTGGAGCCACGCACGACCAGTTGCGGCACGAAGCCGCGGTTCTGCAGTTGTGCGGGCTGGTCGTCGTAGGCATCGCTGCGCAACTGCGCGATCAACAGCCGCGCAGCGTGGCGGGCGATGTCTTCGGTGGCTTGTTTGGCAGTGGTCAGCGGCGGCCAGGACTGGCGCGAGAACGGACTGTCCTCGAAGCCGGCAATGGACAACTGATACGGCACGTTCATGCCGGTGGATTTGGCGGCCGCCAGCACGCCGGCAGCGATCTCGTCGTTGCTGCCGAAGATCGCGGTAGGCGGCTCGCGCAGCGACAACAGCCGCCGCGCGCCGCGGAAGCCGTCGTCGAAGGTGTAGTCGCCCGGGATCACCAGATGCTTGTCCAGGGTGATGCCGTAGTCCTTCAGGGCTGCCTCGTACCCGGCATAGCGCTCGCCGCTGGAGCGATGCTGCGGGCCGCCCCACAGAAAGCCGATGCGCTGGTGACCGAGCTGGATCAGGTGTTCGGTGATTTCGTAGGCGGCGTCGCGGTCGTCGATGTAGACGCAGGGGCCATCGCCCGGATCGTCGGTGGCGGCGATGATGCGCACGCACTTGATGCCGCGTGCCGCCAGCCCGGCGAGCAATTGCGGACGCTCGGACATCGGCGCGGTCAGCACCACCCCGGCCAGGCGCGAGCGCTGCACCCATTCGGC
Source organism: Xanthomonas maliensis (assembly GCF_009192945.1). Classification (GTDB taxonomy): domain Bacteria; phylum Pseudomonadota; class Gammaproteobacteria; order Xanthomonadales; family Xanthomonadaceae; genus Xanthomonas; species Xanthomonas maliensis. The sequence continues at coordinate 67,029 of NZ_NSET01000032.1, read as the reverse complement.
CAGTTCCTCGGCCAGCAATGGCGAGGTGGAATCGCAGGGATGGATCTGCAGGCCGAAGCCGGTTTCGCGACAGGCGGCCAGCACGCCGTTCTGAATGCCGATGATGTGATACGGGTTGGGATTGTCGTACACCAACCCGATCACGAACGGCGTGCCGCTGCGCAGGTTGCGCGCGGACGGATCCGGCTCGTAATCCAATTCGGCAATCGCACGCAGCACGCGCGCGCGCGTGGCCTGCATCACCGACGGCTCGTTGTTGATGACGCGCGAGACGGTCTTCAACGACACCTTGGCACGTTCGGCAACGTCCTTGATGGTGGGTCTGCGCATGCTCTGGCCTGGCTGGTCGAGGGACGTCATCGTGCCCGGCTCATGCCGCGCGAGCCGACAGGCCCACCCGATGGCCATGCAGCGAGTAGAACAGGATGTACAGGTAGCAAGGCACCATCAGCCCGGCGAACACCAGCTGGAAATCGTGATGTTGCTTGAGGATGGCGAACAGCTGCGGAATCAGGGCGCCACCGGCGATGCCCATGATCAGCAAGGCCGAGCCGATTTCGGTGTAGCGGCCGAGGCCGCGGATGGCCAGCGGGAAGATCGCCGGCCACATCATCGCATTGGCGAAGCCGAGGGCGGCAACGAAGCCCACCGACACGTAGCCCTGGGTGAAGAACGCACCTAACGAGAACAGCACGCCCAGCACCGCCGACACGCTCAGATAGCGCGCCTGCGAAATGAAGCGCGGGATCAGCACCAGGCCGGCCAGGTAGCCGAGCAGCATCGCGCCCAAGGTGTAGGAAGTGAACAACTTGGCGCGATCCAGCGGCAGATTGAAACCATGGCCGTAGGTGCCGATGGCATCGCCGGCCATCACTTCCACGCCGACATAGACGAACAGGCACAACACGCCCAACCACAGATGCGGGAACTGGAAGATGCTGGCGCGTTCGCCAGCGCCGCTGCTGGACGGCGCGGCATTGACCTCGGAGGCCTTCAGTTCCGGCAGCGGCGAGAACAGCACCGCCACCGACAGCAGCAGCAGGATGCCGGACATGGTCAAGTACGGGCCGTGGATCTTGGCGGCGAACGCGGTGAGCAATTGCTCCTTGGTGGCCGGATCGGCAGCGGCGACCTGGGTGGACAGATCGCCGATGCCATGCAGCACCAGCGAGCCGATCACGATCGGCGCCAGGATCCCCGCCACCTTGTTGCAGATCCCCATCACCGCGATGCGCTGGGCTGCGCTCTCGATCGGCCCAAGAATGCTGATGTAGGGATTGACCGCGGTCTGCTGCAAGGCCAGGCCACTACCGATCACGAACAAGCCGGCCAGCGCGCCCGGATACCAGCGCTGGGTGGCGAACTGGCCGAACGCCGCGGCGCCCAGCGCCATCACCACCAGGCTCAAGGCCAGCCCCTTCTTCATGCCGGTACGACGCAGGATCCACGACGACGGCAAGGCCAGGAAGAAGTACGACAGGTAGAACACCATCAGCACCAGGAAGGCGTTGACCTCGTTGAGGTCGAAGGCCAGGCGGACGAAGGTGATCAACGGCCCGTTGACCCAGGTCAGAAAGCCGATGATGAAGAACAGCACGCCGACGATGGCAATCGAGACGATGGGACTTGCGGGCCTGGCGGTGGTCATGGATCGGCGGCTCTGGAAGGCGGAGGGGCGTCAGCGGCGCAGTTCGGCGACGAAGTCGTAGAAGTCGTTGTGGCAATAGGTATCGGTGAGCTCGATCGCATTGCCATCGCGGGCGTAGCCGACCCGCACCACGTGCAGAATCGCCTCGCCGGTTTTCATGCGCAGGTGCTCGGCCAGCCGCGCCGGCAGGTTGATGGCGCGGAAGTACTGCAGCGCGCGCACCACTGGGGTGCCTTGCGCATCGAGATAGCTATAGAGCGAATCGCCCACTTTTTGCGGATCGGGGACGATGCGCTGCGGCAGCACCGCACGTTCGTAGGCCATCACCCGGTCGTCGGCGCTGCGCAGGCGCGTCAGCGCGGCCACCGCCGCATCAGGCGACAAGCCCAGGCGCAGGATTTCCTCGCCATGGGCCGGGCGCAGCCGCTGCTCCAGCCAGCGCGTGCCGGGCGTATAGCCCTTGATGCGCAGCGTCTCGCTGAAACTGGTCAGGCCACTGAGCTGGTGCTGGATCTGGGTGGTGACGAAGGTGCCAGCGCCCTGGCGGCGCGACACCATGCCCTGTTCCACCAGCACGTCCACCGCCTGGCGCAGCGTCACCCGCGAGATCTGCAGGCGCTCGCACAGATGGCGCTCGGCGGGCAGTGCCTCGCCGGCCTTCCAGTGACCATGGCGAATCGCCTCGCTGAGCTTGCCGGCCAGCTGCAGGTACAGCGGCGTCGGCGCCGAGGCATCGAGCATCAGCGCCTCCAGCCTCGCATCGATGTCAGGCGCAGCGTCGGTCATGCCCGTCCGCACAGGGAGTGGATTCGTTATGTCCAATATATTACCAATTGTCTTGGTGTGCACCTGCTGCATCGGCAAGCGTTCCGGCCAAGCCTCAGAGCCGGATATACCAGCGCCGGCGGTCCATCCACCAGGCCAGCAGCCAGCACACCGCCGTATACGCCACCGCACACAGCAGGCTGCCAAAGGCGCCCGGCGCGAGGCGCTGGAACAGGTTCACGCCTATCCAGTCGTAGAGCCCCTGCCCGGGTGCGACCCGGACCAATTGCAGGGTGACGACCAGCAGCTCGGAGAACAGATAGATCGCCAACGGGTTCTTGCCGAGCACGGTGAACACGCCGGTCCCGGCGCGGTGACCGCGCACTTCCAGCCAGACCACCAGCGCGGCCAGCAACAGCAGATCCAGACCCACCGTGAGCAGCACGAACGGCCCGGTCCACAGCTTCTTGGCGATCGGGAACAGCGGCGCCCACAGCAGGGCGCACACCACCAGCAGTGCACCGCAGGCCAGCATCCAGCCCGCCGCACGCGCAGTCTTGCCGGCGTGGCGCAACCACACACCAGCCAGATAGCCGGCCAGCACATTGGCCGTGGCCGGCAAGGTGCCGAGCAGTCCTTCCGGATCGAACCCGCCGTCCTTGCGATACAGGTGCGCCGGTCCCAACAGCCACAGGTCCAGCCGCGTACCGGCATTGCCCAGTTTGTCCAAGGGTTGTCCGGGTGGACCGAAGATCCACAGGATGGCCCAGTACGCCAGCGGCAACGCCAGCGCCAACCACGGCAGCAGCCGCGTCGGCAGGTAGCGAACGGCCAGGGCCGCAAGCAGATAGCACAGCGCGATCCGCTGCAGCACGCCGAGCAGCCGGGTCTGCGCGAACGGCTTGAAGACCCAGTCGCCATCCACCTGCTGCACGAACGGATACCAGTACATCAGCACGCCACACAGGAAGATCAGCGCAGACCGTTTGCCGACCCGGCGCAGGAATACCGATTCCTCGGTGATGGGCGGCGCGAACGCCAGCGCATTGCCGGTGACGAACAGGAAGGTGGGGAAGACCAGATCGGCCAACGTCAACCCGAACCAATGCGCATGCGTCAGTTGCGCGTAGGACGGCGCGCCGGGGCCCGGCGTATTGACCAGGATCATCAGCAGGATGGTCGCACCACGCAGCACGTCCAGCGACAGGAAGCGCGTACGCGAAGCGGCGCTGGCAGCTGCCGGAATCGTCATGGCGCGGCCTTGTCGAGCAGACCAAGCAGCGCCCTGCTGGCGGCCGGCACATCCACCGGACCACCGGCGGGCGGAACCTCGGGCCGCTGCACCCAGGCCTGCTCCCATTGCCGCAGTGCGCGCATGGCCTGCGCCTCGTCGGTCTGGCGGCCGGCCGCCGCGTCGCTGCGCAGGCCCTGCAGGAACTGCTGCCAGCGCGGCAAGTAATAGCCGGCGATCATGCCGTTCCAGGCCTTGGACGCATAGTCGGACAGATTCCCCTCCCCGCCCCAGACCGTGACCTGCGCGCGCGCAGCGGCAAGATAGGCAGCGCCTGTCTCCGCATCGCCATCGGCATAGTCGCGCGCCTGCGCCAGCCAATCATGCAGGCTGTCGCCCCGCCCGGCCAGCAGGGCATCCACCGCCGTTGCGATCGTCTGCACCTGCGCCACTGCCGCATCGCCGTCGGCCAACTCGCCGCTGCGGTAGGCGCGCACGGCACGCTGCAGCAGCGCATCCAGCCGCACCAATGCGTAATGGCCGGCGTAGTCGGCCAGGTCGTGGTCGAACAACGGCGCAGCGCGGTACTGCGGTGCCAGCGTCAACAACTGCTCGATGGCACTGCGCAGCTGCGCCGCATCGCCCGGCTCGCTGCCGAAGTCCACGATCTGTGCCGTGGGCCGTTTGAACAGCAGATAGGCACCTGCCCGCTTGTTCCACCAGCGGCTTTCCCAATAGCGCACGCCATAGACGCCGCGCTGCAAGGCCGGCCAGGCCTGCGCCAACGCGGGGCTGCCGGCGCCGTAGCGGGCAGCGGCATAGCGCGCGAACCACTGCGCCGGATCGGTGCCAGCATTGTCCCAGGCCAGGTCGTACAGGTACTCGTAGACCAGCGAATTAGTGTCCAGGCCTTCGGGGAACACACCGAAGCCCTGCAGCTTCCCACGCGCAGGGTCGGCCAGCAGCGCGGCAAGATCGCGCTGATAGAAGGCCAGGTCGCCATACACCGGATTGCTGCCGCCATAGTTATGCACGTAGCCATAGATCCAGTGCTTGTTGTCGAACGCCGCAGCGGCCTTCCAGGTGCCCGGGTAGCGGTCGTTGCCGATATCCAGCACCAGCAGATGCGTGTCCGGCACCTTGCCGAGGAATGCGGCGATCGCCTGCGGTTGCCAGAACTCCCGATCGGCGCCGAACAGCCAGCCCTGCATCACCCAGGTCGCACGCGGATTGACCTGCGCGATGGAGTGATAGATCGCCTGGCCATAGGCAGCCAGCCGTGCATCGCGCTGCGCAGGCGGCACCGCCTTGGCGCGGGCGGCCTCGCTGTTGGCGGTGCTGTCGCCATAGCTTGCCGCGGCGATATCGCTGCCGTCGTCGGCCACCGGCGGCAGCATCTCGTTGAAGGCATCGGCCAGGTAGAACTCGCCGCTGCCGTAGGTCTGCGTATACAACTGCAGGAAGCGCCGCGCGATGGTGGCGAACAGCGGGTCGCGCGGATCCAGCCAATAGGTCTCGTGAAACCCTTCCCAGGCGCGCATGCGATAGATACGCGCCTGCGGATGCGCCTGCGCAAACGCCTTGGGCACGTAACCGGCGAACGCCGGCAGCACCGGATGCATGCCCAGTTCGCGCATGCGTGCCAGGATCTTGACCTGCAGCTCGCGCTTGCGATCGATCCACGGCTGCGGCAATGGCGCGCGATAGCCTTCGATATTGCCCATGCGCTGCCACGGCGCGAATGGCGGCGCGGAAAAGGTGTCGGCCAAGGCCTGCTCGGGGACACCGAACTCGCGCCACAATGCCTGCCACACCGCCTCCTGGCCTTCCATCGCCAATGGCATGTCGATACCGTGCAGCGCCATCCAGTCGATCTCGCGCTGCCAACGCGGCCAGTCCCAGAAGGGCGTGGTGTAGCCATAGGTGCAGGGATTGAGATAGGCACGATGCGCGAACGGCGTGCGAACCTGGCCGCTGCGATACGCCGGCCACTGCGCCGGCAGCGCCACGCGATCGCCTTCCCAACTCGACGCTGCGGCACCGATCTGCCCGAGATAGGCATAGGCACCGCGCGACAAGGCCACCGGCGAGGACCCGGCGATCCGCACCGTGTCGCCACCGGCGTCGACACGGTACCAGTCGCCGTCCTGCTCGGCCGGTGCCAGCTGCAGCTCGAACTGCGCCGCACGCGCACCGATGAACCGCTGCAACACTGCCTGCGCGGCGGGCGCGGACGGCGTGGCCGCCAATGCCAGCTGTGGCAGCAGCCACACGAGCATCCCCACCACACCGAGACGGCAGCGGAACAGCACGGACGAAACGGATGACGCAGCCATCATGAGCGATTTCCATAGTGCACGGTGACGATGTCGTGGAAGCCGAACGGCTGGTCGGCCGCCACCTGCAGCACCACCGCCACGGTCCGTGGCCCCGACCCTGGCGGCAGGGGAAGCTGTAGCGGCTCGCCGGCACGCGCGCGCGCGACCGCGTGGCCGTCGAGAAACACCTGCGCCGGTCCGCTCAAGCGGCCCAATGCCAGGACGCCGCCGCGCGCCTGCACGCCCTGCCACGGCGTGAACACGCTACGGAACAGCACATAGCCGGCGCGTTCCGGCGCCACTTCCAGCGTGCCGGGCCAGGTATTGCTCCAGCTGTTGTTGTCGTTGGGCTGGCGCGGAAGATCCGGCGATGGTGCCTGTGCAAAGGCCGCGGTATGACGCCAGCCACCGATCACCATGGCCGCATCCGCCACGTCCACGACCGGCGGCAATGCAACCGCAGTCCGCGCGACAACCAGCCGGCCTGCATGCAGGCCAGCAGACCGGGCCGCGACGCGCAGCGTACCCGCACCGCGCCCGGCCTGCACGATGGCCTGCGCCAGACCGTTGAACAGACGCACCTGGGTGGCCTGGTCGGGATCATGTCCGTTGGGATCGCCATTGCCGACCCCCAGCAATCGCCCGCCCTCCACGTCCAGCGTCAACAGCGCATTGCAATCGGGTACGTGGCGACCCTGTGCATCCACCGCCTCCAGCGTCACCGGCACGGCATCGCGGCCATCGCCACGCAGTTGGGGGCGATCGGCGCTCAGGCGCAGCGCTACCGCCGCCCCGGTGGTTTCGACGCGGGTGCGGGCCACCTCCTGGCCATCGCGCCATGCCACCGCCTCCAGCACGCCGGGCGCATAGGCCACCGACCAGGCGTTCATCTGCACCCGATCCACCGCTTGCCGGCCGAGCGAGCGGCCGTTGAGCCACAGTTCCACCTGCTCGGCGTTGCAGAACGCCATCACCTTGATCGATTGCCCGTCGCGTCCTGGCCAGTTCCAGTGCGGCAACACGTGCAGGACCGGCTCGGCCTCGATCCACAGCGCACGCCGCAGCCAGTACGCCCCCTTGGGGAATCCGCATTGATCGAGGATGCCGAAGAACGAGGCCACCGATGGCCATTCGAACGGCGTGGGCTCGCCGCGGTAATCGAAACCGGTCCATACGAAGCTGCCAGCGACAAAAGGGCGCTCGGCAATCAACTGCCAGGCGCGCCGATGGGTGTTGCCCCACTCCGCGGCAAGGCTGTCGTCCTCAGCCACCACATGCGCCGGCAGATCGGTGAACCAGGCGCCACGGGTCTGGAAGGCGCTGGTGTCCTCGCTGGACAACAACGGCGTGTGCGGCCGTGCGGCATGCACGCGGTCGTAGTTGAACTGGCGGTAGTTGAAACCCAACACGTCCACCACATCGGCCGCGCCCTGGGCAGACAACATGCCGTCGTTCATGCCGGCGGTGAGCGGCCGGGTGGGATCGAGGGCGCGCACGGCGGCTGCGGCACGTGCAGCGATCGCCTTGCCGGTGGTGGTCCCCTGCAATGGCTCCTCGTTGAACAAGGACCACAGAAACACGCTGGGATGATTGCGCTGGCGTCGCACCATGTCGCGCAACAGCGCAAGGCCATCGGGCGAGGCATTGAACAGGCGATTCTCTGCCATCACCAGCATGCCGAGCCGATCGCAGGCCTGCAGCAGCTCCGGCGCCACTGCATGATGCAGGCGGATCGCATTGCAGCCCATCGACTGCAGCCGTTGCAAGCGGAACGTATGCAGACTGTCCGGCATGGCCACGCCCACGCCGGCATGGTCCTGATGCAGGCACACGCCCTTAATCTTCAGCGGACGACCGTTGAGGAAGAAGCCCTGCTCGGCATCGAAGCGCAGGCTGCGGAAGCCGATCTCGCACATGGTGCGATCGCTGCCGTGGCGACTGCTGACGCTGGTCAGCACGCGGTACAGCCGCGGTGCGGCCAGGTCCCAGCGCTGCGGCTGCGTCACCGACAGCGTCACTTGCGCCTGCGCACTCGCAAACGCGTCCACCGTGACCTGCGCCTGGCCGCGGGCAATCACGCGATCGTCAGGATCGCGGAGTTCCACCGCCAACTCGCCAACCGTGGAGGTTGCGTCGCTGTTGACCAGCTCCACCGCCACCGGCACCTGCCAGCGATCGTCCGGACCTTCGCGCGGCAGCACGGCCACGCCATCGCTGGCGATATGCAGTGGCGTGCGCACCACCAGCCAGGTGTGGCGATAGACGCCGCCGCCCTCGTACCACCATCCGTCCATTGCTTCGGCATCGACGCGAATGGCGATGGTGTTGATGTCCTGGCCGTAGCGCGCGATGGCGGTCAGATCGATCGCCAATCCGTTGTAGCCGCTCCAGCTCCGCGCCATCAGCATGCCGTTGACCCACACCGTGGCGTGGCTGGAGATGCCGTCCAGCCGCAACTCCACCGCGCGACCACGCCAGGCTTCGTGCAGCCGCAGACTGCGCCGGTACCAGGCGATCCCGCGTGGCCGGTAGCCCTGCGCGATATTGGCGTTGGGTCGTACCGGCTGCTCCACGACGAAATCGTGCGGCAGCTGCAGTTCGCGCCAGCCACTATCGTCGAAGTCCGGCGCGGCCGCTCCCCTGGCCCGGCCGGCCTTGGCGTTGTCGTAGGTTTCGTCCTGCCCCAGCAGTGGCGGTGTCGGCAGGTCGCCGAGATGAAACCGCCAGCCCGCATCCAGATCCAGCCAGAGTCCGTCACCGGCCGCCAGCGGCACCGATGCCGACCCCGCCGACGCCGGTATCGCACCGCTGTGCGCCGCCATCGGCCCGGGTAACGCAGCGCCGGCCAGCAGCGGCGTGGACGCCCCGAGCAAGGCACCGCTGCAGGCGCCGCCGATCAGGAACTCACGCCTGCGCATCGGCGTCCCCGGCGGCAGGCCGGCTGTGCTGCCGCATCAGAGGATGTCCCACTGCATCGACAGGTAGTAGCTGCGTCCGGTCACGCCCGTCATCTGCCAGCGGCTGGGAATGTCTTTATAGGCTTCTTCGCGGCGGTTGGTCAGGTTCAGTCCGCCCAGCTGGAAGCTCAAACGGTCGCTGGCCTGGTACCCCAGCACCGCGTCGAGCTGGGTGCGCGCACGCATGACATGGCCCTCGCGGGCGAAGAAACTGTCGCTGCTGTCCTGCTCGTACTCACTGCGATGGTTCAGGGACACGCGCGCCGAGAAGTGCGCATTCTCCCAGTAGCCGGTGGCGTTCCAGGTCTGTTCGGAGAGATTGCGGATCTTGAAGGCGGTATCGCGCTGCGGAATCACCCGGGTGAAGTTGGCATTGACGCCGAAGCCGTCGATCGGCAGCCAGGCATCGAACGACTGCGTCCATCCCAGCTCGTAGCCACGCAGCTTGACCTTGCTGGGGTCGTTGAAGGTGCCGGTGATCTCATAGATATTGCCGCTGGCATCCACGCAGTCGCCGGCTGCATTGCCGGACAGCGCCGTGCCGTTGAACGCGCCCGGACAGACGATGCGATTGAAGGTCCCGTTCTTGATGTTCTTCCAGAAGCCCGCCACCGTCATCGCACCGCCGTTGCCGTAATACCACTCCAGGCCCAGATCGGCCTGGTCGGCGGTCAGCGCCTTCAGGTCGGTCTGGCCTTGGGTGACGATGTAGGTGGTGGTGCCGCCGGTATTGGTGCCGGTGGAGACCGTCGAGGCGATGGCGGTATTGCTGTCCAGGATCGGCCGCACCAACACCTTGGCCGCGGCAAACCGCAGCAACAGGTCTTCACGGATGTCCAGCACCAGGTTCAGGCTCGGCAACCAGTTGGAATATTCGTACGGCGCGCGGGTCGTGCCGATCGCCTCGTTGGCATCATCGCTGAATTGCGAGGCCTGGGTCAGATAGGTGCGCGTATCGCGGCGGGTGTTCTCGTAGCGCAAACCGGCATTGCCGCGCAGGCGCATAGTGCCGATATCGCCGTCGATCTTCAGCATCGCGTAGGCCGAGGAAATATCGTTGGTGATGGTGTAGCTGCTTTGCGGCGCGAACAGGATCGGCACCTGGATGCCGGAGGCAGCCAACGAGCGCGCGTAGGCATCGATATCCGGCGCCACCCAGCTGTCCTGCGAAGCGAGCCGGCCATCGATGAAATTGCGCACCGAGCTGCTGGCGGCCGACAGCTCCGGAAACATGTCGTAGCCGGAGACATCGCCGCGCTTGATCAGGTAGAGGAAGTCGCGCCGCCAGACATTGCGCTCGAAGGTTTCGCGGCGGTATTTGGCGCCCAGCTTGAACGCCGCCAGCGGACCGATGCCGAGGTAGCGCCCAGCGTCCAGTTGCAGCGACCACTCCTTGTTGCTCAGCGCCTGGATGGCGCCATTGGGATACTCGTCGCGCACCAGGTTGGACTTGTTCCAGGCCGAAGCATCGTTGGCATCGGCATCGGTGACCAGCGAGATCGCATCCGGATTGGAGGTATCCAGCAAGGTCGCCGTTGGCTTGCGTCCCAGGATCACCGCACGTTCGTTTTCGTTGGTCTTGCCCTGGGTGTAGTTGGCGACGCCGCCGAGGGTCCAGCGCTCGCCCTGCCATTTAAGATCGTAGGTCAGCAGCCGGGTGGACAGATCGTGCTGCTCGCGCTGGCGGTTGTTTTCCAGCCAGTAATCGGATGCCGACACCTGCGTGGCGGTCAATCCATCTCGCTGCAATACCGTCAACGGACTCTGCTCGAACGAATAGACCAACTGGTTCATGTCGTTGTCGGTCTTGTCCTGCGAATACAGCGCAGTGAGATTCATCTCCAGGCGATCATTGGGCTTCCATTGCAGGCCGCCGTTGAACATCGCCCGGTCGGTGTCGCGCTGGATCGAGCGATAGCGCGGCCGCCGCGGGATGTACAAGGTGCCATCGTCGGTCTGCTGGGTGTACCAGCGGTCGATCCATAGATAGTCGGCACGGTCCTTGAGCTTCTGGTAGCCGCCACTCAAGAACACGCCCAGGGCGCCATCGCCCAGCTTGAACTGGTCGATATAGGTCAGCACGCCCTTGGGCGTAGGCGCGCCGCCAGCGAATTCGGAATACTGTTCCTTGGCCGAGAACAACAGCTTGGGCTGGCGGTAATCCAGCGGCTTGGTGGTGTTGATATTCACCGTGCCGGACAACCCGCCGGCATCCATGTCCGATGCCGGCGACTTGATCACCTCGATCGCCGCGGCCACCTCCGGCTGGATGATGTCGTAGCGGAACCCATCGGTGAAGTCCGCGCTCTTGATCGCCTGGCCGTTGATGGTGGTGGCAGCGTATTGCGGCCCCAACCCGCGCACGCTGATGGTGGAGCCACGTCCGTTGATGGTGGAAATCTGCACGCCGGGAATGCGCTGGATGGCCTCGGCGATGTTCTCGGCGGGAAACTTGCCGATGTCCTGCGAGGAGATGCCATCGGTCATGCGCACATCGTCGCGCTTATTGTCGAGTGCGGTGATCAGGCTCTTCTGGTAGGAACTGGTGACCTCGACCGTATCCAGCTGCGCGACCGGCGGCGGCGCGGCCTCCTGCGCCTGGACCTGCGGACCGATCAAGGCCAAGGCAATGGCCGACGCCAGCGTGGAAGGGAACCGATAGCGCGCACTACAGGGAACGACACGTGGCATGGGAACGATCCTGGTTGAAGTGACGAAACGCACGACGAGATGCCCGTGGATCGAACGACGCGTAACGGCGGTGCCCGTTGGCGCGCACTCGCCCGCCGCCGCCGCTTGCGCGGGACGTTGCATTTGCGGGTGTTGACAGGGTTTCCGCGGCTCCCGCGGAGACACGCACGCCGGCCCCCTGCCGCGCCGTGCGCCACCTATCGTTCGATCCTGCGGCCCTGCTGGGTCAAGACCAATGAAGACGATTCGATTCTTATGGTCTTATGAAGATCATGTCAACCAAATCGTATGACGACGCCAATCAGCGCCTAAGTCCGGTGCTATGCCGCAAAAAAGGGCCGTGCAATGCATCATGTTGGTGCGACCGTCGCTAGCGTTGTCAGCCACGCTACTTTTCTTTCACAGACGTCGGTAATACCAATTTAAGGATGTTGTCTCGCAAACGCATCGGTACGCCTGCGCAGCGCACGCACGAGGACTCGCCGCTACAAAGCCGCCGCATTCGCGGCTAGACCACCCGGTCAGGCACGAGCAGGACAACGTTGTCATGACCCTGCTGCGACACAAGCGACCTGGAGCGCGTACACCGCAGTCCAGACGCGACTGCAGTGCCGCCGCCGCCCCGCCATGGGGCAAGCGCGGAACCAGGTCTTGTCGGCTCGCTGGAAGCAACTGCGCAAAACGTGCGCACCCAGAAGCGAGCCAGCATGCGTCATCCAGGCGCTGGGGCTACAACTGCCCCTGATCCGTACGCATCCAATCGCGCGTTTCAGTCGGGACAAAGCCCAGCAATTGCAGACCCAGCAACAGCGAGGTATCGCTGCCCGGTTCGATGCGCGTGCGCCACTGCCATCGCCCATCACGCCAAAGTCGCAGTTCCGCATCGACCCGCACACCCGCCGGCAACTCGCTGTCGGGCGCCAGGCGCAGCAGCACGGCGTCATCGACGCAGCGCGGATGGCCGCGCAGTTGCAACGGCAACAGTCCCGCCGCCTCGCCCGCCGCGGTAGGCAACACCTGCAGCACCACCTCACCGCCGACCTGTGCACAGCGATCGGCCTCGAAGAGCGCGCGCAGCGCGCGCAGATCCACCGCCAGGTCCAGCATCGTCAGCCCCTGCGGCTGTTGCAGCAGCCAGCGGCCGCTGGCCTGCGCCAGCCCGCTGCGCCGGCCCTGCACCAATTCCGCACCACCGCCAGCAGAGGTCAGCCGCAGCCAGCGTTCCCCGCGTATCAGCGGCCAGGGTTGCAAGCGCACACCCACGTCACCGACGGCAAGCGCTCCCCAGCGGACGTCGCGCAGCATTCCGTCCCAGATCGAGCCCTGCACTTCCAGGATCGTGACGGGCAGTGCCTCGGTCGGTAGCAGTAACCGTAATGGCAGGGTGGCGATCACCACGCTCAGCAGCACGACGATCAACAGCGACAACCAGCGTACCGCCCTCATGGCGCAAGCCCCTCGAAGCGGCAGCGCACCTGCAATTGGCCATCGCCACGCGTCAGCTGCAGCGTGACCGGTGCAATCCCATGGCTGCGCCGCAGCTGCGCGAACCAGGCAAACAGCACGTTGCCCGGCACTGCATCGATCTGCAGATCCAGCACCCCGACGGCACCGGCATGCTGGCGCGACACGACGATGCCGGCAACGCGTGCGCTCTGCAGTAGGGCATCGCGCGTCAGCATGGCAGGGTTGGCCTGGCGCTGGGCGCCGCGTGCCATCAACAGTTCCTGCGCGGCGGTGTCATAACGTGCCTGCGCAGTCCGCTGCCACTGCCGCAGTGGCGCCACCAGCGCGTACCAGCCAACGAAGGCGAGCAGCGACATCGTCATGACCGCCAACAGTACGCGCTCGCGCGCGCTGCGTCCGCGCCCTGCCGCTTGCACACGGTGCAGCCACTCTTTCATCGCACCGGCTCCAGTTCCATCGCGGTCGCTATTCCGTCCTCACGCGTCTGGCTGTCGCCGGCGCGTGCCTGCCATCCAGCACTGCGCAAGCGCGTGGTCAGCTGTTCCAGCTCGGCCGCATCGCGGTGCACCACCGTGACACGCAGCGGCGCGGATTGTCGATAGTCGAGCGTGTCCAGCTCGATTCCGGGCACCGCTTCTGCCGCAGCAAACACCGTCTCCAGTTGCGCAGCGAATCGTTCTGCCGCGCTACCCGTCATACCAGTCGGCGCAGCAACTGGATTGGCATGCTCGGTGCTGCGCAAAGCGGCGACACGGCGCTGCAGGACCTGGGCGCCGATCTCGTAGCGCAGCGTCTGGGCCAGCGACAACAGCAGCGGCGACAGGATCAGCAGCGCCAGCAGCCAGACCGCGCGAGGCGACAGCGTGCCGTCGGCAGGCGCTGTACGGCGGGCAGCACCGGACGGGCGCAGGTCGATCGGCAATCCAGCGAGCTGGCTTGCGAACTGCGCGATGACAGGGTCGGGAGCGGCGTCGGGCAGCGGCTCGACCCATGCCGTGGATTGCCTGGCCAACAGTTGCCGCATTGCATCCGGCTCCAGACTGCACGCCAGACCTGGAGCACGCAGTAGCCAGCGCCCGTCCCAGGCCAGCAGCGTTGGCGTGCCCGCGTCCGACGCAGCTGGCAGCAACAGACAATCCGGCACGACCGCATCGGGCACCACGCCCAGCGCAGCGGCGCGCGTCAACCATTGCGCCATCGTCGCCGGCGCCACCACCGCCACCAGACGCGTGCCATCGTCTTCCAGCGTCTCGGCGATGCTCACCAGCGCCTCTTGGCTATCGGCCGCCAGATATTCGGCCACGTGCAGGCGCGCGGCGGCAAGCAATTGCGCACGACTGCGACCGGGCAGACGCAAATAGCGCAGATGCACCTGCACGCCCGGCACGACCAGCACGCTGCGCGCCGCTGCTTGCAGCGGTGTGGTGCATGGCTGCCACGATCGCAGCTGGCCGTGCGCTTCCACCTGCGCGGCGATGGCCGGAGCGGCGGCGTCGGCCGGCAGCACCAGCAGAAGGGTCGTCATTGATCGGGACTCCATTGGCGTGCCACCAGTCGCACCCGACCATCGGCATCCTGCCGCAGTTGCGCCTGCAGCATGACCTGCGCACCGGCATGGTCGACCTGACTGTCGAGGTCGAAATAGGTGGTGCGCAGCGCGACCTGTTGCAGCACCGGATTCGGGAGAGCCGCTTGCACCAGCGCCGGTCGGTTCCAGAACACCGCCGGATCGCGCCAGCCGCCGGCGGGCCGCTCGGCGATCAGGCGACGGGCAGCGGTCAACGTGATCGCACCGCTGGTCAAGGCCACCAGCACCGGCGCATCGTCCACCTGCAAGCTGTTGATGTTGATCGGCGACAGGCGTCCTTCCGGCAACGCACACGCATAGGGCCGCAGCCGCGCGATGGTCGCCGGCGTGTAGCCAGCGATTGCGGCCAACTCACTGACACCGGCCAGCAACGTCGCCCCGCTGCGACGCGGCTGCGCGCTTTGCAGGTAGTGCATGTCCTCGTGGCCATGCGCGCCCGGCAGCGCATCGCTGTCGATCCAGTCGACCAGTGCGTCGGTCAGCGCATCGGCGTGCGCCGGCGCTTCGCCCAGTGCCTGCAGCAACGCCCGGTATTGGCGCGCACCGTCCTCGCTGCGCTGCCATTGCTCGCCGGCCCCAGCCACCACGCTATTGAGATTGAAGCAGCTGCCGCGGTCGCGCAGGCGCACACGCACGGCGCCCTGCTCAAGCGGAAACAGCAGGGGCCGATCGTTCCAGCCGCCGTCCAGCGTGGTCCGCCCCGGTGTGCGGCGCGCCAACGCCTGCAATTGCTGGCGCGCGATCGCTTCGCTGCCGAGCGCATGCCACTGGGCCTGCGTCAGCGCCGCACCGTTGGCGGTGCGGCGCTGGCCAAAGCGCAGGTCGTCGAGCACCGCAACCATCAGCAGCGTCATCACCGCCACCAGCAGCAGCACCGTCAGCAAGGCCGTGCCGCGCTGTCTGGCCGGACCATGCCACGTCCTCATGCACGCCCCTCCGGCAACAGGAAGACCTGCCGCAGATAGCCCCACTGCTCCAACTCCAACTCCAGCGCCACCGCATCCGGCAGCGCCTCCAGCCCACCGCTCCAGCCATCGCTCCACTGTGCACGGTAATGGAAGCCCAGCACTGCCGAACGCACGCCGCGTAGCAGCACGTACGGTGGACCGAGTGCTGCGCCATCCAATGCGGGACGCGTGCGTCGTTCCAAGCGATCCTCGACCAGACGATATTCGACGTACTGCAAGGACGCCCGCGGCGCCTGGTCCGGATTGCTCCAGCCGCGTCGCACGAAGGCCAACAGTGGGCCGGAGCCACCCGCTGCTTCGGCGACGAACGCCGTGCGCGCGGCGTTACCGTCGCCATTGCGCGTGCGCCGCACCGCTGCCTGCTGCAGGTCGCTGCGTAGCAAGGCATGCGCAAGCTGGACCTCGCGCAGCTGCTGCAGCCGCAGCTGGACGATCTCCCGTTGATCGATGCTCTGCCGCAAGATCACCACCGCCGCGCTCGCCACCAGGGCGAAGATCGCCAGCGCCACCAGCAACTCGACCAGGCTGAAGCCACGGTGGCGATCGGCGCTCATTGCACGCTCCGCACAACCTGCAGCTGGGCCAGCTCCTGCGCCTGGCCCTCGGCGTACACCCGCACATCGATGCGCAGCAAGCCGGGCGCGCCTGCGGGCTGGCTCTGACGCTGCCATTGCCAGACGCGCCCGCCAGCGCGCTCCTGTCCCTTGGCGGCAGCGCCCAAGCTGGCCGGCGGCGCCAGCAGCGCCGCGCAGATCTGGTTTTCGGCCACCAGTGCTGCCAGGGTGCGCTCTTCCAGCACCGCAGCGGTCCGTGCGCTTTCGGTCGACAGATTGAGCAGGGCGACCACCGCCATGCCGAACACTGCCAGCGCGACCAGCAGTTCCAGCAGCGAAAAGCCTGCCATCGCGCGGGAATCAGCGCGCCGCCGCATCGACCTGCACCATGCCATTGGCATCGATCTGCAGCGCCACGTGTCGCGCGCCGTCGCGCAGCACTACCCGTTGCGGTGTGGCCGCGCCGGTCGGATCGAAGCGCACGCTCTGTTGCTGCGTGCCCGCCGGCAGTGCGGCCTGGATCCCGTCCGCCCACTGCGCATCGACAAACGGCGGTTCCATCGGCTGCCACCGATCGGCGTGCTGGCGACGGAATCGGTAGCCATCGGCGCGCACGCTCACCTCCACCATGCGCAGACTAAGCACGGCCTCGTCGCGCGCGTGCGCCAACGCGCCGGCCAGCGTGTCGGCCTGCGCGGCCACGTTGGGCCGGCGATCAGGCAGGGTCAGCAGGACCAAGGTGCCGGCCAGCGCCGTGATCACCAACACCATCAATACCTCGAGCAGACTGAAACCGCGCGCACGCGCCAACCGCAACCGGCAGCCTGACAGCGACGGACGCACCGACATGCCGTCCGCTCAGCGCCAGTTGCCGATATCGGCGTTGTCGCCATCGCCGCCTTCGGCGCCATCGGCACCGAAGGAATACACGTCGAAGCCCCCACTGCGGCCTGGCCGGCGGTATTGATACGCATGCCCCCATGGATCTTCCGGCAGGCGACGGATATAGCCGCCCGGGCGGTAGCGCTCCGGCCGGCCGAGCCCGGCAGGTGCGGCCAGCAGGGCCTGCAGGCCTTGTTCGCTGGTGGGATACGCCAGATTGTCCAGCCGATAGGTTTCCAGCGCCTGTTCCAGCACGGCGACATCGGCACGCGCCTTCTCGGCCATCGCGCGGTCTTGGCTGGGCATGACGTTGATCATCACCACCGTGGCCAGCAGGCCGAGAATGACGATGACCACCATCAGCTCGACCAGGGTGAAACCGGCCGTGCGCGCAGGGCGCGCGACGCGATGGCGAAGGGATGCGGTGGGTGGCATGGAGGGTCTCCGAAGCGAGGATGGCGCTAGCCGAGCGCGAGGGTGTTGAACTGCAGGATCGGCAGCAGGATCGACAGCACGATCACCGCCACCACACCACCGAGCAGCACGATGATGGCCGGCTCGAGCAGGCTCATCGCAGCGCTGGTGAAGGATTCGAACTCGCGCTCGAGATAGTCGGCCGCACGCTCGAGCATCGGCGCCAGCCGGCCGCTGTTCTCGCCGCTGGACGCCATGTACAGCAGCGTGGGCGGAAACACCCCAGCGCGCTTCATCGCCGCCGACAGGCTGCCGCCTTCGCGAATCGCCGCCACCATCGCATCGGTGGCCTGCCGCAGGGCGCGGTTGTCCACGGTGCGTGCGGCGATCATCAGCCCTTCCATCAACGGCAAGCCGCTGCTGACCATGATCGCCAGCGTGCGCGCCATACGCGCGGCATGCAGGTCGCGCAGCAAGCGTCCCAGCAGCGGCAGCCGCAACAGGGCACGATCGGCAGCCAGGCGCGGCACCGGCTGTTGCAGCACCCGCGCGGCCACCACCGCCAGCAACACCGCCCCCAGGAGTGCGGGGAGCCCCGCCTGCAGCAAGCCCTGCGACACCGCGATGACCGCACGCGTCAGCCACGGCAGCGCACGCCCCATCGAATCGAACTGGTCCACCACCTTGGGCACCACGCAGGTCATCAGCACGACCACCACCGCCGCGGCGGTCAGCGCCAGCGCCGCCGGATAGACCAGCGCAGACAGCAGTTTGCCGCGGACCTGCGCCTGCCGTTCGAGCAGATCGGCCAGCCGCGCCAACACCTGCGGCAGTGCACCTGCGCCCTCGCCGGCCGCCACCATCGCGCGATACAACGGCGGAAACGCGTTGCCCTGCCGTGCCATCGCATCGGACAGGCGAAAGCCCTCGACCACCTGCGCGTGGGTGTGCGCGGTCACCTGTCGCACGCCACGCCGATCGGCCTGACTGCCGATCGCCCGTAGCGCTTCTTCCACCGGCACCGTCTCCACCAGCGTCGCCAACTGGCGGGTGAACAGCACCAGGTCCTTGTTGCGGAAGCGCGCCGCCCGCACGCGTACGTCGTCGGCAACCGTGGCGGCATCGACCCGCACCGGCACCCAATCGCGCCGCTCCAGCAGGCTGCGCGCCTGCTGCGCGGTGTCGGCGCGGATCACGCCCTGGCGCTGCTGCCCGTGCAGATCGAGCACGGTATAGTCAAAGCGCGGCATGGTCCGGCTCCTGCTGACGGGTCACCCGCAAGGCTTCTTCCAGGGTGGTGAGTCCCTGCAGCACCGCATCGCGTGCGGCATCGCTCAGACGCGGTGCGCGCGCGAACGCGACGGTGGCCAACGCATGCTCATCGGCGTTGTCGCCGATCAGGCGACGCAAGGCCTCGTCCACCACCACGGCCTCGTACAGCCCGACCCGGCCGCTATAGCCGGTGTGCTGGCAGAGTGCGCAGCCGACCGCGACGTAGAGCTGCGCAGGTGCTGCGGTGTCCAGCAGCTGGCGTGCGGCCGCATCGACGGGGCGCGGTGTGCGGCAGTGAGGGCATAGCCGGCGCACCAATCGTTGGGCGAGAATCAGCCGCAGACTGGAGGCCAGCAGGAACGGCTCGATCCCCATGTCGCGCAGACGCGTCACCGCGCCGATCGCATCGTTGGTATGGACGGTGGAGAGCACCAGATGGCCAGTCAGGCTGGCCTGCACGGCAATCTGCGCGGTTTCGCCGTCGCGGATCTCGCCGAGCATCACCACGTCCGGGTCCTGTCGCAGAATCGCCCGCAGGCCCGCAGCGAAGGTCATGCCGACACGCGCATTGACCTGGGTCTGGCCGATGCCATCGATGGCGTATTCCACCGGATCCTCGACAGTGAGGATGTTGCGGGTGCCGTCGTTGAGCAGACTCAGGCCAGCATACAGCGTGGTGGTCTTGCCCGAGCCGGTAGGCCCGGTGACCAGCACGATGCCATTGGGAATCTGCAGGGCCCGCTGCACGGTGGCCATCACCGTCGGCGGCATTCCCAGCTGCGCCAGCGACAGCGCGCCCTGGTCCTTGTCGAGGATGCGCAACACCACCCGCTCGCTGCCACGGGTGGGCAGCGTGGAAACGCGCACATCGAGCAATTTGCCGCCCATCGCCAGCGACACCCGGCCATCCTGCGGGATGCGTTTCTCGGCGATGTCCAGCCGCGCCATCACCTTGACCCGCGACACCAGCAGCGGAGCGATCCGCCCTGGCAAGGTCGCCGCCTCGCGCATCACACCATCCACGCGCAGGCGGACCTGCAGGCGCGATTCGTAGGATTCCAGGTGAACGTCGGAGGCGCCCAGGCGTGCCGCTTCGGCGATGATGCCGTTGATCAGGCGAATGATCGGCGCATCGTCCTGGCTGTCGAGCAGATCGGCGGTGGGCAGCTCGTCGATCAGCGCGTCCAGGCTGCCATGCAGCTCCAACGCATCCATCGGCACGCCTTGTTGCAACCCGGCATCGGCATAAATGCGCGCCAGATGCCGATCGAAATCCGCTGCGGCCAGTGCCTGCACCCGCAAGGGGCGGCCCAGCACGCGTCGCAGTTCGATCAATGCGCGGCCATCGCCGTCCGCGCGCAGACCGACCTCGGGCCCGCTGTCGGCATCGGCCGCGAGCAGCAGCACGCCATGGCGCTTGGCGAACGCATAGGAAATCGACAGGTGCGGGAGCGTCGACATGGATTATTGCCGCAAGCTTGGCACTGCCGGCGTGGGAACTGGCCGCGTGGCGGCCGGTACCGACGGTGCGATCGGTGGCTGGGCGCGCAGGTAGTCGCGCACCAGCGCATCCAGTGCCGCCTCCGGCGCACCATCGCTGAGTTGCTGGTCGCGGAGATAGGAATAGCGGGGCGCGGTGACCCGCTGCGCATCGGCCGCATCGCGGATGATGGTCGGGCGAATGAACACCATCAGGTTGGTCTTGTCGCGGTTGCGCGACTTGTGGCGGAACAGCGCACCCAGGCCCGGCACGTCGCCCAGCAGCGGCACCTTCTCCACCGTCTGTCGTTCGTTCTGGTCGAGCAGTCCACCCAACGCAACGATCGCGCCGTTCTCTACCACCACCCGCGTTTCGATCTGGCGCTTGTTGAACACCAGCTCGGACGACTGCGCGCTGACCGGCCCGGCGATCGCCGACACCTCTTGCTTGATCGACAAGGTGATGCCGCCGGCGGTGTTGATCTGCGGTCGCACCTCCAGTTCCACACCGACGTCCTGCCGCTGGATGGTGCGGAACGGGTTGTCGTTGGCCGCGCCCAGCACCTCGCCGGTGGTGATCGGCACTTCCTGCCCGACCAGGATGCGCGCCTGCTCGTTGTCCAGCGTCATGATCGAGGGCGTGGACAGCAGGTTGGAACCGGTATCGCGCTTGACCGCGTCGATGATCATGCCGAACACGGTGTCGTTGCTCTGCCCGGCCAGACCGATCAAGCCGCCGCTGAGCCCCAACAGCGATTGCGCGGCAGCGTTGCGTGCCTGCTCCAGCACCGAGTCATCGTCGCTGTCGCCGCTGCGGGTTCCGGCCGCGGCGGCGGCCAGCGGCACGATGCCGGGTTGCGCGCCGGCGTACTGGGTGGCTAGCAGCGGCACGGTGCCGTTACGGCCGGCCACCAGCAGCTGCACGCCCAGCCGCTTGGCCGCGGTATCGGAGATCTCCACGACGATCGCTTCGACCAGGACCTGTTCGCGGTGCACGTCCAACTGCCGGATCACGTCCATCAACGCGCGTTGGGTCTCTGGATCGGCATTGATGATCAGCGCATTGGAACCGGGGTAGCGCACGATCACCGGGCGTTTGCCGCCCGCCGGCGCGATCACCTGGGCCGGCGCCGCACCTGCCGCCGCATTGGCCACGTCCAGTGCCGGACTGCGCGTGTCCTGGCTTGCGCTGCCGTCGCCGGCCGGGGTCTGCCCCACCAGTTGCTGCAGCACCGGCAACAGCTGCTCGGCGCTGGCGTGTTGCAGGCGGACGACGCTGACATCGCCACGGCGTTCGGCGCGTCCATCCAGATCGAGCGCGGTGCGCACGACCCGCTGCACCAATGCCGGGTCGCCACGTACGATCAACGAATTGCTGCTGTCCACCGGCAACACCGACAGCACGCTGCTGCGTTCGCCGCCCTGGCCGAACAGGCTCAGCAGCGTGCGGGCCAGCTCGGTGGCCGAACTATTGCGCAAGCTCACCGTATCGATCGCCGCGCGGTCGGCATCGATCTGCGCCACCAGCCCGCGAATGCGTCGCAGATTGTCGGCGTAATCGGCCAGCAGCAGGCTATTGCCCTGCGGCATCGCCATGATCACGCCGCCGCGGCCGACCAGCGGCTTGAGAATCTCCGCGGCGCTGCGCGCGTCCACACGCTGCAGCGCGAACACCTGGGTGGCAAAACCGAGGGTGCCATTGCCGGCGCTGCCCGGCTGCTGGGCGGCGGTATCGTCGGGCACGATGCGGTAGGTGGATGGCCCGCTGGACACTGCGATCAAACCATTGGCCCGCAACACCGCCAGCAACATGCCGAGCAGGTCCGCCTCGGACATCGCCTGCGCGCGCGCGACGTTGACCGCCCCCTGCACCCGCGCATCGACGATGAAGGTGATGCCGGTGGCACGCGAGACATCCTGGATGAAGGCACGCAGATCCACGTCCTGCAGACGCACGGCAGGCGCATCGGCCGCATGTAGCGCGCCGCTCGGCAGCATTGGCAGGGCGAGCAACAGGGTGGCCGGAAGCAACCAGAGAGCACGAGCAGCAGTCATTGCGGGCGCTTCAAGGTCAAGGTGTGGGTCTGGCCATCGCGGCGGTAGGTCAGCGTGGCGGTGTGGCCCTCGCGCAGCTCGTCCTGCAGCTCGGGGAGCTGGGCCACATCGAGGGCGCGCCCATTGACCTGGGTCAATACATCGCCGGGCATCAGGCCGGCTTGGCGCAGCAAGGCACCATCGCCGCGTGCCACCACCGTCAATCCGGCACCGTCGGGACTGGTACGCAGGCCAGTGGTGCTCAGCAGTTGCTGTGGATCGACCGCTGCCGCAGCAGGTGCGCTTGCCGGCACTGCCACGTTCGCTATCGCCGCAGCGCTAGCAGCCGGTATCGACGGCGACGCCGCAACCTGAGTCCCGCCGACTGCGCTGGCCGGCGCCGCCAACCCGACGCGCTGCAGCCCAGCGCCGACGCGCAGCAGCACATGGTCGGCTGCGATGGCATGCACGCGCACGCCATCGCCGACCACATCGCCGCGACGATAGGCGCCCTGCGGCTGACCATCACGACTCAGATAGGCTGCCGGCTGCGTCCCCAGCCGCACGCCGTGCAACACGATGCTGGCGGCCAGATCGCGATCGACGGCGCGGCCGTTGCGGAAGAACACATCGTGCTGCAACGCCGGCGCGACCGCCTTGCCTTGCGGCGGCAGCGCGCCCAGCGGTTCCAGCGGCGTCAGCAGCAACCACAGCAGGCGCATGCCCTGCAGCGTCAACAGTGCGAGCAAGCCAGCCAGCAGTACGCGTCGTAACCACAGCGCGGACCACCAAGTGCCAACGTGGAGCGAGGCAGGGAACACGGGACATCCGTCTCGGAATTGCGAACGGATGACAGAATGCGGCCGATATATGTCAGCTGTGAGAAATAATGACATGCAAGGACACATCGCGTCCTCCCGCCAAAACGCAAAACGCCCGCCAGGCAAGCCGCGGCGGGCGTTTGCGAACGCACGGAACCGGCAATGGCTTAGAAGCGTGCAGTCACACTGATGTCATAACTGATGCCGGGCTGATACGTGTACAGGTCCACCCGCTGCCCGTTGCGGGACTGGTATTCCTGGTAGCGGGTCTTGAGCAGGTTGCGTGCTGCAAAGTTCAAGGACAGCGTATTGCCCGACCAGTTCAAGCCTTTCTTGACCACCAGATCCAGCGAGGTCCCGGGCTTGTCGATGTAGTCCGGCTGCCCGGGGCGACCACGCGCGGAGATCCGCTCGCCGACGTAGTTGGCGATCAGCGTTGCCTGACTGTTGGTGCTCTCGCTTTCCAGCCCAACTTGCAGGTTGGCGATATCGTCGGACTGTCCCTGCAGCGCACTGCCGTCACGAATGAACAGCGTCGCCTGGACCGGCGCACTGAACCCATACGGCTGGACGGTATCGCCGTCGCTGGCGCTGACCTTGGACGTGGCACGGGTGTAGTTGCCGGACACGAACAGGCGATGATCGCCCCACCAGTCGGCAGTGACCGGCAGATCCAGATACTTCTTTGCTTCCAGCTCGACGCCGTACAGCGCCGCCTTGGGGGCATTGATGTAGCTCTGCACGATCCCGCCACCGGGCGCGTCGTTGACGATGGCCTCGATCGGCTTGTCGATCTCCTTGTAGAACGCACCGACCGTCACGTATTGACCCGGCTCGAAGAACCACTCGTAGCGCGCATCCAGGTTGATCAGCTCGCTATCGACCAGGAACGGGTTACCGAAGAACTGCCGATCGATATCCGGATCCAGATACTGCTGCGGCGCCATCTCGCGGAACTGCGGGCGAGCAATGGTCTTGGAGGCACCAAAACGCAGTTGCTGGTTATCGGCAAAATTCCAGGTCACCGTTGCCGATGGCAACGCATAGCGGTTCTGCAACGGCGCCACGCCCGACTGGCGGGTGCCAGTGAAGATGTCGTAGGGATGGACCGCCTGGGTCGCATCCTCATAGCGCACGCCGACGGTGGCACGTACGGTCGGCACCACCTCGGCCTCGGCCTGCAGATAGGCGGCCTTGACCTTCAACGTGGCCTCGTAGGCAGCGGCACCGAAGCTGCCGGTGGTTTCGCGCAAACGCAGCAGATCGTTGCTGAGGTTGTAGTCCGACAGCAGGTAGTCCACGCGCTGGTACTGGTTGGAGAACGGCAGCGGATTGTCCAGCGCCAGGAAGCGGAATTCGCGATTCCAGGCCTTGCGGTCGTTGTCCAGGTAGGACAGACCGCCCTTGAGGGTGAGGTCGTGTTCGATCGGCAGCCGCCAGCTCACATCCACACCGCCACTGGCGACCCGATCGTCGACCTTGCTGAAGCGCGTGTAGTTCTGCACCCGCGAGGCATCGTGCGCCCAGTAGCCATTGAGCAATTCGTAGCGGATGCCGGTTTCGTAAGGCACATCGCGGCTGGCATTGGCCACCGCCCCACGCCAGCTGATCTTCAGATCGTCGTATTCGCCGAAGGCATGGCTGCCGCGCAACTGATGGTTGATCAGCTGACGCTCGTACCACTCGGTATTGTCATCGCGCACATCGAAGCCGGCGAGCTCGTCGCGACCAGCGCGACTACGGGCCACCTTGAGGGCGTCGTGCACGTACAGTGTGGTCCAGCCCAGGGTGTGCCGGCCGTACTCCCAGCCCAGACCGACCATGCCATTGGTGCGCACGTTGTTGCGGGTGGTTGCGAAGTCGTAATCCGAGTTGAACTCCACCCCCTCGCTGGTAAAGATGCCGTCCTGCTGCTTGCCGGTTCGGGTGCGCCATTCGTTGTCGTAACTGGCCACCGCCAGGATACCGAGCTTGGCCTCGCCCACGTCCAGGGTGTAGCCGGCGCTGGCGCCGACGTTGACGTCCGGATCGATGCTGTCCTTTTCCTGCAACAGGTACAGGTTGGCGTTGTTCATGCTGCGACCGATCTGGCGCAGGTCCTCGCGCGAGAAGCCGCCCAGGTCGACCCGGCGACCGCTGGCGATCGCCTGTCGCAACGCCGCCGGCTGCTTGCGCGCGCCATCGTCGTAGCCCCACTCGTCGTCGCCGGAGCCGTAGTAGGTCAGGCCCTTCTCGCCGGTACTGACGCTGTTGCCGCCGCCACCGACCGTGAGCGACAGGAAGGGCGCGTCCGGCACCGTCATCGACTGCAGGTCGATCACGCCGCCGCCGAACTCGCCGGGATAGTCGGCCGAATAGGTCTTCTGCACGGTGACGCTGGCCAGCACATCGCTGGGGAACAGATCCAGCGGCACAACACGCTGCAGAGGCTCGGGACTGGGCAATGGCGAGCCATTGAACAGCGCCGAGGAATAGCGCTCGCCAAGGCCGCGCACGTAAACGTATTTGCCGCGCGACAGGCTCAGGCCGGTGACGCGGGTCAGTGCGACTGCGGCACTGCTGTCGCCGGTGCGCTCCATGTCCTCGCGGGTGACGAAGGATGCCACCTCGGAGGTCTGCAGCATCGGTTCTGGAATGTAGTCGCCGCGTACCACGACCTGGTCGAGCTGCTTGGGCGTTCCAGTGGTGCGGGCACCGGCGTCGGCCGTCGTGGATTGCGCCAACGCCGAACCGGAGGCAAGCAAGGTGGAAATGGAAAGAAACAAACCCGTCCGCGATAGACGGGCAGCAGAGGAAATTCGCATCGTGGGGAACCCTGGCGACTGAAGAATGGCGGCCGGAAACATCGCGGGACGGCAGCACCGTCCCGCGATGGCCTGGCTTAGCAGGGACGGTCGGCGGTCAGGCCGCAGGTCCACCCCTGCCACCAGGTGTCGTTGGCATCGCGCACGCCACCGATGTAGTTCACCTGCTGGAAGAAGCTGCTGACCGAACTCAGGCCCTGGAATGCCGGCACGGCCGATTCGTTGGCGCCATTGACGAAGGTGTTCTGCAGCGTGGAGACGCCGTTGGCGACGTTGTTGGTCCCCGCTGCGAACTGGCTGGCGGCACGCGGATCGCTACCGAAGGGCGTCGGGCAGGCGAAGAAGATCGACTGGAAGGTGCCGGCGGTGTCGGTGTCGGCCATGTTCAAGCACACCAGGCCATCGCCGGTGCCGCCGGCGGGGCGGGTGAAGACCGAGTTGTAGAACGCGGCCTGCGTGCCCTGGTTGAGCATGATGGCCGCACCGCTGCGTGCGTTGCCGACGAAGGTGAAGTTGGCCAATTTCGGACGCGAGTACGGCTGGCGACGCAGGCTGCTCCACTCGTTCATGCGATCGCCGCCACCGGCGCGCTGCACCACGATGCCGAACTGCAAGGCGCCGCTCCAGCCAGCGTCGGTGTCCAACGAATCGTCGTCGGCACCGGTGATCACCAGATGGCTGCCGTTGATCGTGCCGCCGAACCATTCGATACCGTCATCGGAGCTGTTGTGGATCTGCACGTAGTCCAGCTTGGTACCGCTGCCCGCACCGGCCAGGGTGATGCCCTGCAACTCGTTGTTGGGCGAGATCTCGAAGCCGGAGTACATCACGCGCAGATAGCGCATCGAGCCGCTGTTGTCGGTGGCGCTATTGCCGCCATAGAACGCGTTGGTGCCTTCCACCTGCGCCTGGCATTGCGGCGTGCCGGACACCGTGGAGCCCGGGCAGTTGTTGATCGGCGCACGGCCCAACACCACGATGCCGCCCCACAAACCGATGGTGTTGGCATTGACCTGCCCTTCCAGCGCCTGCCGTGCGGTGAACACGATCGGCGCGCTGGCGCTGCCTTCGGCGAACAATTGCGAGCCCCGATTGACCACCAGGTAATCGTTGCCTGAGGAACCGAACAAGGTCACGCCGGGTTCGATGGTGAGAATGCCCTGGCTGCTGCCAGCGACCGGCGCGCTGGCGTCACCGCCGCGGTCGACGCCGATATTGACGCGGCCGCTGATCGAATAGGCGGTGCCGGCACGGGCGGGCACGACCAGATTGCCATTGATGGTGTCCGGCAGTTGGCAGGCGCGCAGCGTGTTGTTGGCGATGGTGCCGATGTTGGAGAAGCCGCTCGGGCAGTCGGCCGCCGGGCCGCTCGGTGACGGCGACGGCGACGGCGTGGGCGCTGGCGTCGGTGCCGGGGTGGGTGCGGCCGACGGCGGGAACGCTCCCTCTCCTGGCGAGGCGACACGATCGGCGCCACCGCCGCAACCGGTCAGCGCCAGCGCGGCGCCGAAGGTCATCAGAAGGGTTTTACTGCTGTTGCGGACGGACATGCGGCTGATCTCCAGTTTCAAGAGTTTGGAATGAAGAGGAGTCGTCAAGAATGGTTGCGTTCCGCTCACTGCAGTGGCGAGCACGTTCAAGATCCCCGTCACTTTTATAACGGCCGTCTGTTGCATTTGTCTTACCTGACACGTATCGACATATTGCTGCCACACTTCGGTCCGCATTGTGTCGGGATGACAATCGACGACATCCCTGCCCCGCTCGCCGACTGGATCCTTGCGCAAGCGCTCGCCGGCAACGCGCCCGAACACGCGTTGCAACCACTGCTGTCGCAGGGATGGAGCGAGCAGGACGCCATCGACGCCGTGGAGACGCTGGTGCGACGGCACCTGCAAACACATGCCCACGCCAACGGGTTGCCGGTGCCGGTCCGCGTTCCTGCACCGCTGTCGGCCGATGCGGCCTCCGTGCTGGAACTGGGCGATCGCCAGGTGCAGGTGTTGGTCAGCCTGATGCTGCCGCGCGTGGTGGTACTGGGTGGCTTTCTCAGCGATGCCGAGTGCGATGCACTGATCGACTGCGCACGACCGCAGCTGTCGCGCTCGCGAACGGTCGACACCCGCGACGGCGGTCAGATCGTGCACGCCGCGCGCACCAGCCAGAGCATGTGCCTGCAAGTGGGGCAGACCGCGCTATGCGAGCGGATCGAGGCACGGATCGCGCGGCTGCTGGACTGGCCGGTAGAGCACGGCGAAGGGCTGCAGGTGCTGCGCTACGCCACTGGTGCCGAGTATCGACCGCACTACGATTATTTCGACCCTGATGCCCCCGGCACACCACCACTGCTACGCGCCGGCGGGCAGCGCGTGGCCTCGTTGGTGATGTACCTCAACACGCCCGAACGCGGCGGCGCCACCCGCTTCCCGGATGTCCACCTGGATGTCGCCGCAATCAAGGGCAATGCCGTGTTCTTCAGCTACGACCGCCCGCACCCGATGACCCGCAGCCTGCATGCCGGCGCGCCGGTGCTCGCTGGAGAGAAATGGGTGGCCACCAAGTGGCTGCGCGAACGCGCGGCGCGTTTGCCCGACTAGGTGTGACGCCACGTAGCAGCGGACAACGACTGTTGCCGACTGCTGACGCGAATGAACCGGGTCACAGGCATCAGCAGTCAGATGGCGACGTCTGAAGCGTTCGACCCATGTCACGCTCGACGCGGTTTGTGACCTGCGTGATCGCTGTGCAGGCCTCGAAATCGCTTCGACGGTTCCACCGGTTGCGTTGCGGCGATTGGTTAGCGCCCCTTCAATTTATGTTATAACATGTCATACATGACACAAACCTCCACACCTTCCCGAAGGGCTTCGTCCGTTTCATGAAGATCCGCACTCTGGTGGCAGCGGTCGCCGCGCTGTTGCTTGCGACTGAATCCCGCGCGCAGTCGTCCGATTCGGCACTCACACTGGGCAAGGTCAACGCCCATCAACACCGCGAAGGCCAGCTCACGGCCCATCAGGTGTTGACCTCGGTGGACGTCCTCGGCGCCGACCAGATCGAGGACAAGAACGTGTCCTATAGCTGGGAATTGCTCGGGCAGATGCCGGGTATCCAGTTGACCGAAACCCGCCAGGGTGCCGAATCCGGCAAGGTCAGCTTCCGCGCCTTCAACGGCGAGGGCTATCTCAATGCGATCAAGACCTTGATCGACGGTATTCCCAGCAACGTCAACAGCGGCAATCAGCGCTTCATCGACATGCTGTTTCCGCTGGAGATCAGTTACATCGAGGTGGTGCGTGGCACCAACGATCCGCGCTATGGGCTGCACAATATCGGCGGCAACATCAACTTCGGCACCCGCCAGGGCGGCAACGACACCGATGCACGGCTTGCCTACGGCAGCTATGCCACACGCGATGCGCAGGTCGCCGTGGGACGCGAACGCGACGGGTTTGCGCACAACTATTTCATCGGCGCGCAGGCATCGGATGGCTATCGCGCGCACGATCGTTCCAGCAAGTATGTGCTGGGCGGCAAATGGTTCTACGGCAGTCTCGACGACGGCATGCGCATCGGCCTGACGGCACGCGCCTATCGCAACCAGGCCGATGAACCCGGCTTCATGACCGCCGCAGAGCTGCGAGCCGGCCGTCGCGGCTCAGACCGCCGCAATCGCAACGATGGCGACGACCGCGATATGCAGCAGTTTGGCCTGCACCTGGACCTGATGCTGACCGATACGCTGTTCCTGGGCAGCAAGCTTTACTACAACCGCTACCAGGACGACCGCCGAGTGACCTTCAGCGACCTTCCCACCGGCAATGCGCCGCGCCAGCGTCGGCGTTGGGACGAGTCGCAGGTCGGCATGCTCAACACCCTCACTTGGCGGGCAAACGACCTGATCACGTTGGAAGGCGGCATCAACTACGAACATCAAGACAATGCGTACCGGCGCGAACGCTTCAGCTACGCCGAGCCTACCGACTTCGCCGCAGCGCCCGCACGCATCCAGAACGACGATCGCTACACTTTCGACAATTGGGGCGCTTACGTCCAGGCCATCTACCAACCGGTCGAGACCTTGAAGCTGGTCCCGGCCTACCGCGTGGACCGCTTCGATGGCGACACCCAACTGCCAGGCGCGGTGCGCGCGCCGTTGCAGCGCTACGGCAGCATCGGGCAACCCAAACTGAGCGTGGTCTATGCGTTGACTCCCACCACCAATCTCTACGCCAACTGGGGCCGGACCTTCCAGGTGCTGACGGGCTCCACCGCCCCGGCCTATCTCACCCCGGGGCAAGCCGGCATCCGCCCCTCCACCAACACTGGCGTCGAGCTGGGCATGAAATTCAGTCCATTCCCCGCCAGCCAGGCGCGCATCGCCGTCTGGCAACAGGATGCGGAAAACGAAATCTCCAACATGCCGGCGACCGGCACCACCGTCACCCTGGGCATGACCCGTCGCCGCGGCGTGGATGCGCAAATCAACGCGCAGCTGGGCGATCGTTGGACCCTGTGGGCATCGCATGCCTATCAGGAAGCCAAGATCACGCGCGACGATCGCGCTGCCGCGCTCACGCTGCAAGGCAACGAAGTCATCGCCACGCCACGCCATATCAGCAACATCGGCGTGGACTACCGCGCGACCGAGGCGTTGCAACTCGGCCTGCAAGGGCGCGCCCAAGGCGATTACTATCTCGAAGAGCGCAACGAGGCAGGCAAGTACGGCGGCTTTGCGACGCTGGACCTCAACGCGCGCTACACGATCAACCCGACCTGGAGCGTGGATGTGCAGGTCCGCAACGCCACCGGGCGCGCGTATGCCTACGTGTGGTACGACAGTTTCTTCTGGGCACAGGCGCAGCCGATGTTTTCGCCCGCGGCCGGACGGCAGCTCTATCTTGGGCTGAACATCAAACTATGACGGCGGCAGCGCGGGGCCCGGCTCACGCCTGCGGCCAGGCGCCTTGCTTGCCGAGCGCGCGCTCGCGCAGCGTCAACGCGGCGCAAACAGACGTCGGTCGATCCGCAGCATCACCCAACGCAGCGGCGTCCGCGCCAGGCACAAGCCGGCCAGAATGCCCAAGGTATCGGCCAGCGCATCGTACGGATCGGCACTGCGATTGGTGGTCAGCGTACCCTGCGCGATTTCGATCCCGATTCCCAGCAGCACCAGACCGAATGCTGCCAGCAGCAGCGCGCGTCGGGTGGCGAACAATTGCACCGCTCCCCAGCACAACAAGGCAAAGGTGATGAAGTGCTCCGCCTTGTCGCTGTTGGACGGCAACTCCGGAAACTCCGGTGGCGGGCCCATGCACACCGCGACTACCACGAGATTGGCCAGGATCCACAGCCCCACCCACACCCGCGGCCGCTGAAACGGCCGTAGCGCCCCGGTCACAGCCGCCACGTCAGGTCGCCGGCCAGGAACGCTGCGGAGAAGTCGACGTCACGCGCGAATCCCATCACCTGGAAACGCTCGCCCATCTCGCTGGGCAGAGTCAGCCGCTTGACCTGCTCGCGCAGCCGCAGACGCCCGACCTCATCGGCGCGCGCATCGGCCTGTGCCAGCAACGTGTCCAGGCCATTACCGAGCAGGAAACTGGACTGGGTGCAATAACCGGCCAGTTCGAAGCCGGCGCCGGTGCCCGCCTCGGCCAGCGCGGTGAAGTCCACCGAGGCGGTCAGATCCTGCAAACCCGGCCATCGATACAGATCGGTGTGCATGCGATGGCGATAGAACGCACGCAGCGTGCCGTCCTCGCGTTGCGCGTGATAGAACTCCCCGCGCGGGTACCCGTAATCCACGAATAGCATCGCGCCACGCTTGAGTCCGCCAGCCACCGCCTGGATCCAATACGGCAGTTGCGGCAACAGCTCGGAGCGGTAGCCATCGGCGAAGGGCTGCTTCAAATAGCGCTCCAGATGACGCACCGCCGCGCCCAGCAAGGCGTCGGCCGGCTGCTCGCCGCGCGCGAAGCGCTGCTGGTCGTCCAGCACCACCGTTTCCTCGTAGACCTGGCCATCGCGCAATGCAAAGCGTGGCGTGGGCAGTGCGTCGATCACTTCGTTGGCGAACAGCACGCCGTCCCAGTCGTCGGGGAACGGGCCGTCCAGCCACTCGACCAGATCGAAGACCGGCGGGATCAGCGTGCGTCCCAGCCGCTCGCGCTGACGCTCGCGCAGGTCCGCGCTGGGCTCCAGGATGGCGTAGCGCTCGGGCAGCGCGTCCAGCTCCAGCAAGCGCTTCAAGGTGACCTCGGCGAACGCGCCGCTGCCGCCGCCGACCTCCAGCACGCGCGCGGCCGGGCCCAGCTGTTGCAATACCGGCGCCAGCGCGCCGGAGACGGTGGCGGCGAACAACGGACCGAGCTCGGGCGCGGTGACGAAATCGCCGGCAGCGCCGAACTTGCTCGCACCGGCGCTGTAATAGCCCAGCCCCGGCGCGTACAGCGCCAGCTCCATGAAGCGCGAGAACGGAATGGCGCCACCGGCGGCGGCGATCTCGGCACGCAGGTGCGCGGCCAACTGGTCGCTATGGGCCAACGCGTCCTGATCGGGAGCGGGAAGATCGGCGTGCATGCAGATACCGGTTGCAGGGACAATGCACAGGATAGCCGAGCCTTCCGCCACACCGAGCCACGACGCCATGACAGACAATTCCAAGGTGGTGCTGATCACCGGCGCGGCGCGCCGCATCGGCGCGCAGATCGCCACCACCCTGCACACGGCCGGTTATCGCGTGGCGCTGCACGCGCACCGTTCCGGTCAGACGCTGGCAGCGCAGGTCGATGCACTCTGCGCACGTCGCGCCGGCAGCGCGCTGGCATTGCAGGCCGATCTGCGCGATGCCGATGCACCGGCCCACCTGGTCGCCGCCTGCGTGGGAGCCTTCGGCCGCCTCGATGGTCTGGTCAACAACGCCTCGGCGTTCTATCCCACGCCGCTGGAAAACGCGACCGTGGCACAGTGGGACGAACTGTTCGCGGTCAATGCGCGTGCGCCGTTCTTCCTTGCGCAGGCGGCCGCGCCGCATCTGCGCGCCAGCGGCGGCGCGATCGTCAATCTCACCGATCTGCACGCCGATCTGCCGATGCGCCAGCATCCGCTGTACGGTGCGTCCAAGAGCGCGTTGGAGATGCTCACCCGCAGCCTGGCGTTGGAACTGGCACCGGCGGTGCGCGTCAACGCGATCGCCCCCGGCGCCATCCTGTGGCCGGAGGACGGCAAGGCCGACGCGGCCAAGCAGGCCTTGCTCGCACGCACGCCACTGGGGCGGCTGGGGACGCCGGAAGAAATCGCCGAGGCGGTGCGCTGGTTGCTGGACACCGCCAGCTTCGTCACCGGCCATACCTTGCGGGTGGACGGCGGGCGCCTGCTCAGCTGAGCGCGGCCGCCGGGTCCAGCGCGACCTGCTCGAACGCCGTGCCGTACTGCGGATGTTGCTGCCACAAGGCCGCCAGCGTGCGGCCGCTGAGCGGGTCGACGAAGGCGGGAGCGATGTCGGCCAGCGGCTTCAGGACGAACGCATGCTTGAGCTCCGGGCGCGGGATGCGCAGATGCCCAGGACCTTCGACGATGCGATCGCCGAAGAACACCACATCCACGTCCAGCGTCCGATCGCTGTAGCGCGGTCCGCTGCGGTCACGTCCGTGGCGATCCTCCAGCGCGTGCAACCACTGGTCCAGCGGCTGCAATTCCAGCTCGGTGTCCAGCGCGACCGCATTGTTGACGAAGTCCGGGCCATCGAAGCCCACCGCAGGGGTGCGATACGCCGGCGAGATCACGATGGGGCCGAAACGCGCACGCAGCGCCTCCACGGCCAGACGCAGGTAGTGGGTGGGCTGCACATTGCTGCCCAGGCTGAGGAGCACGGTGGTCATGCGATATTCGCGCATGCGACCGGCGTCAGCGTCAACCATGCCGGCGCGGCGACAGAACCTGCCGCCGGCTCAGACCGCCTCGAGCGCGTGCGCCACCGCGCGGAACACCCGGCGCATCTCCAGCGGTTTGCGCAGCACATGCACGGGGATGTCGTGCGGAAAATACGCACGTCGCAGTGGCGTGCCGACATCTTCCAGCACGATCGCTGGCCCCTGATAGCCGAGCTCCTGCATGCTCAGCAACACGCTCACGGCCGACAGCAGGATGATCTCGCTGTCGATGATCACCAGATCCGGCATGGCGTGTTGCTGCACGATCTGCAGCGCCGCCGCGCCGTCGGTCGCCAACTGCGGCTGGTAGCCCTGGCTGGAGAGCGCATTGCCCAGCAGCGACAGCCGCGTGGCCTCGCCGTCCACCAGCAGGATGCGCTGGCCGTGGCCGAGTGCCGGCGGCAGTTCGGCCTCGCTGGCGGCACTGACCGGCGCACGCATGGGCACGATCATGTCGAAGCGGGTGCCCTCGCCCAGCTGGCTATCGACCTGGATGCTGCCGCCGTAGCTCTCGACGATGCGCTTGCAGGAGATCAAGCCCAGCCCGGTGCCGTCGACCTTGGTGGTGAAGAAGGGGCTGAACAGACGCGCACGGGTGTCGTCGCCCATGCCCACGCCGGTATCGGCAACGCTCATGCGCACGCAACGCTCGTCGTGCCGGTCGGCCGACAGCGTCAGCGTCCCGCCGTCGGGCATCGCCTGGATGGCGTTCAAGCCCAGATTGAGCAAGCACTGCTGCAGTTCGGTGTAATTGGCCTCGATGGTCAGGTCCGAGGCGAGCAGATCCATCTGCAGGCGCACGCCATCGGGCAAGCTGCTCCTGAGCAGCATCTGCACGGCCTGGAACAGATTGGCGATGGAGACCTGTTCGCGCGGCTTGTTGGAGCCGCGCACGAACGACAGCATGGACTCGGCCATTTCATGGCCACGGCGACCGCATTCGGCCACTACGTTGGCGAGCTGGCGCAGTTGCGGATCGTCGCTGCGACCGGCCAGCAGATCGGGCACGATCAGCAACGGCTGCAGGATGTTGCGCAGATCGTGACTCAGGCCGGCTGCGAGCATCGCCAGGCTTTCCAGCCGCTGCGCGCGCATCAGCTCGTTCTCCACACGCTGGCGTTCGATCTCCGCACGCGCCTCGCGGATCGCGCGCAGCACCGCACTCGGCAGGCGAGTGGGCGTGTGCTTGATGATGTAGTCGTTGGCGCCGTCCTGCAGCGCCTTGACCGCGGTCTCCTCACCCATGGTGCCGGAGACGAAGATGAACGGAGTGGCGCCGCGCTGACGCACCATGCGCAGCGCCTGGTAGCCGGAAAAACCCGGCATGCTCAGGTCCGACAGCACGATATCCGGCTGGAACTGCTCCAGCACGGCCTGTAGCGATGCTTCGTTGTCGACCCGCTCGAACAGCGCATCGATCCCGGCATCCAGCAACTGGTCCGACAATAGCTCGGCGTCTTCTGGTGAATCCTCCACCAGAAGTATCTTCAATTGCTCAAGCTTTGCCCCCTCTTGCGGCATGGCGTCAGTCCACTCCCGGGGCCTGGTTGATCAGCGCCCAGAAGGTGCCGAGGGTCTTGACCGCATTGAAGAACTGATCGACGTCCACCGGCTTGACGACGTAGGCGTTGACGCCCAGGTCCCAGGAACGCGCCAGGTCGCTCTCTTCGCGCGAGGACGACAGAATCACCACCGGCAGGCGCTTGAGGCTCTCCTCGCTGCGGATCTGCTTGAGCACCTCCAGGCCATCCAGCCGCGGCATCTTGATGTCCAGCAGCAGCACCGCCGGCAGCCCTTCCTCGCGGTCGGCGAAGGCGCCTCGGCGCAGCAGATAGTCCATCGTCTCCACGCCGTCTTCGACGTGCACGATGGGATTGGCCAGGCGGGCCTCGCGCAGCGCGTCGGCGGCCATTTCCGCGTCGGCCAGGCTATCTTCTGCCAGAAGAATGGTGCGGATGGAGGTCATGCGAAGGACTCTTGGTTGGGCGCGTCTGGCGCAGGGGGAAGAATGAAGTAGAAGCTGGCGCCTTCGTCGACGACGCCTTCGGCCCAGACCGTGCCGCCATGGCGCGCCAGCACGCGGCGCACGCTGGCCAGGCCGATACCGGTGCCGGCATATTCGCTGGCCTTGTGCAGCCGCTGGAACACCCCGAACAGCTTGGCGCTGTATTCCATGTCGAAGCCGGCGCCGTTGTCGCGCACGCTGAACTGGTGGCCGCCGTCGGGCAGCAGTTGATAGCCGACCTCGATCCGCGCGATCTCGCGCCTGGCGCTGTACTTGACGGCGTTGCCCAGCAGGTTCATCCACAGCTGGCGCATCATGTTCTCATCGGCCACCAGCACCGGCAGTGGCGCGATGTGCCACTCCACCCGGTGGCCGGTGTTCTCGCTCTTCAGATTGGCATCGAGGATGGCGCGCGTCTCGGCCACCAGCGACTGCATGTCCACCGCCTGCAGACGCAGAGCACCTCGGCCCAGGCGCGAATACACCAGCAAATCGTCGATCAGCGAGGCCATCCGCCGCGCCGAGCTGCTGATGACTTCCATGTAGTGGCGCGATTTTTCGTCGGCGGCATCGCCCAGGTGGCGCGCGAGCTTGTCGGAAAAACCGGCCACGTGGCGCAACGGCGCGCGCAGGTCGTGCGAGACCGAATAACTGAACGCCTCCAGTTCGCGGTTGACTTCCGAAACCTGCTCGACCTTGCCGGCCATCTGCCGATTGAGTTCCTGGATCCGCTGCTGGGTGGCCTTTTGCAGACTGATGTCGCTGACCGTCATCAGCACCAGTTCTTCGTCGTCGGTATCGGGTAGCGGCATGCGGCGGGCGTTGATCAGCATGGTGCGCAACACGCCATCGGCACCGCGTTGCTCGTGCTCGAAATCCCATAGCTCGCGATCGCGCAGCAGCACGTCGGCCAGGCGCTGATGCATCAGCGTGTCGCGCCACACGCCATCGCCGACGTCATCCAGCGGCATCAATTCATTGCCGCGCGCCTCCAGGCCGTACAACTCGGCAAAGGCAGGGTTATGCAACACGATGCGCTGCTTGGCATCGAGCAGCACGATCGGATCGCGCACGGTCTGCAGCACCGAGGACGCGCGCCCGCTCGCACGCAGGTATTCCTGCTCGGCCGCCAGGCGGCGGCGGATCTGCCGCTGCAACAACCAGATCACCGTCGCCAGCAGCAACACCTGCACCGCCAGCGTGCCCCAGCTGAGCGCCGCGTAATAGCGACGGTCGCGCTCGGCGCGCGCGTTGCGGACCGTCAGCAGGCGGCTCTCGGTACTCTGCAATTCGTCGATCAGCGCGCGGATCGGGTTGCTGACCGTCATCTCGTCGATCAACGCACGGATCTGCTCGGGGCCGCGCGCCTGCGCGATGCGTTCGGCCAGCAACAGCCGCCGCTCGATGGTGCTCTGGATGCGCCCCAGGCGCAGCTGCTGCTCGGGGTTGTCCTTGGTCAGCTCGACCAACTCGCGTACCGCATCGGTCGCCTGCTTGCGGCCCTCGCGCATGCGGTCGAGCAGGATCGGACTCTCCACCCCGTGCGAGCGCATCAAGGCCGCCGATTCGGCGCCACGCATCGACGCCTCCATCCGTTGGGCGGCTTCCTGCACCTGCTGGCTATGGGCGACCCATACGGCTGCCCGATTGGCCTCGCGGGCGATCTGCTGCAGCAACAGCGCCGGCACCACCACGATCAGGCAGACAGCGGCCGCCAGGATTGGCAGGCGCCAGCGATCCCATACGTCTTCTCGGATCGGTGTTTGCATTGCTGGGTCGGTATCCGCTCGCTGCAGTTGCGCCTGGACAGGTCCGCATTGTCCCCGATTGGACCTGTCGTCGAATAAACCATTCAGCCGAGGATACGCCGATCCTAGACATAGCTGAATAGGGCCGATCATACGTCTGCGCACCGTGAAAAGTGCGCGAGCATCAGCAGATCGTCACCCCTTCTGGACACAAAAAAGGCGCACTCCGTGGAGTGCGCCTTGCGCTCGGGGCCGCCGCCTCGCCTCGGCGGCCCCGGCATTCACCAGAACGCTTAGTTCTTGGCGGTCGCGCTGACCTTCAAATTGGTCGCCTTGACACTCTTGACGCCTTCGATGCCCTTGGCAACGGCGATGGCCTTGTCGTGCTCGGCCTTGGTGGCCACCATGCCGCTCAGGGTGACCACGCCATTGACGGTTTCGACCTTGATGTCGGTCCCGGACACGTTGTCGGTGGCCAGCAGGTCGGCCTTGACCTTGGTGGTGATCCAGCTATCGGTGACCGGCTTCTTGGAATCCATCTTGCTGTGGTCCATGGCGCCGGCGGTGTGGTCCTTGTGCTCCTGGGCAAAGGCCTGCGATGCGCCTAGCGTCACGCCCAACGCAAGCGACAGGGCCAGCAGCGGACGTGCATGCAACATCTTCTTCATGACAAACCTCCCGTGGAATGTGGGTCCAGTCTGCCGCCGCGCCCCGTCGCGTGGATGTGACCGCCGAATGCAGAGGTCGTGAACCCGCCCCGCCACCGGTAGGTGCAATACCATGGCCCGATTCCCCATCATTGCGATGAACCGTTTTCAATGCCTAAACCGTTCAATCTGGCCGTGGTCGGCTATGGCTATGTCGGCCGCACTTTCCACGCGCCGCTGATCGCCAATACCCCCGGCCTGCGCCTGCATGGCGTGGTGAGCTCCCGACCACAGCAGACGCAGGCCGATGCTCCCGAGGCACGGGTGTGGCCGACACTGGAGGCCGCACTGGCCGATCCGACGCTGGACGCCGTGGTGATCGCCACGCCCAACCACACCCACGCGACCTTGGCGCAGCAAGCGCTGGCAGCCGGCAAGCACGTGCTGGTGGACAAGCCGTTCGCGCTGAACCTGGCGCAGGCGCAGGCCATGATCGCAGCTGGCCAACGCGCTGGCCGGATCATCAGTGTGTTTCAGAACCGGCGCTGGGATGCCGACTTCCTGACCGTGCGCCGCCTGATCGAAGACGGCCAGCTCGGCGAAGTGGTGGAATTCCATTCGCATTTCGACCGCTACCGGCCGCAGGTACGCGAGCGCTGGCGCGAGAGCGACGCGCCCGGCGCCGGGCTGTGGTACGACCTGGGCCCGCATCTGCTGGACCAGGCGTTGCAGCTGTTCGGCCGACCGCAAGCCATCGCCGCCGACCTGCAACGGCAACGCGACCAAGCGCGCAGCGACGACTACTTCCACGTCGCCCTGCACTACCCGCGGCTGCGCGTGATCCTGCATGCCGGCTCGCTGGTCGCCGACAGCCGCCTGCGCTTTGCCGTGCACGGAACGCGCGGCAGTTATCTCAAGCATGGGCTGGATATCCAGGAGGACCAGTTGCGCGGCGGGCGCCGTCCCGGCACCGCCGGCTGGGGCGTGGACCCGAAGCCGGGAACGCTGACCCGGGTCGACGCCGAGGGGCACGTGCAAACCCATCAACCGGACATGACGCCCGGCGACTACCGACAGGCCTATCTCGCCTTCCGCGACGCGTTGGCCGGGCACGGGCCGGCGCCGGTCAGCGGCGCGGACGCGCTGGCGCTGATGGAACTGCTGGAGCTGGCCCAGCGCAGCGCCGCCGACGGCCAGCTGCAATGGCTGCCGCCAACACCCGATTTCGCGGCACCGCCGGCGGCCTAAACGTCGCCACTGCCGATCTCTCGGCGCGGCGACGATCGGCCCATTACGGCGCGCCAGCCTGGGCGTCGGCACCGCCGCCCAGCACCTGATACAGCGTGACCCGATTGCTGGCGTCCTGCAGGCGCAGGGCGATCAGCGCCTGTTGCGCGGCATAGAGCGAGCGCTGCGCATCCAGGACCGGCAGATGACCGTCCAGGCCGGAGCGGTAACGCGCCTCGGCCAGGGTGTAGCTGCGCTGGCTGGCGTCCACCACCGCCTGTTGCGCGTGCAGCTGCGCCTCCAGATGGTCGCGCACGGCCAGCGCATCGGCCACTTCGGCGAAGGCCGACTGGATCGCTTTCTCGTACTGGGCCACGGCGATGTCCTTGCCGATCTTGGACACATCCAGCGAGGCCCGCAGCGCGCCGGAATGGAAGATAGGCGCAGTGATGCTGGGCACGAACGACCAGGTCCGGCTGCCGGCCGAGAACAACGTGGACAAGGCATCGCTGCTACGCCCGGTCGTCGCGGTCAGGCTCACGCTGGGAAAGAACGCGGCGCGCGCCGCACCAATATCGGCATTGGCCGCTTGCAGGCTGTGCTCGGCGGCCAGCACGTCCGGGCGCTGCAGCAGCACGCTCGAGGACAGCGGCGTCGGCAGCGGCGCCAACGCCACGCTGTGATCGATGGCCTGCGCGGCCGGCAGCAGGTCGCTGCCCACCGGCGCACCGACCAACAGCTGCAGCGCATCGCGTGCCAACGCCAATTGTGTCGCCGCGCTGGCCACGCTGGCGCGTGCGGTCTCCACGCTGGTCTGCTGCTGCGCCAGATCCAGTCCCGAGGCAGTGCCCACGGTGTGCCGGCGCTCGACCAATTGCAGACTCTGCGTCTGGCTATCCAGCGTCTCCTGCGCCAGCGTGAGCTGTTCCTGATTGGACGCGACCGTCAGCCAAGCACCGGCGACCTGAGCGACCAGGCTCAGCCGCACACTGCGCTGGTTTTCTGCGCTGGACAGCCAGTTCTGCAGCGCTTCCTGCTTGAGGCTGCGCAGCTGTCCGAATAGATCCAGCTGCCAACTGCTGAGCCCGACCTGCCAACTATCGCTGGTGCTGACCCGCGACACGCCGTCGTCGTCGCTGGCAGCACTGTTGCGGCCGCGGCTCATGCTGGCGTTGGCATCGAGCATCGGCAATTGCGCGGCACGCTGGATACGGTACTGCGCACGCGCCTTGTCGATCGACAGCATCGCCACCCGCAGGTCGCGATTGTTCTGCAATGCCAGCGCGATGGTCTGGCGCAGCCGCGGATCCAGGAACACCTGCTGCCAGTCCGGCATCGCCAGCGTATCGGTGACGGCACCCGCGGCCGGCGCAGCATCGACCGCAGCCAGCGCGCTCGGCACTGGCGCGGCCGGGCGCACATAGGTCGGTGCCAGCGTGCAGCCGGCCAACGTCAGCAGCGTCGCTGCTGCCACGCTCACACGGATAGCGGCGCTCATGGGCTCACCTCCGCCGTGGGCGCGCTGCGATCGGGAAACAGCCGGCGCACGATCACATAGAACAACGGCACGAAGAACAGCCCCAGGGTGATCGATGCCAAGGTCCCGCCGGTGACGCCGGTCCCCAGCGAGTGACGCGCGGCCGAACCGGCACCATGACTGACGACCAGCGGCAACACGCCGAGCAGGAAGGCCAGCGACGTCATCAGGATCGGGCGTAGACGCATCTGCACCGCATGCAAGGTGGCGGCCAGCAGGGCTTCGCCGTGGCGCTCCAGTTCACGGGCGAACTCGACGATCAGGATGGCGTTCTTGGCGGCCAGGCCCACCGTGGTCAACAGACCGACCTGGAAGTAGACATCGTTCTGCAGTCCGCGCAGCGTCATCAGCAAGACCGCGCCGAACACGCCCACCGGCACCGCCAGCATCACCGCGAACGGAATCGACCAGCTCTCGTACAGCGCCACCAGGCACAGGAACACGAACAGCAACGAGATCGCATACAAGGCCGGCGCCTGATTGGCCGACAGCTTTTCCTGGTAGGCCATGTCCGACCACGCGTAGCCGAACCCATGGGGCAGTTGCTTGCTCAGTTCGGCCATCTCGTCCATGGCCGCACCCGAGCTGACGCCGGGCGCTGCCTGTCCGGTGAGCTCCATCGCCGCCACGCCGTTATAGCGTTCCAATGCAGCGGGCGCGCTGGTCCAGCGCGAGCGGGTGAACGCGGACATCGGCACCATGTCGCCGCCGGTATTGCGCACCGTCCAGCGGTCCATGTCCTGCGGGGTCATGCGCGCATCGGCGTCGCCCTGCACAAAGACCTTCTTGATGCGCCCCTTGTAGATGAAGTTGTTGACGAAATCGCCGCCGAGCGCGCTATTGAGCGTGGCATTGATGTCACCCGGATCCACCCCCAACGCCTGCGCCTTGTCGTCGTCGATCTTGACTGCGTAGACCGGCGCGTCTTCGAGGCTGGCATAGCGCACGTCCCTCAACTTGGGATCGTGCTTGGCCAGCTTGAGCAGCTTGTCGCGCGCGGCCACCAGCGCCGTATGCCCCACGCCTTCGTAGTCCATCAACTCGAACGTGAACCCGGCGGCATCGCCCAAGCCGCTAATGGCCGGCGGCGAGGTCACGAACAGATCCGCATCCGGGACGTCGGCCAGGGCCTTGTTGAGGTGCTCGGCGATGGTGGCTGCATCGTCCTCGCGATCATCCCAGTCCTTGAGCCGGATAAAGGCCATGCCCACGTTCTGACCAGCGCCGGTGACGCTGAAGCCGGCCGATGCCAGCACCGAGCGCACGCCGGATTCCTTCAGCGCGGCAGCGGTCAGGCGGTCGGTCACACCCAGGGTCTGCTCCAGCGTGGAGCCGGCCGGCAGCTTGACCAGCACGTTGAGCATGCCCTCGTCCTCGTCGGGCAGGAAGGCGCCGGGCAGGCGCCACAGCAGCACGCCGGTGACCACGATCAGCACCGCATAGGCCACCAGACCGAGCGCGCGGCGTCCCAACATCCGCTCCACCAGCGTGCGATAGCGGTCGGACAGATGGCGGAAGCGGGTGTTGAACCAGATGAAGAACCAGCCCAGGCGACCGTGCGAACCGATCGGCGCCTCGCCTTTGTGGAGCGGCTTGAGGATGGTCACGCACAGCGCCGGAGTCAGCGTCATCGCCACCAGCACCGACAGGATCATCGAGGCGGCGATGGTGATCGAGAACTGCCGGTAGATCACACCGGTGACGCCGTTGAAGAACGCCATCGGCACGAACACCGCGGTCAACACCAGCACGATGCCGACCAGTGCGCCGCTGATCTGCTGCATCGAGCGCAGCGTGGCCTCCTTCGGCGGCAGGCCTTCCTGGCCCATCACCCGCTCCACGTTCTCCACCACCACGATGGCATCGTCCACCAGCAGACCGATCGCCAGCACCATCGCGAACATGGTCAGGGTGTTGATCGAGTAGCCGAAAGCCGCAAGCACGCCGAAGGTGCCCATCAGCACCACCGGCACGGCAATGGTCGGGATCAGCGTGGCCCGCCAGTTCTGGAGGAACAGGTACATCACCGCCACCACCAGCAGCACCGCCTCGATCAGCGTGATCACCACCTCCTTGATCGAGGTGGTCACGAACGGCGTGGTGCTGAAGGCGATGTGGTAGTTGAACCCGTGCGGCCAGTATTGCTTGAGTTCCTGCAGCCGCCGGTCGATCGCCTTGGAGGTCTCCACCGCGTTGGCGTCGGCGTTGAGTTCGATACCCAGCGACGCCGAGGGCTTGCCGTTGAAGCGGGTGATGCTGTCGTAGGTCTCCGGGCCCAGGCCGATCCTGGCCACGTCGGACAGATGCACCGCCGCTCCGCCGGTATCGCTCTTGAGCACGATCGCACCGAACTGCGCCGGGGTCTGCAGGCGGCTGCGGGTGGTCACCGTTGCATCCAGACGCTGCCCGCGCAGCGCCGGTTGACCGCCGATCTCGCCGGCCGACACATCGGTATTCTGCGCCTGCAGCGCGTTCTCCACGTCCGAAGGCATCAGCGCGTACTTGCGCAGCTTCTCCGGGTCCAACCAGATCCGCATGGCGTACTCCGAGCCCAGCGGCTGGATGTTGCCCACGCCGCTGACGCGGCTGATCTGGTCGTCGATGTTGGATTCCATGTAGTTGGCGACATCGAAGTTGTCCATGCTGCCGTCGTCGGAGGTGAACGCCACCACCTCGAACAGCGAGCCGCTGGACTTGGTGATGATCAGGCCGTTCTGCTGCACCGCCTGCGGCAACACCGACATCACCGACTGCAACTGGTTCTGCACCTGCACCTGCGCGGTGTCG
Source organism: Xanthomonas maliensis (assembly GCF_009192945.1). Lineage (GTDB taxonomy): Bacteria > Pseudomonadota > Gammaproteobacteria > Xanthomonadales > Xanthomonadaceae > Xanthomonas > Xanthomonas maliensis. Next base: position 23,251 of record NZ_NSET01000032.1, on the reverse strand, counting down.
GCATTGGTCCCGGTCTCGAACACCAGGTTCACCTGCGCGGTGCCGTCCGATGCGCTGGTGGAGGTCATGTACAGCAGGTGATCCAGACTCTGCTGCGACTGCTCGATCAGCTGGGTGACGGTGTTCTCCACCGTCTGCGCCGAGGCGCCGGTATAGGTGGCGCGCACGGTGATGGTGGGCGGCGCCATGTGCGGATAGCGCTCGATCGGCAGCCCATGGATGGCCAGCATGCCGACCAGGACGATGACGATGGCCATGACCCAGGCCACCACCGGGTGGTTGACGAAGAAACGCGACATGGCGGTCTCCTCACTCGGCCTGGGCGTCGCCCGGCACCGCCGGTGCGGCCGGAAGCTGGGCGGCGCTGACCGCGTACGGCGTCACCGGCTTGCCGATCTCGGCCCGGCTGGCATTGACCACGATCAGCCGCTCGCCGGGACGGAGCCCGTCCTCGACCACCCAATCGTGCCCCACGGTGTCGCCGGTGCGGATCCGCCGCTCGACCACCCGGTCATGCGCGTCGAGCAGTTTCACCATCGGTTCGCCCTTGCTGTTGCGGGTCACCGCTTGCTGAGGCACCAGCACCGCTCCCTGATCGGTGGCCATCGGCAACATCGCGCGCAGGTACATGCCTGGCAGCAGCAGCTGTTCGGGATTGGGCACCACCGCACGCAGGGTGACGTTGCCGGTTCCCGCATTGACCTGGGTGCCGACGAATTCCAGCGTTCCGGGATGCGGATAGACACTGCCGTCTTCCAGTTGCACCTGCACCTGCGCCTTGCCGTCGATGGCGCGGATCTTGCCGGCGTCGAGCTGGCGCCGCAGCGCCAGCATCTGGGTACTGGACTGGCTGACGTCCAGGTAGATCGGATCCAGCCGCTGGATCGTGGTCAACGCGGTGTCCTGCGCGGCCGTGAGCAGCGCACCGACGGTGTAGGCCGAGGTCCCGATCCGGCCAGAGATCGGCGCGGTAATGCGGGTGTAGTCCAGATTGATCCGCGCGGCCTGCAGCGCGGCCTTGGCCGCGATCACGGCGGCGGCATCCTGGCGCTCGGCCGACAACGCATCGTCGGCGTCCTGCTTGCTGGCTGCGTCCATGTCCATCAGGGTGCGGGTCCGCTCGGCCTTGGGGCGGGCGCTGGCCAGCGTTGCTTCGGCCTGGGCGAGGTTGCCGCGGGCAATGTCGTAAGCAGCTTGGTACGGCGCCGGGTCGATCTGGTACAGCGGCTGCCCGGCCTTGACCTGTTGCCCCTCGTCGAACAGACGCTGGCGCAACAGACCGCCTACCTGCGGACGCACATCGGCGGTTTCGAAGGCGACCGTGCGGCCGGACAACGTCCGTTGCACCGGCATCGCATGTGCGCTCAGGGTGAGCACCCCGACCCGGACCGGCGTGTTGGCCGCCGGCGTGTGATCCGAACAGCCTCCAGCCACCACGGCAGCGAACAACAGCGCACAGCAAGCGAGGCGACGCGGCGCCAAGGAGACCTGGGACATGGAAGAGCGGCTGAGAAGAAACGCGCAACGCTACTCCACCGACGTGTCGCATCGCACCATCACCGCCACGAGGCGTTGCCCGGCCTTCACCAAGGTCGGAAAATTGTCGGAGCGCGGCGGTCCTGCTGCTGGCTAGCCGGTTGTTCCCGGTAGCCGCCGATCCACAGCGCAAACCGCGCATGCGGCTCATGCCTTCACCCAGAAACCGCATCTGGTCAGCACGCGAGTCGGGCGGGCCACGCGCGCAAGCACCGGCTCACAGCGCCGATTCATCGTGCGATCGCTGCGGCGTGCCGGTGCGATCGGCCGCCAGGTGGGTCTGCTCACCGCCGCCATGACCTGCCCACCGATCGCCTCTGCGGCGATCGGTGGCGTGTGCTCAGCTGTGCTTGCCGTCCGTCGCCGCTGCCGGAGTGCTGGCCAGTACGGCATGACCGCCGAACTGATTGCGCATGGCAGCCAACAGTTTGTCGGTGTAGGAATCCTTGTCGCGCGAACGCAGGCGCTCCAACAGCGACAGCGTGATCACCGGCGCCGGCACGTCCAGGTCGATCGCCTCGGCCACGGTCCAGCGTCCCTCGCCGGAATCGGCCACGAACGGCGCGATGCCGTCCATCGTGGGGTTGTGCGCCAATGCATCGGCCGTCAGGTCCAACAACCACGACCGCACCACACTGCCCTCGCGCCAGATTTCGGCCACCTGGTGCAGGTCCAGGGCGAACTCGCGCTTGTGCTCCATCAACGCGAATCCCTCGGCATAGGCCTGCATCAGGCCGTACTCGATCCCGTTGTGGACCATCTTGGTGAAGTGACCGGCGCCACTCGGGCCCACGCGTCCCCAGCCGGTGTCCGCACTCGGCGCCAGGCTCGCCAGCAGCGGGTGCAATCGCGTTACCGCCGCCTCGTCGCCACCGACCATCAGGCTATAGCCTTCCTGCAGGCCCCAAACGCCACCGCTGGTGCCGCAATCGACAAAGGCGATGCCCTTGGCCTGCAGCCGCGCCGCACGGCGTTGCGAGTCCTTGTAGTAAGAATTGCCGCCATCGACCACGATGTCGTCGGCGTGCAGCAGCGGCAGCAACCGATCGAGCGTGTCGTCGACGATCTTGCCGGCCGGCACCATCAGCCACAGCACGCGCGGACTCGGCAAGGCCTCGACCAACGCCGCCAGCGCATCGACGGTGGCAATGCCCTTGGCCTGTGCAGCATCGCGCGCGGCCGCACCCGGGTCGTAGCCATGCACACGGTGGCCGCCGCGCAGCAGGCGTTCTGCCATGTTGGCGCCCATGCGCCCCAGTCCCACCATACCCAGTTCCATCGTCGCTCCTCGTCTGCTTGGTTCAGTGCAGGGTGCCACGCCGCGCGGGTGGCGGCGTAACGGAATTCTCAATGGATCGTTCCGTGGCGATACCGGCTTCGCATTGCTGCAAGCGCCAGTCGATCCAACGCCAATACAGGGTGGTCTGCAGATTGTGCAGCGTCAGTTCGATCGCGTACGGCGTGCGTGGATTGCGGTCGAGCAGACGCGCGACGTGGTAACCGATCGGCTTGACACCCTTGGGATGCACATAGACCTGGAACCCGGTATAGAACGGGTCGTCCAATAGGCTCGACAAAGCCTGCAGCCGGGCCTGCTCGGCAGGCTCCAGGCTGGCACGCAATCCGGCATCGTGCTCGTACAGCAAGCGTTCGAAACGGCGACGGCCCGGTCCGCGCAGCGTGCGGGCCAGCTCCCAGATCTGGCGGTTGCGTTGATCGTAATAGGCAAATCCGCCGTGCTGCGCCAGCGCCCGCGCGGCGGCGTCGCTGACGTCCACCACCACGAAGTTCTCCGCCTGGTTGTGGATGTCGTCCAGGTATTTCGCATCGAAGACATGGACGATGTAACCGGGCGCACCGACAAAGGCCTGGCGACCCAACGCGGCGGTCTTGACCGCCTTGCCGTCGGCAAAGAAGTCGCCGGCATGCGCCCCCAGCAGGATGCTGTCGGTATCGTGCAAGGTGAGGAAGGTGCCGATCGACAATTCGCCGGGCGTGAACATGCGATCGAAGCCGTCATCGCCGTACAACTCGCGCTGGGTCGCCAACTGCGCCACCTGGCGGCCGACACCGCACTCCGAACGCACCCGCCCCTGATAGAACGCATCCAGCGCACGCGCATTGCTGGCGGTGGGCCGATACCCACGGCCAAAGCTGCGAAAGCGCTCCCATCCCTGCGCATCGGCACCGCGCCAACCGAAACCGATCCAGCCGAGTTGCAGCGCGGAGAAACGGTAACCTGGATTGTCCTGCAGGCGGGCCACCGCGCGCTGCGTCGCCGCGCCTAGCGCGAAGGCATAGGCGCAATGGGTAGCGGGATCGTCCAGCAGGTGCACCAGGGCCTGGTGGCGCTGATCCAACGTCCATTGCTGCGGGTAATGCCAGTGCAGATCACCTGCGCGTTGCGCCTCAGCGAGCGATCCCCGGGTACACGGCGCGCCTGCCTGCAGCTGCGGCACTGACACCGACGCTGGCGCGATGTTCCAGCCCAGTTGCCGCAACAATTGCTCCAGGCAGCCCACACTGGCGGTCTCGGCGCTGCGACTGGCGGCCTGGGCCAATGGCACGCAGCACAGGCATAGCAACGCCATCACCGCGGGCAGCCGCTGCATGACCCGCCGTACCGACGCCATCGCCATCACGGCAAGACACCAGCCAAGGTCGGCGTCGGCTCGCGGCCGATCGACCGAACTGGCACCCACGTCCACTCACACCATGTCGTTGCCGCCGATGTCGTTGCCGCGCGCAAACGAAAGCCCCGGCAGAACCGGGGCTCGTTCGCTATCCAAGCGCGCTGCGCCTCAGCGGCGCTCGCACACACGTTCGACCTGGCGATTGCCATTGGTTTCCTGCCGCCGCCCCTGGACATAGCGGCCGGTCGCACCACCCGCCACCGCGCCAGCAACAGTCGCGAGCTTCTTGCCGTCACCGCCACCGATCTGGTTGCCAAGCAAACCACCAATCGCAGCGCCGGCGACGGTGCCGCCAATCCGGTTGGGGTCGGTGGCATTTTTCTGCACGGCGACGTTGCGGCAATGCACGCGCGTGCCGTCGTTGAAGCGCCGCCCTTCATCCTGCGGACCATAGGTCTGCGCCTGCGCCAGTGCACTGGCAGCCATCAGGCCGATCAAGGACACACCCAGCATGGAATTGCGCGTCTTCATTGCAGTCTCCCGTCTCTCGCCAGTATCGGCGGGGTTCACGCCTCCACTCTGGCCAGCGCGTCGAGAACACAACGTGAAACGGGACGACCGGATTCAGGTAACAGCACAGGGGGTGAAAGGCACCATCACGGCCTGCCCGCAGTCTCTGTCGCGATCGGTGCCTGCGGCGCTGCGGCGGTCTCAGGCTCCGCCGCCGACGTTGGCTTGTCTTGCTGTGTGGGCGCGGGCGTGTCCGTCGGCGCCGGTGCGGCGTTTTGTTGCGAGGTGGCGGGCGCAGGCGTGGCGTCTGCAGACGCGGCAGGCGGCGCGCTGGGCGCAGACCGTGCAGCAGACGCTGCATGCGCGGATGCGTCCTTCGCACCGCTATCCCCCTTGGCCTGCGGACCATCGCTGGCCTTGGGCAGATAGGCGCCCAAGCGTTCGAAGAAGCGCTTGTAGAACGCCGCATCCTGCACGGTGGTGCTGGAGACGCGTACCAGCGAATCGTCGCTGCTGCCGACCGGCAGCGACAACGAACCGAGCACGCCCACACCGACGCTGGCGTTGGTCGAACTCTTCTTCAACGCATATCGGTCCTGCAGCGCGCTGATGAAGACCAGCGCCTTGCCGCCATCCTGGCTGGCGCAGGAAATCCGCAGATTGAGTTGCTCACCCTGCTCGTCCTTGAGTTGGAAGTTCTTGCTGCCTTCGACACCGCTCGCATCCGCGCGCGCGACCACATAGCCCTGGCTGAGCAATACGCGGCGCGCCGCTTCGCAGGCCTGCGCCGAACTGGCAGCGACGGTGCGCGAGTAGGTGTCGTCGGAATTGAACGATTCGCGCATCAGCATGGTATCGCCCTTGCTGCCGCCACACCCGGCAAGGGTCGCCACAACGGCCAGCAGCGCGCTATGCGCAATCAGGGGAGTACGGGACATGGCAGAGATTCCGGTATCCAAAACCGTGCCGAGGATAGCCGCAAGGCCGTGCTGGCGGCGTCGACTGCCTGCCCTCAGGCCGGCGACGGTTCATCCGCCGCCACTTGCAGATCGACCTGCAGACGTCCGCCGTCGGCGGTGACGCGTTCGGCGCGCAGATAGTGATGCGCCCGCACGGCCGCCAGTGCCACCGGCGCCCGGCAGGGCTCGCCCCACAGGCTCAAGGCAAACCCCTGCCCCTGCAGCCAGCTGGTCAGCTGATCCCACAGCGGCTGCCGATCGGGCAACAGCAGGTCCAGATCCGACGGACCAGCCGGCAGCTGCGCGGGGTCGCGCAGCCACTGCGCATAACTGCCATGCAGCGTGAACGGCAGCGCCTGGGCTTGCAGTGCCTGCAGCAGCTGCGCGGCCTGCGCCGGATCCAGCCGCGGGCGGCAATGCTGGAACAGCAGCGCATATTCGTGGCGGCGGTTGCTGTCGCTGCGCCCCGGTGCCAGCGGCGCGGCAACCTGCGGGTAGCACAGCACCCGCTCCTCGCGCAGCGTGAACAGACTCGACAGGATGCGCCCCAGGTCCCAGGCCTGCGGAACCACCCGTCCACCCAGCACCACGTTCTGGATCATCGCCACGCCGTAGCCATCGCCGCGCAGGTGACGGCGCAACGCATGGAAGACCGCCCGCAGGCCGGCCAGATACTCCGCGTAGTCCGCACTGGCGTAGAGCTGACCGGTCGCAGCATCGCCGCGCCAGCCGCAGCCGAAGTACGGCACATTGGTCAGGCACAGATCGACCGCATCCGCCGGTGCGCAGTCGACCAGGCTGCCGACCACGACCGGCGCCTGCACTTGCTGCCGACGCAAGCGCTCGCTGGCCAGCTGCGCACGCGCCGGATCGATCTCCATGCCATGCGCAGACCGCCCCTCCAGCGCGGCCGCCAACAAGGTGCTGCCGAAGCCGCAGAACGGATCGAACACCTGCTGCCCGGGGCGACTGAATTGCCGCACGAACGGCCGCATCTGATTGACCCAGCCGCAATCGCGCGCGGCAAATGGGTCGATGGCGCGCAGGTCCGCCGGCAGCGTCCATGCCGGATCGTCCGGCGTGGGCGTCCACCAACTGCGCTGATCCAACTCATCCATCGGCCGGCTCCCACAGCACGTCGGCCTGCGGATTCCAGCCGGCGCATAGGCGGCCGTTGGCGAAGAACACCAGCTTGTACACTTCACCGCTGGCATGGCGGCGATGCATGGCGGCGTAATCGGCGCTTTCGAACACCACCTCCATGCCCGACGCGCTGCGCAGGCGCACATTCCAGAAGTAATAGCCTTCGGTACTTGCGCACACCGTCCAATCCCGCCACCACGGCTGCTGCATGCAGGCTTCCAGCAAGGCGTCCATGCCGATCCGGCGTTGCTCGATATAGCGCAACGTGGCGTTGCTGCGGTACTCGCCATCCAGACGCGCCAGCTCGCGAAAGATCACCTGCTCGGCACCGCAACGCTGTGCCCAGTGCAGATAGCGTTGCACCTGCTCGGCACTGTCCACGCCCTGTCGCTGCACGATGCATACCAATCGCACCGGCAGCCGGGCGGCAATGCGTCTGGCGGTCTGCTCGAACACGGCGGTATCGGCCACCGGCTCGCCGGCACGAAAGCGCATGATCGCGTCGTTGACCGCCTGCTGTGGATGATGGCGCGACAACTCGACCCACGACAGCTCGAAGGCGACCAGCGCATCGACCAGCGTCGCGCCGGCTGAGCGCGCCAGCCCGGCGCCATTGCTGTACAGCACCCGCTGCTCGACCTGCGGCCCGTGGCTCGACGCCGACAGCGTCTGCAGCAGGCGCTGCAGCCAGTCGGGATCGTCGGTCATTTCCAGCCCCGACAGCGAGTACGACAATGGCACCCCGTGCAAGCGCTGCAGGGCGGCGTCCAGTTGGCGGAAATAGTCGGCGCCCGGGCGCAACTGCGCTGCGGCCGGACCGGCTCCGTGCTGGCGCAGGTTTTCCGAACAGAAGCCGCAACGCGCCGAGCACGGCTGTACCGACGCATACGGCGTGAAGGTCACCGGTAGCGCCACTCGATAGTGGCGGCTGCCGATCTGCAAGGCGTGCCAGCGTGCGGCATCTTCCGGCGGCGGCACGCGCTGGATCTGCCGTGGCGCCTGCTCGCGCAGACCACGCAGCAGCGGCGATACCGTCGGCACGACTACGCTCATTGCCTGGTCGCCAACGTCGCCCTCAGCCGCGCGCGGCGTCGGCGCGTGCACGGATCTGCTCCAAGGTCCATTCCTGCTGCAGCGCGCCGTTCTCCCACACCGTGACCAACGCATCCTCACAGTCGGGATGCGCGGCCACCTCATCGAGCAGCACACTGCGATAGCTGCCGTCGTGGCGATCGCGCAGCAAGGTCAGGCGCCCGCGCTTGCTCTGCTTGCCCTGATCGGTGATCGGATCCTTGTAGACGTCGATCCACTGGCCATCCACCCGCAGTGCCGAACACTTGAGGGCGAACTTCTGGGTGTCGCGATCGACCTTCTGCAACAACGCGCCGCCCATGCCGAAGGCGACGTTATCGGTGGCGTAGCCGGCGGCGGTCATGCGCGCCAGGATCGCCTGCAAGGACTGCGGATTGATGCCGTCGCCCTGAATCACCCGCACGTGGTTGAGCACCTTGTAGCCCTTGCCGTTGACCTCATGGCCGAACGCCTCGTCCAGCAGCAGCAGGCATTGCTCGACCACGTCGACCGGGTCGCCGGAATCGGGGCGGATCACCACCGTGGCACCGGAGGCGATCACCTGCTCACGCAGGGTGCTGCCCCAGTGTTCGCGGATCGCGCGATAGATGTCGTAGCTGTCCGAGACTACCGCGACGATGGCGCCAGGCCGGGCGAACTGCGTGAGCATGTTGCGGTAGGCATCCACCTCGCGCTCGCGGCCCCAACTGGTGATGGTGCTGTGCTCGGCGGCCGGGATCGAATACCCCGCCACCGGCGCGTGGTAGTGCGCCCGCGCCAGCAGCAGCGCCGACAAGGTATCGGTACCGAGGAAATTGACCAGATGCGCCGCACCACCCAACGCCGCCGAGCCCAGGCTGGACACGCCGCGGGCGCCGAAGTCGTGCAGCTTGAACGGCAGCTGCCCCTCCGGATCGTCGCTGGTGCGCTGCAGGTAATCGCGCACGATTTGCTTGACCTGCCAGCTGACCGTGGCCACGGTCACCGGATACCACACGCGCAGCAGCAAGGTCTCCAGATACGACGGCACCCAGAACGCCTGTGCATCGGTGGACTCGATGGTCATCAGCACATTGTGGGTAGGCACGACCGCGCCTTCGGGAACCGCACGGATGCGCACCGGCAGCTGCCCGCCCAGACGGTCGACGATATCGCGCCAGCCGGCTTCGTTGAACGGCTCGCCATGCGCGGCCAGCAACGCCTTGGCGTCGTCGATGTCGGCGTGGGTGACCGGCCGGCTCAGCGCCTCCTTGAGAATGGACTGCAGGCCGAAGAACACGGTGCGGCCGTAACGGCCGCCGCGCGATTCCACGTAGAAAAACGAGGCGTCGGCGCCGGGCGGATACTGCAGCCAGTGGCTGGCCTTGTAGCTGTCGGTGTTGAGCAGCAGGTTGTCGAGGTAATGCATGACGGAAGCTCCTTCGCGTCGGATGAACCGGCGGTCTGTCCGCCGGCGGGAGGTCGCGACTCAGCCGCGACCCAGGAAAAATTCGAGGATATGCAGGTGATCTTCGTACAGGCGCGGCCCCATCGCCATCACCTCGGCGATCGGGATCCAGCGTGCCTTGTCGGCGTCGTCGCCGCCGCGCACGGCCGGCAATTCGCCCGACGGAAAGTCGAAGTGGAAGGCGTGGGTGATGGTGCGACCGCGCTGGCTGCGCTCGGGATGGTCGAATACCTGGCGCGCGCGCAACGAGCCTTTCAGCACCGGCAGCGGCAGTTTCAGCCGGGTTTCCTCGCGCAGCTCGCGCAGGCAGCCATCGAGCAGCCCCTCGTCCTGACCAACGAAGCCCCCCGGCAGCGCCCACAAGCCCTTGCCGGGCTCGGCGCGGCGACGCACCAGCAAGACATGTCCCGAATGCACCACCACCGCATCGGTGGTGACAAAGGTCGGCGGATACGGTGCGTCCTTCCAGGCCGCGCGATACTGTTCGATGAAGCGGTACTCGGCCACCAGCTGCGCATAGCTGGGCGAGTTGCGCCGGAAGGCTTCCAGCATGTCGAACACCGGCGCCGGTACATTGCCGCGTAGCATCAGCATGCCGCCGTGGAAGCCGATATCGCCGGACTCGAACAGGTAACGACGCAGCTCGGTGGCCGACAAGGTGGCGGTGTGCTGCACGTCCTCCAGCGGCCATTGCGGGAATTCACGCAGATAGTAGCTGCTGGCGTCCTTGTCCATGCCGATCAAGCCGATACGTGCGTCCAGGCTGCCGCCGTCGGCCTGCACAGCATCGGCCACCTGTCGCTGCACTTCGGCGATCCACAGGCTTTCGTTGTACAGATGGTCGCGCAACGGCCGCAGGATCAGTCGCTCGCCGACGTTCGGCAGCGCTGCCTGGATCATCACCGAACGCTCGGCGACGGTCCAAGGATTACGGATGGTACGGGGGGTGTCGGCCGAGCCGATCAGCACGATGAGTTTGCCGGCCTTGTCGAGCGCATGGCGGGCGACGGCGGCGTGGCCGTTATGAAAGGGCTCGAAGCGCCCGATGAACACCAGATAGTCGTACTGCATTGCCATGAGAATCCCTCACGGTTGAGTGGCTGACCGGCGGTCTCTCCGCTGGTCTGGGGCTAATGCTACGCCGTTGCACACGAGCGTCAAGCGGCGTTTGCCGGATGTGGTGGATCGACCTGCCATGACTGGATGGTCATCTTCACTGACTACACTGCATGGCCCGTTATGCAGGAGTTGCTGATGCCATCGTCCTTGTTACGCGCCGCACTGTGCGCGTTGGTGTGTGTACTGGCGATATGTGTCGGCGTGTCGCCGGCATCGGCGGCCGACACCGCAGCACCATTGCGGGTGATGTCGTTCAACGTGCGCGTGCCGGTCGACACCGACGGCGACAAGCGGTGGAAGGTCCGCCGCAGCGCGATGGTGGCCTTGCTCCGGCAGACCCATCCAGACGTGTTCGGCACCCAGGAACTAGTCCGCGAGCAGGCCGACTACCTCACCCGACAATTGCCACACTACCGCTGGTTCGGCCAGGGCCGACGTGGCGACGACAGCGATGAACACATGGGTGTGTTCTACGACACCCGCGCGCTCAAGGTGATCGAATCCGGCAACTTCTGGTTGTCCGATACGCCCGAGGTGGCCGGCAGCATCACCTGGGGGCAGCCGCTGCCCCGCATGGTCACCTGGGCGCTGTTCGAGCGTCGCAGCGACCAGCGACGCTTCTACCTGTTCAACACCCACTTCCCCTACCGCGACGAAGACGAGCCGGCACGCGAACGCAGCGCCAAGCTGATCCTGTCGCGTATCGCACAACTGCCGGCCGACATCCCGTTGGTATTGACGGGCGATTTCAACAGCGACCCCGACAAGATCACCTATCGGACCCTGACCGCAGTGCTGGCCGACGCGCGCGTCCAGGCACGCACGCCGCGTGGCCCGGAAAACACCTTCCAGGATTTCACCACCGCACCGATGCGGCGTATCGACTGGATCCTGTCGCGCGGGCTGACCGCCACCGACTTCGCTACGCTGGACGACCGACCCGGCAGGGTACTGCCATCGGATCACTATCCCGTACTGGCGGAATTCGCCTGGCCACACTGACGAACGCACGATTGCCGAGGCAACACTGGCGCGCCATCGCGCCGGTCAGTGCTGATGCGGCGCTGCCTGCGATGCCTCGGCTTGCAACCAGTCACGTAGGGCGCGCAGCGGTGGCGACAACGGCTGTGCGGCACTCACGACGATGGACAGCTGTCGTCTGGCCCAACGCTCGTGCAGCGTCAGCGCCACCAATTGCGGCCTGACCGCCGAGCGCGCCAGCGCCGCCTGCGGAATGATGGCTGCACCGGCACCACGCGCCACCATGCGGCACAGCGCTTCGATGCCGTGCACGCGCGCGCGCAGCCGCAGCTGCACACCGGACCTGGCCAACTGTCTGCGCAAATGGCGTTGCAAGGCGTTGTCGGCCGACAACCCCAGCATCTGCAAGCCGGCGATGTCGGCCAACGCCACCGCGCCGGCGGCGGCAAGCGGGTGATCGTGCGCCACGATCAGCACCAGGCGATCCTGGCGGAAGGGAACCGCCTGCAAGCCGGTGAGATCGGCGTGGTCGGCCACCACCGCCAGGTCCGCGCGCTCCTCGCGCACCGCATCGGCGGCCTCTTCGCTGCCCTGCTCGGTCACCGCCAGATCGATGTTGGGATGCGCACGCAGGAAATCGGCCAGACATTCGGGCAGCCATTCCGACAGTGCCGCGGTGTTGGCGGCCAGCCGCAACATGACCCGCCCGCCAAGGCCGTCGCGGCCCAGCTCGCTGCGCAGTGCCTCCACTTGCCGCGTCACCACCCGCGCATGCCGCAGCAGCACCTGCCCCGCCGCAGTCAGGCTCACGCCACGCCGCCCCCGCTCGAACAGGCGCGCGCCGATCTGCAATTCCAGCGCGCGGATACGCGCGCTGACCGCCGCCAACGACAAGGCCACCCGCTCCGCCCCCGCGGTCAGGCTGCCGCCGTCGGCCACGGCGACGAATACCCGTAAATCGACGAACTCCACCTGCATGACGGCCCTAGCCTTCGGATTTACTGAAGTCTGCCTCAAGCAATCACAGCTTGTCCGCGCGAATGCCTCGGCTGATGCTGTGTCGATGGATGTGATGCCATTGTTCGATGGGGGCCTGATTGCTTGCGTGTTTCTGCTGGCCGGTGGAGTCAAGGGCGTCGCCGGCATGGGCCTGCCGCTGGTGGCGATGGGCCTGCTCGGGCTATGGCTGCCGCCCGCACAGGCCGCGGCCCTCCTGGTCCTGCCTTCGCTGGTGACGAACCTTCAACAAGCCTGGAGCGCGCAGACCCCAGCCCTCTTGCGCCGCCTGTGGCCGCTGCTGGCGTTAGTGCTGGTCGGCACCTGGTGCAGCGTGGGGGTCATGACGGGCGCAGATCCGGTACGGGTGCGAGGCGGACTGGGCGTCCTGCTCGTGCTGTATGCCTTGCTCGGCCTTGCTCGCTGGCAAGGCGCGGTGCCGCGGCGCCATGAACGCTGGGCTGGCCCGCTGGTGGGGCTCAGCAGCGGACTGCTGAGCGGCGCCACCGGCGTGTTCGTGCTGCCGGCAGTGCCCTATCTGGCCGCGCTGGGCCTGGACCGCGAGCAATTGATTCGCGCCCTGGGCTGCTGCTTCAGCACCGCCACGCTGGCGCTGGGCAGCGCGCTGCTGCTTCGCGGCGGTCTGCCCCCCTCGGCGGTGCTGCCATCATTGGGCGTCCTGCTCCCGACCTTGTTGGGGGTATGGATCGGCACACGGCTGCGCCGACGCATCTCCGCAGCGATGTTCCGCCAGGTGTTCTTCGGCACGTTGCTGCTTCTGGGCCTGCAGGCATGTTGGCAGGCGCTGCGTTGAAAAAGCGCAGACATCCCTGGAGGCCACGCGCCCGGTGTCTTGTCGCCGACCGCTGCGCCGCACGCGAGCACTGACGACACCCGCCTGGCCGCCGTGCCTAGCGCATGGCGATGCCACGAAAACCAGTGGCACGCTGCGCGCTTCGCAGCGCGCGTCGAACGCAGGAGGCTGACGTGCTTGAGCGCAGGCATGGGCAAGCGACCGGTCATGCAGCGCTGTCGATCTGGCTCGCACCGGCCGGCAGTGCGCTAGCCCGCAAATGACAACGCCACCGCAGGGGGTGGCGTTGTCGTGGTCACTCAGCCGACCGGCTCAGTCGGCCCAGCGGCCCGGCGCGGTGGATTGCGGCAGCACCTGCGCCGACAACGGACGGTCCTGTGCCAACAAGCCCAAGGCATCGGCCAGGATGGCGGCGGACTCGTGCAGCAGCGGATCCGGACGCTTCTCGGCGGCCTTCTCGCGCGCAGTGTCCTTGACGATGTCGCGCTCGTTACCGGTCAGACCATCGTCGCTATCGTCGGCCAGCGGATCCAGCGGCATCCCGAGCTGCTTGCGGATCTGCTGACGATCCTTGCGCTGCTGGTCCTGCTTCTGCCGCTCGGCCAGACGTTCGGCCTCGTTCAACGAAATGTATTTCTTCGCCTTCTCGTCGCGGAACTGCTTGACGTCTTCTTCCCACCACTGGAATTCCTTGTCGGTGGCGATGCGCGTGGTGTGCAGTGCCTGCAGCTTGGGCAGCAACGGCGCGAAGTTGCCGTACTGGGTATGCGGCACGGCGGCGATGCGGGTCCACGGCAAGGCATTGTCGTAGGTGCTTTCGCCGAATTCGGTGGCGTCCACGCTGGCGGGGAAGGCGATGTCCGGCACCACCCCCTTGTGCTGGGTGCTGGAGCCGCTGACGCGGAAGAACTGCGCAATGGTCAGCTTGACCTGGCCATAGCGCTCGCCTTCGGCGGCCGGCCAGCGGTCGAGGTCGACGATGTTCTGCACCGTGCCCTTGCCGAAGGTGGTCTCGCCGATCACCAGGCCACGGCCGTAATCCTGGATGGCACCGGCGAAGATTTCCGACGCCGACGCCGAACCACGGTTGATCAGCACGGCCAGCGGGCCGTCCCAGGCCACCTTGGGATTGCTGTCGCCATTGACGGTGACGCGTCCGCCGGACTCACGCACCTGCACCACCGGCCCCTGCTCGATGAACAAGCCGGTCAATTCGATCGCCTCGTCCAGCGAACCGCCGCCGTTGTTGCGCAGGTCCAGCACCACACCGTCGACTTTGTCGGCCTTGAATCCGGCCAGCAGCTTGGCGGTGTCGCGGGTTGCCGACGCATAGTCGCTGGCATTGCGCCGGCGCCCCTCGAAGTCCTGGTAGAAGCCCGGCAGCTTGATGATGCCGATGCGGCGCTGCGGCTCGCTGCCATTGGCCGGCAAGGTGATGGTCTCCCCCTTGGCGGCCTGCTCGGCCAGGCGGACCTTCTGCCGGGTCAGGGTGACGGTCCGGTGCGCGCCGTCGATCCCCGACTCGGCCGGGATGTATTCCAGCCGAACCTGGGTGTCCTTGCTGCCGCGGATCTTGGCCACCACATCGTCGATGCGCCAGCCGATCACGTCCTCGATCGGGCCACTCTTGGTCTGGCCCACGCCGACGATGCGATCGCCCGGCTTGAGGGTGCCGTCGACGGCGGCAGGACCGCCCGGGATCACCTCGCGGATCACCACCATGTCGTCCTGCTTCTGCAGCTGCGCGCCAATGCCTTCCAGCGACAGCGACATCTGCTGGTTGAAGTTCTCGGCGGTGCGCGGGGTGAAGTAGTCGGTGTGCGGATCGACCGCATTGGTGTAGGCGTTGAGGAAGAACTGGAACACGTCCTCGGCCTTCAGCTCGCTGACCGATTCGGCAAGCGTGGCGTAGCGCTTGTCCAGCGTCTTGCGGATATCGTCCGGCTTCTTGCCGGCCAGCTTCAGCCGCAGCCAGTCGTTCATCACCGACTGCCGCCACAGCACGTCCAGCTGCTTGTCGTCGGCCGCCCACGGCACGTCCTTGCGGTCGTACTCGAACTTGTCGTTGCCGGTGAAGTCGAAGTCCTGCTTGAGCAGATCGCGTGCGTACTTGACCCGCTGGTCGACCCGCTTCTTGTAGACCGCAAACACCTGGAACGCCGGCTCCAGGTTGCCGCCGCGCAGCGCATCGCCGACGCCGGCCTGCAAGGGGGCGAAGCCATCGATATCGGCCTGGGTGAAGAACTGCTTGCTGCCGTCCAGCGTCTCCAGATAGCGCTTGAACACGTCCTTGGACATCGCCTCGTCCAGCACGCGCGGACGATAGGCGTAGCGGCTGTCCGAGAGCAGGCCATAGACCAGCTTGGTCGCCGTCGACTGCTCAGGCGTCGCGGCCGCCGGCAAGGCGGTATCGGCGCGCGCCAGCAGGGCCATTGGGGTGGTCAGCACCAGCGCCAGCAGGCCGGCCTTGAGGGACGCAGAAACGTTGTAGGTCATCGAATGGCTCTCGGCACCGGGCCGATGGAAGAGAGGCGTGGGTGGGACAGCAGGACAGTGCCGAAAGTTGCTGACCTTGTCATCCGCTGGCTGAATCAGCCTAGCGCTGCGCTTGGGATGGATTGTGAACGAGACCGCACCCCGCTGCGCGTGCGCTGGCGCCAGAAACGACACGGCCCCGCCGAGGCGGGGCCGTGCAGACAGCGAGTCGGACCGTGGTCAGGCCGCCACGCCAGCGCCGGCGGCCTGGCGGTCGGCATGGTAGGACGAACGCACCATCGGCCCGGACGCGACGTGGCTGAAGCCCAGCGCATTGCCGTAGTCCTCCAGCGCCTTGTATTCCTCCGGCGTCCAGTAACGCAGCACCGGATGGTGGTGCGGGGTGGGCTGCAGATACTGACCGATGGTGATCATGTCCACGTCGTGCGCACGCAGGTCGCGCAAGGTGGCCTGCACCTGCTCCATCGTCTCGCCCAGCCCGAGCATGATGCCGGACTTGGTGGCGATGGTCGGATGCTTGGCCTTGAACCGCTGCAGCAGGGTCAACGACCACTGGTAATCGGCACCGGGACGCACGTTCGGGTACAGGTCCGGCACGGTCTCGATATTGTGGTTGAACACATCCGGCGGGCTGAGCGCCAGGATCTCCAGCGCGCGATCCATGCGGCCCTTGCCGCGGAAATCCGGGGTCAGGATCTCGATGCGCGTGGCCGGTGCGCTGGCGCGGATGGCGGTGATGCAGTCGACGAAATGCTGGGCACCGCCGTCGCGCAGATCGTCGCGATCCACGCTGGTGACCACCACGTACTTCAGGCCCATATCCGCCACGGTGGCGGCCAGGCTGGCCGGTTCGTTCGGATCCGGCGGCTTGGGCCGGCCGTGCGCCACGTCGCAGAACGAGCAACGGCGCGTACAGACTTCGCCGAGGATCATGAAGGTCGCGGTGCCGTGGCTGAAGCACTCGTGGATGTTCGGGCAGCTGGCTTCTTCGCAGACGGTGACCAGGCGATTCTCGCGCAGCTTGGCCTTGAGGTTCTGCACCGCGTTGCCGGAGGGAATGCGCACGCGGATCCACGACGGCTTGCGCAGCACCGGCGCATCGACGAACTGCACCGGCGAGCGCTGGATCTTGTCGCCACCGATCTGCTTGACGCCGGTCTGCAGCGAGGCAGGCGCGGCGTGCTCGCCGGAGACGACCTGCAAGGGGATGGAGCGGGCGGGAGGCTGGGTCATGGCAGTCGGGGCACTCAGGCCGGAAGCGAAAGGTCGGGCAATGCGGACGTCGGCTGCAGGACAAGGCCGAACTGGCGGGCCAGTTGGGCGAGCAGCACGGTCTTGACGGCATCCATCCCGGACGGACCACCCAAGTCTAGCACCGAGGTCACCTGCAGGCCCTGGTAGCCGCAGGGATTGATGCGGCGAAAGGGCTCCAGGTCCATCGCCACATTGAACGACAGGCCGTGGAAGGTGCAACCGCGCCGCACGCGGATACCGAGCGCGGCGATCTTGGCGTCGCCGACATAGACCCCCGGCGCACCGTCGCGGCGCTGGGCCAGGATGTTCCACTCCCCCAGGGTGTCGATCAGCGCCTGCTCGATCTTGCAGACATAGTCGCGCACGCCGATGCGCAGCCGGCGCAGGTCCAGCAGCGGGTAGACGACCAACTGCCCGGGGCCGTGATAGGTCACCTGGCCGCCGCGGTCGACCTGCACCACCGGAATCTCGCCCGCGGCCAGCACGTGCTCAGGTTTGCCGGCCTGGCCGAGCGTGAACACCGATTCGTGTTCGACCACCCATACCTCGTCGGCGGTGTGGTCGTCGCGGGCATCGGTGAAACGCTGCATCGCACGCCACACGGGCACGTACGCCTGACGACCGAGATCGCGCAGGGGCGCGGGCGCGATCGCGGAGGGAACTGCGGCCGCTACAGCGTCCACTTCACTTCCGGATGATCGCGCAATGCCTGATGGGCGGCATCGAACTGCTCGCGGCTCTCGGCGCGAAAACCGATCCGCACCGACACGTACTTCCCGTTGGAGGAATGCTTCCAGCTGATGCTTTCTTCCAGCAGTTCCACGCCGGTGGCAGCCAGCAGACGCGGCAATTCGGTTTCCAGGCCGCGTTCGGCAGTGCCCATCGCGCTCAGCTCGAAGGTGCCGGGGAATTGGAAGCCGTGTTCGGGGTTGTCGGAGCGGATATCCATGGCCCTCATTATCGGGCCGCGGGCGGGCAAACCCAAGCCCATGGCCTCGTGAGAAGCCGGAGTGTGTCGGTCCGCAAGCTGCTCCGCAGCGTCATCGTCTGCCGTGCGCAGCGGACGAATCCGCCAATGCAACACAGCAATGCGTGCACGAGCATTGCCGCCTTGTCGGGCACGCTACATGTTCGGGTGACGTTCACGCCGCGCAACCGCGCCGACAGGCAACGTTATTTCCTCCCGCCTCCCCTTCCCTGGGTCTTGCGATGCTCCGACCGCACGCGTTGTCTGTTGCCCTGCTGTTTTCCCTCGCCAGCCTGGCGACCCCAGCCATCGCCGCACCACAGTGCGATTCGAGCACCTTGAGCCGCACGCCGCCTGCAGTGAATTTTCGCGTCGACAACGACCTGTTCGGCGGCGAGGATCAGGACCAGGGATATTCCAACGGCGCGGTATTGACGCTGGTATCGCCCAACCTGGTCGACTACACCGACGATCCCTGTCTGCCGCGCACCGCACGTTGGGTCAACAACTATCTGGAACGCCTGCACCCGGGCGAGTTCGACCAACAGAACATGGTGTTCTCGATCGGCCAGGGGATCTTTACCCCAACCGACCATACCCGCCGCGACATCATTCCCGACGATCGCCCCTATGCCGGCATCCTGCTGGCCAGCTTTGGCTATAACGCACGCAACGACGCGCATCTGCGCACGACCCAACTGCAGGTCGGCGTGGTGGGTCCGTGGGCGTTCGCCAAGCAGACGCAGAATGCGATCCACGACCTGCTCGGCGACGAGAAATTCCAGGGCTGGGACAACCAACTGCACAACGAGCCGTTGATCAACCTGGTGCACGAGCGGATGCGCCGCTGGCCCGGCGACGCCAGCGTCAATGCCGATGGCTGGGGCTGGGATTTCATTTCCCATTGGGGCGGTTCGCTCGGCAACATGGCCACGCATTTGAATGCGGGCGGCGAGGCGCGCTTCGGCTGGAAGCTGCCGGACGACTTCGGCAGCACACCGACCCGGCCGGCCGGCGAAAACACCGCACCCAGCCGGCTGGGCCGCAGCCGCGGCTGGTCGGGGCACTTGTTCGTCACCACCGATACGCGCTGGGTGCTGCGCGATATCACCTTGGACGGCAACACCTTCCGCAGCAGTCACAGCGTGGACAAACGCCCGTTCGTGACCGATCTCGGCTACGGCCTGGCGGTAATGTACGGGCGCTGGAAGTTCGCCGTGGCCCGCTATCACCGCAGCCGCGAGTTCGACACCCAACAAGACAAGCCGGTGTATGGAAGTTTCACCATCAGCCGGATGCTTTGAAGCCGGGAGTGGGGATGCGTCAGCTTAGGCGGATGGGGGCTTGCGCCTGCACGTACGGTATCGCCAAGGTCCGATCCGATCGCGCAGACAAAAACGCCGGCATTCGCCGGCGTTTTTGTCTGGATCACTCCGATTTCCACCACATCCAGAACGCGTCCCACAGGCGCTTGAAGAAACCGCCCTCTTCGACCGCGTTGATGGCTACCAGCGGCGCCTGGGCGATGACCTTGCCATCCAGGCTGACCTTGACGGTGCCCACCTGCTGGCCCTGTTTGATCGGTGCCTGCAGATTCTTGGCCACTTCCATGCTCGGCTTGAGGTCGTTGTAACGACCGCGTTGCACGCTCACCAGCAACGGCTGAGCCACGCCGAGCTGGACTTCATCCTGCGCGCCCTTCCAGACCTTCTGCTTGGTCACCAGCTTGCCGGGCTCGTACAGGCCATGGATCTCGAAGAAGCGGAAACCCCAGTTGAGCAGCGCCAGGCTGTCCTCGGCACGCTGCTTCTCCGAGCTGTCGCCCATCACCACCGCAATCAGGCGCTGGTCGCCGCGCTTGGCCGAACTCAGCAGACAGTAGCCGGCCTCGGAGGTGTGGCCGGTCTTGATGCCATCCACCGAGGGATCGCGCCACAGCAACAGGTTGCGGTTGAGCTGCTTGATCGAACCGACCTGGAAGTCCTTGATCTTGTTGTAGGCGTAGGTTTCCGGATAGTCGCGCACCATTGCCCGGCCCAGCAGCGCCAGATCGTAGGCGGTGGTCTGGTGGCCTTCGGCGCTGAGGCCGTGGGCGTTGACGAAGTGCGAGTTCTTCATGCCGATCTTGGCGGCGTAGCTGTTCATCAGCGAGGCAAAGGCTTCCTCGCTGCCGGCCACATGCTCGGCCAACGCGATCGCCGCATCGTTGCCGGACTGGATCGCCATGCCTTTTTCCATGTCTTCCAGACGCGCGGTCTGGTTGACCGGGAAGCCGCTGTAGCTGCCGTCGGTGCCCGCGCCGCCCTCACGCCAGGCACGCTCGCTCATCATGACCTGATCGTCGCGACTGACCTTGCCGTTCTTGATCTCGGCGGCGACCACATAAGAGGTCATCACCTTGGTGATGCTGGCTGGCGCCAGTTGCTGGTGGATGTTTTCGCCAGCCAGGACCTGGCCGGTGGCGTAGTCCATCAGGATCCAGGCCTTGGACACGGCCGGCGCCGGGGCCGGTGGCACCGGCAGCGCGGCCGGTGCTGCTGCGGCGGCGGCAGGCGCTGGCTGCGGCATCGGGGTCTGCGCCCAGACCAGGCCAAAGGCGAAGGTAGCCACCGCGGCGGCGGCGAAGCGGAATTTCATTGCAGAACGACTCCTGACGGGCCCAAAGGGCTGGTGGTGCGAAATTGTACGGCGCTACCGCAGCCGGGGCGACGCAGGCAGCGGCCTACGCCACGGCGCAGTTCAGCGATCGCGCGGCGCTGGCCCGATCAGTTGGCGACGATTTGCGGACGTCCGAATCCCAGCCCGGCGATGCGTTGGGCGATTTCCGAGGCGCTGTCGTGGTCGCGCGCATTGACCCGCAGCCGCCACAGCGTGCGCCCGCCGCTGACGATGTCGCTGACGCTCGCACCGACGATGCCGGCCGATGCCAATCGCGACAGCGCGCGATTGGCGTTTTCGCGGCTGGCAAAGCTGGCCACCTGCAACAGGATCTCGCCGAGCGCGCTCTCGGCAGCGGTGGGAGCACGGCTGGCAGGCGCCGCGGCGGCCGGGGCCGGCTCGGGCGCGCCACTGCTCACCGGCTTGGCGGCGGTCGCCACGGCGACGGCAGGCGCCGCGCGCGACGGTGCGGCCGCGGCGGGCTTGCCGGTGGCCACGCGCACGCCTTGCGCCTTCATCCAGGCGTCGAAATTGTCGGCATTGCCCGGTTGGCGGGAGTCGGCGACGCGATAGCGCCAGCGCTCGCCGGCCGCCGGCGCGGCGGCTGCGGCGGGAGCGCCGGTCGCCACCGACGTCGTCGCCACTGGCGTTTTGGCCGGCGACGACGACGCGGCGGTCGGCAGGCGCTGGACCAGATGGTCGATCTGGCTGCCGGAGGCGGCCGACGATGCGGCAGCCACCGTGGCAACCGGCGCGGCACCGGCGCGGCGACGTGCCAGCAGGGTGCCGTTGTCGGCCTCGGTCAATCCACGGACTTCGACATTGCCGGTGCCCTTGCCGGTGATGCCTAGCTTGACCGCTGCCGCGTAGCTGAGATCGATCAGGCGTCCGTCATGGAAGGGGCCGCGATCGTTGATGCGAACCACCACCGATTGCCCGGTGTCGGTATTGGTGACCAGGGCGAAACTGGGCAAGGGCAGCGTCTTGTGCGCGGCGGTGAAGGCGTACATGTCATAGACCTCCTTGTTGGAGGTCAGGCGGCCATGGAACTTGCTGCCGTAATACGAGGCGGTACCGCGTTCGACGTAGCCACCGGCACCGTCCATCACCACGTAGCGCTTGCCCAACACCTCGTACGGCGAACGATTGCCGACCGCCGAGAGCGGCTCGTTGGTCACCAGCGGCTCGGGGATGCAGGCGACGTTGGGGACATGGTCCGGCGTGCTGTCCTTGACCCCTGGCTTGTACAGGCCGCCGGCAGTGTAGTTCCCGCGGGTGGAGGGATCTTCCTGCGCCGCAGGATAGGGCGAGGTCGACGGGCAGCCAGTCGCCACATGCGCCGGGCCACGGCCTTCGACCTTGACGCCTTTGCCGGACGACCCCGCCGTTGCAGCGGTCTTCTTCGGCGTACTGCTGCAGGCCGCCAGGCCCAGCAGCAATGCCATCGCGATCAACCAGTGGACGCCTGCGCTCTTGTTCATGCCGGTGGAAGCTCCTTGCCGGCGACGGCCTCCGACAACTGGAAGACGGCCATCGCGTACATCTTGGAAATGTTGTAGCGGGTGATCGCGTAGAAGTTCTGGAAGCCCAGCCAGTACTGCTTGCCGTTGGCATCGTCCAGGGTGATCGGGGTAGCAGTGCTGCCGGCCACCACCGGCCCGGCCGGGTGATAGCCGCGCGTGGAGAGGTCGGCCAGGGTGTACACCGGCGTCCAGTCGGTGGGATTGAACTCCTCATGCCCGGCCGCCAGGGTGGCCGGCACGGCGACCTGGCCGTCACGGACCCAGCCGCCCTTCTTGACGAAGTAATTGGCGATCGAGGCGAAGACGTCGTCGAAGTCGGTGAACAGGTTGCGCTTGCCGTCGCCGTCGCCGTCGACCGCGAACTGCCGATAGCTGGACGGCATGAACTGGCCCATGCCCATCGCGCCGGCGTAGCTGCCGAGCAGCGTGGTGACGTCGAGCTGTTCTTCCTTGCCGAGCGCGAACAACTGGCCCAGCTCGTCGCGGAAGAACAGTTCGCGACGCACCTCGCGTTCGAGCTTGGCTGGATCGCCGCTGCGCGGATAGCGGAACGCCAGCGTGTACAGCGCATCCAGCACGCGGTACTTGCCGGCATTGCGGCCATAACTGGTCTCGACCCCGATGATGGCGACGATCACCTGCGCCGGCACACCGGTGGCCGCCTCGACCTTGGCCAGTTCGGCGCGGTGTTCGGCCAGGAAGGCACGCCCACCATCGATGCGCGCCTGGGTGATGAACATCGGCCGGTATTCGTTCCACGGCTTGACCCGTTCGGCCGGCCGCGACATCGCGCTGACGATGGCGTCCTTGAATTGCGCCTGCGCCAGTACCGCTTCGATCTGCGCCGGGTCGATGCCGTACTTGGCGGCGGTCTCGCGCACGAAGTTGGCGCGGGCGATCTCGAACGGCACCGGCGTCAGATCCACCGGCGGCAATGCCGGCGCTTCGGCTGCCGCACCCACCGGCGTCGCGGGCGCACCAGGCGGCTTGGCCGGCGGCGCACTGGCGGGCGGCGGCGGGGTCGGCGGGCTGGGCGGGGTCGCGCAAGCGACCAGGCCGAGGGTGAGCAGGCAAATGAGGGCGCGTCGAATCATCGGCCGAGGGTAACAGAGATCAGGTGAACTTCTAGCAATAAGGCCATGAA
>NZ_NSET01000031.1 GCF_009192945.1 Xanthomonas maliensis | reverse complement strand
TGGCTTGACACAGCGACACTCGGCTTGGTTTTCTGACCAGAGCACAAAGCAGCGTTAAAGCGGGCCGCGAGCATAGTAAGTCCCGCATCGGGACGCGGTTTCTCGCCCGACTATGCTCACCAGCAACAGCTTGATTGCGATGATGGTTCGTGCCGCGACGACATCAGTCACGCACCTCCTTCGTCTTAGATCGTGGAGTCTTTGCCCCAGCGCTCTCGGTCACCTCTTTCAGGCCCGGGATAGCGCAGTCGATACGGCGAGCGCAAAGCGCAGGGCGCGCTCGCGAGCAACGGATCCGCCAATGGCTGCGGCTGGCACCGCACCATGCATGCTTGCTGACGCGCATGCCTCATCACTTTCTGCCCAGGCCATGCATCTCCTAGGTCGCGTGTAGTGATGCTGATGCCTGATGACGCGCCATGCCGATGTGATGACGGATCTAGCCTGCACCGCGCTGTCACACAGCATGCTTGGGAGTGCACCTAATCGCCCAGACTTTCCAAACCTGCTGGCAACAAAAACCCCGCAGGTGCGGGGTTTTTGCGATCAAGCCAAGGACAACACGATCAGTCGCCCAGCGTCAGCAGCGAGGCATTGCCGCCGGCTGCGGTGGTGTTGACTGTGACGACCTTTTCGGTCGCAAAGCGCAGCAGATAGTGCGGCCCGCCGGCCTTGGGGCCGGTGCCCGATAGCCCCTGGCCGCCGAAGGGCTGCACGCCGACGACTGCGCCGATCTGGTTGCGGTTGACGTAGACATTGCCTACGGCCACGCGCGATGCGATGCGCTCGATGGTTTCGTCGATCCGCGAATGCACGCCCAGGGTCAGGCCGTAGCCGGTAGCGTTGATCTGGTCGATCACCGCATCGAGCTGATCGGCTTTCCAGCGAATCACGTGCAGCACCGGGCCAAAGATCTCGCGCTGCAGCTGCTCCAGAGAGCGTAGCTCGTAAGCACGCGGGGCAAAGAAACTGCCATTGGCAGTGGCCGCGTCCAGCGTGGTGCTGCCGATCGCGCGCGCTTCGCGATCCATGCGGGTGGCGTGCTCCTGCAGGATCGCCAGTGCATCGGCGTCGATCACCGGACCAACGTCGGTGGAGAGCAGCGCAGGATCGCCGATCTTCAGTTCGCCCATGGCACCGGCAAGCATGGTCATCACCTTGTCGGCGATGTCGTCCTGCACGAACAGCACACGCGCGGCCGAGCAGCGCTGTCCGGCGGAGATGAAAGCGCTGGAAATGGCGTCCTTTACCACTGCCTCGGGCAGCGATGAGGAGTCCGCAATAAAGGCATTCTGGCCGCCGGTCTCGGCAATCAACACCCCGATCGCGGCGTCGCGCGCGGCCATGGCGCGGTTGATGCTGCGGGCGGTTTCGGTGGAGCCGGTGAAAGCCACGCCCGCCACGCGAGCGTCGGCGGTCAGCGCGGCACCAACGGTGGCGCCGTCGCCGGGCAGGAACTGCACCACTGCCTCGGGAACGCCGGCTTCGTGCAACAGCTTTACGGCGGCATAGCCGACCAGGTTGGTCTGTTCGGCGGGCTTGGCAATGACGCTATTGCCGGCTGCCAGCGCGGCGGCGACCTGGCCCAGGAAGATCGCCAGTGGGAAGTTCCAGGGGCTGATGCAGACGAACAGGCCACGGCCATGCAGCTGCAATTCGTTGGACTCGCCGGTCGGACCGGGCAGGCGCTCGGGGGCACCGAACTGCCCACGCGCCTGGCCGGCGTAGTAGCGCAGGAAGTCCACCGCTTCGCGCACTTCGGCCACCGCGTCGGGCAGGGTCTTGCCGGCTTCCTTGACGCAGATCGCAATGAACTCCGGCATGCGGGCCTCCAGCAGGTCGGCCGCATGTTCGAGGATGGTGGCGCGACTGGCGGCGGGGGTGCGATTCCAGGCCGGCTGGGCGGCGCTCGCGCTGGCCAGGGACTGCTGCACGGTTGTGCTGTCGGTCGCTTGCCAATGGCCCACGACCTGGCGGCGATCGGCTGGGTTGCGCACTTCCTGCCGTGGCGTGCCGACCACTGCACCAGGCACCAGCGGAGCGGCTGTCCATGGCTTGACGGCGGTATTGAGTTGCTCGGCCAGCTGCCGCAGATCGTTGTCGTTGGCGAGATTGGCGCCCATGGAGTTCTTCCTGTTCTGGTTCTGGCTGCGCAACAGATCGGTTGGCAGCGGGATCTTCGGATGCGGGATGGAGACGAACGACGACACCGCTTCGACCGGGTCGCGGATCAGGTCTTCGATGGCGACATCCTCGTCGGTAATGCGATTGACGAAGCTGGAGTTGGCGCCGTTCTCGAGCAGGCGGCGTACCAGGTAGGGCAGTAGATCCTCGTGCGAACCGACCGGCGCGTACACACGGCACGGTAATCCCAGCCGATCTGCGGGGATGACCTCGGCATAGAGGTCATCGCCCATGCCGTGCAACTTCTGGTGCTCGTATGTTTTGCCGCCGGCAATCGCACGCACGGCCGCGATGGTCTGCGCATTGTGCGTGGCGAACATCGGGTACAGCGCATCGCTGTGGGCGAACATGCGGCGCGCGCAGGCCAGATAGGACACGTCGGTATTCTGCTTGCGGGTAAACACCGGATAGCCCGGATGGCCATCGACCTGCGCGCGCTTGATTTCCGCATCCCAGTAGGCGCCTTTGACCAGGCGCACCGGAATGCGGCGGCCGATGCGGCGCGCCAGGTCGGCCAGGAAGTCGATCGTGTAGGGCGTGCGCTTCTGGTAGGCCTGCACCGCCAGGCCATAGCCTTCCCAGCCGTCCAGCGACGGATCGGAGAACG
This sequence comes from Xanthomonas maliensis, assembly GCF_009192945.1. Taxonomy (GTDB): domain Bacteria; phylum Pseudomonadota; class Gammaproteobacteria; order Xanthomonadales; family Xanthomonadaceae; genus Xanthomonas; species Xanthomonas maliensis. Next base: position 43,801 of record NZ_NSET01000031.1, on the reverse strand, counting down.
TCGCTTCGATGATGTCCAGCGACAGCTCCAGCCGGTCGGCTTCTTCGGCGTCGACGGTGTAGCCGATGCCGTAGGACTTGGCCAGTTGCGCCAACTCCAGCACGCCGGGGACCAGCTCGGCCATGACGCGGGCGCGCTTGGCATGTTCGTAGCGCGGATACAGTGCCGACAGTTTGATCGAAATGCTGGGAGCAGCGAACACATCGCTGCCGAGGAAGTTGCCGCTGCGGCCAATGGCGTGGATCGCATCGCGATACGCCTGCAGATAGCGCTGCGCGTCCTTCATGGTCAGTGCGCCTTCGCCGAGCATGTCGAACGAATAGCGATAGTTGGCGTTATCGCCCTTGCGCGAGCGCGCAAGTGCCTCGCCGATGGTGCGCCCCATCACGAATTGGTGGCCCATGATCTTCATCGCCTGCCGCACGGCCAGGCGGATCACCGGCTCGCCGACGCGGCCGATCAGCCGCTTGAACGCACCAGGGACGTCGGCACGGGTCAGGTCGTTGAGCTGGACCAGCTTGCCGGTGAGCATCAGGCCCCAGGTCGATGCGTTGACCAACACCGAATCGCTGCCGCCCAGGTGCTTCTTCCAGTCGGCCTCGCCGAGTTTGTCGCGGATCAGCTTGTCGGCGGTGTCCTGGTCGGGAATGCGCAGCAACGCCTCGGCCACGCACATCAGCAGCACGCCCTCCTCGCTGCCGAGGTCGTACTGGCGCATGAAGGCCTCGATCGCGCCCTGGTCCTGTGCCCGCGCACGGACGCGGGTGACCAGATCGGCCGCCACTGCCTGCACCTTGGCCTGTTCGGCGGCGGGCAGACGCGCCTGGTCGAGCAGCTCACGCACGTGCTCGGTTTCGTCCTTGAGCCAGGCGGCGGTGATGGCCGCGCGCAGCGCGCTGGGCGGGGAGGGCAGTTCCGGCGCCAGCAGCGGGCGCGCGGGAGAGGAAGCGGCAAGCGGATCGAGCTGGGCGTTCATACGAAGGGCCTTGGGATGCGCGCTCATTCTAGGGAGCCGCTGTGCGGCGCACTTGTGCGGAAACGGCAGCTTTCCTGCCGTTTTACGCATGCCGTGCGGTCCTGGCGTCGGCGCGCCTGGTGGCCAGGGTCCCGCAGCGCCGGTGCGCGCGAAGTGATTGATTTGGAGCCACTTTTGGTTGCACTGCAGCAAACCTGAGGCGATGCGAAACGCTTGCCGCGGTTGAGTGCACGGGTCTACCATCGGTTCATTCCCGCAGTCCGCTGCGAGCTGCCAATGATCGAAGTGTTGCCATTGGTTTCTGAGGAAGCGGGCACGCAGTTGCGCTTGCGGCCTCCGCGCTCGCTGTCGCGTCGGCAGTTCGTGCAGGTGTTTGCGGTGCTGGCGGGAACGATGTGGGTGTTTGCAGGCCTGGGGTGGTGGACCGGCAATGTGTTCGCGCCGGTGTTCGCCCTGTTGCACAGTGGTGTGGTGGCGTTGGCGCTGCGGCAGACATGGCGGAGCGGCGACCGCGAAGAAGCGATCCGGGTCGGCGCGACAGTGGTCGAAGTCTGTCCGTCGGGGCGTGCGCCACCAGCGTTTCGGGCACATCCACATTGGGTGCGCCTGCGCATGGAACGGGACGACAGGGTGCTGTTGGTCAGCAGCGGCAGGCAGATCGAGATCGGAAGCTTTCTCGGGCCGGCCGAACGCATGGAACTGGCAGCTACGCTGAAACGCTTGCTCGCGGCCGTCGATGGCCGTCACCGATGACGTAAGGGTCTAGGCAATGACGCAACGCAGCAGCTGGAAGGCAGGATTTGGCAAGGGCGTGCTGGCCATGGTGGCCACCATGTGCGCACCGGCGGCGTGGGCGCAGTCGGCCGATCCCAAGGAATGGCAGCTCAACATGGGGCGCGGCGTGACCCACACCGCGCGCATGGCCTATGAGGCGCATATGGTGGCGCTGTGGGTCTGCGTGGTGATCGGCGTGCTGGTGTTTGGCGCCATGGGCTACGCGATCTTCAAATTCCGCAAGTCCAAAGGTGCGGTGGCGGCGCAGTTCAGCCACAACACCCAGGCCGAAGTGCTGTGGACGGTGATTCCGGTGCTGGTGCTGATCGCGATGGCCTGGCCGGCCACCGCCAAGTTGATCGCCATGTACGACACCCGCGACTCGGAGATGACCATCAAGGTCACCGGTTACCAGTGGATGTGGAAGTACGAATACCTGGGCCAGGGTGTGGAGTTCACCAGCCGACTGGCACGTGAGTCGGATCGCATCCGCCAGAGCGGCGAGCGCCCGACGGTCGCGTCGCAGCCGCACTATCTATTGGATGTCGACAACCGACTGGTGCTGCCGGTCAATACCAAGATCCGCTTCGTGATCACCGCCGACGACGTCATTCATGCCTGGTGGGTCCCGGCGCTGGGCTGGAAGCAGGACGCCATTCCGGGCATCGTCAATGAAGCCTGGACCAACATCGAGCAGCCGGGCGTCTATCGCGGCCAGTGCGCCGAACTGTGCGGCAAGGATCATGGCTTCATGCCGATCGTGGTCGAAGTACTGCCCAAGGCCGAGTTCCAGCGCTGGCTGGCCGCCCGTCGCGCGGCCTCGGCGCCGTCGCAACCTGCCGCGCCGGCGGCAACACCGGCACCTGCCGCGCCCGCGGCGCCGGCTGCCGCTGCTGCCGGCCAGGCCACCGCTCCTTAATCGCTCGCACCCGCTTCGCTCGCAGAGGTCGTTCCGTCATGGCGCACACCGCAGTCGATCACCACGGACACCACCAGCCCGGTTTCGTCGAGCGCTGGTTCTTCTCGACCAACCACAAGGACATCGGCACGCTCTACCTGCTGTTCTCCTTCGTGATGTTCATCATCGGCGCGGCGATGAGCGTGGTGATCCGCGCCGAGCTGATGCAACCCGGCCTGCAGTTCGTCAAGCCGGAGTTCTTCAACCAGATGACCACCGTGCATGCGCTGGTGATGATCTTCGGCGGGGTGATGCCGGCCTTCGTGGGGTTGGCCAACTGGATGATCCCGTTGCAGATCGGTGCGCCCGACATGGCGTTGCCGCGCATGAACAACTGGTCGTTCTGGCTGCTGCCGGTCGCATTCACGCTGTTGCTGCTGACGCTGTTCCTGCCCGGCGGTGCGCCGGCGGGCGGCTGGACCATGTACCCGCCGCTGATGTTGCAGGGCGGCTACAACGTCGCCTTCTCGGTGTTCGCCATCCACGTGGCCGGCGTCAGTTCGATCATGGGCGCGATCAACATCATCGCCACCGTGCTCAACATGCGCGCGCCAGGCATCGACCTGCTGAAGATGCCGATTTTCTGCTGGGCCTGGCTGATCACCGCCTTCCTGCTGATCGCGGTGATGCCGGTGCTGGCCGGTGCGGTCACCATGCTGCTGACCGACAAGTTCTTCGGCACCTCGTTCTTCAACGCCGCCGGCGGCGGCGATCCAGTGATGTACCAGCACATCTTCTGGTTCTTCGGGCATCCGGAGGTCTACATCATGATCCTGCCGGCGTTCGGCGTGGTCAGCGAGATCATTCCGACCTTCAGTCGCAAGCCGCTGTTCGGCTACCAGGCGATGGTCTACGCCATTGCCGCGATCGCCTTCCTGAGCTTCATCGTCTGGGCCCACCACATGTTCACCGTGGGCATGCCGCTGGGCGGCGAAATCTATTTCATGTTCGCCACGATGCTGATCTCCATCCCGACCGGGGTGAAGGTGTTCAACTGGGTCAGCACGATGTGGAAGGGCTCGCTGACCTTCGAATCGCCGATGTTGTGGGCGGTGGCCTTCGTGATCCTGTTCAGTATCGGCGGCTTTTCCGGACTGATGCTGGCGATCGTGCCGGCGGACTTTCAGTATCACGACACTTACTTCGTGGTGGCGCATTTCCACTACGTGCTGGTGACCGGCGCGGTATTCGCGCTGATCGCCGCGGTGTATTACTGGTGGCCAAAGTGGACCGGCCGTATGTACAACGAGACGCTGGCCAAGTTCCATTTCTGGTGGACGATGATCTTCGTCAATCTGCTGTTCTTCCCGCAGCATTTTCTCGGCTTGGCCGGTATGCCGCGGCGTATTCCCGACTACAACGTGGTGTTCGCCGATTGGAACATGGTCAGTTCGATCGGTGCCTTCGGCATGTTCGTCACGCCATTCCTGATGGCAGGCATTCTGCTGGCCTCGCTGCGTAGCGGCGCGCGCGCCGATGCGCGCGCCTGGGAAGGCGCCAAGGGGCTGGAATGGACAGTGCCCTCGCCCGCACCGGCGCACACCTTCACCGTGCCGCCGGTGATCAAGCCTGGAGATCTCGCCCATGAAGACATCGGCCACTGAGTCCGAGCCGAGCGCGGCGGTGACGCGGTTGTTGTCGGCGGCCGAACGGCAGGCACAGCAGCGTCGCGCGGTGCGTCGCACGGCATTGACCGTCGCGGCGGTGGCGTTGCTGATCTACCTGGGCTTCATCGCCTCGGGAGTGCTGGGACGATGACGGCACGCGCACCGGCACCCACCGCAGGGTTGTTCAAGCTGCTGGGCGTGGTGCTGGGGGTGTTCGTGCTGACCTTTTCGCTTGTGCCGCTGTACCGCATCGCCTGCGAGAAGGTTTTCGGGATTCGTATGGAGCGCGCGCCCGGCTCCGGCAGCGCTGCGGCCATCGGTGGCGCGGCCGGCAAGCGGACCGTGCGGGTGGAGTTCGACGCCGGAGTCAACTCGCGTCTGCCGTGGACCTTCCACCCCGAGCAACTGACGATGGACGTGGTGCCAGGCGAGCTCAACGAGGCGTCCTACTTCGCACGCAACGACAGCGCGCATGCGGTGGTCGGCAGCGCGGTGCCCTCGGTGGCGCCGGCACGCGCGTCGGGCTACTTCACCAAGACCGAGTGCTTCTGCTTCACGGCACAGACGCTGCAGGCCGGCGAAACGCGCGACATGCCGCTGCGTTTCATCGTCGATCCGGCGTTGCCGCCGGAGGTCACCACAATCACCTTGTCCTACACGTTCTATCGCAACGATGCACTGAGCTCGGCACTGCCAGGCGGTGGCGCTGGCGCGCCGCGTGCGGCGCCCTGATTTCTTTCCACCCGTACACCGACACGGAAGCAAGGCCATGGCAGATCACAGTCCCCACGCCGACGCGTATTTCGTCCCGAGCCAGAGCAGGTGGCCGTTTGTCGGCTCCATTGCGATGTTCGTGATGATGATCGGCGTGGCCAGTTGGCTCAACGATGCCGGATGGGGGCGCTGGACCTTCCTGGCCGGCGTGGCGATGTTGATAGCGACGTTGTTCATGTGGTTCGGTGACGTCATTCGCGAGTCGACTGCCGGCAACTACAACCGGCAGGTGGACGGCTCGTTCCGGATGGGGATGGTGTGGTTCATTTTCTCGGAAGTGATGTTCTTCGCCGCCTTCTTCGGCGCGCTGTTCTATACGCGCACGCTGGCCTTGCCGTGGTTGGGCGGTCAGGGCGACGGTGTGATGACCAACGAGTTGTTGTGGAATGGCTACTCGGCCGGCTGGCCCACCAATGGGCCGGGGGCGATCGGCGGGCAGTTCCAGACCATTCCGGCCTGGGGCCTGCCGCTGGTCAACACGCTGATCCTGCTGAGCTCGGGCGTCACCCTGACCATTGCCCATCACGCGTTGAAGGCCGGCCGGCGTGGTGCCCTGCTGGTGTGGCTGGGCGCCACAGTATTGCTCGGCTGCGTGTTCCTGTTCCTGCAGGCCGAGGAATACATCCATGCCTACAGCGAACTCAATCTGACCCTGGGCTCGGGCATCTATGGTTCGACCTTTTTCATGCTCACCGGCTTCCACGGCATGCATGTCGCGCTGGGCACGATCATGCTGCTGGTCATGTGGCTGCGTGCGGCCCGGGGACACTTCACCCGCGACCATCACTTCGCCTTCGAAGCGGCGGCCTGGTATTGGCACTTCGTCGACGTGGTGTGGCTGGCGCTGTTCCTGTTCGTCTACGTGCTTTGAGGGCGGGCAACGGGGCGGGATGGGAGATCGGCACGCGCGGCCTTGCCTCAGGTGGTAACGCTCACCGGTGCCTTGCGGGTACTCCCGACGCGCTCAGCGACCAACGCCGTGCGGCTTGATCCAGCCGGTGTAGATGCCAACGATCACCACGGCGATCAAGGCCACCGATAATCCGATACGCCAGGTCAGCGCATTGACGGTGCGCTTGCTCTGGCCGCGGTCGGTCAGCAAATAGTAGAGGCCGGCACCCAGGTTCCACAGGATGACGATCAGGAAGGCGACAATCAGCAGCGTCTTGAGCGAATCGTTCACAGCAGCCCCGGCGATCGGCGTGATGCCGGCATTGCACGCCTTTTTGCGCGACTTGTCATGACGCGCAAGCACACGCTGCTGCTGGGCTGGTGCCTGGCACTGGGATTGAGCGCCGTCTTCGTGGCGTTAGGACAATGGCAACTGCAGCGGATGCATGCCAAGCAGCAGCTGCTCGAGCGCGCTGCCCATGTGCGGGAGACGACGATGAGCTTGGCGGCGGCACTGGCGCATCCCGATCGACTGGCCTGGGTGAGCGGGCGCGGTCGGTTCCTGCCGCAGCAGATCCTGCTCGATAATCAGCTGCACGCCGGGCAGGCCGGCATTCGCGTCTATCAACTGGTCGCGCCGGACGCGGCCGCCGGCACGCTGCTAGTGGACCTGGGCTGGTTGCCGATGCCGGCCGATCGCCGCTTGCCGGTCGTGCCGTTGCTGCAGGGCGGGCTCGCGTTGCAAGGGTTACTGACCGCGCCGCCATCGGCTGGCCTGGCTCTCGGGCCAGCACTGACGCCAGCCGGCGCTGCGCATGCCTGGCTGGCCACCCGCATGGAGCCGGAGGCGGTCCGGCGGGCGTTGGGCAGGCGCGACATTTCGTCGCAGGTGTTGCGGCTGGATCCAGCCATTGCGGTGGGTTATGCGCGCGACCTGGACATGCTGCCCAACACCTTGCCGCCCGCGCGCCACCTGGCTTATGCGGTGCAATGGTTCGGGCTGGCGCTGGCGGCGTTGGTCACCGCCGGACTGCTGACCTGGCGCGGTCGGCGTCGGCGCGACGGGCACTGATGCCCGCGCCATGAGAAAATCGCGGGCATGACGTCCTCCACATCGCCCACGCCGCGCGCGGTCCGACGCGGCCGCAGGATGCTGATCGCCCTGGCGGTGCTGTTCTTCGGCTCGATGCTGGTGGCAGGCGCTCTGCGCTTTGCCGGCTGGCAGCCGACGACGATGCGCAACCATGGCGAGCTGCTGTCGCCACCGACCGATCTGCGCGCACGCACGCCACTGCGTGCCGATGGCCAACCGTATTCCTGGCAGCCGGCCGAGCGCATGTGGCGCATCGCGCTGGCGCCGCCGGCCGGGTGCGGGCAGTCCTGTGTGCGCCTGGCGGCCGACCTGGACAAGGTCTGGCAGCTGCTGGGCCATCAAGCCGACAAGGTGGAGGTCCTGTGGATCGGTCCGCCGCCGGCGGGTCTGCCGCCGATGTCGGCACTGCGCGTGCTGCGCGACGATGCCGGCTTGCGGCAGGCGCTGCCGCGCGTGGATGACCCAGCCGGCGTGCCGGTATACGTGATCGACCCCAATGGCTTTGTGATCCTGCGCTATGCCCCGGGCTTCGATCCGGCTGGTCTGCGCGCCGATCTGGTCAAGCTGCTGAAATTGATGTGAGGCCGTTTCGATGACCTTGTTTGCACCACCGGCGCTGTTCCGGCACTTCCATCGCATGGCCTGGCTGGCGGCCTTGTTCACCGCCAGCACGATCCTGTTCGGTTCGTTCGTGCGGCTGTCCGATGCCGGTATGAGTTGTCCCGATTGGCCGACTTGCTACGGGCGCGTGACCTGGCCGCAGACCAGCGACGAAGCCAACACGCACGCCGCCAGCAAGATCCGTCCGCTGGAAACGCACAAGGCCTGGCGCGAGCAGGTGCATCGCTTCCTGGCCGGTGCGCTGGGAGTGGAAGTGCTGGTGCTGTCGTTGCTGGCGGTCCGCCGCCGACGCCTGGGGATCGCCCAGGTGGTCGCTGCAGCGCTGCTGGTGGCGCTGTCGATTCCGCTGTACATGTCCGGCTGGCATGCACTGGCCATGGGCGTGGCGATCGCCGGTGAGGCGATCCTGCTGCTGTCGGCCTTGCGCTGGAGCAACCTCGATCTGGCGCGTGCGGCGGTGCTGACGCTGGCGGTGGTGATCTTCCAGGCACTGCTGGGCATGTGGACAGTGACCCTGCTGCTCAAGCCCATCGTGGTCATGGGGCATCTGCTGGGCGGCATGCTGATGTTCTCGCTGCTGGTGTGGATGGCCTGGCGCGCCACCCACCTACCGATCACCCTGGCCGACGCGACGCGCCTGAAATGGCTGCTGCGTGCCGGCGTGGCAGTGCTGGCGCTGCAGATCGCCCTGGGCGGTTGGGTCAGTTCCAACTATGCGGCGCTGGCCTGTGGCGGCGGCAGTTGGTCGGCCGACAACTTCCCGCGCTGCGTCAGCCAATGGTGGCCGCCGCACGATTTCCGCGAGGGCTTCACCGTGTGGCGCGGCATCGGCGTGGACTACGAAGGCGGCGTGCTCGATGGCGCCTCGCGTATCGCGATCCAGATGGCGCATCGCCTGTGGGCGATCGCCACCGCGCTGTACCTGTGGTGGCTGGCGTGGCGGTTGTCGCGCTTTCCGGGCATGCGCGTATGGGCTGCGGCCTTGGCAGTGCTGGTGGCGGTGCAGGTGACCTTGGGCGTGCTCAACGTCAAGTTGGCGCTGCCGCTGGAGGTGTCGGTCATGCACAACGGTGGCGCGGTGGCGTTGTTGTTCGTGCTGGTCTCGCTGTTGGCGCGGCTGCGCGCGCCGGAGTGAGCATGGCCGTCAGCGCACGCGATTACTGGGATTTGACCAAGCCGAAGGTGGTGGCACTGATCGTGTTCACCGCCCTGGTCGGCATGTTCCTGGCCATTCCCGGAATGCCGACCTGGCTGCAGGTGCGCACCGGCGCGCTGGGGTTTCTGGGCATCTGGCTGGCCGCGTCGGCGGCGGCGGCGATCAATCAATTGCTGGACGCCAAGATCGACGCACAGATGGCGCGCACGTCGTGGCGCCCGCTGGTGGTGGGCAAGGTGCGTCCGGCGCAGGTGCTGGCGTTTGCCGGCGTGTTGATCGTGATCTCGATGACCATCCTGGTGGTCTGGGTGAACACGATCACCGCGGTGCTGACCTTCGCCTCGCTGATCGGCTACGCGGTGATCTACACCGTCTACCTCAAGCGGGCGACCTCGCAGAACATCGTCATCGGCGGTCTGGCCGGCGCGACGCCGCCGATGCTGGGCTGGGCGGCGGTGACCGGCCTGTCGAGCAGTGCCGACTGGATCAATGCGTCGCTGCTGGTGCTGATCATCTTCATCTGGACCCCGCCGCACTTCTGGGCGCTGGCGATCTTCCGGCGCGCCGACTACGCCAAGGCCGCCATCCCGATGTTGCCGGTGACCCATGGCGTGCCGCATACGCGCCGGCAGATTCTGGTCTACACGGTGCTGCTGGCGATCGTGACCTTGCTGCCGGTGGCGGTGGGCATGAGCGGAGTGTTCTATCTCGGCGGCGCGGTCGTGCTCAACAGCGTCTTCCTCTGGTATGCCTGGCGCATGCTCGATCCGCCGAACGAATTGTTCTCGATGAAGATGTTCGGCTATTCGGTGGTCTATCTGATGGCCTTGTTCGCCTTTCTGATGGTCGACCACCTGCTGCTGCCCTGGGTGCAGTGAGCGCGCCCATCGCACGAGGACCTCAACTCAGCCACGTGCCGCAGGCGTGAGCGGCCTTGCTGTCGCAGTGGCCTTGCGCCTGCTGACGTAGGCGCGCCAGCATCTGGTCGCCTTGTTGTGGGTGCTGCTTGCTCCAGGCCTTGAGCATACCGCCAAGCTTGTCGAAGCGTTCGCGGGTGCGCTCGCGGTAACCGTCCGACTGGCCGGCGAGTGCCTCGATCAATTGGCCGGTGGTCGCTTCGATTGCCGCCGCATCTCCAGGGTTCAAGCGGATCAAGCCGACGACATAGCGCATGCCGTAGGCGATGCGCGTGGTTGGCGCATCGGCAGTCTCGTAGCCTTTTTTCAACCAGGACAGCGCGGTCCGGGTGTCGCCGCGCTTCTCTGCGAATGCAGCCAGCGTGGGCATGTAGTAGTACGGGGTCTTGCTGCGGCTCACTTCGGCCATCACCAATTGCTCGGCGTCGCTGCTGTCGCCGATCTCGCCCAACAGCCACGCCGCGTCGCTGATGGTCGATTGGCGCTCTTCGGTGGTCTTGGCAGTGGCCACCGCCCATCGCACCCGCTGCCGCACCAGCTTGACCAGCTCCGCCGGCAGCGGCGGCGGCGTCCCGTGCGGTGGGGTTTCCGTCGGCTGTCCCTGTGCCAGACGCGCCAATGCGATGCGGACCTCGGCGGTATCCAGGCGATCGACGATCGGCAGCGAAGGATCGGCGTAGAGCGTGTCCATCGCCTTGTTGAAGCGGTCGGATAAGCGCAGGCGCTCGGCGGGATCGCGGCTGGCAGCAGCGATCAAGCGCGGTGCGACCGAGGTCAAGACGTCGCGGTTGGCGCGCACTTCTGCAGGATCGGCGAGCACGGCGTCCAGCAGCGTGCGATACGAAGGGTTGGTCGCCGGCGGCGTTTGCGCCGCCTCCAGCGCAAGCAGCGCAAAGCTGCGTTGCAAGGCCGGTTGCGGTGCCGTCTGGGAGAGCTGGGTGAACATCTCGACCCTGTGGTCGGCGTCGAGCAGTTGGTCATCCATGTCCCAGGCATGGGTTGCCAACACGGCCCAGTCGTCCGCGCTCAGTGTGGCAGGGTGGTGTAGCGCGGTGTCCAGCAGCTGCTTGGCCGACTGACTACCGCGTGCCGCAACCCGCAAGACTTCACTGAGTTGCGCGATGTCCGCATCGCCGCTCAGACGGGTGATCTCGCTGCGGTCCGGACGCAGCACGATGATGGTGGGATAGCCCTTGATGCCGAAGCGCTCGCCCCAGGCTTGCGCGCTGTCGGTATCGCCATCCAGGTGTACGGCCACGAAGCTGCGTGTGCGGGCGATGAAGCCGGGATCCTTGAACAGCGTCGTCTTGAGCCGATTGCAAGGCGGGCACCAGGCAGCGCCCCAGTACAGCAGCAGCGGCTTGCCGCTTTGCTTGGCCTCGGCGAAGGCCGCTTCGAGATCGCCCTCGCGCCAGGCGATGCTGGCTGACGCAGCCGCTGGCTTGCCTGGTGGCGGCGGCGGAGCGGCAGGCTTGTCGCAGCCGCTCAGGAGGGTGAGCGCCAGCAGTAGGGGAATCAGCGGGAGCGAAAGAGGGCGGCACGACAGCGTCATGAGTGATCACCGATGCGGGGGAAGGCACAACGTCGAGCGACCGGACTGCGCGCCGCATGCGGGCGCGTACCAGCTACGTTGTAGCGTCACGGCGAACGCGAGGTCGTTGGTCGGTGCGAAATCCTGTTATCTGAAACGCATGGGCCGCCGCGTGGTTTCGCAAGGGCGGACGGGCGTGTGGCGATGGGGCCATCGCACGCGTTCGTCGACGACCTGCGCGTTCCATCTGCGCGTTGTCCCTGCATGCGGACTGCTGTCGCACGAACGCTGCTCGGCGTCCCTGCAGCAGGACGGTGTTGCCTTGCCGATGGCCGAGTACGTGTTGCCGCTGCGGCGTCGCGCCCCTGGCCAGCCGCATGCTTGCCAGATTGCGACGGCAGCAGGTGACTGCGGACGCTCAGCTCAACCAGTTGGCGCAGTCGGCAGCCTTGTCGCTGCCGCAATTGGATTGCATCTTCTGCCGCAGGCGGACAAGGACCGCGCTGCCTTGCTGGGGATGCTGCTTGCTCCAGGTCTTGAGCATTGCGCCAAGCATGTCGAAGCGTTGCCGGGTCCGCTGTCGATAGCCGTCGGGTTGGCCGGTCAGTTCGCCGATCACCTGGGACGCCGCTGTCTCGATGGTCGCGGGATCGTCCGGACGGAGGCGGATCAAACCGCTCACATAGTCGACGCCCCACTGCACCCGGGTGGCCGGGCCTTGTGCACTGTCGTAGGCCCGCTTGAGCCAGGACAGCGCGGTCGTGGGGTCGCCGCGCTGCTCGGCCAGATCGGCCAGCTCCGGCATGTAGTAGTAAGGCGTCCTGCTACGGGGCAGTTCGGCCAGCAGTAGTTGCTCGGCGCCGTCGCTATCGCCCACCAGCTGTAGCGTCCCGGCAGCCGCACTGACGGTAGCCTGGCGCTCTTCGGGCGTCTGAGCCGCCTGCACCGCCCAGTCGACCCGCTGATGCACGGCCTGCGTCACGGCAGGAGGGAGCGGCAATGGCGGCTGCGGCGACTCGCCGTCGATGGGTTGCCCTTGCGCAAGCCGGGCGAGCTGGATCTTCGCATCGGCGGTCGCCAGGCGGTCGACGATCGGCAACGAGGGATCGGCATACACCGCATCCAGTGCCCGATCCAGTGCGGCGGACAAGCGCGCACGGGTGGCCGCATCATTGGCCGCCGCGGCAATCAGCCGGGCAGGCGCGTAGGTGAGCGGGTCCAGGTTGGCGCGAACCTGCACCGGATCGGCCAGCACCGCTTCCAGCAAGGTCCGGTTGGCCGGTGCGGCGGCGGGGGCAGCCCGCCCTTCGGCCAGCGCGGCCAGCGCAAAGCGATGCTGCAACGCTGGCTGCGGCGCCGCCTTGGCCAGCCGCATCAATACCTCGGCGGCATCGTCGGCCTTGAGCAACTGGTCGTCGGTGCCCCAGTCGTAGTAGCTCAGGATGGCCCAATCGTCGGCGTTCAACGCCTGCGGCGTCTGCCGCGCCTTGTCCAGCAGCTGCTTGACGGTCGTGCTGCGGCTGGCTGCCACCCGCAGCACGTCGCTGAGCTTGGCGGCATCGGGATCGCCCGCCAGGCGGGTGATCTCGCTGCGGTCCGGGCGCAACACGATGATGGTAGGATAGACCTTGATGCCGAAGCGTTCGCCCCAGCGCTGGGCGCCTTCCGAGTCGCCATCCAGATGCACGGCCACGAAGCTGCGCGTGCGGGCGATGAAGCCGGGATCCTTGAACAAGGTGGACTTGAGCCGATTGCAGGGCGGGCACCAGGCAGCGCCCCAATACAACAGGACCGGTTTGCCGGTCTGCTTGGCCTCAGCGAAGGCGTCTTCGACATCGCCTTCGCGCCAGGCGATGCCGGCCGGCGCAGCGGATGGTTTGCCCGGCGGTGGCGGGGTGGCGGGCCTGTCGCAGCCGCTCAGCAAGGTCAGCCCCAGCAGCAAGGCGGTCACAGAGCGCAACACAGGGCGGCACGGCAGTGGCATGGACGATCACCGAGGCGGAGGCAGGGGGCGCGCAGCATCGCGTGCGCCGGCCAGCACGACGCGTGCAGACGGGCGACCTCGGCGTTGTAGCGTGGTGGCCAACCGACTGTCTTCGATCGATGCGAAACGCCGTTACCGCAAGCGCACACACCTGCGGCGACGCGTGGTGACACTGCGCCGACGCGGCGCGCGCTGCAGATCGTTGCGACGGTAACGACCACCGCCAGGGATCAGCGGCTGTTGTCCGATACGGCCTTGCCTGGCGTACTGCGTGCATAGCGGGCTGCCACCACCGCGCAGACGATCAATTGCACCTGGTGATACAGCATGATCGGCAAGACGATCGCGCCGAGTCCGCCGCTGGCGAACATCACCTTGGCCATCGGCACGCCGGTGGCCAGGCTCTTCTTCGAACCGCAAAACACAATCGCGATCTCGTCGGCGCGGTCGAAGTGCAGGCGTCGGGACAGGAAGGTGATCAACACCATGGCTACCGCCAGCACCACGATGGCGCAGGCCAGTACCGCCAGCAATGCCGGCAACGGGGTCTTTTGCCACAGCCCTTCGTTGACCGAGGCGCTGAAGGCGGTATAGACCACCAGCAGGATGGTGCCCTGGTCGGTGTAACGCAGGATGGCGCGATGGCGTTCGACCCAGCCGCCGATCCAGGGCCGCAGGAAGTGCCCGGCCAGGAACGGCACCAGCAACTGCAGCAGGATCTTGCCGATTGCCTGTGCCGGATGCTCCATGCCCCCCTGGCTGCCGACCAGCAGGGTCATCAGCAATGGGGTAATGAACACGCCGAGCAGGCTGGAAAGAGACGCCGCACAGACTGCGGCCGGCACGTTGCCGCCGGCCATCGAGGTGAACGCGATCGAGGACTGCACGGTCGACGGTAGCGCGCAGAGGAACAGCACACCGACGAACAACTGCGGCGTCAACAGCAGATGGCCGACCGGCTTGAGCAGCCATCCAATCAGGGGGAACAACACGAAGGTGCAGGCCAGGATCAGCAGATGCAGCCGCCAGTGCAGCGCGCCGGCCTTGACCGCCTCGCGCGACAGGCGCGCGCCGTGCAGGAAGAACAACGCGGCGATCGCCACATCGGTGACATCGTCCATGATCGCTGCTGCGATTCCTGTGACTGGCAACAGCGAGGCCAGCGTGACTGTTGCCAGCAAGGCGAGCGTGAATGGATCGATGCGCAGGCGCGCCAGCCACTGTTTGATCATCGGGACACTTGTCGGTCGTGAAGCGCGAGAGACATGGATGCCATTGTAAAGGCAGTGGCGCGATGCGGTTGCGGCTGCTCAGCGTGCGCCGGGGCGCAGTCGCAGCAACTCGCGCAGTTCGTACTTGGCGGCGCTGTCGAGCGAACCGAAAGGCACCGCCTGCAATTCTTCCAGCCGTTGTTGCAGGGTCTGCGTTTCCAGTTGCTGCGCCACGTCGTGCAGCTCCTGGCGCCAGCTGTCGACATCGCCGGGGATGTCCACCACTGCCAGCTTCTGCAACGCCGGGAGCTCTTCGCGTTCGGAAAAATGCTCCAGCAGGGCACCGGTGGTGATGTCCGGACGGGCGTGCACGATCTGCAGCAGTTCCAGCAGCAAGCCGATGCCCGGCAGGCGCAGCTCGGTGAAGTGATAAGGCGGCTGCAGGTCCAGCGCCAGTGCCGGGCGATGCAGCAGCCGAATGATCGCCTCGCGCACCAGGCTGCGCTTTTGCGCGACCGGCGGTGCGCGGCGCGGCGGACGTGCGGGCGCTGCCGCGGTACCGGGGCCGGTTGCGCTGGCACCGACGCCGGTCAACTCGGTCAGCCGCTGGCGCATCAGATCGCCGAAGGCGCCATCGGGCATCTGCGTCAGCATCGGTTTGGCGCGTTCGGCCAGGCGTGCCTTGCCATCGAGCGTCTGCAGGTTGATCTGCCGCGACATCTCGTCGAAGAAGAATTGCGACAGCGGCGTGGCCTGGGCGAGTCGGGCATCGAACGCCGCGGCGCCTTCCTTGCGCACGATGGTGTCCGGATCCTCGCCGTCGGGCAGGAACAGGAAGAACGCCTGGCGGCCATCCTTCATGCGTGGCAGCACCGATTCGAGCGCGCGCCACGCTGCCTTGCGCCCGGCGGCATCGCCATCGAAGCAGAAGTACACATCCGGCGCGTTGCGGAACAACAGCTCGGCATGTTCGGGCGTGGTCGCCGTGCCCAGCGTCGCCACCGCCTGGTTCACGCCGAACTGGAACAACGAGACCACATCCATGTAGCCCTCGACCACGATCAGCCGCTCGATCTTCTGGTTGGCCTGGCGCACCTGCCACAGGCCGTACAGCTCGCGGCCCTTGTGGAACAGCGCGGTCTCTGGCGAGTTGAGGTACTTGGGGCCGGGGTCGCGGCCATCGGCCGGCGCGCCGAGGATGCGCCCGCCGAAGGCGATGACGCGCCCGCGACGGTCGAAGATCGGAAACATCACCCGGTCGCGGAACTTGTCGTAGACATGACCGCGATCGTTCTTGGAAAACAGCCCGGCACGGTCGAGCAGGGTCATGCGCCGCTGGTCGGTGCCGAGCGTGTCCTTCAGCGCGCTGTAGCCGTCGGGCGCGTAGCCGATCTGGAAGCGCGCGCGGACCTCGGCATCGACGCCGCGCCCCCCCAGGTACTCGGCCGCGCGCGCATTGCCGTCCAGCTGCCGTTGGAAGAACCGGCTGGCCGCTTCCAGTGCCGAGTACAGCTCGCGGCTGTCGTCCTGCTGCTGCGCACTGCGCTGCTGGGTTTCGCGCGGAATCTCCATGCCGGCCCGCTTGGCCAGCTCGTCGACCGCGTCGAGGAACTCCAGGCGGTCGTAGTTCATCAGGAAGCTGATCGCCGTGCCGTGCGCGCCGCAGCCGAAGCAGTGATAGAACTGCTTGGTTGGGGAGACGGTGAAGGAGGCCGAGCGCTCGTCGTGGAACGGACAGCGCGCGGCGTATTCCTTGCCCTGGCGCTTGAGCGGCACGCGCCCGCCCACCACCTCGACGATGTCGGTGCGTGCAAGCAGTTCGTCGATGAACGCGTCGGGGATGCGGGCCATCCCGCTAGGATAATCGGTGCGGCCGGTCACCGCCTGCTGCAGGCGGCAGTACGCCGCCGCGTGAGCGGAACGCTGTCGTGCAGGTGCGGCCAGCCGTTAGCGCTGTTCGGTGGCCGCCGCGGAGGCCAAGGTCGGCGGCGGGTGGTCCGGGTCCACGCCGGCATCGCGCAGCTTGCGATGCGAGCGCACCCGCTCGTCGATCACCGCAGTCAGCAACGCGCCGACGAAGAACACCACCGAGGCGTAGTACATCCACACCAGCAGGATCACCAGCGTGCCCATCGAGCCATAGGCGCTGCCGGGAGCGGCCGTGGCGATATACAGGCCGATCGCATAGCGCCCCAGCGCGAACAGGATGGCGGTGATGACGCCGCCGAGGAAGGCCTGCCGCCAGTTGACGGTGCGGTCGGGCAGGTAGCGGTAGAGAAAGGCGAATGCCAGCGCGTACAGCGCCAGGGTGGTGATGTAGCCGACCGCCGGCAGGATCGATGGCAGGCGGGCGAATACCACCTGCAGGGCGGTGGTGGCGATCATCGACACGATCAGCAGGAAGCCCAGCGCCAGGATCACGCCGAACGAAAACACGCGCTTCTTCAGCCACGCCATCAGCCCTTCCAGGCGCTGTTTGTCGGTGCGAAAAATCAGGTTCAAGGCGTTCTGCAACTGCGCGAACACGGCGGTGGCGCCGACGAACAACAGCAACGTGCTCCACAGACCGGCGAGCGAGCCGATGCCGGGTTGATCGGTGGCATTGCGGATCACCGTGTCGGCGACTTCGGCGGCGCTGCCGCCGGCCAGTTGGCCGATCTGCTGTACCAGCGCTTCCTGCGCCGGTGGATAGAGCGAGGCGGTCAGCCACAGCAACAGCACCAGTAGCGGCGCCAGCGAGAGCAGGGCGTAGAACGACAGCGATGCCGCCTGGGTCATCACATCGATCTCGATGAAGCGGTTCAGCAGCGCCATCGGCAGGCTGCGCTGCAGCCGGGCCAGATGCTTTTGCAGGTAATCGTTCGAGAGCGTGGTCACCGGCCGGGAAGCCCTTGGCGCATACCGTTGCTGCTACAGGGCAGGAGGACGAAGCCGGTATGCGGGAGGCCTGGTCCGCGCCTGCAGCGCAGGGTCGTTCTAACAGGGCGGCACCAAAGGTGCGGTGAAAGCGCGGCGCGGAACGGCGCGCTGGCGCCGTCCCGCCCGCCCGGCTCAGCCTGCCAGGTGACGCTTGACCAGGGCGGATACCAGGCCCATGTCGGCCTGACCGGCCAGCTTGGGCTTGAGTGCGCCCATCAGCTTGCCCATGTCGGCCGGGCCGCTGGCGCCGGTCTCGGCGATCGCTGCCTGGATGGCCGCCACGATCTCCGCCTCGCCCATCTTGGCCGGCAGATAGCGTTCGATCACCACGATCTCCTCGCGCTCGACCTGGGCCAGGTCCTCGCGTGCGGCCGCCTCGTACTGCGTGACCGAGTCCTTGCGCTGCTTGACCATCTTGTCGAGCACCGCAATCACCGCGGCATCGTCCACGGCGATGCGCTCGTCGACTTCCTTCTGCTTGATCGCGGCATTGATCAGCCGGATCACGCCCAGCGTGTGCTTGTCACCCGCCTTCATGGCGGCCTTCATGTCGTCGGTGAGCTGTTGCTTGAGGGACATGCTGTACTCCTGGAGTGCGGATGGAGGCGCCGACGTGGGCTGGTCGGCGCAGGGGCGGCCGATCGCAGGCACGGGCGGGAGGGAAGCGCCGGCGCCGCGGTCGGCACCAATGCAAAAAGCCGGCGACGCTTGCGCGTGCCGGCTCCTGGGTCCCGCTCCGCGAGGCAGCGCCTGCAGCGCCCGCCCCACGACCGGAGACCGCGATCGATCAGTACAAGCGCTGGCGCTTGGTGACGTCGCGCGAGGAACGACGCAGCTGACGCTTCACGGCAGCGGCAGCCTTGCGCTTGCGCTCCTGGGTCGGCTTTTCGTAGAACTCGCGCTTGCGGGTTTCGGCCAGCACGCCGGCCTTTTCGCAGGTGCGCTTGAAACGACGGAGCGCAAATTCGAAGGGCTCGTTCTCGCGGACTTTAACGCTGGGCATGGGTTCTCCAGAATAATGGGATTTCCGTCCGGGAGCCCCGGGCGGGTGCGAGCGGACTCGCGTGACGGAAGTTCCGGGTTTCCCCGGCGAGCCGCGCATTATAACGACTTGTGGGCGGCCTGCAAGTCCCGGGCGCCGCATCCCGTCCAGATCGGTCTTGGTGGTCTCGCCCATCTGGTGCCGACAGCGGTCGGCCAGCGGCCGATCGCGGCGAAAAGCTGCGAAAATGCACCGATGAACCTGTCTGGTGGACGCTCGTGAAAGTCCTGGGAATCGAATCCTCGTGTGATGAGACCGGTGTGGCGGTCTACGACACCGATCTGTCGGGTGTGGCCGCGCTGCGCGCCCACGCGGTCTATAGCCAGATCGCCTTGCACGCTGAATACGGTGGCGTGGTGCCTGAGCTGGCCAGCCGCGACCATGTGCGCAAGCTGTTGCCGCTGATCCGCCAGACGCTGGCGGATGCCGGCTTGGCCATCGACGACCTGGACGGCGTGGCCTATACCGCCGGCCCGGGCCTGGTTGGCGCCTTGCTGGTCGGTGCCGGGGTCGCGCGGTCGCTGGCCTGGGCACTGGAGGTGCCGGCGATCGGCGTCCACCATATGGAGGGCCACCTGCTGGCGCCGTTGATGGAAGACGATCCGCCGCAGGCGCCGTTCGTCGCCCTGTTGGTGTCCGGTGGCCACACCCAATTGGTGGCGGTGCGCGCGCTGGGCGAATACGCCGTGCTCGGCGAGACGCTGGACGATGCGGCCGGCGAAGCCTTCGACAAGACGGCCAAGATGATGGGGCTGCCGTATCCGGGCGGTCCCCAGTTGGCGGCGCTGGCCGAGACCGGCACGCCAGGGCGCTACAAATTTGCACGGCCGATGACCGATCGGCCCGGGCTGGATTTCAGCTTCAGCGGGCTCAAGACCCAGGTGCTGCTGGCCTGGCGCGACAGCGACCAGTCCGAGCGCACGCGCGCCGATATCGCACGCGGTTTCGAAGACGCGGTGGTGGAGACGTTGGCGATCAAGTGCAGCCGCGCGCTGGATGCGGCCGGCTGCAACACCTTGGTGGTGGCCGGCGGTGTCGGTGCCAACAAGCGCTTGCGTGCACGCCTGCAGGAAGCGGCACAAGCGCGCGGCGGGCGGGTCTGTTTCCCGCGGCCGGCGCTGTGCACCGACAATGGCGCCATGATCGCCTTCGCTGGCGCGCTGCGGCTGCAGGCCGGCGAACGCGCCACTGCGGCGGTGCAGGTGACGCCGCGGTGGGACATGGCCAGTCTGCCGTCGTTGGCGGCGCAGGATCCGGGACGGGAGATGCGGGATGCGTAGCAACCGCTGCCGCATGGTCTTCGCGCGCCTGCCACTTCCGCATCCCTCATCCGCACGTCCCGCTGCCCATGGATAAAGTCTTTATTGAAGGTCTGGAAATCGAGGCGCTGATCGGCATCTACGATTGGGAGCGCCGCATCCGTCAGACGCTGCGCTTCGATCTGGAAATGGGCTTCGACAATCGCCTGCCGGCCGCCAGCGACGACATCGCCGACACGCTGAACTACAAGGCGGTGAGCAAGCGGTTGATCGCCTTCGTCGAGGCGTCCGACTTCGGTCTGGTGGAGACCCTGGCCGAGCGCTGTGCGGCGATCGTGCTGGAGGAATTCCAGGTGTCGTGGCTGCGCCTCAAGCTCAGCAAGCCCGGCGCGGTTCGCGGGGCAAAGGCGGTCGGGGTCATCATCGAGCGCGAGCGTGCGCGCTGAGCGTCTGCTGAGCCGATCGCTGACAGGGCCGGACGTCCAGGGCGGGATGCCTCGCATCCATAAGCCTGAATAGCAGACTGAACCGGACCGGTCGCTTTTAACTTGAAGCCGGCATCAGGCTAGAATTGCCGGCCATGTAAACGTTTTCTCAAGGATCTCATGGCTGCTGACCGCATCGATTCCCTGATTGCCCGCATGACCGTCGAAGAGAAGGTTGGACAGCTGGGGGTATTTGCCGACATGGTGCGGCCGTTCGCGCCGGACGTGAATCCCGAAGCCAATGTGCGCAACGCCGACGAGGTGTTGCAGCAGGTCCGCGAGGGGCGGGTCGGCTCGCTGTTCAACGGCGTGGGTGCCGCGCTGGGCGCACAGATCCAGAAGGTGGCGGTGGAAGAGAGCCGGTTGGGGATCCCGGTGATCCTGGCGGCCGACGTGATCCATGGCATGCGCACGGTGTTTCCGATTCCGTTGGGTGAGGCAGCCAGCTTCGAACCGGCGCTGGCCGAGCGCACCGCGCGCGCCACCGCGATCGAGGCCACCGCGGCCGGCCTGCACTGGACCTACGCGCCAGCGGTGGACATCGCCCGCGACCAGCGCTGGGGACGCGGTGCCGAAGGTGCCGGCGAGGACGTGGTGCTGGGGGTGGCCTTTGCCGCGGCCCGCGTGCGTGGCTTCCAGGGACAGGACCTGAAGGCTGCAGACAGCCTGCTGGCCACGCCGAAGCATTTCGCCGCGTATGGCGCGGTGGCGGCCGGCATGGAATACAACACGGTGGACATCGCGCCGCAGACGCTGCGCGATGTGCATCTGCCACCGTTCAAGGCGGCGTTCGCGGCCGGTGCATTGACGGTGATGTCATCGTTCAACGATATCAACGGCGTGCCGGCCAGCGCCAACCATGAGTTGCTGACCGACATCCTGCGCGGGGAATGGCGGTTCCCGGGCGTGGTGATCTCCGACTACACCGCCGATATGGAATTGATCGCGCATGGCTATGCCGCCGACGAGCGCGATGCCACCAAGAAGGCTTTCCTGGCCGGCCTGGACCTGAGCATGCAGAGCGGCTTTTACGCCGCGCATCTGCCGTCGCTGGTGGAGAGCGGTGAGGTGCCGATGGAGGTGCTGGATGCCAGCGTGCGCCGCATCCTGGCGCTGAAGGAGGCCATCGGCTTGTTCGACAATCCGTACCGATCGCTGGATCCGGCGCGCGAAGCCGACACCAGCTATCTGCCGGCGCACGACGCGTTGTCGCGCGATGCGGCGCGGCGTTCGATCGTGCTGCTGAAGAACGAGGGCGATGTCCTGCCGCTGAAGAAAGAGGGGCAGCGCATCGCCTTGATCGGTCCGTTCGTGCAGGACCGCGAGAACATCGAGGGTTGCTGGACACTGTTCGGCGACAAACAGCGCTACGTGACCCTGGAACAGGGCGTGCGCGCGGTGGTCGGCAACGAGCTGCTGCAGGTGGTGCCGGGCTGCGGACTGGAAGAGCCGCTGCCAGGCGGGATTTCCGCTGCCATCGATGCGGCGCAGGCTGCCGATGTGGTGGTGCTGGCGCTGGGCGAGCCGCAGCGCTTCAGCGGCGAGGCGCAGTCGCGCACCGAGATCGTCTTGCCGCCTGCGCAGCAGGCGCTGGCCGAAGCGGTGGCCGCCACCGGCACGCCGCTGGTGGTATTGCTGCGCAATGGCCGCGCGCTGGCCTTGCAGGGAGCGGTGCGCGATGCGGCGGCAATTGCCGTGACCTGGTATCTGGGGACCCAGACCGGCACCGCGGTGGCCGACGTGTTGTTCGGCGATTACAACCCCTCGGCGCGGCTGCCGATCAGCTTCCCGCAGTCCAGCGGACAGCAGCCGTTCTTCTACAACCACGCGCGCACCGGGCGGCCGGAGCTGCCGACGCTGTCCGAATACAAGGCACGTTGGCGCGAGATGTCCAACACGCCGTTGTATCCGTTCGGTCATGGCCTGAGCTATACCAGCTTCGCCTACGACGCCCCGCAGTTGAGTCGTTCGCAGCTGGGCTGGGATCAGGCACTGACGATTCGTACCCGCATCCGCAACACCGGCGCGCGGGCTGGCGAGGAAGTGGTGCAACTGTACGTGCACGATCGCGTCGCCAGCCGCGTGCGACCGGTGCGCGAACTCAAGGATTTCCGCAAGCTGCTGCTGCAGCCCGGCGAGAGTGCGGAGGTCGAATTCACCCTCACGCGCGAGGCGCTCGCCTTTACCAATCCCAAGGGCGTGTTCGGTGCCGAGCCGGGCGTGTTCGATGTGTGGGTGTGCGCATCGGCGACCAGCGGTGAGCCGGTCAGCTTCGAGTTGCTGGCGGCTGAGTGACGCTCAGCCAGTGCCGTCGCCGGCATGGCGACGGCACTGCACCGACCCGTTGGCTCAGGCGTCGCTGTCGACGGCGGCCTTGCGCTTGGGCGTCAGTTTCAACAGCCGTCCAGTGCTGCCGCTGGCTTCGTCTTCCAGCAACCACAAGGCGCCGTCCGGGCCTTGCTCCACTTCGCGGATGCGCGCGCCCATGTCGTAGCGCGCCACTTCGCGCGGCTGCTCGTCCAGCGTCACCTGCACCAACGACATCGACGACAGGCCGCCGATGAAGCCGTTGCCGCGCCAGGCGGGGAACTGGTTGCCGCTATAGATCACAAAGCCTGCCGGAGAGATCACCGGCGTCCAGCTGATCTTGGGAGCGGCGAATTCCGGGCGGGTGCTGTGGTCGGGAATCGGCCGGCCATCGTAATGATCGCCATCGGAGACGATCGGATAGCCGTAGTTGGCGCCACGCTGGATCAGGTTGAGCTCATCGCCGCCGGCCGGGCCCATTTCGTGTTCCCACAACTGGCCCTTGCTGTCGAAGGCGATGCCGAGCACGTTGCGATGACCGAGCGACCACACCTGCGCAGCGACGCCACCCTGGGCGACGAAGGGATTATCGGCCGGGACGCTGCCATCGTCGTTGAGGCGGATCAGCTTGCCGAGATTGGCCTTCATGTCCTGCGCCGGGTCGAATTTCTGCCGTTCGCTGGAGCTGATCCACAACTTGCCATCGGGGCCGAATGCCAGGCGATGACCGAAGTGACCGTTACCGCTGACCTTGGGGTCTTGCCGCCAGATCACTTTCAGGTCCGATAGCGCGCCGCCGCCGGTCGCATCCAGCGTCAATTTGGCGCGCGCCACGGCCGCGCCGCGGGTATCGCCCTGTCCAGGCTCGGCGTAGCTGATGTACACCCACCCGTTACGGGCGAAGCGGGGATGCGCCAGCACATCGCCGAAGCCACCCTGGCCACCATAGGCCACCGCGGGCACGCCGCTGATCGGGCGTTTGCGTTTGGTCTTGAGGTCGAAGCGGGTGAGATTGCCGCGTTTCTCGGTCACCAGCAGGCTGCCATCGGGCAGGAAGGTCATGGCCCAAGGCTCGTCGAAGTCCGCCACTGGCGTAGCCTGGAATGGCCATTGGGCCTCGGGAATGCTGGCCGCCGGCGCAGTGGCCGGGGCGGCGTTGGCAGTGCCGGCGGTAAACAGGATGGCCGAGCACGCCAGTGCAAGGAGACGTCGGACAGTCATGGGATCCTCCAGGGGATGAGGACGGGCACGTCGCAGCCCTCCCGCAACGTGTCCCGCGTCGGGTTTTCCAGTACCTTACACGACGTCGTCGCGGTCACCCTTGCCGCAGGTCACCCTCCGGGGCCGGGTGCCGTCGCACATCCGTCGCTGAGTCGCTCAAACGAAAAGGACCTTCCATGGTTGCTGCACAGAAAACCTCTTTCGCCTTCATCGCCGCCTCGTGGGCGGCCTTGCTGCTTGGCAGCGCCGCCTACCTGATCGGGCTATGGAACGCCCAGATGCAGCTCAACGAAAAGGGGTACTACTTCACCTTGCTGCTGTTCGGCTTGTTCACTGCGGTGTCGCTGCAGAAAAGCGTGCGTGACCGCGCCGATGGCATCGCAGTCACCGGGTTGTACTACGCGATCTGCTGGTTTTCCCTGCTCGCCGCGCTGTTGCTGCTGGCGGTCGGTCTGTTCAATGCCACCTTGCTGCTGAGCGAGAAAGGCTTCTACGCGATGGCGTATGCGCTCAGCTTGTTCGGTGCGGTCGCGGTGCAGAAGAACACGCGCGACGCGCTGGATCCGGCGGGTGCGCCCCCAATCCCGCGCTCTGTCAACGACTGAGGCGACCGTGGTCAGCCACCGCGTTCAGCGGTGGCGTGCTGGGTCGGCGCTGCTGTCGCGCGCGCCCACCATGTCGGCAGCGTTTTCCCAGGCACGTCGCACCGCATGCCGGGCCTTGCTCCAGCTCAACGAACTGGTGCCACGCTGATTGTCCCAATCGCGATGCAGCTCTGCTTCGACCTGATCGTAGGCACGAGCGAAGTCGCGTACGCGTGCTTCGTGGCCGGCCAGATAGGCGGCTTCATAATCCTCGAAGCGCTCACCGTCGGCGTAGTACGGCTCCTCGGTGAAGCGTTCGCGCCAGTAGTTGGACACGTTCTGATTGCGGTCCTCGTCGGGTGCGCGGCCGGGAATTTGATAAGGCACGTTCATGCTTGTCTCCGCGATGCGTGGTGTCTGGTTACCGTAGGTCGCCAGGTGTTAAGCCATTGCCAGCCGAGGTGACGGTGGCATCAACGACGGGGTTCGTTACGTTGCCGCCGAAGCGGCCTCGTAAGGCAAGGGCGTGCCGCCAGCGGATTGCACCGCGGGCTCGGCAGCCTGCAATGCCGTTTCGTCGGCATCCAGCACCACCAACACGCGGCCGGCCTCGATCTCAGCTTCGAACTGGCGTCGCACCGGATCGGGCACGGTGGCGCCGACCAAGGCCGACGACCAACTACCGACCAAGGCGCCCGCCAAGGCCATCACGCCCACACCCGCGATGGTCAGGCCGATCGGCGGCACCGCCACAGCGACCAGTCCGGCGACCAGACCTGCAGCGCCGCCGGTGGCGGCACCGCGGGCGGCCGCCGGCAGGAAGTCGGTCTTGGCTTCCTTGCGTTCATCGGGAACGGCCTGCAACTCGATATCCGAGCGGGCGATCAGCGACAAGCCGTCGTTGTCGATCCCCGCGGCGCGTGCTGCCTGAAGCACTTGCTGGGCAAGCTCGACCGACGGCGTGCTGTAGACCCGACGCAGCTTCATGGCAACCTCCCGCGGAATGAGAGCGGCAGCGTCCAGCGGCTGCGGTTACCGGGCAGTGAGCGCCTTGCGAGCGCAGCGCGAAGACGCTCAGGCGGCTTTGCGTGGAAACGCGTAGAAGCCGCAGCCCACCAGCAAGGCCAGACCGGCGGCGGCCAGGTTTTGCCAGCTGGCACTGGCGAGCAGGCCCAACGAGAGCAGCACGGCTGCCAGCGGAATCAACGGTCCGCCGGGTAACCGCAAGGCACCAGGACGCTGCCGATAGCGACGCGCCAGCACGATCACCGCCGCGGCGGTGCCGATGTAGGCGAACAACCGGGTCACCATCGACAGCAATGCCAACTGAGTGAACGAGCCGGACAAGGCCAGTGCCAGCGACAGCACGCCTTGGGTCAGCACCGCCGCCGCCGGCGTATGGAATCGCGGATGCACGCGGGCCAGAAACGCCGGGCCGTAGCCATCGCGCGCCAGTGCGAACAGGAAACGCGGGCCCAGCATCACCGTATTGCTGGTCGTGCCCAGGATCGAGATGGTGGCACCCACGGTCAGCAGCAGTGCCAGCGCTGGTCCGCTGAAGCGGCTGGCGGCGTCGGCCAATGGCGTCTGCGAGCCGGCGAGGTTGGGCAAGGTACCCTGCGCGACGACCTGGACGGCGGCGTAGATCAGCGTCACGGTCACGATCATGGTGATCAAGGCGAATGGCACGTCGCGCCGCGGGTTGCGGTACTCGCCGGCGGCCGCCGGGATATTTTCGAAGCCGGCGTAGGCGAACAGCAGCAGCAAGGCCGCTTCGCCGAGGTTGCCGAGGTCGCGCAGATCGGGCGTGGCACCGGAAAACGCCCACGACCAGTCCACGTAGAACAACCCGATCGCCACGAACAGCAGCAACGGCAGCAGCTTGCCGATCACCAGCGCGATCCCGGTGCGCGTCGCCGACTTCACCCCGATCACATTGACCGCGGTCAGCAGACCGAGCGAACCGACCACGACCAGCAAACGCGCGCTGCCATCGACACCGGCACTGGGCCAGAACCGCGCCACCGCATCGGCCAGGCCATTGCTCAACGCCGCGGCCGAGCTGATGCGGGTGAGCCAGATCATCCAGCCGATCTGAAAGCCGACGAACGGCCCGAAGGCTTCGCGGGTGTACAAGTAGCTGCCGCCGGGCGTGTCGAAATAGCTGGCGGCCTGCGCATAGCACAGCACCAGCAGGGCGACCGCCAGGCCGGCCAGCAGCACCGCCCACAGACTCATCGGGCCTAGCAGCGCCGCGGTGGCGGCCGGCAATAGGTAGATGCCGCTGCCGATCACGTCGTTGATCGACAGGCCAACGATCTGCCAACGACTGACCGCGCGCAGCAAGGTCGGTGCGTTGTCGTTGTCGTTGCTCATCGGTCGCGCTCCAGCGCCGGCAGCTGCCACTGGGCCTGCAAGCGTGCGTACTCGGCCTGTGGCAACAACACGAACAGCGGTGCCTGCTCCGGCCGCAACCACGCCAACAGGCGGCGCATGTCCGCGGCCGCCATCGCGGTGCAGCCCGCCGTGACCTGGCCGGGCGTTTGCCACAGATGGGCAAAGATGCAGCTGCCGCGCTCCGGCAGCGCATGCGGATTGTGGGCGATCACGAAACCCTCGCGATAGCGCAGGTCGCCGGGCGTCTTCAGATCCAGTCGCATCGGTTCGGTCGAGCCAGCGACCGCTGACTGGCCTACGTTGCGAGCGTCGACGATGCGGTTGTACAGCGGCGAGCTGGGCACATCCATGCAGTAATGCTCGGCGGTCATCGCCTGGTAGGGCATGGCACTGTCGATTCGCGGCGCGGCACCGAACGCGGTGCCGATGGCGAACACCCCGGCCGGGCTGCGGCCATCGCCTTCGCGCTTCTGCGGCCCCTGCGACTGCGCGGGATGCAGTCCCTCGCCCCAGGCGCTGCCCTGCCGGCCCAACGCGACGGCGAAGGCCGGTGCGACCGCCTGCCACCGGCCTGCGACGCGGCGGAAGGTCTGCAGACGGCCCTGAGTGCTGTTCCAGTCCGGTGTGGTCACCACGACCAGCGCCTGGGCGTTGGTCAACGCCGGCACCGGCTCGGCTGCAGCGGTGCCGGCCATGCAGGCGGCGAGGAGTGGCAGCAGCAGGATGCGGTGCAAGAAACGAAATGACATGCAGAGCTCCGAAGGTCGGCGACGATGCGGGCGCGGTGACGACGCCGTGGCCATGCGCCAGCATGCTGTCGGTCATTGGTGCTGACGGCCTTGCAGACTACTGTAACCAGCAATGGCGGCCTGCGGCAGTGGCAGGTTCTGCAGCGGCTACACGTTCAGTGGTTGCAGGCCGTCGATGCGCACAATTCCCAGGCCAGGCGCGTCGGCGAGATGGATGTGTGCGCGATCGAAGCGCGCACCGCCGTGGACCGGGTCGCACTGCGCCAGCGCCGGCGCATCCAGGTCCACCTTGTCGATGCTGCCGGCCTTGGCCACCGCCAGATGCGCGGCGGCCGCAGCGCTGATGCTCGACTCGATCATGCAGCCCATCATGCAAGGCATGCCGTAAAGGGCAGCGATGTCGGCACTGCGAATCGCATTGGACAGGCCGCCGCTCTTCATCAGTTTGATATTGACGATGTCGGCCGCGCGGCGCTGGATCAGCTCGATCAGCTGGCGCGGCGAAAATGCGCTTTCGTCGGCCATGACCGGCGTATGCACCCGTGCAGTGACAAAGGCCAGTCCGTCGATATCGGCGGCCTTGACTGGCTGCTCGACCAGTTCCAGCACTACGCCGGCGGCCTCCAGTCTCTGCAGCGCCTGCACGCTCTGCTTGGCGGTCCAGCCCTGGTTGACGTCCAGCCGCAGCTGGGCGCGGCCATGCACGGCGGCATGGATTGCTTGCACGCGGGCGATGTCGGCGGCGACCTCGGTGCCGACCTTGATCTTCAGCGCGGTGTAGCCCTGTTCCACGGCGGCGCAGGCATCGGCAACCATCTGCTCGGCAGCGTTGACGCTGATGGTGACGTCGGTGCGCAGCTGTGGTGTGCCGCCGCCGAGCATCCGGTACAGCGGGGCGCCATGCAGTTGCGCCCACAGGTCGTACAGCGCGATCTCCACCGCGGCCTTGGCACTGGTGTTGTGCTGCAGCGCTCCCTGCACCAGCGCGCACAGCCGATTCAGATCGGCCACGTCCTGGCCGATCAGCCGCGGTGCCAGCTGCTGGCCGATTGCCGCGACGATGGCGCCATGGGTGTCGCCGGTGATCGGTGCGGTGGCCGCTGCCGCGCCATGGCCGGTATGGCCGCTGTCGGTATGCAGCGACAGCACCACATCCTCGATCGCCTGCACCGTGCGCAGCGCGGTCTTGAACGGCGTGCGTAAGGGCACGCGCAACATGCCGAGCTGAAAGCCGGTGATCTTCATGGCGATGGCGACATAGGCGTGGAGGTGGTCGGAAGAATGCGCTGCAGCGAGGTGATGCGATCCACGAAGGGCCTGCCGTCATCGCCGAGCAAGGCCAGCAGCGGCGTGACCACGACGCCGTTCCAGGCCGCGCGCTGCACGTGGCCATCCGCAGTGCGGTAGCTGGCACCGGCGGTGTCGTGGATGACCCAGGGCGCACCGTCCTGTTGGCCGATCACCAGCATGACATGACCGGGGATATGCACCAGATCGCCGACCTGCAGCTGCGCCAGTTGCCGCAGCCGCTGCGACCGCGGTGCCTGCGCATCGAAGGGCAGCCGTTGCAGCAGCGGGCTGCGCGCCTGATCGCCGGTGTTGCGCGGCAGGGCGATGCCCAGGCTGCGGTAGACATCGAGGACGAATCCGCTGCAATCGCGGGCATCGTAGTCGTTGCCCCAGCCATAGCGCTCGCCGAGAAACTTGAAGGCCTGGCGCAGCAACGCCGCGTCGCTTGCCGGCAGGGGCCCCGGTTGCACATCGGCGGCGCGCGGGATCAGTGCCGGCACCAGCTGCAGCCGGCCGTCGGCGGCACGGCGAGGCAGCTGCACCACGTAGGCGGCCAGCGGCAGTTGCCCATTGACCGGCTGTTGCGCTGGCCAATCGCGCAGCCAGGGCAAGGCGGTCCCCATATCCAGCGTCAGCGCCGACACATCCGCTTGCTCGGGCGTGTAGACGCTACTGACGCGTGCGCCGGTGACCACCAGTCGCGGTGTGCGTTGCGCATAGTCCAGCACCTGCGCACGCGTGCCCACGGCGAGCTGGTCGCTGGCGATCCAGGCGGCGTAGTTGGCCGATTGCACGAATGCCCAGGCGCCATCGGCGCTGTGATGCAGGATCGCCACCGGCGTGCCGGGATACAAGGCCGATTCCTGGAAGCGATCGATGTCGCGCTCGCCTGGGCGGGTGAACACCCGCTGCGTGGTGGGAAACCGACGCAAGGCAGCGCGCCGCACCACCAACGCATACGCAGGTTGCACGCCAGTGGGAATCGCATCCAACGCTAACGCCTGTTGCAGTGCGGCCAGCCGATCGGACCCCAGCGCGCGGCCATCGTCGTCGTAGAGCGCACGCGTCGGCGTTGCCGAACGCGTCTGGATGCGCGCGCGGACCTGCGCGCCGGGCAACTGCTGCGGCAAGGCATCCAGCGCCTGCATGGAGGCATCTTCCTGCAGCAGGCGGGCGTTGAAGGCCGCGATCTGGTCGGCCTGCAGGCGCACCTGCTGCGCCGCCGGCGCACGGGCGATCCAACTGTCGGCCTGCAGCTGCGTCGGCTGCAGCGCGAACACCGGCGGCGTGTCGGGTGTGGCCGCAGCCGCCTGTTCGGCTGCGCCGATCCACAGGACCAGGCTCAGAAGCAGTAGGCGAAGCGGGCGAGCCGGCACGGCGATCTCCAGGCGATGAGAGCACGCCAGCGAACCGGCGGCCAAGCCGCTAGTCTAGTCGGGTTGGCGCCGACCGGCCCGGCGCAGGCAGGCGACTGGATTGCCTGCGATGGCGCATGGCCGGCATGCCGTTGTCGCAGGAGATGTCGATGCCGTTGGATCCGCTGCTCTGGCACCGTCGCTGGCCGCGCGCCGCGCTGTGTCTGGCGCTGTTGGCGCTGGTCGCATGCACACACGCGCCGCCACGCAACCCCTTGGCGACCTGGGTGCCTTCGGACAATCACGATCTACGGCGGCCGATCCTGATCGTGCTGCATTTCACCGATCAGCAATCGGTGGAGCAGAGCCTGCGCACGCTGCGCGGCCGCAACAGCGGCGGACCGGTCAGTGCGCATTACCTGATCGGCAAGGACGGACGGCGCTATCAACTGGTCAGCGACCAGGCGCGTGCCTGGCATGCAGGTGCCGGTCGCTGGGGCAGCATCACCGACGTCAATTCGGCCTCGATCGGGATCGAGCTGGACAATGATGGCCATACGCCGTTCGCCGATGCGCAGATCGACAGTCTGTTGGTGTTGTTGGACGACCTCTGCCGGCGCCTGCGCATTCCGCGCAGCCAGATCGTCGGCCACGAAGACGTGGCGCCGACGCGCAAGAACGATCCCGGCCCGTTGTTCCCGTGGAACCGGCTGGCCGAGGCCGGTTTCGGACGCTGGCCCAGTGCCGATGCGCCGCCGCCGCCGGCCGATTTCGATCCCTGGCAGGCGCTGGCGTTGCTGGGCTATAGCCTGGACGATCCAGCCGCCACGCTACGGGCCTTCCATCATCACTTCCGCGGCAGCGATGCACCCACGCTGGACGCAGAGGATCTGCGCATCCTGCATGCATTGACCGCTCCGCTGCGGCTGCCGCCCAGCACCGACGGGCCGACCAAGGAGGGCGAGGGCGCATGAGCGCTGTCACCGTCGTGGCCTGCGCTCTGGCGCGCGCTGCCACGCTGCGCGGCGCGTTGGCTGGCGCTACCCCCGCGACCGCGCGGCGGCAGCGCTCCATCCGGCGTCACTGCCGGTCCTGGGCACGTGTACTGGTGCCGTTGCTATGCCTGGCGTGGGTTGCACCGGCGGCTGCGGTCCAGGTCTCGCCGGCACACAGCGCAGCCGAGGCCGGGTTGGTCGACGTACACACGCTGGCGCCGACCGCGGTGATGGAGATGCGCTACGCGAGTGGCAATAACTTCACCGGCCGCGTCGTGCCTGGTTACGCGGCGCCAGTCTGCTATCTGCTGCGCCCGGCTGCCGACGCACTGGCGCGGGTCGCACGCACGCTGGACGCCGAAGGGCTACGTCTGCAGGTGTTCGACTGCTACCGGCCGGTGCGGGCGGTACGCGCCTTCGTGGCCTGGGCGGGCGACCTGCGGGAACAATCCGGCAAGGCGCAATACTACCCACGGGTGGACAAGCAGGCCTTGCTCGGCGACTACATTGCCGAGACCTCCGGGCACAGCCGCGGCGCGACCGTCGATGTTGGCCTGCTGGATTGTCGCCACGGCCCGTGCCAGCCACTGGACATGGGGACCGGATTCGACTTCTTCGACATACGGGCGCATACCGATGCCGACGGCCTCAGCGCCGCGCAGCGCGGCAACCGTCAACGCTTGCTGCGGGCGATGGCCGCCGAAGGCTTCGTGAACTATCCACTGGAATGGTGGCATTTCACCTTGCGTCCGGAGCCGACGCCGGACACTGCCTACGACGTGCCGATTCCTTAGCGCGTGTGATGTCCGTCGAGGTGAGTGCTTCCCGAAGGGTTGGCCGTCAGTGGCACGGTGCGGGCGGCGCGCCGCTTGCCTCGGCGCCAGCCACCGGCGCCACGCAGCACCCGCTCCGCACCGCTGACAGCCAAACGCATCTCATCTCAACGTGCATCACACGCACTAGCGGATCAGCGGCCGTCGCGGCCATGTGCGGTTGGTCGCGTGCGGTGCGCGGGGAGACTCCCTCCGTGCAGGCGCTGCGGTCGACGGCCAAGCGCCCCGGCCGTTGCATGGCAAGCCCGGTCAGCAGCGTCTATCGCAACACGCGCAACGCTCCCACATACACGTTCCAGAGGACCTTCCGATGTCAGAGCCCGAACGCTTCGTCGATATCGCCTGCCCCTACTGCGGGGAGTGGATCACGCTGACGCTGGACCTGTCCGGTGGCGACCAGCAGTACATCGAGGACTGCCAGGTCTGCTGTCGTCCCATCACGGTGGACGTGCGCTGGGACGAGGAGGGCGATGCCGTGGTCGCTGCACGCAGCCAGGACGACGCCTGAGACCAGGTGCGCCCGGTCGGTCCAGCAGACGCGGCGTGGTCGCTGTCGTGGCGTGGCGTGGCCGCTAGACTGGTAGGCCCCACCTGGAGTCGCCGATGAATCTGCCCTTGCACTTTGGTCTGCTCGGTTCGTTGGAAGCAGGCTTGATCGCGTTTGCATTGGGCGTGCTGCTGTTTGCGCTGGTCGAGCGTGTGGGCCGCCGGCTGCAGTTCACCCATGGCCATGTGCTGGGCATCGCCTTCCTGCTGACGGTGGCGATCGGCGCTGCCTACGATATCTGGAACCTGCTCTACACCAGCATCGTGCGGCTGGAGTCGCCGCTGTACGCACGGTTGGCATTGGCCAAGATCCACGACCCCAACGAACTGGGCTCGCGCGTGGTGCTGGAAGTGGTCGGTGCGATCGCGGGTGTCGCCCTGGGTTGGCGTTTGTTCAGTTCCATCCATCGCGCAGACGATGACGGCGATGCCTGAAAAACGGCGGAAAACTGCGGTAGTTGTCGCAAATTCGCCGCGGTTTGAATGGGGCGTTTCGTTTTGGTTCACCGGGCGGTAACGAGGGCGGTAACGGCAAACATCGGGGGTGTGGTTAAGAGGATGTTCCGCGTCCGATTGCGACAGGTTGGGTGTTCATGCGTGCTGGGTAGGGTGAAGCCATGTGCGGAAACACCGCGCATTCCCAAGCACAGGAGACCACCCGATGAAGAATCGCAACCGCACCTCGCTGATCGCCGCTACCGCTGCCCTGGCCGCTGCGTTGGCCCTGCCAGCGATGGCGCAGAGCACGTCGCCGGACGCCGCTGCGCAGTCCGGTAGCTCGGCTACCTCGGCGCAGTCCAGTGGCGCCCGCTCCGGCGGCGGCCAGACCTGGGCCAGCGTGGACACCGACAGCGATGGCGCCATCAGCAAGCAGGAAGCTCAGGTCAATGCCGGTCTGGCACAGATTTTCGATCAGGCCGACAGCAACGCCGATGGCAAGCTGACGCCTGACGAATACAAGGCGTTCGTGGCCAAGCAGCAGGGTGGCGGCGGTGCGGCCGGCAATTCCGGTTCGCAGAGCAACGGCAACTAAGCCGCTGCCGTTGCACAACGTTGCGTCCGCGCCACAGGCGTGACGCAACGGATCGCGCAGGATGGATTGCGGGAGCGCTCTGCCAGGGGCGCTCCCGCTGCGTTGACTAGCAGCGCGCTAGGCTGGCGATCTTCTGCATGGAGCACGGCCATGTCGCTGCGCAGCTATTTGTTGATCGGCATGTTGGCGCTTCCCGCGGCACAGGCGGCACCACCGCCATTGACACCGATCGACGCCACTGCAGTGTCGCCCGTACCGGCAATACCTGGCACGCCACCGCCCGGCACCCCACCGATCGCTCCGCTGCCGGTCGAGCCCCCGCCGCCCGCAACCACGTCGTTGCTGCCCGGCGTTCCGGCGACGCAAGCGGCACCGAAGGGCGGTAGCGAGGCGGCGGCATTGCCACAGACCGGCAGCCTGGTCCCACGTACCTTCCGTAGCCTGGATCTGGACGGCGATGGCTATCTGACCGCCAGCGAGGCCGCCGCCGACCCGGTGCTGCGGGAGCGTTTCAGCGCATTCGACCGCAACGGTGACGGGCAACTGTCACGCGACGAATTCGCCCAGTACCAGCCCGGCCCGGGCAACGCTGCGGGCGACTAGCGCGGCAGGCGTACCGCGGTCGCTGGCGGCGCTGCGCAGCCCGGCTGCAGGCTCTACACTTGCGCGATGACAGCCATTGCACAACGCGAGCACCAGGCGATCCAACTGGTGGGATTCGACGGCGACGACACGCTGTGGAAGAGCGAAGACTATTACCGTGCCGCGGAAGCCGACTTCGAGGCCATCCTGGCCGAGTACCTCGACCTGGGCGATAGCCGCATGCAGCAGCATTTGCTGGCGGTGGAGCGGCGCAATCTGAAGATCTTCGGCTACGGTGCCAAGGGCATGACCTTGTCGATGATCGAGACGGCGATCGAGTTGACCGATGCACGCATCGGCGCGCGCGACATCCAGCGCATCGTCGAGATCGGCCGCGCCACCCTGCAGCACCCGGTAGAGGTCATCGCCGGCGTGCGCGAGGCAGTGAGCGCGATCGCTGCCGACCATGCGGTGGTGCTGATCACCAAGGGCGATCTGTTCCATCAGGAGCAGAAGATCGCCCAGTCCGGCCTGGCCGACCTGTTCCCGCGCATCGAGGTGGTGTCGGAAAAGGATCCGCAGACCTATGCACGCGTGCTGGCCGAATTCGATCTGCCGCCGCAGCGCTTTGTGATGATCGGCAATTCGTTGCGCTCGGACGTGGAGCCGGTGCTGGCCATCGGCGGCTGGGGCATCTACACCCCGTATGCGGTGACCTGGGCGCACGAACAGGACCATGGCGTGGCCGCCGATGCACCGCGCCTGCGCGAGGTGCCGGCTGCGGCCGGCTGGCCGCAGGCCGTACGCGAGCTGGAGGCGATGGCGCGCACGCTGCCGCGCGCGTGATCGCGCGGGTGGCAGCATGCAGTGGGTCACATACCGCACGCCGGTGGTATGCGATCGCTGTTTCAGCGGCTCCAGCGCGCTCGGCGTACCGCAGCCGAGGGTGTCGGTGCCGCCGCTGCCGCCGGCGCCTGCAGCGGTCGGGCCGGACCTGAGCGCTCTCTTGGCGCGAATCGGCTGGCAAGACTGCGCACGCAGAACGCTGCGGCGCTGCCGGTGCCGCGTCGATCGCATGGCCTGACAGCAGCGCAGGCATCCGGCATCATTCGGACATGCCTGAGTACGCGCACTGGTTGCGGCTGTTTCCGTTGGTGGCGGCGCTGCTGCTGCCGGCCCTGGCGTCTGCGCAGACCGCCGTGCCAGCCGCCACTGCCGCCGACGCGCCAGCGGTCATGCCTGGTACCGGCGATGCCTGGGTGGACCAGCACCTGACCGACATCGGCAGCTACGCACAACGTTACCCCGACAGTTTCCTGGACGAGCTCGCGCGCTACGCCGGTGTCAGCCGTGGCTATGCGCAGGCGCTGTTGCAGGCCCATGGCTGGCATGCCGGGGATATCTACTTCGCCTGTGTCTGGGCGCAGATCGTGCAGCTGTCCTGTCGCGATAGCGTGCGTGCCTATAGCCGCGACCACCACGACGGCTGGCAAGGGGTCATCACGCGCCTGCCGGTGGCGCCGGACACTCTGCACCTGCGCGCGCTGCGCCAGGCGATCGTCGCCAGCTACGACCGCTGGGATCGGCCGATCCGGCTGGATCCGCTGCTCCGGCAGCAGCTGGGCGACCGCGCGCAACGGCTGGAGGCCGCGCGCGAGGCCAGCGAGGCGGCCGAGGCGGCGGTAGAGGCAGGGCTGTAGCGCTCCCATCGTGGCCGCAAGACGGTTGGCGCTGCCTGCGCATGTCTGGTGGGCGCGCATCAGCGTGTTGCCGTGCAGCTGGTCGTGGCCGGTCGTGGTCGGCGAGAATGGGACAACGCCGGCGTGGCCGGCTCTGCCAAGACCGTCCCGATGCGCGACACCGTGTTCGTCTCTCCCGACCAGATCCGTAGCCTGTTCGCACAGGCGATGTCGGACATGTATCGCGCCGAAGTGCCGCTCTACGGCGACTTGATGGCGCTGGTCGCGCAGGTCAATGCGCAAACCTTGCAGGCCGACCCGGCGCTGGCCGAGCGGCTGCAGCGCAACGACGAGCGTGCCCGCCTGGATCTGGAGCGGCATGGCGCCATCCGGGTCGGTACCGCGCAGGAACTGGCCACGCTGCGGCGCCTGTTCGCGGTGATGGGCATGCATCCGGTCGGCTACTACGACCTGTCGGTGGCGGGCGTGCCGGTGCATTCGACTGCCTTCCGCCCGATCGACGATGCGGCGCTAACGGCCAATCCGTTCCGTGTATTCACCTCGCTGCTACGCCTGGAACTGATCGAGGATGCGGCATTGCGTGCGCAGGCGGCGCAGATCCTGGCGCAGCGGCAAATCTTCACCGACGGTGCGCTGGCCTTGATTGCCCGCCACGAACGCGACGGTGGGCTGGATGCAGAGGCGGCGCGCAGCTTCGTCGCCGAGGCGCTGGAGACCTTCCGCTGGCATGGCGATGCCACCGTATCGCGACAGACGTATCAGGCCCTGAGCCAGGCGCACCGTTTGATCGCCGACGTGGTGAGCTTCCACGGCCCGCACATCAACCATCTGACGCCGCGTACGCTGGATATCGATGCGGCGCAGGCGCAGATGCAGCAGGCCGGCATCGAGGCCAAGGCGGTGATCGAAGGGCCACCGCGGCGTCAGGTGGCCATCCTGTTGCGGCAGACCAGCTTCAAGGCGCTGGAAGAGCCGGTGCGCTTCGTCGGCGACGGCGGCCAGGCCGAGGCCGGTACCCATACCGCGCGTTTCGGCGAGATCGAGCAACGCGGTCTGGCGCTGACGCCCAAGGGGCGCGCGCTGTACGACACACTGCTGGCGCAGGCGCGCGAAAGTGAGGGGGCGGGCAGTACCGATGCCGGCTATGCCGCGCGCCTGCAGGCGGCCTTCGCTGCGTTCCCCGACGATGAAGCCACGCTGCGACACGAAGGCTTGGGCTATTTCCGTTACCGCATGACCGACGCCGGTCGCGGCGCGCGGGCGCAGGTGGCCGCGCTGCCGACCGAGGCGGCGATCGCCGCCGGTCTGGTGCGGGCCGACCCGATCATCTACGAGGATTTCCTGCCCGTCAGTGCGGCCGGCATCTTCCAATCCAACCTCGGTGGTGCCGAACAACGCGCCTATGCCGCGCACGCGAGCAAGCGCGAATTCGAGCAGGCGCTGGGTGCCGCGGTCGCCGATGAATTCGCCTTGTATGCGCAGCTGGAGCAGGCCTCGCTGCAGGCCTTGCGCAGCTGACCCCACTGGCCGATCGCGTTGCGACAATGGCGGCAGCAGGCGGGGCATGACGCGCCGCCGCCGCTGCAGACGCGGTGCTTGGGAACCGCTGTTCACATCACCGGCGCGATTGCGCGCGCGCAGCCGCCATCGGTGCTTTAGGACGCCCCGCAGGCCGCCGCACGCGCCTGCAGGAACGCCTTGTCGCTGGCGTTGCCAGCCAAGGCGGCCGCGTCCAGGAAGGCCGCTTGCGCATCGGCGTGGCGACCCAGTCGCTGCAATAGATCGCCGCGAACGCTGGACAGCAGGTGATAGCCATGCAGGCTGCCATCCGCACGCAATGCATCGACCAGCGCCAGTCCAGCCGCCGGCCCGTCGGCCATGGACACGGCAACGGCGCGGTTGAGCGCGACCACCGGTGAGGGATGACGCTCCAGCAGGTGCGTGTAGAGCGTGGCGATGCGCGCCCAATCGGTGTCTTCGGCACGGGCGGCGGTGGCGTGGCAAGCGGCGATCGCTGCCTGCAGCGCATAGTTGCCGTCACCGCCTCGCAGCTGTTGCGCGCGCGCCAACGCCGCCAGTCCCAGCGCGATCAACGCGGGATTCCAGCGGCGACGATCCTGTGCCAGCAACAGCACTGGCTGGCCGTCGGCATCGCTGCGGGCGTCGCTGCGCGAGGCTTGCAGCGCCATCAAGGCCTGCAGCGCATGCACCTCGGCGGCGGCCGGCATTTGCTCGGCCAGCACGCCGGCCAACCGCAGGGCTTCCGCGCACAGCGCCGGGCGTTGCGCATCGTCGCCGCTGCTGGCGGCATAGCCTTCGTTGAAGATCAGATACAGCACTTCCAGCACCGATGCCACGCGTGCCTGGCGCTCGATGCCATGCGGTACTTCGAACGGCACCTGCTTGTCGGCGAGCGTGCGCTTGGCGCGCACGATACGCTGGGCGATCGTGGCTTCTGAAACCAGGAAGGCGCGGGCGATCTGATCGGTCGTCAGACCGCCGAGCAGGCGCAAGGTCAGCGCGACGCGGGCGTCGGTGCCGAGCGATGGATGGCAGGCCACGAACATCAGCCGCAGCAGATCATCGCCCAGGTCTTCGTCCGGATCGATGGCCGCCGCGTCCTGCGCCTGCTGGTCGCAGGCCAGTGCGTCGCCCAGGGCGGCCTGCTTGCGGTGCTGCAACTGCCGCTGCCGCAGCCGGTCGATGGCGCGATGGCGCGCGGTGGTGGTCAGCCAGGCAGCGGGATTGTCGGGGACGCCGCTGCGTGGCCAATGTTCCAGCGCTGCCAGCAAGGCTTCCTGCGCCATGTCTTCGGCCAGCCCCACGTCACGCAGCTGGCGCGCCAAGGCACCGATGATGCGTGGCGCCTCGCGGCGCCACACCGTTTCCAGCAATGCGTGCACATCCGACGATCGGGCCATGGGCGTCGATCACACCACCACGACGACCCGGCGGCAAGCGGCAGCGCAGCGTCGCCATCGTCCTCAGCCGGGCGCGCCGGAACTGTGGAAGACCTCCCACAGGTGGCCATCGGGATCGGCGAAGCCGTGTTGGTACATGAAGCCGTAATCCTTGGGCTCGCTGCTGACCACGCCACCGGCGGCGCCGGCCTTGGCGACCAGCGTATCCACTTCTTCGCGACTGGCCACCGCCAGTGCGGTGATGGTCTCGGCGGCGACGCGGGTATCGCACAAGGCCTTGTGGGTGAAGCCCTGAAAGAACGGCTGCACCAGCAACATGGCGTAGATGTTCTCGCCCAGGATCAGGCAGGTGGCGTTTTCGTCGGTGTAGACCGGATTGAAGGTGAAGCCCATTGCGGTGAAGAAGGCGACCGAGCGCGGTAGCGATTCGACCGGGAGGTTGATGAAGATCTGCGTGACCATGCGATGTCCTTGGGGAATGTGGATGGAGGCGATGCGACGCGTCAGCGCGCCTGGTCGCGGCCGTTAAACAACCAGCGGATGCCGAAGCGGTCCGCGCAGATGCCGAAGCGTTCGGTCCAGAAGGTCTCGGCCATGGCCATGTGGATCTGACCGCCCGCGGCCAGGGCGGCAAACACGCGTTCGGCCTGCGCGTTGTCGTGCAGGCTCACTGCGATGGCGTCGTCGCCGTGCTGCGGGGCTGGCCGACCGGGTGCGCTATCCGATCCCATCAGCCACGGTGCCGCCGCAGTGAGGAGGGCGGCATGCAGGATGCGGTCGGACGGCGCCGCCTCGCCATCCCGACAACCGTCGCTGCCAGCATCGGCAGGCAGTGCGCATGGGTCATCAGCTGCAGCGCGCCGCCAAACACCTGTTGGTAAGGCTCGAACGCTGCGCGGCAATCGCCATCGAAGGTGAGGTAGGGCGTGACGTGCATGGATGTCTGCATGCTCAGCCCCCCAGTGTGTGGCGGAGCGCCGCTTCTTGCGCGCGTGCCTGCTCGGTGAAGGCGGCGCCGAAGTCGGCGGCCTCGTACACAGGGCGCAGCTCGATGTCGATCTGCTCGCCATCGGGATTGGGCATGCGTTGCAGCCAGCCGACCGCGTCCTCCAGCGTATCCACTTGCAGCAGCCAGTAGCCGGCGATCAGCTCGCCGTCGGGCGCGAATGGGCCGGCGGTCAGCTGGCTGCCGGCCGCGTCCAGACGCAGGCGCAGGCCGTGCGCGCTGGGCCGCAGCCCCTCGCCGCCGAGCAGGACGCCAGCAGCGACCATCTCCGCATTGAAGTCGCCCATGGCGGTGAGCAGGCGCTCACTGGGGAGTCGGCCGGACTCCGAGGCAGCGGTCGCTTTGATGAGGGCCATACAGCGCATGTGGAGCTCCTGGTCGTGGTGGATACGGTGCGCGTGAGCGCGCATTCGTGACCACGACGAACCAGACCGGCGGGAATCGACAGCGGCGAAAAACTTTTTTTTAGGCCGAATCGAACAGCATGGCCGGCTGACCGGTCATGCCCGTCGGCATCCTGTCCCGTTCGCTGGCTGACGCGCCGCCGCGCCACGGCCGCCGCGCAGCGCATACGGGTGCACGGGCGCGCAGCCACGCCAGGCCGGGCCGGCAAAGAGGGTGGGCTGCCCGGCGGCGTCAGCGCCGGGCAGCGGTGTCGGATACCAGCGTGCTCAGGGCGCCGAGGTGGCCGGCCGGCGGGAGGCGTCGCGCTCGGCCCGACGTGCGCGTGCGCGGGCACGACGGGCCTTCCAGCGCTCGCTCAGGCAGGAGAAGATCACGTACAACGCCGGGGTGCTGAGCAGGGTCAGGCTCTGCGAGATCAGCAGGCCGCCGATCATGGCGATGCCGAGTGGACGACGCAGCTCCGAGCCTTCGCCCAGCCCCACCGCCAGCGGCACCGCCGCCAGGATCGCCACCATCGTGGTCATCATGATCGGTCGGAAGCGCACGATCGAGGCTTCGCGTGCGGCGGCGCGCGCGTCCTTGCCATGTTCGCGCTGCGCCACCAACGCAAAGTCGATCATCATGATGGCGTTCTTCTTGACGATGCCGATCAGCAATACCAGTGCGATCATCGAGATCACCGACAGTTCGGTGTTGGTCACGAACAACGCCAACAGCGCGCCCATGCCGGCCGCCGGCAGGGTGGACAGGATGGTCACCGGGTGGATCAGGCTCTCGTAGAGCATGCCGAGCACGATATAGACCGTGAGCACGGCGGCCAGCAGCAGGACGCCCATCGAATTGGGATTGAGCTGCACATTGAAGCCGCCGCCGTCGCTGATGCGGATGTCGCCCGGCATGCGCAGCCCTTCGACGGTCTTCTTGATGATCAGGTCGGCCTCGCCGGTGCTGACGCCCGGTGCGAGGTTGTAGCTCAGATCCATCGTGCTGTACTGGTTGTCGTGGGTGATCTGCGGCGGCGCCAATCCCGGCACCTGGGTGGCGACGGCGGTGATCGGCACCATCTGGCCGGTGCGGTTGGGCACGAAGATCTCGTCCAGCGCCTTGGGCGTGGCGGTTTGCGAAGGCAGGGCGTTGACCACCACGCTGTACTGGTTGAGGTCGGAATAGATGGTGGAAATCGAGCGTTGACCGAAAGCGCCGTAGAGCGCGCCGTCGATCGCGCCGACCGTAATGCCCAGACGTGCAGCCTTGGCGCGGTCGATCACGATGTTCTGACGCAAGCCCGAGGTGTCCACGTCGGTGCCGACATCGCGCAGGCGTGGATTCTTCTTCAATGCGTCCTGCACCTTGGGCAGCCATTCCTGCAGCTGCGCCAGGTCGTTACCTTGCAACGAGACGCGGTACTGCGCGCCCTGGCTGGTGCCGCCGCCGCCATCGCTTGGCAGGTCCTGGATCGCGCGCAGGCGCAGGTCCAGATCCGGATAGCGATCGGCCTTGGCGCTTAGCCGCGTCACCACGTCCGCGGTACTGTCGCGCCGGCCTTCCGTGCGGCTCTTCAATTCGATGTTGAACGATGCGCTGGAACCCTGGCGGCCGGAGCCGAGGCGGGCACCGACGGTCTTGACGGCTGGGTCGGCCATCAACATGTCGGTGATGCGCCGCTGGCGGCTGACCATGTCGGCAAACGACACGGTGGCGCTGGAATTGGCGCGGCCCCAGATCAGGCCGGTGTCCTGCGGTGGAAACGACCCCTTCTGGACCGCGCCGCCCAGGAACACGGTGGCACCGATCAACAGCAGCGGCGTCAGCGACAGCAGCAAGGCGTGCCGCAGCGAGAAATCCAGCGCGACCGTGTAGACGGCGAGCATGCGCTCATGCATGCGCTCCAGCCATGCGCCGAAGCGGCTATGGCTGTGCTGCACGTCGTGC
Organism: Xanthomonas maliensis; assembly: GCF_009192945.1. GTDB lineage: Bacteria > Pseudomonadota > Gammaproteobacteria > Xanthomonadales > Xanthomonadaceae > Xanthomonas > Xanthomonas maliensis. The sequence goes on along the minus strand of NZ_NSET01000031.1, from coordinate 1,747 downwards.
GCCGAAAGGAAACGACTGCACAGCGCCGGCGTCAACGTCAGCGAAACCAGCATCGACACCACGATCGCCGCCACCAGGGTGATGGTGAATTCGCGGAAGAAGGCGCCGACCATGCCGCTGGCGAACAGCATCGGGATGAACACCGCGACCAGCGAGGCGGTGATCGAGACGATGGTGAAGCCGATCTCGCGTCCGCCGGTCAGCGCGGCCTGCAGGCGCGGCATGCCTTCGTCGAGGTGACGCATGATGTTCTCGATCACCACGATGGCATCGTCGACCACAAAGCCAATTGCGATCACCAACGCCAGCAGGCTGAGATTGTTCAAGGTGAAGCCGAGCACGTACATCACCAGTGCCGCGCCGGCCAGCGACAGCGGCACCGTCACCGCGGCGATCAGCGTCGGTGCCAGCCGGCGCATGAACAGCGCCATGGTCAGCACCACCATCGCCAGGCTGATCATCAGCGTGACCTGCACCTCGTGCAGCGAGGCGCGAATGGTCGGGGTGCGGTCGAAATACGGAGTCAGCGTTGTACCAGGCTGCAGATAGCTGCGCAGTTCCGGGATCTCCGCTTTCACCGCATCGACGGTCTCGACGATGTTGGCGCCGGCACGGGTGAAGGCATACATCACCACTGCTGGTTTGCCGTTGAACCAGGCCGCCTGGTACGCATCCTGCTGGCCATCGTACACAGTGGCCACATCGCTCAAGCGCACGATGCGGCCGTTGGATTGCGTGGCGATCGCCAACTGCGCGAAGTCGGCGGCCTTGGCCACCGCATCGTTGGCGATGATGGCCATGGTGGTGTCGCCGTTGGACAGGAAGCCGGTCGGCGAGGTCACGTTGGCGGCACGCACCGCGTTGCGCAGGTCGTCCGGGGTCAATCCCAGTGCATTGAGCGCGCGCAGATCCACATCCACGCGCACTGCCGGCGTCGACGCGCCGGCGATGTCCACCGAGCTGATGCCGTTGATCTGCCGTATCCGCTGCGCGAGCAGCGAATCGGCGACGTTGTAGAGTTCATCGGCCGACTGCGTGTCCGAGGTCAGGGCGATGGCGATGACCGGATCATCGTTCGGGTTGGCCTTGGAATACATCGGCGTGGCCAGGCCCGATGGCAGGTCCGACTGCGCGGCATTGATCGCGGTCTGCACGTCCTGCGCCGCCGAATCGATATTGCGGCTGGTCTGGAAAATCATGAAGACCATGCTGCTGCCTTCCGAGCTGGACGAGCGCATGCGATCGATGCCGGGCAGCTGACCCAGATGGCGCTCCAGCGGCGCGGTGACGGTGGACGCCATCGTGCTGGCATCGGCGCCAGACTGAGTGGCGTGCACGAAGATCACCGGAATCTGGATATTCGGCAATGCCGCGACACCCAGCCGCAGATAGCACATCAAGCCGATCACAAACAGGCCGATCGCCAGCAGCGATGTGCCGATCGGGCGCTTGATGAAAGGCGAGGAGATGTTCATCGGAAGGCTTCCGGGGGAAGAGCCGGGATTCGGGACGAAGCCGGGTCTCGGGACTCTAGAGCCGGGACTCGGGACCCGGGACCCGGCTTCATTAAGCCTCATGCCCGCTCTCCTGCCTGTCCAGCGGCCATCGCCGCGCGGCGTACGCGCCATGCACGTACGCGTTCGCCGGCGCGTTCCATGTACAGATAGATCACCGGAGTGGTGTACAGGGTGACCAGCTGCGACAGCAGCAGGCCACCGACGATGGCGATGCCGAGCGGGCGACGCAG
>NZ_NSET01000030.1 GCF_009192945.1 Xanthomonas maliensis | reverse complement strand
GCTGGCCATCGGCGCCGCCAGCGTGGCGACCCAGGGCGGCCAGATCGCCGGCCAGGTGGTCGACACCATGGCGGGGATCGAGGCTTCGTCCAAGAAGATCGCCGACATCATCAGCGTCATCGACGGCATCGCCTTCCAGACCAATATCCTGGCCTTGAACGCGGCGGTGGAAGCGGCGCGTGCCGGCGAACAAGGCCGCGGCTTCGCCGTGGTGGCCTCGGAAGTGCGCACGTTGGCGCAGCGCTCCTCCGGCGCCGCCAAGGAGATCAAGGACCTGATCGCCGACTCGGTCGAACGCGTGGCCACCGGCTCGGTGCTGGTCAACACCGCCGGCAAGACCATGGGCGAGTTGGTTGTCAGCGTGCAGCGCGTCACCGACATCATGGGCGAGATCTCGGCCGCTTCGCAGGAACAGTCCGCCGGTATCGAGCAGGTCAACCAGACCATCACCCAGATGGACGAGACCACCCAGCAGAACGCCGCGCTGGTGGAAGAAGCCACCGCCGCTGCGCGTGCGCTGGAAGACCAGGCCAGCCAGCTGACCGAGGCGGTGGCGGTGTTCAAGACCGATCTGCTCGCCAGCACCGGCCCTGCCGTGCGGACCGCAGCGACGCCGAAGGTCGCCGCGACCGTGCGCGCCAAGCTGGCCGCAGTCGGCCGCAGTGCCGGTGCCAAACCGCGCGTGGTCGCTCCGCCGACCACCGGCGAGAGCAGCTGGGAAGAGTTCTGACTGAACACAAGCCCGCCGGCCCCTGTGCCGGTGGGCTTTAGTGGTTACAGATGAAGCCGATAGCGTGGCAAGTCCACGAGAACTCCTATGAATCTTTCTAAATCGTTGCCGACATCGCCCGCCGGTTCCCGCAGCTGGCGTGGCCGTTGGCATGACCTGGCCATCGCCAAGAAACTTGGTCTGATCGGTTGCATGGCCCTGGTCGGCCTGGTCATCCCGGTGCTGCTCTACAGCGGCAAGCTCAATGAAAGCGTCACCGTCAGCGGCAACGAACTGCGCAGCTATGCGCCGTTGGCAGAAATGATGCAGGTGATCGATGACCTGCAGGCCGAGCGGGTGGCTGCTGGTCAGGCCGCCAGGCAGGCTGGCGCCCAGGCCGATACGACCTTGCAGCAACTGCGGGTCGATACCGCCGCCCTGCCCGGCTTCGAACGCAGCCACAAGGCCTTGCTGGCCGTACAACAGGAGCGTGCACGCAATGCCGGCGCTGCCGGCTACTCGGCACTGAGCGGCCAGGCCTTCGCTGCACTGGACGCGATGCGCGACGACAGTCAATTGGTCTACACCCCGTATATCGAGAGCTACCATCTGGTGGTCTCCACGCTGATCTATGGCCCGGACGCCAGCGAAGCGCTGACGCTGCTGGACGCCGCCAACGACCCATCGCAAATCGCCGACGACCGTCCGATGCTGCGCGAGCAGTTCGCGCAGGTGCAGCGCGATCACCTGCGGTTCCGCCGCGAACTGGACAAGGCCATCGGTCTGCTGGAGCAGCCCGACCCGGCACTGTCTGCCGCTGCAAGCAACGAGGCCACCCGCGCGAATGCCGCACTGCAGATCCTGCAGGCGGCGCTGGAGGGTACCGACGCCGAGGCGGACCGCCGCTGGAACGCGGCCCTGGCCGACCTGGCCCAGGCCATGCAGCAGTTGGAGGATGTCTCCCTGCAGACCTTGCAGCGCCAATCCGAGCGTCACCTCGCCGAGGCCCGCAACGACATGTGGCGCGCCATCGGCGGGCTGACCCTGCTGGCGGCGCTGATCGCGGCCTTGTGCTGGTACACCTTGTCCACCCTGACCCGTAACGTGCGACGCGCCGCCGCGGTTGCCGGCAACATCGCCCAGGGGCGCCTGGATGACCGCATCGTGCCGGTAGGCAACGACGAAACCGGCCAGCTGCTGGCCAATATGGGCCAGATGCAGGAACAGCTGCAGCACGTCCTGGCCGCACAGAGCGAGATGGCCCAGCGCCACGACGCCGGTCAAATCAGCTACCGCATGGATGCCGCCTCGTTTCCGGGCGAATACGGCACCATGGTGCGCGACACCAATGCGCTGGTCGGTGCGCATATCGCAGTGAAGATGCAGCTGGCGCAGATCATGTCGCGCTACGCCATCGGCGATCTCAGCGAGGACATGCCGCGCCTGCCGGGCGAAAAGGCCGTGCTCAGCGACACCATGGACACCGTCAAGCGCAACCTGGCCGCGATGAACGGCGAGATCGGAAGACTGGCGCAAGCCGCCGCCAACGGCGACTTCAGCGTGCGTGGCGATGCCGACCGCTTCCAGCACGATTTCCACGCGATGGTCGCCAGCCTGAATCGCCTGATGGCCACCGCCGACGGCAATCTGCAATCGCTGTCGACCGTGCTGCGCGCCATCGCCGCCGGCGACCTGACCGTGCGCATGAGCGGCGAGTTCCACGGGGTGTTCGCCCGCATGCGCGACGACGCCAATGCCACCGTCGCCCAGCTTGCCGGCATCGTCACCCACATCCAGCAGTCCACCGACGCCATCAACCTGGCCGCCAGCGAGATCGCGTCCGGCAACCAGGACCTGTCACAGCGCACCGAACAGCAGGCTGCCAACCTGGAAGAAACCGCCGCTTCGATGGAGGAGCTCACCTCTACCGTCAAGCAGAACGCCGATCATGCCCGCCGTGCCAATCAATTGGTGGTCGGCGCGGCCGCCGTCGCCTCGCAAGGTGGCGAGGTGGTCGGTCAGGTCGTGCAGACCATGGTCGGCATCGAGGCCTCGTCCAAGAAGATCGCCGACATCATCAGCGTCATCGACGGCATCGCATTCCAGACCAATATCCTGGCGCTCAATGCCGCGGTGGAAGCGGCGCGTGCCGGCGAACAGGGACGTGGTTTCGCCGTCGTTGCCTCGGAAGTGCGTACACTGGCGCAGCGCTCGGCCAACGCCGCCAAAGAGATCAAGCAGTTGATCGAGGACTCGGTCAGTCGCGTCGAGCAAGGCAACGTGCTGGTCGGCCAGGCCGGCCGCACGATGCAGGAGATCGTCGGCTCGGTGCAGCGCGTGACCGACATCATGCGCGAGATCAGCGATGCCTCGCAGCAGCAGGCCCAGGGCATCGAGCAGGTCGGCGACACCGTCACCCAAATGGACCAGGCGACGCAGCAGAACGCCGCCCTGGTCGAAGAAGCCACCGCCGCGGCGCGTGCGATGGAAGATCAGGCCCAGCAGCTGCGCGCGGCGGTGGCCGTCTTCCAGTTGCACGCCAGCCATGGCAAGGCAGCGGCAACATACGCGGCCTGACGTTGGCAATGCCGGCGGCTGCATCGCCGCCGGCTGGGGCTCCCACCACACGCAGCCCCATTTCACCGCGCTGTCTGTCCGGCGCTCCGCAACGTCCAACGATGCCGCGCCGAGCAACGATGATCACATCCGCTCCAAGCGACGCGACCACCGCTCTCGCACAAGGCCAGGCCAGCTAATCGGGCGATGCCCGGTGCACCGGCGCAGACGACAGTCTGCGCACGAGACGTCCCTGGCCCGACACAGCAAGTGCAGCGCCGATGTTGCGACGTCGCTTCCGCCGTGAACAGGAAGTGACGGCGCCATCTACCCAGACCGCTTCGATGGCCGTGTTTGCTGGCTTGCGCGGGGGTTTCTACACGTGCCGCTCACCTCCTTGACGGCCGGCTGTCTTCAGCCGTGCACAGGGTTTCAGTCGCTGCTTGGGTCGCCGTTACCGATCGCAAGCAAGCGCACGCGACCATGGTCCATGAGCGGCATCAGCCGCCAAAAACCTCGCCAATGCACTGCTGGTCGGGTCGGTCCGTAGGCAGCGCATGCGGCAGCCGAATCGATACGGTCACCCACCCCTTTGCCGTGAGAATCCCCATGATGCAACTTCTGCAACGCTACAACGTCGGCACCCGCCTGAGCGTGGCCTTCGGTGTCCTGATCCTGCTGTCCTGCGCGCTGGTGGTCTCCGGTCTGCACACGCTCGCGCAGACGCGCGACCGCATGGAAACCGTCGTCAACCGCAACATCGTCATCATGCAGCACCTGCAGGACATGAGCGACGCCAGCTCGACGATCTCCTTGCAGGTGCGCAATATCGTGCTGCCGACGTCCCAGGAAGACAACCTGCGCTTTGCTGGCATCATCAAGCAGCAGCTGGCGCGCTACGAGCAGAACAGGCGCGATCTTTACCTGTTTTCCGCCTCGCCCGAGGCACAGGCGGCACGCCAGCGCATCGACGCGGCCAGTCGCCCCGCCCGGGCGCTCAACGCCAAGGTGATCGAGCTTGGCTTGAACGACAAGATCGATCAGGCAACGACGCTGTTGCTGCAGCGTGCGGCTCCGGCCAATCAAGCCTGGAGGGAAGGTCTGGCGGCGTATTCGGCGCTGCAGCGCGAACGCGCGCGCAACGCCTACACGGAAGCCGAAGCCGCCATGGCAAGCGGACGAGCGATGCTGATCGGCGGGGGTACTTCGGTGGTCGTCGTCAGCCTGCTGCTCGGCTGGCTGATCACCCGCTCGCTGACGCGCCCGCTGAGCCAGGCCACCCGCGCCGCTGAAGCGATCGCCGAAGGTCGCCTTGATAACGATGTGCGCACCGCTGCCAGCGATGAAACCGGCCGTCTGCTGCAAGCGATGGAGCGCATGCAGGAGCGCATCCGCGCGTTGATCGGTGCACAGCTGCACATGGCCAAGCGCCATGAGGAAGGCCAGATCAGCTACCGCATGGACGCCAGCGCGTTCCCCGGCGATTTCGGCCGCATGGCCAACGACACCAATGAGCTGGTCGCCGCGCACATCAACGTCAAGATGCAGACCCTGCGCTTGATCGAACGCTATGCCATCGGCGACCTGAGCCAGGACATGGAGCGTCTGCCTGGCGAGAAAGCCGCCATCACCGAGGCGATGGACCAGGTCAAGCACAACCTGTCGACCATGAACACGGAGATCAAACTGCTGGCCCAGGCCGCCGCCAATGGCGATTTCACCGCCCGCGGCAATACCGAGCAGTTCCAGTTCGACTTCCGCGTCATGGTCGAGAGCCTCAACCATCTGATGGGCACCGCCGACGGCAACCTGCAGTCGCTCTCCGAGCTGCTGCGCGCGATCGCCGCTGGCGACCTCACGGTTCGCATGAGCGGGCAATACCAGGGCGTGTTCGCCCGCATGCGCGACGACGCCAATGCCACTGCCGACCAGTTGGCCGGCATCGTCGGCCGCATCCAGCAGGCCGCCGATGCGATCGGCCTGGCCGCCAGCGAAATCGCCACCGGCAACCAGGACCTGTCGCAGCGCACCGAGCAGCAAGCCGCCAACCTGGAGGAAACCGCCGCCTCGATGGAGGAGCTGACCTCCACCGTCAAGCAGAACGCCGAACATGCCGGGCAAGCCAACCAGCTGGCCATTGGTGCCGCCACGGTGGCCTCGCAAGGTGGCGAGGTGGTCAGCCAGGTGGTGACCACGATGGCGCAGATCCAGGGCTCGTCCAAGAAGATGGCCGAGATCATCGCGGTGATCGATGGCATCGCCTTCCAGACCAATATCCTGGCCCTGAATGCCGCGGTGGAAGCGGCGCGCGCCGGCGAGCAGGGCCGCGGCTTTGCGGTCGTCGCCTCGGAAGTACGCACGCTGGCGCAGCGCTCGGCCAGTGCGGCCAAGGAGATCAAGCAGCTGATCGATGACTCGGTCGGCAAGGTGGCCGAAGGCTCGGCGCTGGTCGATCAAGCGGGCAGCACGATGGCCGAGATCGTGGCCAGCGTGCAACGGGTGACCAACATCATGAGCGAGATCTCCTCGGCATCGCAGGAGCAGTCCGCCGGCATCGAGCAGGTGAACCAGACCGTCACCCAGATGGACGAAGCCACCCAGCAGAACGCCGCGCTGGTCGAGGAAGCCACCGCCGCCGCACAGGCGATGGAATCCCAGGCGCAGCAACTGACCGAGGCGGTGGCGGTGTTCAAGATCGCGGCGCCGACGCACGCCAGCCGACCGACGCAATCGCTCGGTCACGTCGCGTCGCCGGCCCGCGCTGCGGCAACGCGCTGGGCCGCATCGACGGCGACGGCACGCCCCGGAAAAGCCGGCAAACCCGCCCCGCGCGTGGCAGCGACGACCGCCGCCGACGCTGCTTGGCAGTCGTTCTGACCGCGTCATCGATGCGCTCACCGTCGTTGTACTGAGCAGAGCCCAGGGCCGCTTCGATCGGAAGCGGCCCTGGCGCGCCGAGTAGCCATCGGCACTGGAAGTCCGCCAATCCCATTCCCGCCGACTGCCTTGCAGCGGTTGCCACCATCCGGGACATGCGGCATCCCAGGCCAGGCGTCCCCTCTGCGTGGCTAGCGCCTTGATCGACGCCAGGTGCCCTAGCCATGGCGGTCGCACAGATCGCGTCCCCTCCTCTCCTGCGTCATGCAATCCGCTGCCTACCGGTTGCAGCATCTCCCACTGGACACCACGTTGACCGTTCTCCCCCAGGCTGCCTGCGCAGAAGATCACGCGCACAGCGGACCCGAGATCACGAATTTGTGCCGAGTTCAACAATAAAGCTCAAATATCGGCACAAATGGCCGCTAAGGGAGGACTCACTCCCTTGATCCCCGCCCCGGGAAGGCCCCCTCATGCTCAGCTTCCATCGGCTTTCGGTCGGCACGCGGCTTTCTGCCCTGCTGACGATCGTCATCGCTCTTTCGCTCGGCCTGCTGGCCCTGATGATCTACCGGCAATCGGCCCGCGATATCGAGACCCAGGTCAAGGCTGAGCTGGTCTCCAGTACGCGCCTGATGCGCCAGTCGGTGGCGATGTACGACGTCACCCTCACCGAAGGCACCCAGCGCCTGGCCACCGTGTTCGACGACATGCTGCCGGGCGGCGCGCGGACGGTGGATGCCGCCAATACCGTGACCATCGGCGAGCAGGCCACGCCGACGCTGCACATCGGCCGCGAAGTGCTGAACCTCAATTTCGACGCCGTCGACCGTTTCGCCCATGCCACCGGCGGCGTTGCGACCCTGTTCGTGCGGCGCGGCGACGATTTCATCCGCATCACCACCTCGTTGCGCAACAAGCAGAACGAGCGCGTGATCGGCACCCTGCTCGACCGCAAGGGCAAGGCCTATGCCGCGCTCTCGCAGGGCAAGGCCTTTACTGGACAGGCGCAGTTGTTCGGCGAGCAATACATGACCCATTACCAGCCACTGCGCGACGCCGCTGGCGAGGTGATCGGCGCACTGTTCGTGGGCCGCAATTACACCCAGGGCCTGGCGGCATTGAAGTCCCAGGTCAGTAGCACCACGCTCGGCCAGGACGGCTATTTCCTGATCGTCGACATGGCGCCGGGCGAGCGCCAGGGCCAGGTCATCGCAGGTCCAGCATCTGCGCCAGCCAATCTGGCCACCCTGGTGGACGCGGCGCAGCAGCCGTTGCTGCAACAGGTGCTGGACGGCACCCAACCCAGCGCCACCTTGAACCTGCAGGACGCCAAGGGCCAGCGCTCCGACTACGAAGTCACCGCACAGCGCTATGCCCCGTGGCAGTGGGCGGTGATCGGCACCCAGCCGCGCGATGCCATCGACGGGCCGCTCGATGCGTTGATGCGCAACATGCTGCTGTTCTCGCTGGCAGTGCTGGTGCTGTGCGTGGCCGTGGTGGTCATCGCCACCCGGCGCATGGTCAGCCGCCCGTTGGCTGCGGTGGAGCGCGTGCTCGCCGACGTCGCCGCCGGCCGCCTGGACAATCCGATCCAGGTAGATCGCGAAGACGAAGTGGGCCGCCTGCTCGCAAGCGCACGCCAGATGCGCGACGACCTGCGTACCCGTCTGGAGCGCGATCATTTGATCGCCAGCGAGGCCTTGCGGGTGCGTACGGCGCTGGACGATGTCAGCGCGAACGTGATGATTGCCGACGCCCAGCGCCGCATCATCTACGTCAACCGCCCGTTGCAGCGCATGTTGACCGCTGTGCAGGACGACCTGCGCCGCGACCTGCCGCATTTCGATGCCAGCGCCTTGATCGACGCCAGCATCGACCAGTTCCATCGCCACCCCGAGCACCAGGCGCGCATGCTGGAGCAGCTGCAGAGCACCCATACCGCTCAGGTCGTGATCGGCGGGCGCACCATGCGCCTGGTCGTCAATCCGGTGCTGGGCGCGGCCGGCGAGCGCCTCGGCTTCGTCGTCGAATGGGCCGACCGCACCCAGGAAGTCCAGGTCGAGCAGGAAGTGGCCCGCATCGTCGAAGCCGCCGCGGCAGGCGACCTCAGCGGACGCATCGACACCGCTGGCAAGCAGGGCTTCCTGCTGCAGCTCGCCCAGCAGCTCAACCACTTGCTGGACAACAATGCCGACGGCCTGTCGCGCGTCTCTGCCCTGCTCTCGGCACTGGCGCAAGGCGACCTGACCGCGCGGATGCAGGGCGACCTGCAAGGCGTGTTCGCACAGATCCGCGACGATGCCAACGCCACCGCGGACCAGTTGGCCGGCATCGTGCACCGGATCAAGGAGTCGGCGCTGGCGATCAACGCGGCCGCCACCGAGATCGCCACCGGTAATGGCGATTTGTCGCGTCGGACCGAACAGCAGGCCGCGGCGCTGGAAGAAACGGCCGCCTCGATGGAGGAGCTGACCGCCACCGTCAAGCAGAATGCCGACAATGCCGACCAGGCCAATCGCCTGGTGCAGGACGCCGCCGGCGTGGCCACGCAGGGCGGCGAAGTGGTCGGCCGCGTGGTCGCCACCATGGCCGACATCGATGGCGCCTCCAAGAAAATCGCCGAGATCATCAGCGTCATCGACGGCATCGCCTTCCAGACCAACATCCTGGCCTTGAACGCCGCAGTGGAAGCCGCGCGCGCCGGCGAACAGGGCCGCGGCTTCGCCGTGGTGGCCTCGGAAGTGCGCACGCTGGCGCAGCGCTCGGCCAACGCGGCAAAGGAGATCAAGCACCTGATCGAGGACTCGGTGGCGCGCATCGGCGCCGGCGCCGCGCTCGCCGCAGAAGCAGGCTCGACGATGCAACAGGTGGTCGGCTCGGTGCAGCGCGTCACCGACATCATGAGCGAGATCACCGGCGCCTCGCGCGAGCAGGCCTCTGGCATCACCCAGGTCAATCAGACCATCGTACAGATGGACGAGAGCACGCAGCAGAACGCCGCCCTGGTGGAAGAAGCCACCGCTGGCGCGCGTGCGATGGAAGACCAGGCGACGCAGCTGGTCGATGCCGTGGCGGTGTTCCGGCTGGAGCAACAGGAACACTTGAACACCCTGCTGGCGACTGCCCGCCAGGCCTACCACTGAGGTTGGGCGGCCTTGGGCGGAACTCCCACCCAGGCCGCCCCCTTCAGAAACGGACGGCGCGGCCGATATCACAGCGACGCCCGGCTCCCTGCCTGGTGCATTGACCGTTTCAGCGTGCCTTAGCCCATGTCCGAAGGCGATACCCCAGAACAGGACCATCACGCCGACCACCTCGCCGAAGGTGACGAGCGCTATTTGCTGCGCAACAAGCGGCAGATCCGCGCACTGCTGCGGCAGTTGATGGAGCAACGCGCAGTGGTGACCATGCATGTGGCCGGCCGCGACATGACGCTGCCGACCGCGGTGCTGGACGTGGACGAGGACGACGATGTCCTGATCCTGGACGGCAGCCACAACGGCGCGTCCAATCGCGCCGTCGAACAGGCGCGCTACCTGCTGTGTTACGCGCAGCTCGAGCGCGTCAATATCCGCTTCCGGCTGGAAACGCCGACGCAGCTGGAACGCGACAGCCATGTCGCCTTCCAGGCAGAGCTGCCCGAATCGCTGTACCACCTGCAACGCCGCGAATCCTACCGCCTGACCACCCCAATCACCGATCCGCCGCTGTGCACCATCCGCCAGGAGGATACCGACGGCACCGCGATGGAGCTGCAGCTGCGGGTGATCGACATCAGCAGCGGCGGCGTGGCAGTGTCGCTGGCCGCCGGCATGCCGCTGCTGGAGCCGCAGCACACCTATCGCAACTGCAGCCTGCTGCTGCCCGATGCGGCGCCAATCACGCTGCCGCTGACGGTCTGCAGCCAGCACAAGCAGGTGTTGCCGAACGGCACCGAAGGCTGCCGCGTCGGCATGCAGTTCGGCGAGCTGCCGCGCGGCGCGGACGAAACCATCCAACGCTACATTTTTCGCGTGGATCGCCAACGCAACGCTCGCAAGAGCGGGGTGTTCTGACGGCAACCCGTTGACCCGCTACACGCGGCGCCCACGCAACCCAGCGACAGATGAACGCCTGGCTAAAGTTGCCTGCCGTGACGCCGATGTTTCTAAGGGTAATCCTCGACCGTAACCCGATCTTCAGCCGCAATGCCCGGAGTTTCCATGAACGACAAAAGCACTGCCACCGGCACCGGTGGTGAATTTCTCAGTTTCGCCCTGGGCGAAGAGCACTACGGCGTGGACATCCTGAAGGTACAGGAAATCCGCGGCTACGACTCGGTGACCCGCCTGCCCGACGCGCCGGAGTACATCAAGGGCGTGATCAACCTGCGTGGCACCATCGTGCCGGTGATCGACCTGCGGTTGAAGCTGCGCCTGAAGGAAGCGCGCTATGACGCCTTCACCGTCATGATCGTGCTCAACGTCGACGACCGCGTGGTCGGCATCGTGGTCGATAGCGTGTCCGACGTGATCCCGCTGAACGACGATCAGATCCGCCCTACCCCGGAATTCGGCGCCTCGGTCGATACCCGCTTCATCTCCGGCATCGGCACCCAGGACGACCGCATGTTGATCCTGCTGGACATCGAGACCCTGCTGGACAGCGCAGAACTCGGGCAGCACGAGCACCACGCCGAAGAAGCTGCGTAACTAAGACGATCGCGTGTCGGGAATGTCCCGACACGCGATCAGGTATGTACCGGAAGTGCGGTTCTCATCACATTTCGGAATTCAAGTTGAACGCGGTAGGGCCGATAGCTGAATCGAAGCCCGCGTTTACAACGGGTCACCGTTCGACTTGATTCCGGAGAATCCTTCATGAAGTTCCTGCTCTCGCTCCTCCCCGTCGCGGCCCTGGTCGCTGTCGCCCCCTCGCTGTCGGCGCAGTCGCAAGAGATGATTCCGCCGGAAATGGCCACCCGTTTCGTCGGCAAGGACGGCATGGTGTGCGGCAAGGTCGAAAAGGCCAAGTACGCACAGAGCTCGGAAGGTGAGCCGACCTTCCTGTACATGGGCGGCATGTTCCCCCGCCACACCTTCTCGGCGCGCATCAACGGCGCCGACCGCAGCAAGTTCAGCTTTGCCCCGGAAACCCTGGAAGGCAAGGACGTCTGCGTCCTCGGCAAGATCCAGCGCGACAGCTCGCGTGCAGAAATCGAAGTCAGCTCGCCAGCCAGCCTGAAGTTGGCCACCATCAAGTAACCGCCTCCCCGCATCGCCACGCCTTCGCGCGTGGCGATGTGCTGTCTGCGGCCGTGCGAACTGTCTTTCCAGGGGATTTGCGTCTATGCAATGGATCAACAAACTGAAACTGATGCCGCGGCTGATGCTGGCGTTCGGCATCGTGCTGCTGATCATGCTCGTCCAGGGCATCATCGCCTATTCGGGCTTGGCCTCGCTGAATAACGTGACCAGCGATCTGGCCGGCACCACCATGTCCAGCGTGCGCGAAGCAGGCGACCTGCGCGGCATGCTCGGCGAGTATCGCAACTCCTCCTACCAGAGCCTGGTGCGCGCCAGCGATTCGGTCAAGCAGGAAGCCAAGACCAATGTAGCCAAGCTGAGCAAGCGCATCGACGCGGTGATCAAGGACTATCCGCGCCTGATCGAGACGCCGGCGCAAAAGAAGCTGTTCGACACCTTCGTGGCCGACTGGAAGAAGGCCTCGGCCTCCTACGCCAGCGTCACCGAGATGCTCGAGCTCAATCTGCCCGACGACGCCATCGACACCTTCGTCGGCGAGACCCGCACGCTGCACAACAAGGCCAAGGATTCGCTGGCCGCGCTGATCGACGAAGACAACCGTCTGGCGCAGGCGTCCAAGGAAAAGGCGGAAGCCGTGCACGCCACCTCGGTGTCGTTGACCGTGCTGGTGCTGTTGTTGGGCATCGGCGGCGGCTTGGGCCTGGCCTTCCTGTTCGCCCGTGCGATCGTGCGCAACATGCGCAGTGCGGTCAACACCGCCAGCGAGATCGCCAGCGGCAAGCTCGACGGGCAGATCAATGCCCGCGGCGAAGACGAAGTCGCCGAACTGATGCGCGCCATGCAGCGCATGCAGCGCGATCTGCGCGAGCGCATCGAACGCGACCAGCTGGTCGCCAACGAGAATCTGCGCATCCGTAGCGCGCTGGACAAGGCCTCCACCGGCCTGTTCATCACCGATGTCGATCGCAAACTGATCTACGCCAACGAGTCCTTCAAGAAGACCGTCAGCCACTACGAAGGCAGCATCCGCCTGGCATCGCCCGACTTCGAAGCCGGCAAGGTCATCGGTCAGCATGTCAGCTACCTGGGCCTGCCCGAAGCGACCGTCCGCAAGGCGATTGCCGCGCTGGAACGCGACGGCACCACCAGCTTCGAAGAGCATTTCGGCGAAGCGGTGTTCGCCCAGACCGTCACCAGCATCATCGACACGCAAGGCCAGTGGGTCGGCGACGTCTGCGAATGGCGCGACCGCACCATGGAAGTCCAGGTCGAGGACGAAGTGGCCCGCATCGTGCGCGCCGCTGCCAGCGGCGACATGAACGGCCGCGTGGATGTCGACGGCAAGCAGGGCTTCTTCCTGCAGCTGGCGCAGCAGCTCAATGGGCTGTTGGATGCCAATGCCGCCAGCATCGAGCAGATCTCCAGCCTGCTGTCGGCGCTGTCGCGCGGCGACCTGACCGTGCGCATGCACGGTGAGTTCAACGGCGTGTTCGCGCAGATGCGCGACGATGCCAACGCCACCGCCAGCCAGTTGGCCGATATCGTCGGACGCATCAAGCGTTCCTCCGGCGCCATCAACGCGTCGGCCGGCGAGATCGCTTCCGGCAACCAGGACCTGTCGCAGCGCACCGAGCAGCAGGCCGCCAATCTGGAAGAAACCGCTGCCTCGATGGAGGAACTCACCTCCACCGTCAAGCAGAACGCCGAAAGCGCTCGCCAGGCCAATCAGCTGGCCATCGGTGCGGCTGGCGTGGCTTCGCAAGGCGGCGAAGTGGTCGGCCAGGTCGTCACCACGATGTCCGGGATCGAAACCGCCTCCAAGAAGATCGCCGAGATCATCAGCGTCATCGATGGCATCGCCTTCCAGACCAACATTCTGGCGCTCAATGCTGCGGTGGAAGCGGCGCGTGCGGGCGAACAAGGTCGCGGTTTTGCCGTGGTCGCCTCGGAAGTGCGCACGCTGGCGCAGCGCTCGGCCAATGCCGCCAAGGAGATCAAGGGACTGATCGACGACTCGGTGGACAAGGTTGCCGAAGGGTCGGCGCTGGTCCGCAAGGCCGGCACTACGATGGCCGAGATCGTGGCCAGCGTGCAGCGCGTCACCGACATCATGGGCGAGATCTCTGCCGCCTCGCAGGAACAGTCGTCCGGCATCGAGCAGGTCAACCAGACCATCACCCAAATGGACGAGACCACCCAGCAGAACGCCGCCTTGGTCGAAGAAGCCACGGCTGCCGCCCGTTCGATGGAAGAGCAGGCAGCGCATCTGGCCGAAGCGGTGTCGGTGTTCAAGTTGGACGAACCGGCGCCCAGCGCGCAGGTCCGGCAGATCGGCAGCCGCCCGACCGCGGTGAAGACCGCCGCCAAGCCGGCACGCGCAGCCGCTCCTGCACGGCCAGCCAAGCAGGAAAGTGCGGTCGCCGACGGTAACTGGCAAGAGTTCTAAGCCACGCCGTCTCCACGCACAACCCCGGCCACGGCCGGGGTTGTGCGTTTATGGGCTCGGCCAAGCCCTTATCACTGCTGTTCGCGGCAGGGTTCCTGGCGCAGTCGCGATTGCTGGATTGGCGCTTCAGTTGCACGACCACGTGGCCGATATCGGTAATAGCTCACGATGCGTATGGATATGACGACCCCCTCGACGTCCACTTCGGATACCCGCGAATTCGAGTTCGGCGACCGCGACTTCAAGCGTGTCTGCGACTTGATCTATCAACGTGTCGGCATTGCACTGGCGCCTGCCAAGCGCGACATGGTCTATGGCCGCCTGTCGCGGCGGCTGCGCGCGCTTGGCCTGCGTTCGTTCCGCGACTATCTGGATCAATTGGAAGCCGGCGGCGACGACGACGAGTGGCAGGCCTTCACCAATGCACTGACCACCAACCTGACCTCGTTCTTCCGCGAACCGCACCATTTCGACAAGCTGCGCGAAGAATTGCAGAAGCGCGCCTCCCAGGCGCCGCTGAAGATCTGGTCCTGCGCGGCGTCCACCGGTGAGGAGCCCTACTCCATCGCCATCACTGCCTGCGAGGCCTTCGGCACGCTGACCCCGCCGGTCAGCATCCTGGCCACCGATGTCGATACCCAGGTATTGGAGACCGCCTCGCGCGGTGTCTACGCCATCGATCGCGTCGCCTCGCTGGACGCAGCGATCAAACGCAAGTACTTCCAGCGCGGCAGCGGCCCTAACGAGGGCAAGTGCCGGGTGATCCCGGCCCTGCGCCAGCTGATCGAATACCGCCAGCTCAACCTGCTGACGCCGCGCTACGACGTCGGCGGCCCGTACGCGGCGCTGTTCTGCCGCAACGTGATGATCTACTTCGACAAACCCACCCAGCGCGGCATCCTGTCGCGATTGATCCCGCACATGGGCGAGGACGG
Organism: Xanthomonas maliensis; assembly: GCF_009192945.1. Lineage (GTDB taxonomy): Bacteria > Pseudomonadota > Gammaproteobacteria > Xanthomonadales > Xanthomonadaceae > Xanthomonas > Xanthomonas maliensis. The sequence continues at coordinate 78,409 of NZ_NSET01000030.1, read as the reverse complement.
CCTGCTCTACACCGGCCATTCGGAGAACTACCTCCATGCCGCCGATCTGATCCAGCCGTGCGGACGCACGCTGTATCGGCGTGCCGCCCGGGCTGGAGCGCATGCATGAGTACGGCCGTGCAAGTCGACGATGTCATGCGCTACCGCGATGCGCGCTTCCAGACCATCACCGCAAAGCTGCTTCCCACCCAGTACCTGGTCGTCGACGACGACACCGCGTTGACGACCACCTTGGGATCGTGCGTTGCGGCCTGCGTGCGCGATCCAGTGCTCAAGATCGGCGGGATGAACCACTTCCTGCTGCCTGAAGGCCAGATCGGCGATGGCGCGCCGGCGCGCTACGGCAGCTATGCGATGGAATTGCTGATCAACGACATGCTCAAGCGCGGCGCGCATCGCAAGCGGCTGGAGGCCAAGGTCTTCGGGGGCGCCAACGTGCTCAAGGGCTTCACCAGCAATCCGGTCGGCACCCGCAACGCCGAGTTCGTGCGCCAGTATCTGCAAGCCGAACACATTCCCATCATCGCCGAGGATCTTTGCGGTATTCATCCGCGCAAGGTGTGGTTCTTCCCGACGACTGGCCGGGTCGTCGTGCAGCGTTTGCCGCATGCGCACGAGGCCGAAGTCGCCGCCGCCGAATCGGCCGTGCGTGCCCGTCTGTCCAAAGCACCGGTCACCGGTGGAGTGGAGTTGTTCGAATGACGCTGGAAACACCTATACGCGTACTGATCGTCGACGATTCGGCGGTGGTACGGCAGATGTTGACCGAAATCCTTTCGCGCGATCCCGGCATCGAGGTGGTCGGCTCGGCCGCCGATCCGCTGCTGGCACGCGAAAAGATCAAGCGCCTGAATCCGGACGTGCTCACCCTGGACGTGGAAATGCCGCGGATGGACGGGCTGGTGTTCCTGGAAAACCTGATGCGCCTGCGGCCCACGCCGGTGGTGATGATCTCCTCGCTGACCGAGCGCGGTGCCGACACCACGCTGCAGGCCCTGGCGCTGGGCGCGGTGGATTTCGTCTCCAAACCCAAGATCGACGTCGCCCGCGGCCTGGAAGGCTATGCCGAGGAGATCGTCGGCAAGGTCAAGATGGCCGCCAAGGCCAAGGTCAGCACATTGCAACGCCCAGTCGCCCCGAAGATCACCCTGGATGCGCAGTCGGCCCCGGTCCCGGGGAGCGCGCTGCGGTTCCGCACCACCGACCGCCTGATCGCAATCGGCGCCTCTGCCGGTGGAACCGAGGCATTGCGCGTGGTGCTCGAACAGATGCCCGCCGACGCACCTGCGGTGGTGATGACGCAGCACCTGCCAGCCGGGTTCAGCACGGCCTTCGCCGATCGCCTGAACCGGCATTCGGCGATGTCGGTGCGCGAAGCCAGCGATGGCGAAGCCATCCTGCCAGGCCATGCCTATCTGCCGCCGGGCGGCCAGCATTTGCGCATCATCCGTGATGGCGCCCGCTGGCGCTGCCGCATCGACGACGGCCCGCCAGTCAATCGCCACAAGCCAGCGGTGGACGTGCTGTTCCGTTCGGTGGCCGCCAATGCCGGCCCGAATGCCGTGGGCGCCATCCTCACCGGCATGGGCGACGACGGTGCACGCGGCCTGCTGGAGATGCTGCAGGCCGGCGCCCCCACCCTGGTGCAGGACGAAGCCACCAGTGTGGTCTGGGGCATGCCCGGCGCCGCCTACAAGCTGGGCGCCGCGCAGGAGGTGGTCCCACTGGATCGCGTGGCCGAACGCTTGATCGCGCTTTCTACCCAGGCGCGTTGAGCTCATGACCGCACGGCCGTCGGCACCCGGCGAGGCAACGGACGCATCCGACACTGCGGCCGACCGCCCAGTCGTGCCGTTCGGCCGGCCTGGCGAAGCGCCCGCGCAGACGCGCGCGCGCCTGTTGTCCGAGGCGCTGGACGGCAGCAATAGCGGCATCCTGGTCTGCGACCTGCAGTCGCACCTGTTGTACGCCAACGAAGGCTTCGAGCGCATGTTCGGCTATACCGAGGCCGAACTGGTAGGCCAACGGCCGTCGGACGTGCTGACCCGCGCGCACAGCGATCCGGATCAGGTGGCCCGCATCCGCGACCGCGCAGATGCGCTGCAGCAGACACAGACCGACCTGCTGGTCTATCGCAAGGACGGTAGGCCGCTGTGGGTGTCGTTGAATTTCAACCCGATCTACGCCGCCGACCAGCAGCCTTCGCACTACGTCGCGGTGCTGACCGACATCACCGAGACCAAGATGCACGAGGTGCTGCAGCACCGCGTGCTCGAGGCATTGGTGCAGGAGCGCCCGCTGATCGAGGTGATGACGCTGATCTGCACCGAGGTCGAGCGCATCGCCCCCGACGTGGTGGCCACGGTGATGAGCGCCGATCACCAGGGCTGTCTGTACTCGCTGGCCGCACCCAGCCTGCCTCCGGAATACGCCGACGCGGTCAATGGCTTGAAGATCGCGCCGGGCGTGGGCGCATGCGGCACCGCGGCCTGGCGCGGTCGCGCGGTCATGGTCGAAGACATCGCGACCGATCCACTGTTTGAGCAGTATCGCGACCTGCTGCTGCCGATGGGTCTGCGCGCCTGCTGGAGCACGCCGATCAAGGCCAATAGTTCGCGTGTGCTCGGCACCGTCGCGCTGTATTACCGCCGCGTGCAGGCGGCCGACGCCTGGCACGTCAAGCTGACCGATCTGTGCCAACAGCTGTGCACGCTGGCACTGGAACGCGAACAGACCCGCCAGCGCGTCCATCAGCTGGCCTTCTACGATGTGCTCACCGGCCTGCCCAACCGCATCATGTTCAGCGCGCGTGCCGAGCAATCGCTGACCCTGGCCGAGTATGCCGGCGAGCCGGCGGCACTGATGTTCATCAATATCGACCGCTTCAAGTTGATCAACGACAGCCAGGGCCATGCCGCCGGCGATGGCTTGCTGCGCGACATCGCCCTGCGGATCGGCGAGCAACTGCCTGGAACCGCCATCCTTGCGCGCCTGGCCGGCGACGAATTCGCCCTGGCCTTGCCGCAATGCAGCGCCGAGCAAGCCAGTGCGGCGGCAGAGCGACTGCTCGGCAGCATTGCCGGCCCGTTGCCGGTCGGCACCATGGTCGTGCACCCGTCGGCGAGCATCGGCGTGGCGATGTTTCCCGAAGACGGTCGCGACATCACCATCCTGCTGCGGCATGCCGACCTGGCGATGAATCGCGCCAAGCAGGAAGGCGGTGGCCGCTTCCGCTTCTTCAGCCTGGACATGAACCGCATGGCGCAGGAGCGGGTGGCGCTGGAGGCCGAATTGCGACAGGCCGTCGCCCGCGGCCAACTGCAACTGCACTACCAACCGCAGTTGCACAGCCAGGCGCCGCACGGGCTCTATGGCGTGGAAGCGCTGTTGCGCTGGAACCATCCGCAATTGGGCGCCGTCTCGCCGGCTCGCTTCCTGCCGGTCGCCGAAGAACAAGGCATGATGCCGCAACTCAACGACTGGGTGCTGCGCGATGCCTGCCGCCAGATCGCCGACTGGCGACAGCGTGGTGTGCAGGTGACGCGGGTGTCGGTCAATCTCTCGGCCAGCAGCTTCGAAAGTCCGCGCATGCTCGACGAACTGCTGCGGCTGATCGCTGAAATGGGCGCCCACCCCAGCGACCTGACCCTGGAAATCACCGAAAGCGTAATGCTGTCCGGTCAGGCCGGCGTCTTGGAAACCTTGCATGCCATCCGCGCGGCCGGCATTTCCTTGTCGCTGGACGACTTCGGCACCGGCTATTCCAGTCTCAGCCACCTGCACCGCCTACCGATCGACGAATTGAAGCTGGACATGAGTTTTGTCCGCGACATCGAACACAGCGACGATGCCCGCGCACTGACCACCTCGGTGCTGCGCATCGGCGAGAACCTGCGCAAGCACGTCGTCGCCGAAGGCGTGGAAAACGAAGCGCAACGCCGCCTGCTAGCCGACCTCGGCTGCGAGGTCCTGCAGGGCTACCTGTTCTCGCGCCCCTTGCCCGCCCCCGCCCTGGAACGCTGGCTCGGCGAACGGCACTGAGCGCTGATGCGGTTCATCCGCACGCAAGCACCCGCCCCCGTCGGCGCTTGCACGGCGTCTGGGTGGCAGCACCGCGCCCATCCACCGCGTGCCCCACACCTTGAACTGCGGGAGCTGATCGCCGGCCGCATCTGTTCGCAGGGACAGCCGTCTCGTCGCAGTCATACAGGCGACAACGATGCTGCTGATCGCAATGCTGCTGATCGCAACCAACGCCGTCCACTAGACGAGGAGCTAGAGCGCCTACCACAGCGCTGATGCAGCGCCCGGGTCGCGATGGACTGGGCGCTGCGGACGCACGGGTCAGTTGATCGTGCGCCGCAACCAGCCCAGCAATTGCGCGTTGACGAAGGTCGGATTATCCAGCGAGGTGATATGCCCGGCCTCCGGCACCAGTTCGTAGTCGCAGCCGATCGCCTCGGCCATCATCCACAGCTCTTCCGGTGGCCGCGGAATGTCGTCGTCTCCTCCCAGCAGGAAGGTCCGCGCCGGATCCAGCGCCTCCATCGCGTCCAGGCGGTCGGCGCGACCGAAGATCAACCGTCCCAGCGGCACCACCGAATCGCGCAGTTGCGCCGGGGTCATCGCCTTCAGTTGCCGCGCGAAGGCGCGCGGCACCGGGCCCTGCAGGTCGGCGCCCGGGCGGAAGAACAGCGGCACGATGGCATCGATGAGCTCGGGCGACACGCTGCCCGCGGCCTCGATCTGATCGAGCAATGCGAAGTAGCGCTGGCGGCTCGTCTGCGGTTCGGCCCCCAGGAAGGTGTCCATCAGCACCAGGCTGCGCACGCGTTCGGGCGCCTGCAACGCCAACTCGGCTCCCCACATCCCGCCGACCGAGAGCCCAACGACGGCGCACTCAGCGATCTGCAACGCGTCCAGCAGCGCCAGCATCTGTTGCGCCAGACCACCGATGTCAGTGGTGCCTTGTGGCAACGCCGCCGACTGTCCATGCCCCCAAAGCTCGGGAACGATGAGCTGGTAGTGCGGCGACAGCGCCTGGATCTGCGGCTCCCACATCGCCGCGTCCCAGAGATAGCTGTGCCCCAGAAGGACCGGGAACCCTTGACCGTACTTCGCGTAATGCAACGTCTGACCAGCAATCGTGCAAGTGGGCATCGGCATCGAACCGGAGTGGAGGAAACGGGCGTTACTCTAGTCCGGCGCAGGTCGCGCTTTGTTGCAATATGTTGCAACGCGGCACACGAGTCAGCTGCGGTTCGCCTTGGTGCCACACTGACATGCGAAGTGACAACCAAAAAAGCGAAACGCCCGGCATTGCCGGGCGTTTCGTGACTGCGCGAGCGCTGGATCAGGCTGCGACCGTCTCGGCCACGTCCTGGTACTCCTGGATTTGATCGAAGTTCATGTAGCGATAAATCTGCTCGCCACTGGTCTTGATCACGCCCACATCCGCCATGTACTCCTCCTTGGTCGGAATGCGGCCCAGGCGCGAGCAGATCGCCGCCAGCTCCGCCGAGCCCAGGTAGACATTGGTGTTGCGGCCCAGGCGGTTGGGGAAGTTACGGGTGGAAGTGGAGAACACCGTGGCGCCCTCGCGCGCCTGCGCCTGGTTGCCCATGCACAGCGAGCAGCCCGGCATTTCCATGCGCGCACCGGCGGTGCCAAAGGTGCCGTAATGGCCTTCCTTGGTCAGCTCGGAGGCATCCATCTTGGTCGGTGGCGCGACCCACAGGCGGGTCGGGATATCGCGCTTGCCTTCCAACAACTTGGCCGCGGCACGGAAGTGGCCGATGTTGGTCATGCACGAGCCGATGAACACTTCGTCGATCGCCGCGCCAGCGACGTCCGACAGCGTCTTGACGTCGTCCGGATCGTTCGGGCACGCCACGATCGGCTCGTGGATGTCGGCCAGGTCGATCTCGATCACCGCCGCGTACTCGGCGTCGGCGTCCGGCTCGAGCAGCTGCGGGTTGGCCAGCCACTCTTCCATCTTCTTGATGCGACGGCCCAGGGTGCGCGCGTCGGCGTAGCCTTCGGCAATCATCCACTTCAGCAGCGTGATGTTGCTGGTGAGGTACTCGATGATCGGCTCCTTGTTCAGGCGCACGGTGCAGCCGGCGGCGGAGCGCTCTGCCGACGCATCGGACAGCTCGAACGCCTGCTCCACCTTCAACTCCGGCAAGCCTTCGATCTCGAGGATGCGGCCGGAGAAGATGTTCTTCTTGCCCTGCTTGGCCACGGTCAGCAGACCGTCCTTGATCGCATACAGCGGGATGGCGTTGACCAGATCGCGCAGGGTCACGCCGGGCTGCATCTGTCCCTTGAAGCGCACCAGCACGCTCTCGGGCATGTCCAGCGGCATTACACCGGTGGCTGCCGCAAACGCCACCAGGCCCGAACCGGCCGGGAACGAGATGCCGATCGGGAAACGGGTGTGCGAGTCGCCGCCGGTACCGACGGTGTCGGGCAGCAGCATGCGATTGAGCCAGCTGTGGATCACGCCGTCGCCCGGACGCAGTGACACGCCGCCACGGGTGGAGATGAACTCCGGCAACGTGTGGTGGGTCTTGACGTCGACCGGCTTCGGATAGGCAGCGGTATGGCAGAAAGACTGCATCACCAGGTCGGCGGAGAAGCCCAGGCAGGCCAGGTCCTTCAGCTCGTCGCGGGTCATCGGGCCGGTGGTGTCCTGCGAACCCACCGAGGTCATCTTCGGTTCGCAATAGGTGCCCGGGCGCATGCCCTGTCCTTCCGGCAAGCCGCAGGCGCGGCCGACCATCTTCTGTGCCAGCGAGAAGCCCTTGCCGGTATCGGCCGGCTGCACCGGCAGACGGAACAGATCGGTCGGCGCCAGGCCGAGCGCTTCGCGCGCCTTGCCGGTCAAGCCGCGGCCGACGATCAGCGGGATGCGTCCGCCAGCGCGCACTTCGTCCAGCAGCACCTCGCTCTTGAGCGTGAACTCGGCAATCACCTGGCCGTTCTTCAGCGCCTTGCCGTCGTAGGGACGCAGCTCGATGACGTCGCCATGCTCCATCTGCGAGACGTCCAATTCGATCGGCAGCGCGCCGGCGTCCTCCATGGTGTTGTAGAAGATCGGCGCGATCTTCGAACCCAGGCACACGCCGCCGAAACGCTTGTTGGGGATGTACGGGATGTCTTCGCCGGTGAACCACAGCACCGAGTTGGTGGCGGACTTGCGGCTGGAACCGGTGCCGACCACGTCGCCGACATAGGCGACCAGATGGCCCTTGTCCTTCAACGAAAGGATTTCCTGCACCGGACCGCGCTTGCCGTCTTCCTCCGGCACGAAAGCCGCATCCGGACGCTTGTTCTTCAGCATCGCCAGCGCGTGCAGCGGGATGTCCGGGCGGGTGGTCGCGTCCGGCGCCGGCGACAGGTCGTCGGTATTGGTCTCGCCCGGCACCTTGAACACGGTGATGGTCAGGCTCTGCGGCACTTCCGGCTTGCTGGTGAACCACTCGGCATCGGCCCAGCTCTGCAGCACGGCCTTGGCGTGCGCATTGCCGGCGTCGGCCTTTTCCTGCACATCATGGAAGGCATCGAACACCAGCAGGGTGTGCTTCAGGCCTTCGGCCGCCACCGCGCCCAGTTCGGCGTGGTCGAGCAGTTCGATCAGCGGATGGATGTTGTAGCCGCCCAGCATGGTGCCCAGCAGCTCGGTGGCGCGCTTGGCGCTCAGCAGCGGCGTGGTTTCGGTGCCGAACGCCACCGCGGCCAGGTAGGAGGCCTTCACCTTGGCCGCGTCGTCGACGCCGGCCGGCACGCGGTGACTGATCAGATCGACCAGGAAGTCTTCCTCGCCGGCCGGCGGCGCCTTGAGCAGCTCGATGACGGCGGCGGTTTGCTGCGCGGTCAGCGGCAGCGGCGGGATACCGAGCGCGGCGCGCTCTGCAACGTGGTGGCGGTAGGCTTCCAACATGCGGATTCTCCGAAAGACAGCAGTGAAGTGGGAACGTGCAACCGGATCAGGCGGGCTTGGGGACGATAATCTTCAAGCCCTTGAAGTAGTCGCGGAAAAAACTCTCGTCGCGGGTGATCAGCCCTTCGCACTGGAGCATGGCGTGGGCGCCGATCAGGAAATCGGCCACGACCCGCTCGCGGGTACCGCCGCGGGCGCGGAAACGCTTGTTCATATGCCCGGCACGGACGGCGGCGGCCTCCTGGGTGGGCTCGTAGCGCACGCCGATCGAGGCCAGCGTCTCCATCAAATCCAGCGAGGTGTCGAGCATGGCCTGCACCTCGGCGACCACGGCATCGCAGACGACGACCTCGTCGCGCGCCAGCGCATCGCCGATGCAGGTTTCCGAGACATCGCCATACACCGGGTCGCCGATCAGGATGTCCAGCAGGACCGAGGAATCCAGCGCGATCATGGCTCGACCGGATCTCCCGGCGCCCGCCCGCGGATGGCACGCATGGCCTGGTCGGTACTGGTCAGGCCATCGACCAGTTTGAACTTGCCGCGCACCTTGCGCAGGGCCTCGCTGACGTCCTTGCGCAGGATGATGCGCCCGCCGTCCAGCTCGATCTTCAAGGTGGTGCCCTTGGTCAGGCCCAGCGCATCGCGCACCGCCTTCGGCAGGGTGATCTGACCGCGTTCGGCAACCGTGGCTTCCATGGGCATGCTCCAGAAAGTATGCATGGATTTTACGTACCTAGACCGTCGTACTCAAGCGTACGGATGCCCTTGGACACACCGTCTGTACACACTGAATCGCTCAGAATGGTGGGTGACCTAAGCCTCGACGCCATGGGAGCAATGCAATGCACGATTCCTTCTCCACTCGCACCTCGCTGGAGGTGAACGGCAGCCGCTACGACTACTACAGCCTGCCCAAGCTCGGTGAACGCTTCGACATCGGCCACCTGCCCTACTCGATGAAGATCCTGCTGGAGAACCTGCTCCGGCACGAGGATGGCGGCGCCACCGTCGGCAAGGAGCACATCGAGGCGGTGGCACGTTGGAACCCCGCGGCCGATCCAGACACCGAGATCGCCTTCATGCCGGCGCGCGTGGTTCTGCAGGATTTCACCGGCGTGCCTTGCGTCGTCGACCTGGCGGCGATGCGCGATGCCGTGGTCAAGCTGGGCGGCAAGGCCGATCAGATCAACCCGCAGATCCCCTCCGAACTGGTCATCGACCACTCGGTACAGGTCGATGTCTTCGGCAAACCCGAGGCACTGGACCTCAACGGCAAGATCGAATTCCAGCGCAACCAGGAACGCTACGGCTTCCTGCGCTGGGGCCAGAAGGCGTTCGACAACTTCAAGGTGGTGCCGCCCAACACCGGCATTGTCCACCAGGTGAACCTGGAAAACCTGGCGCGCGTGGTGATGAGCGCCGACAAGGACGGCACGCCGATCGCCTATCCCGATACCGTGTTCGGCACCGACAGCCACACCACCATGATCAATGGCATCGGCGTGCTCGGTTGGGGCGTGGGCGGCATCGAGGCGGAAGCGGCGATGCTGGGCCAGCCGTCGTCGATGCTGATTCCGCAGGTGGTGGGCTTCAAGCTCACCGGCAAGCTGCCCGAAGGCGCCACCGCCACCGACCTGGTGCTGACCGTGACCCAGATGCTGCGCAAGCTTGGCGTGGTGGGCAAGTTCGTTGAGTTCTATGGTGACGGCCTGCAGCACCTGCCACTGGCCGATCGCGCCACTATCGGCAACATGGCGCCGGAGTACGGCGCCACCTGCGGCATCTTCCCGATCGACGGCGAATCGCTGACCTACCTGCGGCTGTCCGGCCGCAGCGAGGAGCAGATCGCGCTGGTCGAGGCCTACGCCAAGGCGCAAGGCCTCTGGCATGACGCCGACACCCCGCATGCGCACTACAGCGCCACGCTGGAATTGGACATGGGCCAGGTCAAGCCATCGCTGGCCGGGCCCAAGCGTCCGCAAGATCGGGTGTTGCTGCAGGACATGCAGTCCAATTTCCGCGAGAGCTTGAAGCCATTCGCCGAGGCGCGCAGCAAGCGGTCGACCGATCTGAAACAGGAAGATCGTCTGAAGAACGAAGGCGGCGGCGGGACTGCCGTCGGCGCCAAGGCAGCGCACGCGGAAACCGCCGCTGCCAGCGGTGCCAGCTGGCAGCTGCACGATGGTTCGGTGGTGATCGCGGCCATCACGTCCTGCACCAATACCTCCAACCCGGCGGTGATGCTGGGCGCCGGCTTGCTCGCGCGCAATGCGGTCGCCAAGGGGCTGAAGGCGCAGCCGTGGGTCAAGACCTCGCTTGGCCCCGGCTCGCGTGTGGTCACCGATTACCTGGAAAAGGCCGGCGTCCTGCCCGACCTGGAAAAACTGGGTTTTTACGTGGTGGGCTACGGCTGCACGACCTGTATCGGCAATTCCGGCCCGTTGCCGGACGACGTATCGGCGGCCATCGCGCGGGACGATCTGGTGGTGGCCTCGGTGCTGTCGGGCAACCGCAACTTCGAAGGTCGCGTGCATCCGGAGGTGAAGATGAACTATCTCGCCTCGCCGCCGCTGGTCGTGGCCTACGCCATTGCCGGCACCACCGACATCGACCTGACCTCCGATCCGCTGGGCACCGGCAGCGATGGCCAGCCGGTCTATCTACGCGACATCTGGCCGAGCAACAAGGACATCGGCGACACCATCGCCGCCACCGTCGGCCCGGAGATGTTCAAGCAGAACTATGCCGATGTGTTCAAGGGCGACAGCCGCTGGAACACCATCGCCTCGCCGGACGGTGCCCTGTACGAATGGGACGCCACGTCCACCTACATCAAGAACCCGCCCTACTTCGATGGCATGACCATGCAGGTCGGCCATGTCGAGGACGTGCACGGCGCGCGCATCATGGGCCTGTTCGGCGACTCGATTACCACCGACCATATCTCGCCGGCCGGCAACATCAAGAAGGACTCGCCGGCCGGGCGCTTCCTGCAGGAGCGCGGCGTACAGCCGGTCGACTTCAACAGCTATGGCAGCCGCCGCGGCAACGACGATGTGATGGTGCGCGGCACCTTCGCCAACATCCGCATCAAGAACCTGATGTTCGGCGGCGAGGAAGGCGGCAACACGCTGTACTACCCCAAGCGCGGCGGTGCGCCTGAAAAGCTGGCGATCTACGATGCGGCCATGAAGTACAAAGCCGACGGCGTGCCGCTGGTGGTGCTGGCCGGTAAGGAATACGGCACCGGCTCCTCGCGCGACTGGGCGGCCAAGGGCACCAATCTGCTCGGGGTCAAGGCGGTGATCGCCGAAAGCTTCGAACGCATCCATCGCTCCAACCTGGTCGGCATGGGGGTGCTGCCGCTGCAGTTCCTCGATGGCGAGAACGCCCAGACGCTGGGACTGGATGGCTCGGAGGTGCTGGATATCACCGGACTGGAAGACGGCGCCAGCCGACGCGCCACGATCGATGCGAAAAAGTCCGACGGCAGCGTCAAGCAATTCCAGGTCAAGGTCCTGCTGCTGACGCCCAAGGAAGTGGAATACTTCAAACACGGCGGTCTGTTGCAGTACGTGCTGCGTCAGCTGGCGGCACGCAAGGCGGCATGATGCCGGTTGCCCTGATCGCCTTCGTCGGCGATCAGGGCACTGCCGACGGCCTCCCAGGGGGATGGCCACCGCGGCCACACCCTCACGACGGCGGGTGACACACGCATTCCCCAAGCCGGGCTGGCGGAAACAAACCAAACCACGCGACCGCACAACGCCCTGTCGCGTGGCCGCGACTGGCGACGATCCGCGCGCATTGCGCGCGATCAGCAGCGCTCGATGAGACGCAAAGCGCGCCGGCGAGGACTAACGCCCGGTGGCGCCGCCCATCGGGAGCGATGTGGCACACACGCGCTTGCCCGACGCATCGCCTCTTGCGCCGCTGTTGCCGGTGATCAGTCCCTTGCGACGGCGACGGCGATGCCCTGCCCTCGCCAGGATGGGTAGCGGGATCGGCCACCACCCTGGATCGCGTTCGGAAATGCCGCTGCGCGTCACGCTTCGCCTTTTCCATTCATGACGGTATGCTGGCCGCAGCTGCGATGTCGTGGAACACGCAGCGCGAACCGAATTCCCTGGAGGGGGGGCAGATGAGTCAGGTACGTCCTTGGTTGCAAAGTTATCCGGCCGGTGTCGGGGCCGAAGTGGACATGGGCCAGTTCCGCACGGTGTCCGAAGTCTTCGCCACGTCAGCGGCACGCTTCAGCGACCGGCCGGCCTATCACAGCTTCGGCAAGACCCTGACGTATCGCGAGACCGATGCGCTGGTGGACCAGTTCGCCGGCTATCTGCTCGGCGAGTTGCAGTTGAAGAAAGGCGACCGCGTCGCCTTGATGATGCCCAACTGCCTGCAATATCCGATCGCCACCTTCGGGATCTTGCGCGCCGGGCTGACCGTGGTGAACGTCAACCCGCTGTACACCGCGCGCGAGCTGAAGCACCAATTGGTCGATTCCGGCGCCAGCGTGCTGGTGGTCATCGACAACTTCGGCACCACCGTGCAGCAAGTCGTCGCCGACACGCCGATCAAGCAGGTGATCACCACCGGCCTGGGCGACATGCTGGGCTTCCCGAAAGCGGCGCTGGTCAACTTCGTCGTCAAGTACGTCAAGAAGCTGGTGCCGGAATACCGCATTCCGGGCGCGATTCGCTTCCGTGAGGCGCTGGCGCTGGGCCGCAAGCACCGTGTGCCGAGCGTGCAGATCGAGTCCGACGACATCGCCTTCCTGCAATACACCGGCGGCACGACCGGGGTGGCCAAGGGCGCGATGCTCACCCATCGCAACCTGGTCGCCAACATGCAGCAGGCGCACCAATGGCTGGCGAGCACCGGCAAGCTGGAAGAAGGCAACGAGGTCGTCATTACCGCCTTGCCGCTGTATCACATCTTCGCGCTGACCGCGAACGGCCTGGTCTTCATGAAGATCGGCGGCTGCAATCACCTGATCAGCAATCCGCGCGACATGCCGGGCTTCGTCAAGGAATTGAAGAAGACCCGCTTCACCGCCTTCACTGGCGTCAATACCTTGTTCAACGGCTTGCTCAACACGCCCGGCTTCGACCAGATCGACTTCTCCTCGCTCAAGATGAGCCTCGGCGGCGGCATGGCTGTACAGCGGTCGGTCGCCGAGCGTTGGAAACAGGTGACCGGCCTGACGCTGGTGGAAGCCTACGGCCTGACCGAGACTTCGCCGGCTGCCTGCATGAATCCGCTGGACCTGAAGGACTACAACGGTTCGATCGGCTTGCCGATTCCCTCCACCGACGCCTGCATCAAGGACGACGACGGCAACGTCCTGCCGCTCGGCGAGATCGGTGAGTTGTGCATCAAGGGCCCGCAGGTGATGAAGGGCTATTGGAAGAAGCCGGACGAGACGGCCAAGGTGATGGATGCCGACGGCTGGCTGCACACCGGCGACATCGCACGCATGGACGAACAAGGCTTCGTCTATATCGTCGATCGCAAGAAGGACATGATCCTGGTCTCCGGTTTCAATGTGTACCCCAACGAGATCGAGGACGTGATCGCCGCGCTGCCTGGCGTGCTGGAGGTCGCGGCGGTCGGCATGCCGGACGAGAAGTCCGGCGAGATCGTCAAGGTGGTGATCGTCAAGAAGGACCCGGCGCTTACCGCAGAAGACGTCAAGGCGCATGCGCGCGCCAACCTGACCGGCTACAAGCAACCGCGCGTGATCGAGTTCCGCAAGGAACTGCCCAAGACCAACGTGGGCAAGATCCTGCGGCGCGAGCTGCGGGATACCTCCAAAACCTAATCGGTTCTACCACGGCCGGAGCCAGGCTCAGCCGTAACGATGCCGCGCCCGCAATGCCACAAGGCCTTGCGGGCGTTTGCTTTTGCACGCATAGAATCCACCGTCGGCGCACGCTTACCTCTTCTTCACTTCTCCGTCCGCAAGGCGACCGGCCGGACGGTCTTACGGAGAATTACCATGTCAGCAGTCCAGCCCTTCCTGCGCAGCAATACCGGCCCTACCCTTCGCGTCATCGAGGAGACGCAACGCGACGTCTATTGGATCCACATGCACGCGGATCTGGCCACCCACCCGGGGCGCGCCTGTTTCTCGTCGCGCCTGGTCGACGACATCGTGAGCTACCAGCAGCAGCTGGGGCAGCGCCTGAGCAATGCTGGCGTGCTGTCGCCGCATGTGGTGCTGGCCTCCGACAGCGATGTCTTCAATCTCGGCGGCGACCTGGCCCTATTCTGCCAACTGATCCGCGAGGGCGACCGTGCCCGCCTGCTGGACTACGCCCAACGCTGCGTGCGTGGCGTGCACGCTTTCCATGTGGGCCTGGGGGCGCGTGCCCACAGCATCGCCTTGGTGCAAGGCAATGCCTTGGGCGGCGGCTTCGAGGCGGCCTTGAGCTGCCACACCATCGTCGCCGAAGAAGGCGCGATGATGGGCTTGCCCGAGGTGTTGTTCGACCTGTTCCCGGGCATGGGCGCCTATTCCTTCATGTGCCAGCGCGTCAGTCCGCAGGTGGCGCAGCGGCTGATGCTCGAGGGCAACCTCTATTCGGCCGAAGAACTGCATGCGATGGGCCTGGTCGATCGCGTGGTTCCGCGCGGTCAGGGAGTTGCCGCCGTGGAACAGGTCATCCGCGAAAGCAAGCGCACCCCGCATGCCTGGGCAGCGATGCAACAGGTCCGTGAGATCACCACTGCGGTCCCGCTGGAGGAAATGATGCGCATCACCGAAATCTGGGTAGACACCGCGATGCAGCTGGGCGACAAGTCGCTGCGGACCATGGACCGGTTGGTCCGCGCACAATCGCGTCGCTCCGGCACCGATGTGGACTGAGCGCCCGCGTCCTCACTCGCGACTACGGGGGGAGCACTCGTCGTCCTTGACGCGCTGCATGCGTGCGTCGAGTGCATCCTTTCCTGCCGCCAGCTGCTCGTGCAGGACCTTGACCCGCTGCCGCCACTCGGCCTGCAGTTGCCAGTCGGCGTGCCGCATCAGTTCGCCGCCGCTGGCCGCCAGTTGGGCGAGCCCAAGGTTGCTGGCCACGCCGCGCAAGGCATGGGCACTCTCGCGCAGTTGTTCCCAATCAGCGCGGCTGCCATCGCGGTCGATGGCCAGCACGCAGTTGTGCGCGTCCTCCAGGCACTGGCGGACGAACTGGCGCTCGAATTCATCGCCCATGCCCAGCGACGCCAGCTCGTCGAGCACACTGGCATCGAGCACCCCCTCCACGGCTGTCGGCCCCTGCGCGGCAACCGCTGGCGTCGCCAACTGTCGCGTGCTGGCAGCCAGATCAGCGACGGTATCCAGCAGGCGCGTCGCGACGACCGGTTTGGCCAGGAAAGCGCGCGCCCCTGCCTGCTCGCAGCTGCGGATCGCTTCCGGCGTCACGTCAGCGCTGAGCACCACCACCGGCGTATAGCGCATGCCACTGGCATGCATCACCCGCAGCTGCTTGAGCATGTCCAGGCCACTCATGCCCGGCATGTGCAGGTCGACGATGATGCCGTCGAAATCCTCTTGCGCGATCGCGTCCAGCACCTGCTCGCCGCCATTGACGCAGGTCACGCGGTGGCCGGCCTTTTCCAACAGGCGCTGCAGCACCATGCGGTTGGCCCCATGGTCGTCGGCCACCAACAAGCGCATGCTGCGCACACGGGCGCGATGGCGCAAGAACGGGTTGGAAAATGCGATGACGTTGGAAGACTCGAGCTCATCGGGCGCATCGAGCAGCACGCCGGCCGGCGCCGCCTCCGAGGCCGAGGCCGCGGTTGCTGCCGCGATGCGCATCGGCAGTTCGAACCAGAACACGCTGCCGTTGGGCCGATTCTCGCTGAAGCCAATGGCGCCGCCCATGGCCTCCACCAACCCCTTGGCGATCGTCGTCCCCAGGCCGGTTCCTTCGTAGCGACGCGACAGGCCGACATCGGCCTGCTCGAAGGCCTCGAACAACCGCGGGCGCATCTCCAGCGGCACGCCGATGCCGGTATCTTCGACCTCGAACCGCAGGCGCAGCGATGTCTCGCTGATGCCGCCAACCCGGCTGACGCGCACCCATACATGCCCTTGCTCGGTGAACTTGACCGCATTGCCGGCGATATTGAGTAGCACCTGTCGCAGGTGACCACTGTCGCCGTGCAGGCGGTCGGGCAGGTCGTCGGCCACCTCGGCGCGATAGTCCAGCGCGCGACTACTGGCCTGCGGCTGCAGAATCAGGTTCACCGATGCCAGCAAGTCCTGCAGCGAGAAGTCGTGATGATCGATGCGGATCTTGCCCGCCTCGATCGCCGAGATGTCCAGCACCTCCTCCACCAACGACAGCAGGCTGCGCGCGGAGGCCTGGATGGTGTTGAGGCATTCCTTCTGTTCGGCATCCAGGCGCGTGGTGGCCAGCACCTCGGTCATGCCGGACAAACCATTGAGCGGCGTGCGGAATTCGTGGCTCATGTTGGCCAGGAAGCGGCTCTTGGCCTGGTTGGCATGGCGCGCTTCGCGAACCGCACGCGTCATCGCGCGCAGCAGCGAATCGAAGTACAGCGGCACCGCGATCAGGCCCAGCCACAATCCCCAGCTGAGATATGGATTGTCTTTCCAGTATGGGGACACCAGGATCGCGACCAGAAAGCTCATGCTCCCCATCGCGGTCGCGGTACGCAGATAGTTGCTGCCATAGCGCAGGCCGTTGCCGATGGTCACCCACATGACCACCGCGTACAGCGGCGAGGCCGGCTCGCCCTGGATCGCCATGATCGCGCCCATGCTGACGTAGTCCAGCAGCATGCCGATCACGCGCCGCAGATGGGACACCTGCGGACGCAGCAGGATCGCAACCATCAGTCCGAGCGCGACCAGCAGCTCGCCCATCAGGATCAACCAGGTCGCCACCAAGGTGTCGCCGTGGGTCTGCTGGTAACGCCAGCCCAGGTAGGAAATGAACAGCGTGGTGATGATGATGCGGATCAGGTTCTGCGCATGTTCGCTATCCGGGCGTCCGGACAGGCGCTGTTTCAACCAGGGCAGCGGAGAGCTCATAGCTTCCTCAGACGCGTAGATGCGACGATGAAGGCGTCGCCTGGGATTCCTCCGGCGGCGTCTGCGCCTCGGCAGCCTGCAGACGCCCGGACAACGACAGCGGGATCGCCACCAGCGCCGCCAGCAGCGCGAGGCCCAGCTCCAGCTGCTGCTGCCAATAATGGCTGTTGGCCAGCGTACTGCCGAAGCTGAGCACTGCCATGGCGACGGCCGTCTGCAGCCACTGCCGCCCAAAACGCAGCCCATTGCCGATGGTCACCCACAACAGCACGACATACAGACCGGCCATCGGAGCGCCGAGCCAAGTCATCGCCAGGCCAAGCAGGCCATAGTCGGACACCATGCCAAGCTTGCGGCGCAGGTCCGAGCGCTGCGGCCGGATCAGGATGCAGGCGAAAATGATCATCGCCATGGCTTGCGCGCTCACAAGCAGGCACAGCAGGCGATGCCACTGCTGCGCCGACAGATGCCAGCGATCTGCGCAGGCTGCGGTGTAGGCGATGATCAGCGCGATCATTGCCATGCGCACCAACGCCTGGACATGCTCGCTATCGGAACGCTCCGACAGACGATTGCTCAGTTGCCGGCACGCCCGCCTCACTTCACATCCCAGGGCGCGCCGATGCGGTGGAGAACTCGCCGCAGATCTGCT
Source organism: Xanthomonas maliensis (assembly GCF_009192945.1). Taxonomy (GTDB): domain Bacteria; phylum Pseudomonadota; class Gammaproteobacteria; order Xanthomonadales; family Xanthomonadaceae; genus Xanthomonas; species Xanthomonas maliensis. Next base: position 60,742 of record NZ_NSET01000030.1, on the reverse strand, counting down.
CCAGCTGCGGACGCGCCCGCAACAGGGCATCGACGCAACGCGGATCGAACAGGCGACCGCGTTGCGCATAGAGATAGGCCAAGGCAGCGTCCATCGTCCAGGCATCCTTGTACGGGCGCGCCGACAACAAGGCGTCGAAGACATCGGCCACCGCGACGATGCGCGCTTCCAGCGGAATCGCCTCGCCGACCAGCCCATCGGGATAACCACTGCCGTCGTAACGCTCGTGATGGCGCAAGGCGATCAGCGCGCCGACCTGGATGAAACGGTTCTGGCTGCCGCTGAGCAGTTCATAGCCGATGCGCGGATGGCGTCGCATCACGCTCATCTCGTCGTCGGTGAGCTTGCCGGGCTTGAGCAGCACCGCATCGGGGATGGCGATCTTGCCCATGTCGTGCAGCGGAGCGGCCATCTCGATGATGCGCACCTCCTCTTCGGACAGGCCCAATTGCTCGGCGATCAGTCCGGCCACGTGCGACATGCGCTCCAGAAACGCACTGGTACCCGCGTCGCGGTACTCGATCGCACGCGCCAGCCGCGACAGCGTCTCGCGCTCGCGCTCTTCGACCTCGTTCATGCTGGCCAGCAAGCGCTGCTCCAGCGACAGCGCACGTTGCTTGACGCTCTCGCTTTGCTGGCGCAGCTGCAACAGGTTGGAGCAGCGCGCCCGCAGCTCGCGCGGGCGGATCGGCTTGACCAGGAAATCGATGACCCCGGCCTCCAGCGCGGCCTGCCGGATGGGCTCGTCACCGACGATGGTGATCAGGATGATGGGAATGTCGCGATGGCTGGGCAGCCGGCGCAACCGGCGCGCGAACTCCAGCCCGTCCATGCCGGGCATGCGATAGTCCAGCAGCAACAGGTCGACCTGCCCGGATTCGCACCAGGCCAGCGCGTCGAGCGGGTCGCCGAAGTCATGCACCTTCAATTCCGGTGCGATGTCCTCGATGACATGGCGCAGCATCGTCCGCGCAGACATCTGGTCATCGACGATGACGATGTTCAATCCCAGATCCGCCTTTGCCGACCAGCTTCCCCATGTGTCAGCCGACGATACACCCGCCGGCGCCCCTAAAACATCCTGCATACCCGTTCCTCCTCGGTCTTCAGACCCGGAAGCATCACGCCGGCCCCTAGGCCAGCTTCCCCGGCGATACCGCCGGGCTCCGCCCTAGCATATGCAGTATCTGTGCCGTAGGCACGCAGTCGGCAGAAAAAACTCAGGCTTCCGGACGCATATAGGGGAACAGCAATACATCGCGGATGGAGGTGCTGCCGGTCAGCAGCATCACCAGGCGGTCGATGCCGATGCCCAGCCCACCGGTCGGTGCCATGCCGTACTCCAGGGCACGGATATAGTCGGCGTCGTAGTGCATCGCCTCGTCGTCGCCGCCATCCTTGGCCTGGACCTGCGCCTGGAAGCGCGCGGCCTGGTCTTCCGGGTCGTTGAGCTCGGAAAAGCCGTTGGCCAGCTCCTTGCCGTTGATGAACAGCTCGAAGCGATCGGTGTAGCCTGGCTCGGTATCGCTGGCACGCGCCAACGGCGATACCTCCACCGGATGGTCGGTGATGAAGGTCGGCTGCACCAGGGTGTGCTCGACGGTGGCCTCGAAGATCTCCAGCAGCAGCTTGCCCCAGCCGTAGGACGGCTTGACCTTGATCTTGAGTCGCTCGCAGTGCCGCAACAGTGCGGCGCGGTCGGTACAGTCGGCCGCACTGATCTCGGGATTGTGGTGCCGAACGGCCTCATCCATGCGCCAGCGTCGGAAAGCCGGCGTCAGATCGATGGCGGCCCCGTCCCAGCTGACCTCGGTGGTCCCCAGCACCGTCTGCGCGGTGTCGCGAATCACCTGCTCGGTCAGGTCCATGATCTGGTGGTAGGTGGCGTAGGCCTCGTACAACTCGAGCATGGTGAACTCGGGGTTGTGCCGGGTCGACACCCCCTCGTTACGGAAATTGCGGTTGATTTCGTAGACCCGCTCCAGCCCCCCGACCACCAGCCGCTTCAGGTACAGCTCCGGCGCGACCCGCAGGTACAGGTCCAGGTCCAGGGCGTTGTGATGGGTGGTGAACGGCTTGGCGGTGGCGCCACCGGGGATGTAATGCATCATCGGCGTCTCCACTTCCAGGAAGCGGCGCGTATCCAGCCAGGCGCGGATGGCGCGGATGATCTTGGAGCGCTTGATGAAGACCTCGCGCGACTCCGGGGTCACGATCAGGTCGACGTAGCGCTGGCGATAGCGCTGCTCGACGTCGGCCAGGCCATGCCACTTGTCCGGCAACGGCCGCAGCGACTTGGTCAGCAGCCGCAGTGCGGTCGCCTTGACCGACAGCTCGCCGGTCTTGGTGCGGGTCAATCCGCCCTCCACCGCGACGATGTCGCCGACATCCCAGCCCTTGAAGGCGGTGTAGGCATCGCCGAGCACATTGCCCTGCAGAAACAGCTGGACGCGGCCGGACTCGTCCTGGATCTGCGCGAAGCTGGCCTTGCCCATGACCCGCTTGGCCATCAACCGGCCGGCCATCCGGACCGTGCGCCCGCTGGCTTCCAGCGCTTCGGCCGTCCAGGCCTCTGCATCGGCGAACTCGGCCTGCAGGTCGCCGGCGAATTGTTCGCGGACGAAGTCGTTGGGATAGGCGATCCCCTGCCCGCGCAGCGTGCCCAGTTTCGCGCGGCGCTCGGCGATGAGGCTGTTCTCGTCGACGGGGGGCTGAGGCGCGGGAGTCTGCTCGGTCATGGCGGCGTTCGGTCTGTGAGGAGGGGCATCGCTGCCCGGAGACGAAACCGGACATCCGGTTCCGCGCGGTGCACCGCTCCGTGCACGATAAGCCACGGGCGGTACGGGAACTATCGGCGAAGGCGCAGCGGCGTACGCATCGGCGGTGGAAGCGGCGGTGGCCGGCGGACTGGCCGCCGGCGAACCTCAGGCATCCAGGCGCTTGGCGCCGGCCGCCAGGCCGGCCTTCAGGCTGGCCTCGACGAATTCGTCCAGGTCGCCGTCGAGTACCTTCTGGGTATCGCTGCGCTCCACACCGGTGCGCAGATCCTTGATCCGGCTCTGATCGAGCACGTAGTTGCGGATCTGGCTGCCCCAACCGATATCGGACTTGGTCGCTTCCAGCGCATCCTTCTCGGCATTGCGCTTCTGCACTTCCAGCTCGTACAGCTTGGCGGCCAGCATCTTCATCGCGTTATCGCGGTTCTGGTGCTGGCTGCGGCCGGTCTGGCAGGCCACCACCACCCCGGACGGGACGTGGGTGATGCGCACCGCCGACTCGGTCTTGTTGACGTGCTGACCACCGGCACCGGAGGAGCGGTAGACGTCGGTCCTCAGGTCGGCCGGATTGATGTCGATCTCGATGTCGTCGTCGACTTCCGGCGAGACGAACACCGAGGTGAAGCTGGTATGCCGGCGATTGTCCGAATCGAATGGCGACTTGCGCACCAACCGGTGCACGCCGATCTCGGTCTTCAACCAGCCATAGGCGAAGTCGCCCTCGACCCGGATCGTGGCCGACTTGATGCCTGCCACTTCGCCGCCAGAGACTTCCATCAGCTCGGTCTTCCAACCACGCGACTCGGCCCAGCGCAGATACATGCGCAGCAGGATTTCCGCCCAGTCCTGCGCTTCGGTGCCGCCGGCACCGGCCTGGATGTCGACGAACGCGTTGGCGCCGTCCATCTTGCCGGAGAACATGCGCTGGAACTCCAGCTTCTCGACCTGCAACTGGTAGCGATCCAGGTCGGCAACCACGGCCAGCGCGGTTTCCTCATCCTGCTCGCTCTCGGCCAGCTCCAGCAGGTCGACCGCGTCGGCCAACCCGGACAGCACATCGGCGATGCCGCCGACGGTCTTCTCGAGCATGGAGCGCTCGCGGCCCAGGCCCTGGGCGCGCTCGGCGTCGTTCCAGACTTCCGGGCTCTCCAGCTCGCGGCTGACTTCCTCTAGACGCTCTTTCTTGGCGTCGTAGTCAAAGATACCCCCTGAGCGAGAGCACGCGATCGTTGAGATCGGTGATGCGCTGGCGGATCGGATTGGTTTCGATCATGACGGAGTTCCGGCAAACAAGCTCGCTAGTTTAGCAAGCGGGCGCCGGTGGCGAAACGCGGCGCTCCCCGCGCGCAGGCAGCAGCCGCAGCACGCTGACGGTTGCGGCAACCGCACTCAGCCGCAGCGCATCGTCCGGCCTCCGTGCGTGATGGCGTCGCGGTGGCACCGGACCGATGCATTGATATGCGTCCAAAGAGGTCGGTCAGGACGCGCAACGGGGCCCCACCGTTGCCCCGTCGCGCTCGACCCGGCCGATCACGCCACCGCGGCTTCAGCTCTCGGCGTCGCCGGCACCTGGCCGGCACGCGCCCGCAGGCCAGCCAGCTGGCTGCGGCTGCAGGGCAGCACCGCGGCATCGCGCAGATGCACGCGTGCGTCGCCGGAATCGGACGGCTCGATCGCCTGCACCTGGCCCAGATTGACCAGATAACTGCGATGGATCCGCACGAACACGCCCGGATCCAGCTTGGACTCGATCGCGGCCATCGTGCTGCGCAGCGGGTAGTCGTGCCCCCGGACGTGCAGGTTGACGTAGTTGCCGGAGGCCTGGATCCATTCGATATCGGCGGTGGCGACCAGGAAATCGCGGCCAAGCGTGCGCACCAGAAAACGTTCCGGGCGTTCCAGTGGCTCCACCGGTGGCCCCTCGTCCGGCGCCGCCAGCAGATGCGCCTCGCCCTGGCGCCTTCGCGCGTACCAGCCCAGCGTGTGTTGCAAGGCAACCAGCAAGGCGAAGGTGCGTAGATCCTTGGACAGTTCGTAGAACCACTGCAACCAACCGCCGAAGTCGTAGTGGGTGCCTGCCAGCACATAGATCGCCTTGCGCAGCAGCACCATGCCGCCGACATGCAGCAGCCACCAGCCCACTGCAGCGGCGAGATACATGGGCAGGCGTCGACGCCAGCCATCGGCATGCAGGGGCCAGCGCGTGCACAGCCACAGGACCGGCGGCAGCAGCAATAGCGAGACCGTGGCGCTGCTCAGCTCCCAGCTCAACACCTGCCACGGGACCAGGACCTCGCCATCGCGGCGCGCCGCCAACCAGGCGGTCAGCACGTTGCCCAGCGCACCGAGGTAGAACACCAGCGACCAGATCACCACGGCCCAGCGCCTCGCGGCCTGGCCGGCCGGGTCACGGGGGATCGGCGGGCGTGGCCCGGTTGCTTCCATTGCAGACGTCCCCAGTTGGCAGCTGCCGATCATAGAGGCCTGCGCGGCGCGGCGAAACTGCCGTCGCGGCCGTCCCGATTCGTCCCTGGAGGGGGGCGATTGATCACTGCGGGAGGGCGATTCCGCCCCTGACCCCAGTACCGGTGCGGGCCAGCGGGCACGATGCCCCCACTTCTCCGCCGATCACCGACCATGACCGAACGCCGCCACGATATCGACGCCCTGCGCGTCTTCGCCTTCGCCTTGCTGATCCTCTACCACGTGGGCATGGCCTATGTGGCCGGCTGGGACTTCCACCTCAAGAGCGCCTACACCAGCGACTGGCTGCAGGCGCCGATGATTGCGCTCAACCGCTGGCGGATGCCGTTGCTGTTCATGATCTCCGGCATCGCGATCGATCTGGCACGTGCCGAGCGCGCGCCCTGGCAGTTCGCCTGGCGCCGCTGCGGCCGGCTGCTGCCGCCACTGCTGTTCGGCATGTTCGTCGTGGTCTCGGTGCAGGCCTACTGCCAGGGCGTCAGCAACGGCAAGGTCGTGCCTGGCTTCGGCAGCTTTCTGCTGCGCTATTGGCAGGTGCAGCCCTGGCCGGCCGGCAGCTTCGATGGCTGGGAGCACGGCATCACCTGGAACCACCTGTGGTACCTCGCCTACCTGCTGCCCTACACCTTGTTATTGATGGCGGTGATTGCCCTGGGCCGCGTACTGCCGCTGACCCTGCCGCAGCTGCCGGCCCGCATTGCCGTCCCCGCCCTGCTGCTGGCACCGATCGCGTGGGAAGCCTTCTGCGTCCTGTGGGTACTGCCGCGCCACCCGCCCACCCATGCGCTGGTCGGCGACTGGTTCGTGCATGCCGAATCCTTACCCTTGTTCGTGCTTGGCTACGTGCTGTCCCGCAATGCACGGTTCTGGGACTGGTCCGTGCAACTGCGCTGGCCGACGCTGATCGTGGCGCTGCTGGCCATTGCCACCGAGCTGAGCATCCGTCATCTGGGCCGTACACTCGATGGCGCCCAGCTCGGCGATCTGCTGGCCAGCGTGCGCTGGGACGTGATCGAACGCCTGGCGCGCGCGGCGTATACCTGGCTGGCGCTGCTGACGCTGCTGGGCTGGGCCAAGCATGCACTGAACCGCCCGTTCGCGTGGCTGCCGTACTGCACCCAGGCGGTGTTCCCCTGGTACATCCTGCACCAGAGCCTGATCATCCTGGCGCTGTACTGGCTGGCACCGCTGCAGCTGGGTCCCTGGCTGGAGCCGACGTTGGTGCTGGCGACCACGGTGGCTGGTTGCCTGCTGCTGCACGAATACCTGATCCGCCGCGTGCGCTGGCTGCGGCCGTTGTTCGGCATGCCGATGCGGGAGCCAACACCCCGCATCCACGAGACGGCACTGGCGATACGAACCTGATCGCTGCCAATGGCGGGTGTGGTCGTACGAGCGCATTCGCCCCTTGCAACGGGTTGTGGCTGGACGCAGTGCAACCAGCATCGCAAGCTGCCGGCCCGACCTGCGTTGAAGGAACCACGATGCGTCCCGCCCTGCTCGCCGCGGCATTGCTGCTCAGCCCTGTGTCCGCCCTGGCCGCACCGGCCACCAACGTCGCGTTCAGCCACGACGATTGGACCATCGCCTGCGACAACACCCGTACCTGCCGCGCAGCCGGGTACCAGCCGGACGAAGGCGAACACCTGCCGGTCTCGGTGCTGCTGACCCGCAAGGCCGGCGCCGGCCAGGCGGTCACCGCAGAACTGATGCTGGGCCAGTACGACGAGGCCAAGCTGCCGGCTTCGCTCAGCCTGCAGATCGATCAGCGCAATCTGGGCAAGCTGGCGCTGGACGGCAACAGCGGCACCGCGTCGCTGAGCAGCGCCCAGGTCGCCGCACTGCTGGCGGCCCTGCCACGCAGCAGCACGATCGTCGCACTCGGCAACGATGGCCGCCGCTGGCAGCTGTCCGACAACGGCGCGTCGGCGGTGCTGCTGAAGATGGATGAATTCCAGGGCCGCCTGGGCACGCGCGGCGCGCTGGTACGCAAGGGCGATCGCGACGAATCCGCCGTGCTGCCGCCGCTGCCGGCACCCCAGGTTCACCAAGCCAAGCTGGCTGCGCCGCAGGCTGGCGACGCACGCCTGGGCAAGATGCCTGCGCTGTATCAGGCGCTACGCGCCACCCTTCCCGCCGATGAGGAATGCAAGGGACTCGACCGCGGGGAGGCATCGGAACCACTGACCATCACCCGCCTGAGCAGCGACAAGCTCCTGGTCTCCACCGACTGCTGGACAGCCGCCTACAACACCGGCACCGGTTTCTGGGTCGTCAATGCACGCGCGCCGTTCGCGCCGACCTTGATCACGCTAAACGCCAGCGACCTGGATGGCGCCACCATCCTGGCCTCGCAACGGGGGCGTGGCCTGGGTGATTGCTACAGCCAGTCTGCGTGGACCTGGGATGGCCGCCGCTTCGTGCAGACTGCCGAATCCAGCTCCGGCCTATGCCGTTTAGTGGCTGTCGGCGGCGCATGGGAACTGCCGACCATCGTGGCGGACGTCAAGCAATAACCGGGCCGATGCCTGCGCGGGCGACGCGCACGCTGGCGCGGAGACGCGTTGCCCGCCTGGCAACAAGCAGGGCGAACGCCGGCATCAACCTGCGGACGATGCCGGTTCGCAATGCTCGACGATCAACTGCACCGCCGTGCCGCCCCGATAGTCGTCGCCGACCAGCCGGTACGCCAGGCGCAGCACGCGCGCGGGGTCGCTGCCGTGCCAGCCGTTGAAGTGGATGGCGTTGAGCGGCTCGGCGCGGCCGGCGCAACGCAGGGTCAGTTTCAGATGGCGTTCCTTGAGCACCCGCCATTGCAGCACTTCGAACTGACCGTCGAACAAGGGTTCGGGAAACCCCTGCCCCCACGGGCCGGCCAGGCGCAGCGCTTCGGCATGCACATGATCCAGTTCGTGCGCGGCCAGTTCGCCGTCGCTGTGCAGTTCGGCCTGCAGCAGCGTGGCGTCCACCATCGTCTGCACCTGCGATCGAAACGCCTGCTCGAAGGCCGGCAACGCCGCGGCCTCGATGCTCAGGCCCGCCGCCATCGCGTGGCCGCCGAACTTCTGCAGCAGACCGGGATGGCGCGCATCCACCGCCGCCAGCACGTCGCGGATATGCAGGCCAGGAATCGAGCGCGCCGAGCCACGCAACTGGCTGCTGCCTGGCTCGGCCGGCGCCAGCGCGATCACCGGCCGGTGTAGCCGATCCTTGAGGCGCGACGCGACCAGGCCGATCACCCCCGGATGCCACTCGGCATCGAACAGGCAGGCCGCGATCGGCACGGCGCCGTCGGCGTCCAGCATCACCTTGGCCACGGCCTGCTCGGCGTCGTCGGTCATCAACTGCTGCACCGCACGGCGCTCGGCATTGATCTCCTCCAGCAGGCTGGCGATCTCGCGCGCACGCGTCCAGTCCTCGCACAGCAGCAGCTCGATACCGAGCGCCATGTCTTCCAGCCGACCGGCGGCATTGAGTCGCGGCCCCAATGCGAAGCCGATGTCGCTGGCGGTCAGGCGCGCCGCGTCGCGGCCGCTGGCCTCGATCAGGGCGCGTAGCCCGATGCAGGCCTTGCCTTCGCGCAGTCGTCGCAACCCCGCGGCCACCAGCGCGCGGTTATTGCCATCCAGCGGCACCAGGTCGGCCACCGTGCCAACCGCCACCAGGTCCAGCAGCGTCGCCAGGTCCGGTTCGGGCCGGCCGACGAAGGCATCGCGCGCGCGCAGCACACCGCGCAAGGCCAGCAGCACGTAGAAGATCACCCCGACCCCGGCCAAGGTCTTGCTGGGAAAGCCGTCGCCGACCAAATTCGGATCGACGATGGCATCGGCAGGCGGCAACGCGGTGCCGGGCAGATGATGATCGGTGACCAGCACCGTCCAGCCGCGCGCCTTGGCGGCGGCGACACCGGCATGGCAGGCGATGCCGTGATCGACGGTGACCAGCAGGTCCGGCCGCAACGGCGCCAGTTCGTCGACCAGCGCCGGCGACAGCCCGTAGCCGTGCACCATGCGATTGGGCACGGCATGGTGCACGTCCAGCGCACCGAGCATGCGCAGTCCACGTACCGCCACCGCGCACGCAGTGGCGCCGTCGCAATCGAAATCGCCTACGACCAGGATGCGGCGTTGAGCGGCAATCGCCTCGGCCAACAGTTCGGCGGCGGCGTGGCTATTGCCGAGCAGATCCGGCGCCAGCAAGTGCGCCAGCCGTGGCTGCGCCGCCTGCGGGTCGGTCGCGCCGCGCGCGGCATACAGGCGACGCAGCAGCGGCAGCACCGTCTCCGGCCACTGTCCGGGCGGACCCGGCGGCCGGCGTACGATCCGCGGTGCGGCCTTCATTCGGCCAATTGCTGGCGTGGCTTGCGCCAGAACCGCCAGCGCTGCGATGGCTGCAGCGAGAGCGTCTCGCCATCCTGGAAATCCAGGATCAGCCGGTCCAGTTCGCCGCGCGCCATCGCCGCCAGCAAGGGCGCGACCGCGTCGTCACTGAACGATTGCAACGAACGCAGATGACGCAGGTCCACCAGCGCGTCCACCGGTTGGTCGGCACTGGCATCGGCACCGGCGGCCAGCGCCAACGCGCGCAACAGGGACTCGCGGCTGCGCACCTGCCGATGCGGCGATTGCACCGCATGCGGCAGCACGCCACCGCCCCAGAACCACAGCGAATTGATCGCCGGCTTGCCGTTGGCGACCCGGCCCTGGTTCCAGGGATGCTGGTGCAGCATCACCTGCGCTTCGGTCAGCAAGGCGCGCCAACGCCGGCCCAGGTCGCCGGCCGGCAGATGATCAAACAAGTCCTCGCCGATCACCGCTTCGGGTGGATCGAAGTCCGGCAGACGCGCATCCGGCGACAGCCGCAGGTACCACCGCGCTGGCGTCGGTGCGTCGAGCAGGAAACCGGCATCGCCGAACATCGGCTTGAGGCTGGGCAACAGCACCGCCACGTCCTCGGCCGTGGGACCGAGCGCTTCGCCATAGCCCATCAGCCGCGCGCCCTGCATATCCGGCACCACGTAGGCCGGATCGGCACGCACCCAGGCCGCGCCGGTCGCGTCGCCGGCGTCCAGCTGACGGGTCAACGCGGCGACCGGCCAGTGCCGCGGCGTCAGCGCGAAGTGCCGCTGCAACTGCTCCACCTCGCCCCCGACGGCCACCTGCCCATCGGCGCGCGCCAGTGCACGCGCCACGGTGGCATCGACCAGCGTGCCGGGCAAACGGCGTTTTTCCGGCAGCAGCAGCGTGGCAGTGGTCATCGCGTGGGCGTGCCTGCGATCAATCCAGGTACGCGACGCTGACCACTTCGTACTCGCGCTGGCCGGCAGGCGCATCGATGGTGACCGAATCGCCTTCCAGCTTGCCGATCAGCGCGCGCGCCAGCGGCGAGGAAATCGCGATCAGCCCCATCTTGATGTCGGCCTCCAGGTCGCCAACGATCTGGTAGCGCTTCTCTTCGTCGGTTTCGGTGTCGGCCAGCGTCACCGTCGCGCCGAACACGATCTTGTTGCCGGCCGACAGCTTGCTGATGTCGATGATTTCCGCATGCGACAGCTCGCCTTCCAGCTGCTTGATGCGGCCTTCGATAAAACTCTGCTGTTCGCGCGCGGCGTGGTACTCGGCGTTTTCCTTCAGGTCGCCGTGTTCGCGCGCTTCGGCGATCGCGGTGATCACCTCCGGCCGCTTGACCGACTTCAGGTGCTCCAGTTCCTCGCGCAGGCGCTGCGCGCCCTTGGCGGTCATGGGTGCTCTCATGCTTCCAGCTCCTTGTGCAGTTCCTGCAGCGACCAGACCGGTCCTGTGCCGCGGAATTCAAGAGAATGCACCAGCGCCTTGGCGCCGGCGACGGTGGTCGAATAGGTCACGCGATGCTGCAGGGCTTCGCGCCGGATCGAGAACGAATCGGAGATGGCCGCACGTCCTTCGGTCGTATTGACGATATAGACGATCTCGCCATTCTTGATCGAATCGACGATGTGCGGGCGCCCCTCGGCGACCTTGTTGACGATTTCGCACTGCAGGCCGTGCTGCTGCAACCAGGCGCCGGTGCCGCGGGTGGCCACCAGGCTGTAGCCGCGCTCGACCAGCGCCTGCGCCACCGGCAGCACGCGCTGCTTGTCCGGATCGCGCACCGACACGAAGGCCTTGCCGACCGGCGGTGCCTTGATGCCACCGGCTTCCTGTGCGCGCGCGAACGCCGCGCTGAAGCTGCGGCCTACGCCCATCACCTCGCCGGTGGAGCGCATTTCCGGCCCGAGGATCGGGTCCACGCCCTGGAACTTGGCGAACGGGAAGATCGCCTCCTTCACCGAGTAGTAGTCGGGCACGATTTCCTTGGTGGCGCCCTGCTCGGCCAGCGTCTTGCCGGCCATGCAGCGGGCGGCGATCTTGGCCAGCGGCATGCCGGTGGCCTTGGAGACGAACGGCACCGTGCGCGAGGCGCGCGGATTGACTTCCAGCAGATAAACCGTGTCGCTGCCGTCGGCATTGGCCTGGATCGCGAACTGGGTGTTCATCAAGCCGACCACGTTCAAGGCCTTGGCCAGTTCGATCACCTGCCGGCGCAGCTCGGCCTGGGTGGCCGGCGACAGCGAATACGGCGGCAGCGAGCAGGACGAATCGCCCGAATGCACACCGGCTTCTTCGATATGCTCCATCACGCCGCCGATCAAGGTGTTGCCCTGGGCATCGGCGATCAGGTCGACGTCGACCTCGACCGCGTTGTCGAGGAAGCGGTCCAGCAGCACCGGCGAATCGTTGGACACCTTCACCGCATCGCGCACGTAGCGCGCCAGATCGGACTCGCCGTAGACGATTTCCATCGCGCGGCCGCCCAGCACATAGCTCGGGCGCACCACCAGCGGGTAGCCGATCTCGCGCGCCAGCACCAAGGCTTCTTCAGCGTTACGGGCGATACGGTTCGGCGGCTGCTTCAGGCCGAGCTTGTCGACCAGTTGCTGGAAACGCTCGCGATCCTCGGCCAGGTCGATCGAGTCGGGCGAGGTGCCGATCACCGGCACGCCATTGGCTTCCAGCGCGCGCGCCAGCTTCAGCGGCGTCTGTCCGCCGTACTGCACGATCACGCCCTTGGGCTGCTCCAGCTCGACGATCTCCAGCACGTCTTCCAGCGTCAGCGGCTCGAAATACAGACGGTCGGAGGTGTCGTAGTCGGTGGAGACGGTCTCCGGGTTGCAGTTGACCATGATGGTCTCGAACCCATCGTCGCGCAGCGCCAGGGCCGCATGCACGCAGCAGTAGTCGAACTCGATGCCCTGGCCGATGCGGTTGGGGCCGCCGCCGAGGATCATGATCTTGTCGCGGCTGCTCGGGTTGGCTTCGCACTCGTCCTCGTAGGTCGAGTACAGATAGGCGGTACTGGTGGCGAACTCGGCTGCGCACGAATCCACCCGCTTGTACACCGGACGCACCTTGAGTGCGCGACGCAGCGTCCGCACCGACTCCTCGTTGGTGCCGGTGAGCTGGGCCATGCGCGCATCGGAGAAACCGGCGCGCTTGAGCACCCGCAGGCGCGCTGCATCCAGGCTGGCGAGGCCATGATCGGCCAGGGTCTGCTCGTGGCTGATCAGTTCCTCGATCTGATCCAGGAACCAGGGGTCGATGAACGACAGCGCATACACCTCGGCCACCGTCATGCCGGCGCGGAAGGCATCGGCGACGTAGAACAGACGCTCCGGGCCCGGTGCCTTGAGCTCGCGCTTGAGCACGGTCAGGTCGTCTTCGCTGCGCAGATCCAGACCGGTCGGATCCAGACCGATCTTGCCGGTCTCCAGACCGCGCAAGGCCTTCTGCAGCGACTCCTGGAAGGTGCGGCCCATCGCCATCACCTCGCCCACCGACTTCATCTGCGTGGTCAGGCGCGCATCGGCCTGCGGGAACTTCTCGAAGGCGAAACGCGGAATCTTGGTGACCACGTAATCGATCGACGGCTCGAACGAGGCCGGGGTCTTGCCACCGGTGATTTCGTTGCGCAGCTCGTCCAGCGTATAGCCCACCGCCAGCTTGGCGGCGACCTTGGCGATCGGAAAGCCAGTGGCCTTGGAGGCCAGCGCCGACGAACGCGACACGCGCGGATTCATCTCGATCACCACCACCCGGCCGGTGCTCGGATTGATGCCGAACTGCACGTTCGAACCGCCGGTATCCACGCCGATCTTGCGCAACACAGCGATCGAAGCATCGCGCAGGCGCTGGTATTCCTTGTCGGTGAGCGTCTGCGCCGGCGCCACGGTGATCGAGTCGCCGGTGTGCACGCCCATCGGGTCCAGGTTCTCGATCGAGCAGACGATGATGCAGTTATCCGCGGTGTCGCGGACCACTTCCATCTCGAATTCCTTCCAGCCCAGCACCGACTCTTCCACCAGCACTTCGGTGGTGGGCGACAGCTCAAGGCCGCGGCCGACGATCTCGATCAGCTCTTCGCGGTTGTAGGCGATGCCACCGCCGCTGCCACCCAGGGTGAAGCTGGGGCGGATGATGGTCGGGTAGCCGACGCGGGTCTGGATGTCCAGCGCTTCTTCCAGCGTGTGGGCGACCGCGGCCTTCGGGCATTCCAGGCCGATCTCGCCCATCGCCACGCGGAACAGCTCGCGGTCTTCGGCCATGCGGATGGCCTCGCGCTTGGCGCCGATCAGCTCCACGCCGTATTTCTCCAGCACCCCATGGTCGGCCAGATCCAGCGCGCAATTCAGCGCGGTCTGCCCGCCCATGGTCGGCAGCAGTGCGTCCGGCTTCTCCTTGGCGATGATCTTTTCGACCGTCTGCCAGTTGATCGGCTCGATGTACACCGCGTCGGCCATGTTCGGATCGGTCATGATCGTGGCCGGGTTGCTGTTGACCAGCACCACGCGGAAGCCCTCGTCCCGCAGCGCCTTGCACGCCTGCGCGCCCGAGTAGTCGAACTCGCAGGCCTGGCCGATGACGATCGGGCCGGCGCCGATGATGAGGATGGTTTTAAGGTCGGTGCGCTTTGGCATGGGGGTCCTCAGTAAAGTCGGTCCTGCCACGCTGCAGGAGCGCGCCAGGTGATCTGGTCGGGCGATCGAGCGTCGATCGCACCATGGTCGACCGCGGCGCGAACCTCACGCTGCATCGCGGCCCAGCTCGGGGCGGCGGCGCCAATGCGCGCGCCGATCTTGTTGTTGTGGGCGTCCATCGCCCGGCTGGCACTGCCCTGCCCGTCCCGCTCCATCACTGCCGTCACCAGGTCCACGCAACGCGGAGACAAGGTGTAGGCAACGATGGCGCTTGCAAGACTGTGCCGGTAGGCGTCGGCTGGACCGTCGCGTCCGCCGGCCAACCCGGCACCGAACCATTGCGTATACACCGCAATCAGCACGAACGCTGGGTAAGCCGCCAGGACCAACGCCACCAGCGCAAGCACGCGCCAGTGGCGCAGTCGCGACGGCGGGGCCAGCGCCGCCTTCATCAGGCCTTGGCCGCCATCAGGTCCACGAACCGATCAAACAACGGTCCCACATCGCGTGGGCCCGGCGAGGCTTCCGGGTGGCCCTGGAAGGAGAACGCCGGTGCGTCGGTGAGCGCAATGCCCTGGTTGGTGCCGTCGAACAGCGAGCGGTGAGTGACGCGCACATTGGCCGGCAGCGTGGTCTCGTCGACAGCGAAACCGTGGTTCTGCGAGGTGATCATCACCCGGCCGCCGTCCAGATCCTGCACCGGATGGTTGGCACCGTGGTGGCCGGTGGTCATCTTGACGGTGCGGGCGCCAGCGGCCAGCGCCAGCAGCTGATGCCCCAGGCAGATGCCGAAGGTCGGCACCTTTTTAGCCACCAGTTGCTTGATCGCATCGATGGCGTAGTCGCAGGGTTCCGGGTCACCCGGCCCATTGGACAGGAACACGCCATCCGGCTGCATGGCCAGCACCTCGGCCACCGGGGTCTGCGCCGGCACCACGGTCACCTCGCAGCCGCGCTCGGCCAGCATGCGCAGGATGTTGACCTTGACGCCGTAGTCATAGGCCACGACCTTGTATTTGGCCGGAACGCTGACGAAGGCGTTGGCATCCAGATCCAGCTGGCCCTCGGTCCACAGGTAGGTCTTCTCGGTCGTGACCACCTTGGCCAGGTCCATGCCCTTCAGGCCCGGGAACGTGCGGGCGGCTTCCAGCGCCTTCTCGACGTCGATCTCGCCCGCCATCAGCGCGCCGTTCTGGGCGCCCTTTTCGCGCAGGATGCGCGTCAGCTTGCGGGTGTCGATGCCGGCGATGGCGACCACGCCACGCGCCTGCAGCCATTCTGGAAGAGCCACCTGGTTGCGCCAACTGCTGGGTCGGCGCGGCACGTCGCGCACGATCAGGCCAGCCGACCAGATCTTGCGGGCTTCGTCGTCCTGGTCGGTGAAACCGGTATTGCCGATGTGCGGATAGGTCAGCGTAACCATCTGACGGGCGTAGGAGGGATCGGTCAACACTTCCTGGTAACCGGTCATGGCGGTGTTGAACACCACTTCGCCGACGGATAGCCCGTTGGCGCCTACGGATTCGCCCTCGAATACGGTGCCGTCTTCGAGGACAAGGATTGCGGGTTGGGTCACGTGGGGTCTCGCTCTGGCTGCCTGGGACTCCGATGCGCTCCCGGCCAAATTCCGGTTGCAGCAAAGCGCGGACGCGGTGCTGAGGACCGGTCCGACGCTAGGTTCGGGCAAGCGAGAATTGTAAAGGCAAGCGGCCTGCGGTGCCAGCCCAGTGCACGTACCTTGTCCCGCAAAGCGACATGAATACGGATAGAGGCGTCGCCGGCTTCACCTGCGGTTGCCGAACAGGCGCGAGTTACAGCACCAGATCGCGCACGCGGTAGCTGCCAGCCGGCTTGCCGACCAGCCGGCGCGCCGCATGCAGTGCGCCGCGCGCAAAGATGTCGCGATTGGTGGCGCGGTGCACCAGTTCCAGGCGCTCGCCCAGGCCGGTGAACTGCACGCTGTGCTCGCCGACGATATCGCCGGCGCGCAGGCTGGCGAAACGCGGCTGCGCCCCGCTGCCGGTCGCCGCCTCGCCCAGGGTCAGCGCGGTTCCGGACGGCGCGTCCTGCTTGTGCACATGATGCGCCTCGACGATGTCGCAGTCCCAGCCCGGCAGACTGCCGGCAGCGCGCTCCACCAGCTCGGTCAGCACGGCCACGCCGAGACTGTAATTGGAGGCCCACACCAGCGGAATGCGGGTGGCCGCATCGAGCAGTGCGGCACGCTGGTCTTCGTCCAGCCCGGTGGTGCCCGACACCAGCGGCACGCCGCGCTGCACGCATAGCGCCAGGATCGGCGCAAAGCCCTGCGGCAAGCTGAAATCGATCGCCACATCGAAGCCGGGTGCGCCGCCGAGTTCGCTGGCGGCAAAGTGCGGCACGCCATCGACCACGCGCTGCGCCGGCGAACGTCCGACCACCGCGGCGACGACCTGCACCGCCGCATCCTCGGCAGCCAGCCGCAACAAGGCCTTGCCCATCCGTCCGGAGGCACCGTGGATCAAAACTTTCAGTGGAGAGGTCGTCATGGCGGCAGGCTATCGAGGCGGCATCGGTTAGACAAGATGATCGCAGGCAGGACACACGCAGGTGATGCTGGCGTACGTGCGCATCGGCACCTGCACCTGGCGCATGCAGCGCTAGCGATCCACGCCGTCCAGCCGCTTGCTCCAGCTCTCGATCCGGCCGTGCTGCAGCCGACGTTCGAACAAGGTCTGCCATGACGGCACCAACGGCAGCAGCAGCACCTCGGCAATGATCGCCGGCGCGATCTGGCGGGCGTACAGCACCTGCTGCAGCCGTGCCAACGGCCACTGCGGATAGGGCCGCTCCAGCAAGCGCAGATCGTCGCCAGCGGCGACCTGGCCAGGCGCCAGAACCCGGTAGTACCACCCGGTACGCCCACTCTCCTGCACCCGCCGCGCCAAGCTGCGCACGCCGAAGCGATCGGACAGCTTCCAGCACGGCTGCCGCAGTTGCGACACTTCCACCTGCGCGGTGCCCAGCGCGTAACGATCGCCCAGGCACACCTCGGCCTCGGTCAGGCCGAGGCTGCTGAGGTTCTCACCGAAGGCGCTGACGGTGTCCAGTAATGGATGCGCGCCCAATTCGTCCCGCCAGGCCGCGTAGTGATCGCGCGGGTAATGGTGGATGGCCTTGTCCGGCCCGCCATGCACGCGGCGGTCGCCCTGCTCGTCGCCGACCAGCCCGTCGCGCTCGATCCGCACCGGGCCGTCGACGCAGCGCTTGTCGATCGCACTGCGGCTGCCAGGCCGGGTGAAGTCGCGTGCATGGCCGATCGCCACACTGTCGATCCGAATCGACAGCGACACCACAGGCGTACTCACCCGCCCTGCCCCGGCAACTCGGCCACGGCCTCGCGCAGTACCTCGCCCAAGACGGCGATGCCAGCGTCGATGCGTTCGCCCGGCACGGTGACGAACGACAGGCGCAGCGTATTGGTCTGCGGCAAGGTGGCAAAGAACGGCGCTCCCGGCACGAAGGCGACATTGCGGGCGATCGCGCGCGCCAGCAACGCCGTGCCGTCGAGCCCGGCCGGCAGGGTCACCCAGAGGAACATGCCGCCCTCGGGACGGTTCCACTGCACCTGCGGCGGGAAATGCCGCTCCAGCGCTTCCAGCATCAGCCCGCATTGGCGCGCATACAAGGCGCGGATCTGCGGGATATGGGTGTCGAGAAAATCGTCCTGCAGGGTCTGATGCACCAAGCGCTGGGTGAACGAGGGCGTATGCAGGTCGGCCGCCTGCTTGGCCTGAATCAGCTTGCCCAGCACCGCCTCCGGCGCCACCACATAGCCCAGCCGCAGGCCCGGCGCCAATACCTTGGAGAACGAGCCCATGTAGATCACCCCCTCCGGATGCAGCGACAGCAGGCTGGGCAGCGGCGCGCCGCGGTAGTACAGCTCGCCGTAGGGATCGTCTTCGACGATCGGCACGCCGGCCGCGGCTGCCCGCTCGACCAACAGTTGGCGCCGCGCCAGCGGCAGCCGCCGGCCGGTCGGATTCTGGAAATTCGGCAGGCAGTACAGCAGGCGGGCGTCGGCCAGTAGGGCCGGCTCGAGTTGCTCGACGATCACGCCGTCGTCGTCGGACGGCATGCCGACGAAGGCCGGCTGGAACAGCGAGAACGACTGCAAGGCGCCCAGGTAGCTCGGCGTCTCCACCAGCACCTTGCTGCCCTCGTCGATGAACACCTTGCCGAGCAAGTCCAAGCCCTGCTGCGAACCGGTCGTGATCAGCACCTGACTGGGACGGATGCTGGCGCCGTCGCGACTGAGCCGCGCCGCGACCCACTCGCGCAGCGGCGCATACCCTTCGGTCGGGCCGTACTGCAACGCCGCCTGCGGGGCATCGCGCAGCACCTGATCGCTGGCCGCGCGCATACGTTCGGCCGGAAAAGTGGTCGGCGACGGCAGGCCACCGGCGAAGGAAATCACCTCCGGCCGCTCAGTGACCTTGAGGAGTTCGCGAATCGCCGAACTGGTCAGCGCCTGTGCACGTCGGGAGATCTGGAAGGTGGTCGTCATGCCGCCAGCATAGCGAGCGCGCAGCGTCGATGCGCGATGCGCTGCAGCGTCACCGCCTCGCTCGTCGGCCGGCCCCATCAAGGCGATGCCCTCGCTGCGCGCGATCAGGGTGCGCCGGTGCGTGCGCCCCCAGGTATCGCGCGCCGAGCGGTGTACGCGTCAGTGCCTGCGTGGGGCCTGTGGACCACAGGTATCGCAGCCGCCGCAGGCTGCCCCCCCCTGCCCGGCCGGCGGCGCGATGCGACGACCGAGGTCCTGCAACCAGGACGCACGCCCGTCGCGCACCAATGCCACGGCGAGCGCGCCGCGCAGGCGCCGCACGGTGCCGGGAAACTGCTTCTTCAGCACGACCCACAGGCTGATCAGCACCGCCAAGGCGACGACCAGGTATTGCAGGGTCAGCGACCAGTCCATCAGCCGGCCCCCAGCAGCACGGCAACCTGGTAGGTCACCAGCGAGGCCAGATAGGCCAGCACGAACAGGTACAGCGCCGCAGCGCCCATCTGTTTCCAGGAATTGGTTTCGCGCCTGATCGTGGCCAAGGTCGAAATGCACATCGGCGCGTAGATGTACCAGACCAGCAGCGACAGCGCGGTCGCCAGCGACCAACCATCGCTGATCAACGGCGACAAGGCCTGCGCGGCGGCATCGTCGTCGGCCGCCGACAACGCATACACGGTCGCCAGCGAAGACACCGCCACTTCGCGCGCAGCCAGTCCGGGAATCAGCGCAATGCAGATCTGCCAGTTGAACCCCAACGGAGCGAAGAACACCGCCAGCGCATGGCCGATACGGCCGGCGAAGCTGTAGTCGATCGGCGGCAGGGTCGCGCCGGCCGGCGGTGCCGGGAACGACAGCAGGAACCACAACAGGATGGTCAAGGCCAGGATGATGCCGCCGACGCGCTTGAGAAAGATCGCCGCACGCTCCCACAGGCCCAGTGCCAGGTCGCGCAGATGCGGCACGCGGTAGGACGGCAGCTCCAGCAACAAGGGGTGTTCGCTCTTGTCGCGCCGCCATTTCTTCATCGTCCACGACACCACCAACGCGCTGACGATCGCGACCACGTACAGGCCGAACAACACCAGCCCCTGCTGATTGAACACGCCCCAGACCTGCTTCTGCGGGATGAAGGCGCCGATCAGCAATGCATAGACCGGCAGTCGCGCCGAACAGGTCATCAACGGCGCCACCATGATCGTCGCCAGACGATCGCGCGGGTCCTGGATGCTGCGGGTCGACATGATGCCGGGCACCGCGCAGGCGAAACTGGACAACAGCGGAATGAACGAGCGACCGGACAGGCCGGCGGAGGCCATCATGCGGTCCAGCAAGAACGCTGCGCGCGGCAAGTAGCCGGATTCCTCCAGCGCCAGGATGAAGGCGAACAGGATCAGGATCTGCGGCAGGAACACGATCACGCCACCCAGGCCGGCGATGATGCCGTCCTTCAGCAGGCTGTTGAGCGGCCCTTCGGGCAGGGTCGTGCCGACCCACTCGCCCAAGGCCGAGGTGCCGCCGTCGATCAGGTCCATCAGCGGCGCCGCCCAGGCATAGACGGCCTGGAAGATCAGGAACATCACCACCACCAGCGTCACCAGGCCCCACACCGGATGCAGCAACCAGCGGTCCAGCGCATCGTCCATCTGCGCGGTCCGGCGCGGCATGCTGACCGCCGCCGCCAGGATCTGCCGCACCTGGGTGTGGTAATTGCCATCGGCAGGCGGCGTCACATCCGGCGCAGGCAGGCTGGTGGCGCGGGCGTCGAGCGCCTCGATGAGCGCTTGCGCGCCGTTGCGGCGCACTGCCACGGTTTCGATCACCGGCACGCCCAGGGCCTGTTCCAGCGCCGGAAGATCGATGACGATGCCGCGCCGTTGGGCGGCGTCGACCATGTTCAACGCCACGATCATCGGCCGCCCCAACTCGCGCAATTCCAGCGCGAAGCGCAGATGCAGGCGCAGGTTGGTCGCATCCATCACGCACACCAGCACATCCGGTGCGGGCTCGCCCGGGTAGAAGCCGCGACACAGATCGCGGGTGATCGCCTCGTCCAGGCTGGCCGGTTGCAAGCTGTAGGCACCGGGCAGGTCCAGCACCGCGAACGCCCGCCCGGACGGCGCGCGGAAGTGCCCTTCCTTGCGCTCGACGGTCACACCGGTGTAGTTGGCGACCTTCTGCCGGCTGCCGGTCAATTGGTTGAACAACGCGGTCTTGCCGCTATTGGGGTTGCCGACCAGGGCCAGCCGCAGCGGCACGCTTGCCGCGCTCATGCCACCGCCTCCTGCTCGCGCACGCGGATCCGCCCGGCCTCGCTGCGCCGCAAGGCGAAGCGCGTATAGCCGACCTGCACCAGCAAGGGTTCGCGCCCGACCGGCCCGGTCGCCAGCACCGTGACTTCCTCCCCCGCCACGAACCCGAGCTCGCGCAGGCGCCGCGCGATCGTGTCGTTGGGTTGACGATCCTCCACCGATTCCACAAAGGCGGCGGTGTGCAGCGGCATGTCGGACAGCGTCACGAAGACAGCCCAATTGTTAGGAATGGTTCTCAATTCTAGCATCGACGCACCGCGTCATGGCTCCATCCAGTCGCCCCGCTATGATGGTTCGCATCCCATTCATGGACGCACGCAATGCAGGACACCGGCTTGATCGTTGAGGACCACGGAGCGGTCCGCACCTTGCGACTCAATCGTCCCGACGTCCATAACGCCTTCGATGCCGGCTTGATCGTGGCACTGACCGAGGCACTGCAGCAGGCGGGTCAATCCAGTGCAGTCCGGGTGGTGGTGGTGACCGGCGGCGGCAGCAGCTTCTCGGCCGGTGCGGACCTGCACTGGATGCGCAGCATGGTGGCCGCCAGCGAAGCAGAGAACGCCGCCGATGCGCTGGCGCTGGCCCGGTTGATGCGCACCCTCGACGAACTGCCCAAGCCCACCATCGCGCGGGTCAACGGCGCCGCGTTCGGCGGCGGTGTCGGCCTGGTGGCCTGTTGCGACATCGCCATCGGCAGCACCGATGCCCGCTTCGGCCTGACCGAAAGCCGGCTCGGCTTGTTGCCGGCGGTGATCTCTCCTTATGTGGTCGCAGCCATTGGCGCGCGCCAGGCCCGGCGCTGGTTCGCCACCGCCGAGATTTTCGATGCCGGTACCGCGCAGGCACTGGGATTGCTGCATCAGTTGGTCGCCAGCGACCAACTGGACGCGGCGGTGCAACGACAGATCAACCTGCTGCTGTCAGCCGCGCCGCTGGCGGCCAGCAGCGCCAAGGCGTTGGTGCGCTCGCTGCTGCCGGGCACCAGCGAGCGCGACGCGATCGACGCCGCCAATGCGGCCTGGATCGCCCGCCTGCGGGTTTCCCCGGAAGGCCAGGAGGGATTGGGCGCGTTTCTCGAAAAGCGTCGTCCAGCCTGGATTCCGGAGAGCCTGACGTGAGTGCCCTCGCCGGCGTCATGGCCGCGCAACGCGGCGCCGATGGCGCGAGCGCGCGGCTGCGCGGCCAATCGTCCAGGGACCTCGCATGAACGCGCTCGTCCGCATCGTCGAGGTCGGCCCGCGCGATGGTCTGCAGAACGAAGCGCAACCGATTGCCACTGCCGACAAGATCGCGCTGATCGATCAGCTGTCGGCAACCGGGCTGCGCAGCATCGAGGCGACCAGCTTCGTCAGCCCCACGTGGGTTCCACAGCTGGCCGATGCTGCCGAGGTCATGGCCGGTATCCGCCGCGATCCGGCGATCCACTACCCGGTACTGGTGCCCAACCTGCAGGGCTATGCCCGCGCCCGTGCGGCCGGCGCGCAGGAAGTGGCGGTGTTCACCGCCGCGTCGGAAGCCTTCAATCGCACCAATACCAATGCCGGCATCGACGAATCGATCGAGCGCTTCCGCCCGGTGCTGGCACAGGCCGCGCAGGATGGCGTGCGGGTGCGCGGCTACGTGTCGACCGTACTCGGCTGCCCCTACCAGGGCGAGGTGCCGGTCGCCACCGTGGTCGATGTCGCCCAACGGCTGCATGCGCTGGGCTGCTATGAGATCTCGCTGGGTGACACCATCGGCGTCGGCACACCGCGCAAGGCGCGGCAGATGCTGGCGGCGGTCGCGCAGGCGGTGCCGATGTCGGCACTGGCCGTGCATTTCCACGACACCTACGGCCAGGCGCTGGCCAATATCGCCGCTTGCCTGGACGAAGGCGTGCGGGTGGTCGACGCCGCCGTTTCCGGGGCCGGCGGCTGCCCCTACGCCAAGGGTGCCAGCGGCAACGTCGCCAGCGAGGACGTGGTCTATCTGTTGCATGGCCTGGGCATCGAGACCGGCATCGACCTGCCGGCGCTGGCACGCACCGGGCGTTGGTTGGCGCAGTTACTCGGCCGCGAGACCGGCAGCAAGGTCGGCAAGGCGCTGGCGGCCGCCAGCTGATCCGGTCGCAACAGGCCAGCGCTGGCGCCGCGCGCGGCCGCACGCTTCGGCTAGAATCGCCGGCCAATCGCTGGCCGGCACCACTGTCTCAGGGAGTTCTTCCATGCAGTCTTCTTCTGTCCTCGCCATCGTCACCGGCGGCGTGTCGGGTCTGGGTCTGGCCGTGGCCACGCGCATCGTCGCCGACGGCGGCAAGGTCGCCTTGTTCGACGTCAATGCCGACAAGGCGCAGGCCGCACTGGCTCAGCTCGGTGCCGGCAACGCGCACTACTTCGCCACCGATGTCACCGACGAGGCGCAGGTCGCCGCACAGATGGCGCAGGCGGCACAGGCGCTGGGCGGCTTGAACCTGGTGGTCAACTGCGCCGGCATCCTCGGCGCCGGCCGGGTGCTCGGCAAGGAAGCGCCGATGCCGCTGGCGACCTTCCGCAACACCGTGCTGATCAATCTGGTCGGCAGCTTCAATGTCGCCAAGGCGGCGGCCGACGTCATGCAGCACAACGCCGCTGGCGAGGACGGCGAGCGCGGGCTGATCGTCAACACCGCCTCGGTGGCCGCCTACGAGGGCCAGATCGGCCAGGCCGCGTATGCCGCCAGCAAGGGCGGCGTAGTCGGCATGACCTTGCCGATGGCGCGCGAACTGGCGCGCTTCGGCATCCGCGTGATGACCATCGCGCCCGGCGTGTTCTGGACGCCGATGGTCGACGGCATGCCAGAGGCCGTGCAGCAATCGCTGGCCGCGTCGATCCCGTTCCCATCGCGCCTGGGCCAGCCCGAGGAATATGCCGAGACCGTGGCCTTCCTGGTGCGCAACCGCTATCTCAACGGCGAAGTGATCCGCCTGGATGGCGGCGTGCGCTTGACTGCCAAATAGCCGGGAATGGCCACCGCCGCCCCTCCCGCATCCCCATTCCCCAATCACTGACTGACTTCCATGAAAGCCAACGACATCAAGAAAGGCAACGTCGTCGAATACAACGGCGGCATCTACCAGATCCGCGACATCGAGCGCAGCTCGCCGCAGGGCCGCGGCGGCAATGTGCGCTTTCGCTTCATCATGTACAGCGTGCCGGGCGGCGCCAAGCTGGATGCCAGCTTCGATGCCGACGACAACCTGAGCGAGGTGGAGCTGCTGCGCCGCCAATCGACCTATTCGTACAAGGACGGCGAGGCCTTCGTGTTCATGGACGACGAGGACTACACCCCGTACACCCTGGATGCGGAGGTGATCGGCACCGACGCCGGTTACATCACCGACGGCTTGACCGGCATCTATGTGCAGGTGATCGATGACCAGCCGGTGGCGGTACAACTACCGCAGACGGTGACGCTGGAAGTGATCGAGACCCCGCCGGAATTGAAGGGCGGCACCGCCACCAAGCGGCCCAAACCAGCCAAGCTCAATACCGGCCTGGAAATCATGGTGCCCGAGTACATCACCAACGGCGAACGCGTGCTGGTCAACACCACCACCGGCGAGTTCGCCGGCCGCGCCGACTAAGAGCAGCCACCAAAACTACTGCGCAGCCGCCAGGCGGGCGCGGCCGGTGCTCGGAATCCTCATGTACCACCCGTACACTGCGGTTCCTGCGCGCCGTCCGCGCCCACCTGACGGCTGCTCGCTACGTTTTGTTAGCCGCTCTAAAGGCTCGCGAGGCCGGCAACGGCCTCGGCGCGCGCGCCGCTGGCCAATCGGCAGCGGCGCGCGCACCGTTCAAACCATTCCGTTTGTATCGCAATGCGCAGCTGCTCAGCTGGACGGCTCTACAGTCTGTGCCGGCGCGATCGCCGGCATTGCTGGCGATTGCGCCAGCCGCCGCAGCCGTGCCTGCAGGCGTGTCACGTTGTCCTGACCCTGGGTGAGCGTGCGGCGCAGATCGGCATGCAGGCGTTGTCGTCCCAGCGATTGCAATTGCTGCCAGCCATCGACCAGCGCCCGGCTGTCCTGCGCCAACTGCGCCTGCAACGCCTGCAATTCGTCTGCCTGTGGCAAGCCATAGCCCGCAGCGCCAAGCAGTGCCGCCGGATGACTCAGCTGTGCCTGCTGGGCGAACAAGACCTGCAGGCGCTGTTCGACAGCGACACGCTCGGCACCGCCGGGGCGCAACAAACGTTTGAACGCATCGCGTTCCAGCAATTCCTGCTGCCGCAATGCGGCCTGTTCCAGCAACAGCGCAGCGGCGGTTTCGCGCAGCCCCCCGCGTTCGATCCACTGCGCGCGCCAGGCCGGCGTTGCCTGCAGCCACTGCGTCAGCGTGGTCGGCGGCAGCGGCATGCCCGCCTGCAACACCGCGAATAGGCGCTGGTAATGCGCGCCCGCCGATTCGAAGTAATAGCCTTGACGAATCGCTGCATCGCGATCGTCCAGCACATGCAGGTCGGCGATGCCAGCATGTTGTAGCCGGGCGCGCACTCCGCGCGGTGTTATCGCCGGCGTGGTGAGTGCCGCCAGCCGCGGCACGCTGTCGCGCAGCAGCCGGTCGGTCTCTACCGCGCAGTTGTTGCTGATGAAGTAGTAACGCCCATCGTAGCTCCAGTGCACCTGCGCCGCGCGCGCCAGCAATGCCGCCATCTCCTCCGGGGACAGCCGCAGCGGTACCGAGGACACCGCGCGCAGCTCCACCTTGGTGTATTCGTCGATCACCTGGCTCAATGGCAGCACGAATAGCCGCGACGGATACGAGCCAGTCAGGCCGCGCCAACTGGAGATCTGCACGTCGCCGACGAAGGCGCGGAACGACAGCACGCGGTGGTATTGCAGGTCCATGCGGCAATCTGGGCCCGGCGCGCGACCCGGCGCGCAGATCACCAAGCGCAGCATGCTGTGGCCCCAGCGGCTCATCGGCTGCGCATTGCCTTCGGCCAGAAGGTAGTCGACCGCATAGACACGCGCTGGATCCAGCGCCAGCAGCGACATTGCGCCGGCATCGTCCTCGGCCTGCAGGTAAGGCAGCGTGCCGGCGCAGGCCGAGGTGCTGGCAACGGTTCCCAATTGCGCGCCGAACCAGGCGGCCAGCGCTGGCCGGCGGCAGGCGTAATCCGGGTCCAGCACGGCATGCTCGAGATTGACCGCGACGAATTCGGCCGGGCTGTACAACTCGTAGCCGTCCGGACTGCGATCGCTGAAGTGATTGCGTACGCGCCCTAACGGCCAGCGGCGCGACGACCAGCCCGCCAACGCGCGCAACTGGCGATCCTGCGACAGTCCTCCCTGCGGTCCGTCATCGAGCACATGCGCCAGTTCGTGGATCAAGGCGGCCAGCGCGGCGCGGGTGGCCGCTACGGTGACATCGCCGCGTTGCGCAGCGGTCTGCGCTTGCCAGGCGGTCAATAGCCGGCGGTCCAGGGCGATCCGCCGCCCGCGTGCATGCCCGTGCACCTGCGACGGCAAGTCATCCCGCCATTGCAGCTGCACCGGCAGCGGCAGACGGGCCTGCCATTGCACCGGCAACCGCTGCCAAGCCTGGGCTGTCAGCTCGGCGCTGGCCTCACGCTCGTCGGTGGTCAGCCCATGCGGATCGAGCTGGACGAACTGCACTGGCGCCGGCGCTGCCGCTGCTGCCTGCGCCATCAGCAGCGCCGGAGCGAGGACTGCGAGCAGCCAGCACGCCCGGCCCCGGCGGGCGATCACTGCGCCAGGATGGCCTGGGCCAGCTCCAGGTCGCTGGCCAGACGGGCGGCCTCGCTGCGGCTGCGCAACTGCACGAAGGCCGCCTCCAGCCGCGCGCCGCGGATCGCGCCAGCGCTGGCGACGAAACCGGCGGCATCGTCACGCGCAGCGGCCACCACCTTGTCATGGCCGGAACTGCTGGCCGACGATCCGGCCGACG
Organism: Xanthomonas maliensis; assembly: GCF_009192945.1. GTDB lineage: Bacteria > Pseudomonadota > Gammaproteobacteria > Xanthomonadales > Xanthomonadaceae > Xanthomonas > Xanthomonas maliensis. Next base: position 33,698 of record NZ_NSET01000030.1, on the reverse strand, counting down.
AGGCACCGGCCGAGGTGCCAGCCGAGCTGGAAGCGAAGGCTGCCAGCGGCAGGACGGTCAGGGCACAGAACAAGAGGGTGCGCAGCATCGGATGTCGCATCGGTGTGAGGATGACCGCAGCCTACCCGGCCGTCGGGCCGGCGGTCACCTGGTCCATCGTCAACAGCTTGCCGGGATTCAGCAACAGATGCGGGTCGAGCACCTGTTTGATCCCGCGCATCAGCGCGATCTCGGCGGCCGAGCGGGTGCTCGACAGATACGCTTTCTTGACCAGGCCGATGCCGTGCTCGGCCGAGATGCTGCCGCCGAAGCGCTGCAGCGTCTGTGCCAGCAATTTGGTCACCTGCTCGCAGGCCAGGATGAAATCGGCCTGGCTGGTGTCCTCGGGCTTGAGCACATTGATATGCAGGTTGCCGTCGCCGATATGGCCGAACCAGACCACGTCGAACTGCGGATACGCCTGGCCCAGCAAGGCCTGGGTCTCGGTCAGGAACGCCGGCATCGCCGAGATCCGCACCGAGACATCGTTCTTGTACGGGGTATAGCGCGCCAAGGCTTCGGTGATGCCTTCGCGCAGGCGCCACAGCTGCGCCGCCTGCGCATCGCTCTGGCTGATCACCCCGTCGCTGACCCAGCCCTGCTCCATGCAAGCCTCGAACGCCGCCATCGCGGCGGCCTCCTGCTGCGGATCGCCAGCGGCGAATTCGGTCACCACGTAGTACGGGTGCACCTCGGCGAACGGGGCCTGCGCGCCATGCGCCAACACATGTTCCAGCGCGCGATCGGTAAAGAATTCGAAGGCTTCCAGCCGCAGCTGCGCGCGGAACGCAGCGAAGACCTGCATCAGCACCTCGAACGATGGCAGCGCCAGCAGCATCACGTTGCTCGGCGGCGGCGGATCGGTCAGCCGCAGCGTCGCTTCCACCACGATGCCAAGCGTGCCTTCCGAGCCGATCATCAGATGACGCAGGTCGTAGCCGCTGGAATTCTTCACCAGCGCGTTGTTGAGCTCCAGCAGCTCGCCGGTACCGCTCACCACCTTCAGGCCGGCGATCCACTCGCGGGTATTGCCATAGCGGATCACCCGGATGCCACCGGCATTGGTGGCGATATTGCCGCCGATCGAACAGGAACCGCGTGCAGCGAAGTCCACCGGATACAGCAGCCCGTGTTCGCGCGCGGCATTGTGCACGGCCTCCAGTGGCATGCCCGCCTGCACGGTCAAGGTGCGGTCGACCGGGTCGAAGGCCAACGGCTTGTTCATGCGCTCCAGGCTCAGCACCAACTCGCCATTGGCGGCCACTGCGCCACCGGACAGGCCGGTGCGTCCGCCCGATGGCACCACTGCCACGGCTTCGGCAGCCGCCCAGCGCATCACCGCCTGCACCTCGTCCACCGTGCCAGGCAACGCAATGACCAGCGGCGCCGGCGTCCAGCGACGCGTCCAGTCGCGTCCGTAGTGCTCCAGGTCGGCGGGATCGGTTTTCAAGCGCAGGTTTGGCACGACCTGCTGCAGCGAAACGAGGCGAGGATCGGTCATGGCAGACGACGACAGGGCGGGAACCGCACAGCGTGCCAGCGCTCGCCAGCCCCGTCCAGCAGCTCCGCGCGCGCGCGCGACGCGGTTGGATTCAGCTGAAACCGTTGCGCCGCAAGGGCTTGCGGGCCTCCAGAGCTGTCACAGCGCGCATGCGCTCTGGCATAGTGGCCGACCCGATTGCTGCATTGCACCCCTCATGTCGCCGAAGAGAACGTCGTTTCCCAAGCAGGACATTCGCGTACTGCTGCTGGAGGGCATCAGCCAGACCGCCATCGATGTCTTCCGCGCCGCCGGTTACTCGCAGATCGAGAGCCATGGCAAGGCCTTGCCCGAGAACGAACTGAAGGCCCGCATTGCCGAAGCGCACATCGTCGGCATCCGCTCGCGTACCCAGCTCAGCGCTGACGTGCTGGCGCATGCCAAACGGCTGATCGCCGTGGGCTGCTTCTGCATCGGCACCAACCAGGTCGACCTGGATGCCGCCGAGCTGGCCGGCATTCCGGTCTTCAATGCGCCCTACTCCAATACGCGCAGCGTGGCCGAGCTGGTGATCGCCGAGGCCATCCTGCTGTTGCGCGGCATCCCGCAGAAAAACGCCGAATGCCACCGCGGCGGTTGGTCGAAATCGGCCGCCGGCAGCCACGAGACGCGCGGCAAGGTATTGGGCATCGTCGGCTATGGGCATATCGGCACCCAGGTGGGCGTGCTGGCCGAGGCGCTGGGCATGCAGGTGATCTTCCACGACGTCGAGACCAAGCTATCGCTGGGCAATGCCCGCGCGGCGATCGATCTGGACGAGCTGCTGGCGCGCGCCGACGTGGTGACCCTGCACGTGCCGGAGACGCCATCGACCAAGGACATGATCGGCGCGGTGGAATTGGCTCGGATGAAGCCCGGCGCCCATCTGATCAATGCCTCGCGCGGCACCGTGATCGACATCGATGCGCTCGACGCGGCGTTGCGCAGCGGCCAGATCGGCGGCGCGGCGGTGGATGTGTTCCCGGTCGAGCCCAAGGGCAATGGCGATGCGTTCACCTCGCCGCTCACCGCCCACGACAATGTGATCCTGACCCCGCACGTCGGCGGCAGCACGCTGGAGGCGCAGGACAACATCGGCATCGAGGTCGCCGCCAAGCTGGTGCGCTATAGCGACAACGGCAGCACGCTGTCGTCGGTCAATTTCCCCGAAGTCACCCTGCCCGAGCACGCCGAGAGCCTGCGCCTGCTGCACATCCATCGCAATGTGCCGGGCGTGCTGTCGCAGATCAACGAACTGTTCTCGCGTCACAACGTCAACATCGACGGCCAGTTCCTGCGCACCGATCCGAAGGTCGGTTATGTGGTCATCGATGTCAGCGCCAGCGAAGAAGTCGCCGCAGTGCTGAAGGACGAGCTGGGGCAGATCACCGGCACGCTGCGGACGCGCGTGCTGTACTGATTCGGATCAGTTGCCAGGCGCGCTTCGTCGACGCGACGCGCGGCCGCATCGCTTGCATGCGGTGGACGCGCGCTGCCGCATCGCTAATCCCGGCGCTCCAACCACTTCTGCGCCATCCGCCGCAGCGAGGGGTCCAGATCCGGTTCGGCCAGCAGCTCGGCGATCGGACGCCAGGCCAGCGCCAGCGATTCCTCGCTGACCTGGTAGCGCTCGTCGCTGCCGGCCAGCACGACATAGCGGGCATCGTAATGCCAGTGCCCGGGCACGTCGCCGCGCGCGGGAATCCAGTGGCGGTCCAGATCGAACACCACACCATCGGCCAGACGCAGCTCGGCCAGGCCGGATTCTTCCTCCGCCTCACGCAGCGCGACCCGCGCCAGGTCGCGATCGCCATCGGCATGGCCGCCGAGTTGCAGCCAGCGCTGCAGCTTGCGGTGGTGGGTGAGCAAGGTGCGCTGGCCGTCGCCGCTCACCACCCAGGCCGAACCGGTGAAGTGACCTTGCAGGCGCGCGCGCACAAAGGGGTCGGCGGCATCGTCCAGCAACTGCGCGAAGGCATCGGCGACGTCGGCCTCCTCGGGCCAGCGCTCGCGGTAGTCGGCCAGTTGCTGGCGCAGGCTTGCATCGGTCATCGGCACTCTCGGGCGGTACGGTGTCGGCGGCCATTATCCCTGTTCATGCTGCGTACGCGCTTGTCGTGGGCGTGTAGCTTTGGCAAGGTACGTCGCTTGCCTGCCTTCCGGGCGTGGCGACCACCCTTTCCGGGCGCCTGCGCCCCGCACTGCCATTAGGGATGTCACGAATGCTGAAATCACTGTTGCGGGTCAAGCCGATCGCGCCAGCCGGGCATGTCGATGCCGGCGAGCCGGTCGAGGGCAGCCTGGAGGGCGAAGCCACCCTCAAACGCACCCTCACGGCCCGCCACCTGGTGATGCTCGGCGTCGGTGCGGTGATCGGCGCCGGCATCTTCGTGATGACTGGCCAGGCCGCCGCCAACCACGCCGGCCCGGCGGTGATGCTGTCGTTCGTGTTCGCTGGCCTGGCCTGCGCCCTGGCCGGTCTGTGCTATGCCGAGTTCGCCGCGATGCTGCCGGTGTCCGGCAGTGCCTACTCGTACTCCTACGCGACCCTCGGCGAGGGCGTGGCCTGGCTGATCGGCTGGTGCCTGGTGCTCGAATACCTGTTCGCCGGCTCCAGCGTGGCGGTGGGCTGGTCGGCCTATCTGCTCAGTTTCATCACCGGTACCCTGGGACTGCCGTTCCCCGAGGCACTGGCCAGCGCGCCGCTGAACTGGACCGGACACGAGTTCGTTGCCTCCGGTGCCTTGCTCAACCTGCCGGCGGTCCTGATCGTCGCTGCGGTCAGCGGGCTGTGCTATGTCGGCATCACCCAATCGGCCTTCGTCAACGCGATTGTGGTCGCGATCAAGGTCGCGGTGATCTGCCTGTTCGTCGGCTTTGGCGCCAGTCATATCGATCCGGCCAACTGGACGCCCTTCATCCCCGAGAACACCGCCCCGGGCGTGTTCGGCTGGAGCGGCGTGTTCCGCGCGGCGTCGGTGGTGTTCTTCGCCTATATCGGCTTCGATGCGGTCTCCACCTCCGCGGGCGAGACCAAGAATCCACAGCGCAACATGCCGATCGGCATCCTCGGCTCGCTGGCGCTCTGCACGGTGATCTACATCATCGTCTGCGCGGTGCTCACCGGCATGACCAATTACACCTTGCTCGGCACCGCCAAGCCGGTCGCCACCGCGCTGGAAGCCTATCCGCAGCTGGCCTGGCTGAAGACCGCGGTGGAAATCGGCGCGATCGCCGGCCTGTCCTCGGTGGTGCTGGTGATGCTGATGGCGCAGCCGCGCATCTTCTACACCATGGCCCAGGACGGTTTGCTGCCGAAGCTGTTCGGGCGGGTGCACAAGCGCTTCCACACCCCGTATGTCGGCACCATCCTGGTGGGCGTGGTCGCGGCGCTGCTGGCCGGGCTGGTTCCGCTGAGCGTGCTCGGCGAGCTGGTGTCGATGGGCACGCTGCTGGCGTTCGCCACCGTTTGCGTCGGCGTACTGGTCCTGCGCTATACCCGCCCGGAGCTGGAGCGCCCGTTCCGGGTGCCGGCCGTGTGGCTGATTTGCCCGCTGGGAGCGCTGGCCTGCCTGTTCCTGTTCTTCCAGGCATTCCAGGAGCATTGGAAGGTCTTCGTCGGCTGGACCCTGCTCGGCCTGGTGATCTACTTCTTCTACGGCATGCGCCACAGCCGCCTGGCCAAGCGCGCCTGATCTCCTCCAGACCGGCGCGTGCGCCGGTCCTTTCGTTCACCGACGGCGCGCCGCGCCAAGCTGGAACCGCTCCATGTTCAAACAACTCTGGGCCACCAAGCATCCCCACGCCAGCCATGAGGCGGCCGACGGGCTGGGCCTGCAACGCGCGCTCGGCCCCTGGGGCCTGACCGCACTGGGCATCGGCGCGGTGATCGGTGGCGGCATCTTCGTCATCACCGGCCAGGCCGCGGCCAACCACGCCGGTCCTGCGATCATGCTCTCGTTCGTGCTGGCGGCGATCTGCTGTGCGTTCTGTGCGCTCGCCTATGCCGAGTTCGCGGCGATGGTGCCGGTCTCCGGCAGCGCCTATACCTATACCTACGCCACCTTCGGCGAGCTGCCGGCCTGGTTCATCGGCTGGATGCTGGTACTGGAATACGGCGTCTCTGCATCGGCAGTGGCGGTCAGTTGGACCGGCTATTTCCTCAGCCTGTTGCAGCACTTCAACATCCACTTGCCGGCCGCGCTGGTCAACGCGCCGCTGGACGGCAAGCTGCAAGCCACCGGCGCGATCGCCAACCTGCCGGCCGCCGGCATCGTGCTGCTGCTGACCTGGCTGTGCTATGTCGGCATCCGCAAGTCGTCGGCGATGAACATGGCCATGGTCGTGCTCAAGACCGGCTTGATCCTGCTGGTGATCGCGGCGGGCTGGAAATACGTCGATCCAGGCAACTGGCAGCCCTTCATCCCCGCCAACGACGGCCCTGGCAAGTACGGCATGGAAGGCGTGCTGCGCGGCGCGGCGATGGTGTTCTTCGCCTACATCGGCTTCGAAGCGGTGTCGGTGGCTGCGCAGGAATCGCATCGGCCGCAGCGCGACCTGCCGATCGGCATGATCCTGTCGCTGCTGATCTGCACCGTGCTGTACATCGCCATGGCTGCGGTGATGACCGGGCTGGTGCCGTACACCTTGCTCGGCACCGACGAGCCGGTAGTCACCGCCGTGGCCGCGCATCCGCAGCTCAGTTGGCTGCGCATCGTGGTGGAAGTCGGTGCCTTGATCGGCCTGTCGTCGGTGGTGCTGGTGATGATCATCGGCCAACCACGCATCTTCATGATCATCGCCCGCGATGGCCTGCTGCCGTCGCTGTTCACCCGCATCCATCCCAAGTACCGTACCCCGCACATCAACACCGTCATCACTGGCGTCGGCATCGCCGTGCTGGCGGCGGTGTTCCCGCTGGACGTGCTGGGCGAGCTGACCTCGATGGGCACGCTGATCGCCTTTGCCGCCGTCTGCGCCGGCGTGCTGATTCTGCGTCGCACCCATCCGGAGCTGCCGCGTCCGTTCCGCATGCCGCTGCCGTGGCTGATCTGCAGCGCCGGCGTGCTCAGCTGCCTGGCGCTGCTGTCGGCGATGACCCTGCACAACTGGATGCTGATGGGGCTGTGGACGCTGGTAGGCCTGGTGCTGTACTTCGGCTACGGCTATCGCCACAGCCGTTTGCGCACACCGCATTGAGTTCCTGCCTGCGGTGCGCAGCCTGCTGCGCCGCACCTGACCATGTCGCGACGGGGCAGTAGAATGAGGCCATGAACGCGACCACTGCCCCCCTTCCCTACAGCGCCGCGCGGCTGCACGAGCTGGCCCAGCTGCTGATCGGCAATATCCGCGAGCTGGCCCAGGCCGGCTGGACGCCAGCCACCAGCAGCAACTTCTCCCATCGCCTGGACGAGCAGCACGCGGCGATCACCGTGTCCGGCCGCGACAAGGGTCGCCTGGTCGAAGACGACATCATGGTGGTGGACTTCGACGGCCGTGCGGTCGGGCGCCCGCTGCGGCCGTCGGCCGAGACCCTGCTGCATACCCAGCTCTACCGCCGTTTCCCCGAGATCGGCTGCGTGCTGCACACCCATTCGCCAGTGCAGACCATCGCTTCGCGCCTGTATGCCGGCAGCGGCCGCATCCGCCTGGAAGGCTACGAGCTGCTCAAGGCCTTCGATGGCAACACCACCCACGAGACCGCGATGGACGTGCCGGTGTTCGCCAATACCCAGGACATGCAGGTGCTGGCCGCGCAGGTGGAGGCCTTGCTGGACAAACAGTGCATGTGGGGGTATCTCATCGAAGGACACGGCCTGTATGCCTGGGGCCGCAACATGGCCGAAGCACGCCGGCATCTGGAGGCATTCGAGTTCCTGCTGCATTGCGAACTGGAACTGCTGAAGCTGCGCGGCGCGCACTGACCCCGCTCTCCCACACCGAGCCAGACCGCCATGAGCCGACTGCGTATCTTTGCCGACACCAATCCCACCACGCCGCAGTTCGACAGCCGCGACGGCGCTGCGATCGCCGCGGAGCTGCAGAAGATCGGCGTGACCTTCGAACGCTGGCAGGCCAATCAGCCGATCGAGCCTGGCGCCACGCCCGAGCAGGTGATGGCCGCCTACCGCAGCGACATCGACCGACTGACCGCCGAGCATGGCTTCAAGACCGTGGACGTGGTCAGCATCGCGCCGGACAACCCCAAGCGCGAGGAAATGCGCGCCAAGTTCCTCGACGAGCATTTCCACAAGGAGGACGAAGTGCGCTTCTTCGTCGCCGGCTCGGGGCTGTTCACCCTGCATGTGGACCACAAGGTCTACGAAATCGAGTGCGTCAAGGACGACCTGATCGCCGTGCCCGATGGCACCTTGCATTGGTTCGACATGGGACCGGAACCGCACTTCGTGGCCATCCGCTTCTTCACCGAGCCGGACGGCTGGGTCGGCCATTTCACCGGCACCGAGATCGCCCAACAATTCCCCCGCTACGCCCCCGAGAAACCTCACAAGGCCAGCTGACGATGACCCGACCGCAAGCGATCCTCACCGATATCGAAGGTACGACCAGCAGCATTTCGTTCGTCAAGGATGTCCTGTTTCCGTACGCGCGCCGCGCCATGCCCGACTACGTGCGCGAGCACGGCGGCCACCCGCAGGTGCGCCACTGGCTCAACCAGGTGGCCGACGAACTCGGTGAGGACGTGCCGGACGAGCTGTTGATCAGCACGCTGCAGACCTGGATCGACGAGGACCGCAAGCACACGGCACTGAAGGCCTTGCAGGGCATGATCTGGCAGGACGGCTACCGCACCGCCGACTTCACCGCCCACATCTATGCCGACGCGGCGATCCAGCTGAAGGCATGGCATGCGGCCGGCATTCCGTTGTACGTGTATTCGTCCGGCTCGGTGCCGGCACAGAAGCTGTTCTTTGCCCATAGCGATGCCGGCGACCTGAGCGGCCTGATCACCGACTGGTTCGACACCGAGATCGGCGGCAAGCGCGAAAGCTCCAGCTATCGTCGCATCGTCGAACGCATCGGCGTGCCGGCTGGCGAGATCCTGTTCCTGTCGGATGTGATCGAGGAACTGGACGCGGCCAAGCGCGCCGGCATGCGCACCGCCTTGCTCGATCGCCGCGAGGACTATCCCATCCCCCGTTCGGCCGAGGACATCGGCAGCCACCAGCGGGTGGAAAGCTTCAACGAATTGGCGTTCTGATCGCACGACGGCCTCGCGCATCGCTGCGTCGCCGCCCAGCGTTCCGGCCAGTGAGCGTCGCCGCCTTGGCGGCGGCGGTCACGGCGTGACGGGAAGGCGCCGTCCTACTGGCAACCGCGTCAAGCACGCAACGCGGCCTGGCTGATCGCGCCACTCGCGCAACTCATCTTTGCGGTAGCGCTTGGCCCGCATCCCTACACACGGTGGGGTGGCTGCCGCGCGGCTTGCGATGTCCACGCCCACGCGGTACACCTGCGGCCTGCCGCTCTGGTCGCCACCATGTCGCCGTCCGTTTCACTGCCCTCGTCCAAGGTTCTGCTCCATCGCCTGATGGCGGCATTGCTGCTGTCCGCCTGGCTGGCCGGCTGCCATCCGGATGCAGGATCGACGCTGCGGGCCACCACCAGCACCACCAAGCAACCGGCCCCCAATGCTGCCGGCACCGCGGCCGCTGATGAGGATGGCGGCGACGATCCGATCGATCAGGCCGCGCTGGCAAAGGCACTGCAGGCGCTGCAGCCGCAACGCCCCGGCATCACCGATCTCTACGTGGTCGGCTTTGCCGGCGATGCCGGCGACGACGTGTTCCGCAACGAAACCCTGTATCTGCGCCAGCTGTTCGAGCAGCGCTTCGGCGCGCAGGGGCGCGTGGTCACCCTGGTCAATCACCCCGACAACCTGGGCGAGCATCCCTACGCGCCGCTGGCGACCTACGACAACCTCTACGACACACTTGCGGCGATTGGCCAACGCATGGACCGCAAGGAAGACGCATTGCTGCTGTTCGTCACCACCCATGGCACCGAGGACCACACGCTCTACGTCAAGGTGGATGACGACGAAGAGGACTTCATCAGTCCACAGGATCTGCGCCAGGCGCTGGACGATGCCGGCATCGACAACCGCATCATCGTGTTGTCGGCCTGCTACTCCGGCGGCTTCATCCCCGCCCTGCGCTCGCCAGGCACCCTGATCCTCACCGCTGCGCGTGCGGACCGGCCCTCGTTCGGATGCGGTAATACCTCCAACGCCACCTACTTCGGCCAGGCCTGGTTGATTGACGGCATGAACCGGAGCGAGGACCCACTGGCCGCCTTCGCGTTGGCACGCACCGAGATCACCGCACGCGAACGGCGCGAAGGCGAACGTCCGTCGTTGCCGCAGCAGGACGAGGGCAAGCAGATCGGCGAGGTCCTGGCACGTTGGCGCGCAGGACTGCACCTCGGCCCCGCGGTTCCCTATCCGTACCCGCCGCTGCCGATAACAGACCAACCCGACGCCTCCAACGACGCGCCGCAGGCAATCACCACGCAAACGCCTGCCACGGCGGCGGCAGCAGACGTCGGCAAGCAGCTGCCGCACCGCCAGTGAGCCGCGTCGATTGCGTCGCGTCTTGAGAGCAATTCTCGTTTCGTCACCACACAGCCGCCGCCGCTACACTGACGCGGCCAGCCAGCGCACCGCCAGCCAGCATCGATCCCGCCAGCGCGCCTTCGCCTGCCAGCCCGGATCCTACGACGCCTCCCTTGCGGAGGCGTTCGTGCGTCTGGCCCACAGCAACGTCGCCATCGCCAACGCATGACAGTCCGCCATTGCCAATAGCGCAAGCCTGTGCGATCGCGGCCATCGGCGCCGCCGTTGGCGAGCACCGACGACGCTGTCCTCGCCGCCTCCGCTGCATGCCGTCGCTCGCGAAGGCGCTGCTCGCCGCGCTCAGGGATCGGCGTGCTGCAGGCGATAGACCGTGTTGGCCGTGTATTGACCGGTGGGCAGCGTCGCCCGCACCTCGACCCGATGCTCGCCCAGCGCCAGCGTGGTCGGCAGCGACGCGCGCCACAAGTGCTTGGACGGCGTCGCCTCGGGCGAACGGTCGTAGCCGCGCAATTGCTCGGCGGCATCGTCGCGCGCGTTCTCGGCCAGTACGCGCGGATCGCCGCGTTCCACCCGCTTCATCGGCTGCCAGGGACCGCCGTCGATGCGAAACTCCACCGGGGTATCGTCCTGGCCCATGAACACGTTGGCGTAGACGCCCCACGCCGCATACGCCCCCTGCCGCAGCACCTTCGGCGCCGACAGCAGCAGCTGTGCGTCATCGGCGGCGCGCGCAGCGTGGTAGGCCAGTGTGTACTCGCCACCGGGCGCCACCTGCAGCACCGCGTAGCCGTTGGGCGTGCCATCGCTCATGGTCGCATCGGGAATGCCGGAGGCATCCTTCACCCCCGACCAGAACGCACCGCAAGCAGCGCCGACGTTGTATTCGTGCAAGGGACGTGCGCCCGTCCAGCCTTCGTCGGCGCCGTGATAGGCATGCCGCTGGGTATGGCTGTGCCCGCTGAGCACCAGCACGTTGGGAAAGTCCTTCAACAGTGCGAACAAGCGCCGGCGATCGGCATGGCGGAAGGTTTCCTCCCCCGGCGCGGCATCGAACAGATGGATATGCATTCCCAGCACCAGCAGACGCTCGCGCGGCAGCTGCGCCAGATAGCGCTGCAGAAAGGTGAACTGGTCCTCGCGCAAGCCGCCGGCATAGTTGGGCTTGGCACCGGGGGTATAGACCACATCGTCGAGGAACACGAAGCTGGCGTTGCCCTCTTCCACCGCATAGGTGTCCGGCCCGTAGACCGCGCGCCAGGACTCCAGCGAATGCAGATCGTCGTGGGCATCGACGTTGAGGTCGTGGTTGCCCGGCACATGGAACCACGGCACGCCGAGTTGGGTGGTCACCTTGTTCAGGGCCGGATACAGACTCAAATCGTCGCTGACGATATCGCCCAGGGTGGTGCCGAGCCGCGCCGAGGTCTTGCCGACCAGCGGGACCACGATATCGCGCTGGTAATAGCCGACATCGGTGAGGGTGGCGGTCTGGCTGTCGGCGAACACCAGCATCTCGAAGCCCTTGCCGGTGGCCGCCTGGTCGCGCGGGGTCAGCGCGAAATTCCAGTCGTGGGTTTGGGCGCCGGTGGCAGGAATCGTCTTGTATCTGAGCTTGACCGAACCGGTTGGAGCATAGTGGCGCCAGAACGCCGGCAAGCCATCGGCCGCAGGCACGAAGCGGCGGTCGCCCGGTTTGATCACGAACACCGTCTGCCCGTCGCGCACCGGCAGGCGATAACGCCCCTGCGCATCGGTGCGGACGATCTGCTCGCCATTGGACACCGCGATATCGGCCAAGCCAGGCTCGCTGGCGCTGCGCCCGGCCTTGCCGTCGCGCTCTTCATAGACGATGCCATCGACGATCGCATCGCGCGCGTGCGCGCTTGCCGCACACAGACCGAGGGCCAGAAGCGCGTAACGCAATTGCATGGGACTTCCCGCTGAGAAACTACGGGGAATTGTAACTGCGCGCAGCGCAGCCGTGCCGCAGGCGGCGGCGATGGGCGCGTCACGCACAGGCATCCGTGCAGTCGGTCACGCCATGCGCGCGGGAATGGCTGCCCGCTTGCGCATCCGGCGAGCATGCGCCCCGTGGCAGCGCCTATCGGTGGCGCGCTTCCAACACCGCCACCGCATCCCCCAACCCCAGCCCACGGGCACGCAGCAGCACGATCAGGTGGTACAGCAAATCAGCCGATTCGCCGAGCAGCTCCGCATCGCCCTGCACCACGCCGGCCAGCGCGGTTTCCACGCCTTCCTCGCCCACCTTCTGCGCGATACGGCGCGTGCCCTTTTCGAATAGCTGAGTGGTGTAGCTGCCCGGCGGACGCTCGCGCTCGCGCGTGGCAATCAAAGCATCCAGGCTGCCGAGGAACTGCGCCGGGGCCTGCGGAAAGCAGCTGGCGCGCCCCAGATGGCAGGTGGGCCCGTGCGGGCGGGCGGTCACCAGCACGGTGTCGGCATCGCAGTCGGTCTGGATCGCCACCACCCGCAGCACATGCCCGGAGCTTTCGCCCTTGGTCCACAGGCGTTGCTTGCTGCGGCTGAAGAACGTGACCTCGCCGCGCTGCTGGGTCACCGCGAGCGCTTCGGCATTCATGTAGCCGAGCATCAGTACCCGCAGATTGTCCGCGTCCTGCACGATCACCGGCAGCAGACCATCATCTTTGGCCCAATCCAGCGCGTCCAGCCCCTCGCCCACGGTGGCGTCTTCAGTGCCCATCGCGTACCTCGATCTGTTGCGTGCGCAAGAAGCGCTTGAGTTCGGGAATCGGCATCGCCCCGCTATGGAAGACGCTGGCGGCCAGCGCGCCATCGACATCGGCCTGGTCGAACACATCGGCGAAGTGCTGCAGCTCGCCGGCACCGCCGGAGGCGATCAACGGCACCCGACACAACGCACGCACCTGCCGCAGCTGGGCGATATCGTAGCCGCGCCGCACGCCATCGTTGTCCATGCAATTGAGCACGATCTCGCCGGCCCCCAGACGCTGCGCTTCGTCCACCCAGTCCAGGGTGCGCATCGGCAAGGCCTGGGTCTTGCTGGGATCGCCGGTATAGCGGCGCACGCGCCACTGTCCATCGGCCTCGCGGATCGAGTCGATGCCGACCACCACGCACTGCACGCCGAAGGCATCGGCCAGTTCCGAAATCAGCGCCGGGCGGCCCAGCGCCGGTGAATTGATCGAGATCTTGTCGGCGCCGGCATGCAGCACCGCACGCGCGGTCTCCACGTTGCCGATGCCGCCGGCGACGCAGAACGGAATGTCGATCAGCCGCGCCACCCGCTCGACCCAGCCGTAATCCACCGAGCGCCCTTCGGGGCTGGCGCCGATATCGTAGAACACCAACTCGTCGGCGCCCTGGTCGCGATAGCGCAGCGCCAACTCGACGATGTCGCCCATGTCGACGTGATCGCGGAACTTGACGCCCTTGACCACGCGGCCGTGGCGCACGTCCAGGCAGGGAATGATGCGGCGACTCAGCATGCCAGCGCCTCCCGCAATTGCAGATGCCCTTCCAGCAAGGCCTTGCCGAGCACGATGCCGGCGCAGCCCGCCGCCTTGGCGGCGGCGACGTCGGTCAGCGCGCGTGCGCCGCCGGACACCTGCACCTGCAACTGCGGCGCCAGCTGGCGCAGGTGCGCGTACAGCGCCATGTTCGGACCAGACAGCATGCCGTCGCGCGCGATGTCGGTGCACAACAGGTGCTGCAGCCCAACCTCGGCATAGCGCACCGCCAACGCATCGAGCGTGGCTTCACCGGCCTCGGTCCAGCCGTGCACCGGCAATTGCCAAACCCCGTCAGCGTCCTGCCGGGTATCCAGCGCGATGGTCAGGCGCTCGGCGCCGAACTCGCGCAGCCAGCCGATCACCGTTTCGCTCTCGCGCACTGCCAGCGAACCGACCACCACCCGTGCGGCGCCTGCATCCAGCAGGCGTGCCACGTCCTCGCGCGAACGCACGCCACCGCCGGTCTGCACCTGCAAGCCGGTGCTGTCGACGATCTGCCGCAGCAACGCGCTCAAGGTGTAGCCGCCAGCCTTGGCCGCGTCGAGATCGACCAGGTGCATCCAGCTGGCGCCGGCCTCGACAAACGCACGGGCGCGCGGCAATACATCGTCACCGTACTGGGTCTCGCGGGCGTAATCGCCTTGCAGCAGGCGCACCACGCGGCCGTTGCGGATATCCAGCGCCGGGTAGACAGTGAAACTCATGAAAAATTCATCTCAAGGAAATTGCGCAGGATGCGCGCGCCGGTCTCGGCCGAGCGTTCGGGATGGAATTGCGCGCCGCAGCGCAAACCTTGCTGCACCACCGCGGTAAACAGGCCGCCGTGATCGCAGGCGGCCACGGTGTCGGCCGTCACCGGCGCGGCATAGCCGTGCACGAAATACGCGCTGGAGCGTTCGGGCAGGCCAGCGATCAGCGGCGATTCGCGCAGCGGCAGCAGGCGATTCCAGCCCATATGCGGCACCCGGATGCCCAGCGCCGGCGTCATGTGCCGGACAATGCCCGGCAGCAGCCCCAGGCAGTCGACGTCGCCTTCCTCGGAATGCTCGAACAACAACTGCATGCCCAGACAGATGCCGATCAGCGGCACCTGCAACTGCTGCAGCGGCGCGATGAGGCCCTGCGCCTGCAAGCGCGCCATCGCTTCCGGCGCGGCACCCACGCCCGGCAGGATGACCCGCTCGGCGCCTTCCAGACCGGCAGCATCGCGCACCACCCGCGCCTGCACGCCCAGGCGCTCGAGCGCATAGCGCACCGAGCCCAGGTTGGCGCCGCCGGCATCGATCAAGGCCACATCGGTCATAGCGCACCCTTGGTCGAGGGCAGCGCCGTGCCTTCGCGACGGATGGCCTGGCGCAGCGCACGTGCCAAGGCCTTGAAGCAGGCCTCGACCTTGTGATGATCGTTGTCGCCGCGCACGCTCAGATGCAAATTCAATCCCGACGCATCGCACAACGAGCGAAAGAAATGCGGTACCAGCTCGGTGGGCATGTCGCCGACCCGCTCGCGGGTGAACTGACCGTCGAACACGAAGTACGGCCGTCCGCTGAAATCCAGCGCCGCACTGGCGATGGTTTCGTCCATCGGCAGGGTGAACCCATGCCGCGCGGTAGCGCCGGCCACCCGCCACGGACTGTCGTCCGGATCGAACCCGTAGCGGCCGATGCCACGCTTGTCGCCCAGCGCCTCGCGCAACGCCTGGCCCAGAGCCAACCCGGTGTCCTCGATGGTGTGATGCTCGTCGATGTGCAGATCGCCTTCGGTACGGATGTCCAGCGCAAAACCACCGTGCTTGCCGATCTGCTCGAGCATGTGGTCGAAGAACGGAAGGCCGGTGGCGGTGTGCGGTTCGGCGAGGCGATCCAGGTCCAGCTCCACCCGGATACGGGTTTCCTTGGTCGTGCGCTGGACCAACGCGCAGCGCGGCGCATCGGCCAGCGCATGCGCGATGCCTGCCCAGTCCCACTCGCCGCCAAACTGCGCGGTGCGGAGCTGGAAGCCGCGGATATTGAGGTTCTGCGCAAACTGGATGTCGGTCGGGCGATCACCCACCATCGCCGACCGGCTCCAATCGATGCTGCGATCCTGCAGATAGGACACCATCAGGCCGATGCCGGGCTTGCGCGTGGGCGCATTGTCGGCCGGCCAGCTGCGGTCGATCAGCACGTCACGGAAGTGAATGCCCTGGCTGGCAAAGATCTGCAGCATCAGATCGTTGGGACCATCGAAAGCAGCCTGCGGATAGGCATCGCTACCCAGGCCATCCTGGTTGGTGACGATCACGAACTGGTAGCCGGCATCGCGCAGCTTGAGCATTGCCGGAATCACGCCGTCGACGAAGCGCAGCTTCTCGAAGGCATCGATCTGGAAATCCTCCGGCTCGGCGATCAAGGTGCCGTCGCGGTCGACGAACAGGATCGGGCTCATGCGGCCTCCTGCCGGCGCTGCAGCGCGCCCAGCACGCGATCGTTCTGCTCGCGCGTCCCCAGGGTGATGCGCAGGGCATCGCCCAACCGCGGGACCGCGCGTTGGTCGCGCACGACGACTCCTGCCTCCAACAAGGCCTGGAACGCTGACTCAGCGTCGTCGAAACGCAGCAGCAAGAAGTTGCCTTGCGATGGATACACCTGGCGCACGCCGGCCAACTGCGCCAGCGCCACCTGCATGCGCTCGCGCTCTGCACGAATCTCGTCGATGCGCCGACGCGTCACCTCCAGCGCCGGTGCCGACAGCGCCTGCTCGGCCATCCGCGCACACGGTGTGGGCACCGGATACGGCGCCTGGCAGCGCCGCAGCAGGCCGATCAGCGCGGCATCGGCGATCAGGCTGCCGATGCGTGCGGCGGCCAGCGCGTGCGCCTTGGACAAGGTCCGCAGCACTGCCAGATTGGTATAACGGGACAACAACCCGACCGCCGAGGGCACGTCGGAGAACTCGCCATAGGCCTCGTCCACCACCACCAGGGCCTTGCCTTGCAGACGTTGCAAGGCGTTCTCGATCTCCTCCAACGCGATCGCCGAGCCGGCCGGGTTGGAGGGCGAGCACAGGAACACCAGCTTGGCGCGTGCAGCCAGCGCGGCGTCCACGATCGCCGGAATGTCGGCGCGGAACCCGTCCGCACCATCCACCAACGGGACCTCCACCAGCGGAGCGTTCTGCAGCCGCGCGCACACCGCATACATGCCGAACACCGGTGGGGTGACCACCACCGCATCGCGCTCGGGCACGCACAGCCCGCGCACCAGTAGATCGATCGCCTCGTCGCTGCCGCGGCCGATCAGCAACTGCTCCGGCGCGCAACCGTAGAGCTGCGCCAGCGCGCCACGCAGCGCGCCCGGCTGCGGATCCGGATAACGCCGGGTACTCGCGCCCGGATCGGCCGGATTGCCCCAGGCCGCTTCGTTGGCGTTGAGCCAGACCTCGCCTTGCAGCGCGCTGGTGCGCGCCGAGGAATAGCCGACAAACGCGCGCAGATCCTCGCGCACCAACTCCAGGATGGAGGACGCGCTCATGCCGCCACCCCCATCCGCAGCGCCACGGCGTTGGCGTGCGCATCCAGGCCCTCGGCCCGCGCCAGGATCAGCGCGCAATCGCCGATGCTGGCAATGCCGGCCTGGCTGGCGGCCTGCACGCTGACCATGTTCTGGAAGCTGGCCACGCTGACGCCGCTATACGCGCGTGCGGCGCCACTGGTCGGCAGCACGTGGTTGGTGCCGCTGCAATAATCGCCCAGTGCCTCGGGGGTGTAGTCGCCCAGAAACACCGAACCGGCGGCCTCGACCTGCTCCAGCCACGCGCGCGGATCGCGCAAGGCCAGGATCAGATGCTCGGGCGCGTAGCCGTTGCTGATCGCAAACGCTTCCTGCAAGGTCTGCACCTTGATCAGCCGCGATTGCGCCAGCGCCTGGCGTGCGATCTCGGCGCGCGAGAGCTGCGCCAGTTGCCGCTCCAGCTCCACCTGCACCGCTGCGATCAAGGCATCGCTGTCCGAGAGCAGCAGCACCTGTGAATCCGGACCGTGCTCGGCCTGCGACAACAGATCGGCCGCCACGAAGGCCGGCTGCGCGCCGGCATCGGCGATCACCAGTACTTCCGACGGCCCGGCCGGCATGTCGATCGCCGCCGCACCGGATTGCGCCACCTGCTGCTTGGCTTCGGTGACGAAGCTGTTGCCCGGGCCGAACAACTTGTCGCAGCTCGGCACACTGTCGGTGCCATAGGCCATCGCGGCGATCGCCTGCGCACCGCCGAGCTTGAACACGCGGTCCACGCCGGTCAGGCGCGCAGCGACCAGCACCGCCGGATCGACGCTGCCGTCCTTGCGCGGCGGCGTGCACAGCACCACCTCGCGGCAACCGGCCAGGCGCGCGGGCACGCCCAGCATCAGCGCGGTCGACGGCAGCGGTGCACTGCCGGCCGGCACGTACAACCCAACCCGTCCGATCGGACGGACGATCTTCTCGCAGACCACGCCCGGGGCGGTTTCCACTGCGTAGCCGCTGCCCATGCCGGCGCGGTGGAAGGCCTCGATGCGCGTGACCGCCTCCTGCATCGCCTGCCGTAGTTCCGGGGCAACGCTGGCTTCGGCTGCGGCGAATTCGGCCGCGTCCACTGCCAGCGCATCCAGCGACACGCCGTCGAAGCGCGCGGTGATGGTGCGCAGCGCGGCATCGCCGCCTGCGCGCACCTCAGAGATCAATGCGGCCACTGCCTCACGTGTTTGCGTCGCCACGGTCTGCACCGGCCGCGTCAGCGCCTGCGCGCGCGCGGCGGCATCCAGGCGGTTCCAATCGAGACTATTCATGCCAGCGAGCGCTCCACCGTCAATACCATCAAGCCTTGCGCACCTGCGCGTTCCAGTTCTTCCAGGCGTTGCCAGGTCACCGCGCCATGGCACATGGTCTGCAGCCGCAGCGCGCCCTGGCCATCGTCGGGCAATTGCACCAGCGGATCGGCATCGGGCAGCAGGCGACGCAACGCATCCACGTCGCCCTGCTCGGCGCGAAACATCAGCAACTTGCTGTCGCGCACCTTGAGCACGCCGTCCATGCGCCGCAGCAACATGCTCAGCAAGCCGGCACGGGCATCGCTGGGCGCGCGCACCGCACCGGCCAGCACGGCTTCGCTTTGCATCACCAGTTCCACCGGCTTGAGCTGGTTGGCGGCCAGGGTCGCGCCGCTGGACACCAGGTCGCAGATCAGATCGGCCGTGCCCAGCCGCGGAGCGATCTCCACCGAGCCGGAGAGTTCGACCACCGTGGCGGCCACGCCCTGCCGCTCGAGCCAGTCGGCGAGGATGGCCGGGTAGCTGGTGGCGATGCGCTTGCCGGCCAGCTGTTGGACGCCCTGCCAATCCCATTCCTCCGGCACTGCCAGCATCAGCCGGCATTGACCGAAGGCCAGGCCACGCAGCGCGTGGTAGGCCTGCGGGACGCCCGCCTGACGGCGTGCGGCCGCCTGCTCGTCCAGCTCGTTCTGGCCAACGATGCCGAGGTCGCAGACGCCATCGGCGATCAGGCCCGGGATGTCGTCGTCGCGCACCAGCAACAGGTCTACCGGCAACGACTCGCCATAGCAGAACAACTTGTCGCGGCTCTGCCGCCAGCTCAGCCCGCAGGCCGCCAGCAGACTGCGTGCCGGCTCGGCCAGACGGCCACTCTTCTGGATGGCGATACGCAACCGGTCGCGTGCCGGTGCTGCCGTGGAAGCACTCATCGTGGTCTCTCAGTGGGAGTCGAGGGGGCGGGCGGCTTGCTCGCGCAACGCGGCGGCATAGCCACCAGCGCCCTGGTCCAGCGTGCGCGCCACGCGCCCGATGGTGGTGACGCTGACCTGGGTCAGCTCGTGGATCTCGCGGTACGGCACGCCCTTGACCAGCAGCGGCACCACCCGCCAGCGGTCGGACATGGCCTCCAGCTCGGCCGGTGTACACAGGTCGCGTAGGAACGCGGCGACCTCTTCCGGGCGACCGAGCTGAGCCAGTGCATGCGCCAACGCCTGGAACGAGGCGCTGTTGCTGCGCTCAGCAGTGGGGATGGGACGTTGTTTCATTGCACTAATGTAATAGCGCGCTAATACATTGGTCAAGCCTTGGGGCGTGGACATCCTGGAACGACAGGCTGGAACGACAGGGGCTGGGACGTCCCGCCGGTCTCTCCTGACGGGGTCGCCGGCGGCCTGCGAGATGCTGCGGCAGTTCATGCCGGAAGCCTTTATCGCCGACGACGCCAGACAGGTGGATGCAGCGTCGTTGGCATTGCTCTACCGCGCGGTCGCGGCCGCCCAGGCCACCCAGCCGAACGATGAAGGCCTGGAAAGGCAGCTGCAGATCCTGGCACTGCTACGCGTACGCGGCCAGGCCACGGCCAACCAACTGAATGACGCCGGCGACGCGCTGTTGCACGCGCATCGCATCGAAGAGGCACGCCAGCGATTGGCCGAAGGCAGCCACCCCGAGTGGCTGGCCTGGCTGCGCTTCGACGATCACCTGGGCGCGGGAGAACATGGCCCGACCCTGTGGACACTCGATGACAGCGGCACGGTGATGCAACGGCGCGCAATCGACCTGGGGCCAACCCAGATCCTGGTCACCGCCGGCCGTCACTTCTCCGCCGACGCGGCCCGTGCGATCGCCGCCGCCCCCGCGCTTGGGCCGGTGTTCCGCCGCCATGCCCTGTGGTTGACGCCGCCGCCAAGCAGCGAGGACATCACCGCGCTGCGGAGCTGGAACCGCAGCCATCCGCACATACCGCTGCATCCGCTCTACGACGCGGCGGAATGGCCGCTGCTGCCCCACCCCTGGGTAATGCCGACCTTCCTGCTGGTGCGCGACGGCCAGGTACGCGCGCAATTGCAGGGATGGCCGACCGACGATCGCGCACAACTGCGCGCACTGAAGTCCATGCTGCGCGCAGCCGGGTTGCTCACCCAGCCCCAGCACACGCCACGCGCATGACAGCCTGACGGCGGACCGCAGGAGCGGCCGCCGGCTGGCGCCTCAGGCCATGACCTTGGCCTGCTCCAGCTCCACCTGCAGCGTGCTAGCCAGTTCCTCGCGTGGCACGTCGAACTGCTGCTCGCGCACCAGATCCTTGACCGCCACCACGCCGCGCGCCAGCTCGTCGTCGCCAGCCAGCACCACGAAGCGGATGCCGGCGCGGGCGGCATACTGAAACTGCTTGCCGATCTTCTTCGGCTCCATCTGCACTTCGGTGTTGATGCCACCGATGCGCAGCCGGCGGGCGATATCCAGTGCATCGTCCAGCCGCGCCTCGTCCATCAACGCCACCATCGCCTGCACGCTGCTCTCGGCGATGCCCTGAATCAGGCCAGCCTCGCGCAGTTGCCAGAACAGCCGAGTCAGCCCGATCGAGATCCCCACGCCGGGCAGCTTGGACTTGGTGTAATGGCTGGCCAGGCTCTCGTAGCGACCGCCCGAGCAGATCGAACCGATCTGCGGGTGATCGACCAGGCTGGTCTCGTAGACGGTGCCGGTGTAGTAATCCAGTCCGCGCGCGATGGAGAAATTCAGGCAATACGCGCTTTCGGGCACGCCCAGCGCCTTGACCAGTTCGAGCACAGTGCGCAGTTCGTCGGCACCGTCCTGCAGATCCTGGTTGCTGCCGCTGCGCGCGCCCACTTCATTGAGCACCCACGCGATCCTGTCCAGCGCATCGGCATGCGACGTCGAGCGGATCTTGGCGAAATCCAGGATACGCTGCACCGCATCCTCGGCCAGCCCGAAGTCCGGACCGACCAAGGTGGCGCGCACGTCCTCGGCGCTGCGCTTGTCGAGCTTGTCGACCTCGCGCAGCACCAGCGCCTGTTGCTGCGCATCGGCCACGCCCTGGGCCTGGAAGAAACCACGCAACAGCTTGCGGTTGTTCAACTGGATGCGGAACTCGCCGATCCCCAGCTCAGCAAACACGGCATGGATCACCGCCAGCACCTCGGCGTCGTAGCGGATGCTCAACACGTCCTTGCCGATGACGTCGATGTCGCACTGGTAGAACTCGCGGAAGCGCCCACGCTGGGCACGCTCGCCGCGATACACCCGCTGCATCTGGTAACGGCGGAACGGGAAGCTCAGGTCGTGCTCGTGTTCGGCAACATAGCGCGCCAGCGGCACGGTCAGATCGAAGCGCAGCGCCAACTCCGGCAGGCCGCCCTCGCCGCTCTCGGCGGCAGCGGCGTTGGCCAGCGCGCCGGTGGATTGCACGAAGTACACCTGCCGCTCGGTCTCGCCGCCGGACTTGGTCAGCAGCACGTCGGACAGCTCGAACACCGGGGTTTCGATCGGCAGGAACCCGAACCGCTCGTAGTTGCGGCGGATGACGTCCAGCATGCGCTGGAACGCGATCTGCTCGCGTGGCAGCAGTTCCATGATGCCGGGCGGCGTACGGGGCTTGATCACGAGCGAAACTCCTAACGGGACGGTGGGGCGAACGCGCAATTCTACCGGCTACCGGCCGCGCTGGCCGCATGGCGTATCATTCATGCATCCCCGCAGCACGTGCCCCATGTACCGGCAGCTTTCCGACCCCAGCGCGACCTGCCCGGCACCGAACGACGATCCGGCCGGCGATTGCGCGCTGTGCGCGGTCCGCGGCCGCGCCATTTGCGCGGCACTGTCGCCGCAGGAAATGGCAGCGCTCGACCAGGTCACCACGGCACAGGCCCATGCGCCGGGCAGCACGCTGGTGCGCGCAGGCGAGACGCGCCAGCACGTCTACACCCTGACCTCCGGTGCATTGCGACTGGTGCGCACCCTGGCCGACGGCCGCCGCCAGATCACCGGCTTCGTCCTGCCTGGCGACTATGTCGGCCTGACCGAGACCCCGCAGCACCGCCACGACATCGAAGCGATCATCGATAGTCGGGTCTGTCGTACGCCACTGGCGCAGATGCGGCAACTGCGCGAACGCTATCCCCCGCTGGAGCGCAAGCTGCTGCAGCGCGCCAGCATGGAACTGGCCGCCGCCCAGGACACCGGCCTGTTGCTGGCCCGGCTGCAACCCAGCGAGCGCCTCGCCCACTTCCTGTTGCGCCTGGCAGCCCGCTCCACCCAGCCGGGTGCCGCCGGCGACACAGTGGCGCTGCCGATGAGCCGCAGCGACATCGCCGACCATCTTGGCCTGACCATGGAGACGGTCAGCCGCACCTTCACCAAGCTCAAGCAGCAGCACTTGCTCGCGCTGCCACAGCTGCACCTGGTGCAGATCCTCGACTATCCCGCGCTGCGCCGGCTGGCCGGCGACACGGTCTAGCGCCACCTAGCGCTGCGAAGCAGAGGTGCGAGCAGCAGATGCGGCGGCCACACCAGCGCCGCAGCCGCGTTGCAGCAGCTGCGATCCGCGCAACCAGGCCCGATCCGGGTAATAGGCGAACACGAATCCGCCGTTGCGCAAGCTGTCGATCAAGGGCTTGGCCACTGCCGGGCGCACGGCCGGGCAGCCCAGGCTGCGCCCAAGCCGGCCCTGGCTGCGGATCAAGGCCTCGCTGACGTACGGTGCACCGTGGATGACGATGGCGCGGTCGCGCGCATGGTCGTTGAAGCCCGGCTCCAGTCCCTGCAGGCGCAGCGAATAGCCGTTCTGGCCGGTATAGGCCTCCTGCGCGGTAAAGGCCCCGAGGCTGGACTGGAAGCTGCCGTCGTCGTTGGAAAAATGTGCGGCCAGGTTGCTGCCGGTATTGCGACCGTGCGCCACCCACTCTTCGAACAGCAGCTTGCGCCGGGTCAGGTCGAACACCCACAGCCGCCGCTGGGTGGACGGGCGACGGTAGTCGATCACGCTCAGCACGCCGTCATCGCCCACCTGGCCGCGCTGGCGGGCGCAGTGCAAGGCGTCGGTGGCCAGGCGCAGCACCTGGCGGTCCAGCGCCGGCGCCTGCCGGGCCAGGGTATCGACCAGGCCGCTGCGCGTGGCCCCCAGCGCAGGCACGGTCGGTACGGTAAACGTGTCGGCGGCGAGCGCCGCGGCAGCCGTCGTCCACCCGCAGATCAGGGCGACGACGGCGATCCATCGATGAGACATGCACAATCCACCACGTCGCGGTGCCACGCGGACCCGCACCCGTTAGAAATAGCCGCCGCTGCGCTTTTTTCCAAGCCCAGCCGCCTGAACAGGTTGTGCTAGAGCGTGTTATGTCCTTTGAGGTGAGTGCGAAGCGTCCTGTGCCGCGTCGAGACGAGGCGTGCGCTTGGCCGCCTGGCCAAGGCGCGCAACGCGGTCTCGGCGCGCCACAGGACGCTTCTTGGAGGGTTGGCCGTCAGCGGCACGAGCGCGCTCCGCACCGCTGACGACCAACGCATCTCATCTCAACGTGCACAACACGCTCTAGGCCGGCTCGGCCAGCAATCGCTGCCGCAGCGCCGGGTAGTCCGGCGCCAGCGGCTCGGCATGCGCCGGGCGCTGCAGCAGCGCCGCCAGGGCCGGCGGCACCTCCACGTCACGTCCGATCAATGGCTCGACCACGCCTTCGAACTTGGCCGGGTGCGCGGTGGCCGCGACGGCCCAATCGCCGGTGCCGCCTTCGGCGCCCTCGGCACGCAGCTGCGCGAGCACGTGCACGGCGGTGGCGGTATGCGGGCAATGCACCTCGCCATAGCGCGTAAAGCGCTGCTGGATGGTGTGACGGATGGCCGCATCGTCCACCGACAATGCGCGGAATTCCTCGCGCAATGCCGCGTCGTCGCCGTTGTAGAGCCAGCGCAATCGCTCGAAGTTGCTCGGCGCGCCCACGTCCATCGCGTTGGCCACCGTCGCCACGCTGGGCTGCGGCACGTAATCGTCGCCAGCGAAGTAATCCGGCAATACGTGGTTGGCATTGGACGCCAGCGCGATGCGTCCCAACGGCACCCCGAGCGCCCGCGCCAGGATCGCCGCCAATCCATTGCCCAGATTGCCGGTCGGCACCACCAGGTTCAGCACCTCGCCCGAGGCCGCGTGATGCGCGAGCGCCGCATGCGCGTAGTAACTCATCTGCGGCAGCAAGCGTCCCAGGCTGATGCTGTTGGCCGAACTCAGCGGCACCTGCGCCTGCAGCGCCGCATCGTTGAGCGCCTGCTTCACCATCGCCTGGCAATCGTCGAAGCTGCCGGCCACCCGCAGCGCCTGGATGTTGTCGCCGAAGCAGCCCAGCTGGTGCGCCTGCCGCGGCGACACCCGTCCATCCGGATACAGCACCACCACCCGCACGCCAGGCTGGCGATGGAAGGCCGCGGCCACCGCCGCACCGGTATCGCCCGACGTCGCGACAAGGATGGTCAGCGGGCGATCGCTGCCGCGCCGCAGGCGGGTCAGGCAGGCCGCCAGGAAGCGTGCGCCGAAATCCTTGAATGCCGCGGTCGGGCCATGGAACAGCTCCAGCGCGTAGTCGCCGGGCGTGGCCAGCGGCACCAACGGTGCGGGGAAGTCGAAGGCCTCGCTGCAGATCGCCGGCAGCTCGGCGGCCAGCGCATCGCCGGCAAACAATGGCTGCAACAGCGCGGCGGCGGTTTCGGCCAGGGTGCGACCGGCATGCAGCTGACGCGCCGG
Organism: Xanthomonas maliensis; assembly: GCF_009192945.1. Taxonomy (GTDB): domain Bacteria; phylum Pseudomonadota; class Gammaproteobacteria; order Xanthomonadales; family Xanthomonadaceae; genus Xanthomonas; species Xanthomonas maliensis. Next base: position 8,495 of record NZ_NSET01000030.1, on the reverse strand, counting down.
CGGCAACTGCTGCGGCACATACAGACCGCCATCGGGTGCCAGCCCGGTAGCAATGGCCTGGCTCAGGCTGGTGGCGGGCGCGCCGCCGCGGGTGGAAATGAACATCAACAGGACTCCAAAGAAAGCAATGTCGGGGCCATGCCCAGGAGAACACCGGCAGGCGGTGGCGAGGTGGTCGGGATCTGCCGTGTGGCGGCCCGCCGCCGCGCGGTCATCCATCGCCACCGATGCGGCGCTATGCTGAGCGCACCTTCCCGTGGAGCCGGCAGATGATCAAGGTCAGCGTGATGTACCCGTACCGCGACGGCGCCCGCTTCGATCACGCCTACTACCGCGACCAACACATGCCGCTGGTGAGCGCGCGCATGGGACCGGCCTGTTTGAAATACACGGTGGACAAAGGCATCAGCGGCGGAGACGCCGGCAGCCCGCCGGCGTTCATCGGCATGTGCCACATCTTTTGCGCGTCGCAGGAAGCCTTCAATGCCAGCTTCGGACCGCATGCAGGCGAGATTCTGGGCGACATCGCCAACTACACCGACCTGACCCCGGTGATGCAGATCAGCGAAGTCATGGTTGGCTGAGCCGCGCGGCGCGTGCAGTGCAACATGCCGTGCATCGCACCGCCCTGCGCCCGCACCACGTCGCAGGCGCCGTGCCGCGGCAGCGCACTGTCGAGCAACAGCGCCCGACGCGCAGCGACCGGACGGCATCACGCGGGAATCGCACGCACTGCGAGGCGACCCGTACAGCCCGGATGACGCCACTGTGCTCGGTGCGTCGTCGATCCAGGACGACAATGACTCGATCCACACATCACTTGTTCTGACTCATCTTCTCTAAGGGCTGGCACGGCTCGACTCAGCAAGCGCAGCAGCCGGTCCGGCATGCGCCGCGCGCCCAATCGACCGACGCCCCGCCATCGGGTTCCGTCCGCCGCCACGCGCATCTTCGCAGCGGCGCCATCCGCTCGCGCGTTCGACCACGAACGTTACCAGATTACGAGCGCAGACGCGCCGTCCTTGCGACGCATCGCTTCGCGATGAGACGCGCATCGGCATCTGGCGCCAGCGAACGAGCAATCCGCTGCGGCCAGGCCCTTCTGAGCTTCCTGCGCGCCTGATCCGCCTGTGTAGTCACACAGCCAGTGCGAGCTACCGCTACATTACGGCAGCTCGACGCCTGAAAGACAGCAGGAGTGGGCACGCCAGCACAGGCGCAATGCGCACCCCAACCAGTGCTGATCTTCTGCCTGCACGTCTGATCGACGTGCTCGACTACGCGCATGCTCGACCATGCGCGCTATGGAAGCAACGCACAGATCGGTCTGCTCAGCGCGACAGTCCAGCCTCCGCACTATCTGGATAGGCGCCACGGGGACCATCGAGACAGACGAAGTTCTGCTCCTGGTTGGAATCGCCCCGGCCAGTCCACTGCGCCGCTTGCGGATAGCTGCACAGCGGACGCGTACGCAACACGCCTTGGGTTTGGTCGTCGTTGACGTATTTGGCGGCGATGATGCGATCGGGCGCGACGCCCTGCTCGACCCAGGCTTCCATCGCCGACAACACATCGTGCTGGCGGTCGACCGCCAACCCGGGTGCGCCATACAGCGCGCCAAACGCTGTCGCGCCCGGGCCACCGGTGAAATGGCCCATCCCGGGCACCATGAACAGGCGGAAGAACTGCTGCGTCTGCTGCAATGCTTGGTCGTCGCTGATTGCAGATGCGCTGCCAGCACGCAGCTTTGCAACGACCGATTCGTAATAGGCGATCATTCCGCGCGGCGGCACCACGGGATCTTCCCAGCCGATGTACAGCAGAAGCTTGCCGTTGCGCGCGCGGAACCGGCTCAGATCCGGCGACGTTGCGTTGATCACGTGGGCCAGCCGCTGACCGGCGATGGAGGTACGGTTGGTGAGGGCGACATCGCTGTCGAAGTTGACCTTGGTATGGTCGAACGAGGCGCTAGGGGTGTTGAACACCATGTTGGCGAAGAACTGATTGGCCAGCAGCGCATGCCCACCGCCCGGTATCGTGGCGTTGCCGGTGACCCAGCGGTCCCAGAAGGTCGGCAGGGCGACGGCGAACGGCTCAAACCCATAGTAAATGCGCTGTCCGGTCCGCGGATTGACCGGACCGCTCAGAATCGAGTCCAGTGCCATGATCTGGTCTGCAGTCAGGCAACTGTCGGTTTCGGCGGCAGCGCACAGCAGCACGCTGGGATCGAAGCGGCACAGACGCGGATCGTTGACCACCCCGTCTGCGGTCAGATCCTTGGCATCGCATTGGGCAAGTGCCGCGGCCTGGATCGCCGGCAGCTTGGCCATCGTGATGGTGGCCGCCGGATTGCCGAACTCGGCATCTTCGGACCACAGCCAGGAAAATGCGTTGTGGGTCCAGTCGGCGGACGGCGCATCGGCAATCACGCCATCGAACGCATTCGGATAGCGCTGCACGGCCATCAGCGCATCGCGGCCACCGTTGGAGGAGCCAAAAAAGTAGGAATAGCGCGGTGCGCTCTGCGTATATGCAGACACGATTTGCTTGCTGTCGACGGCCGTCTTGATCAGCGCCCGGTATCCCCAGTCGATGATTTTCTGGGGGTGGTTGAGCGCGAAACTTGCATCGCCGACCGTCGCACGATGACCACCATCGGTGGTGGCGGTGGCGTAGCCACGGCGCAAGGCAAAACCTAGCGAGTTGTACTGGATCGTGCCGGCAAACACCACCGTACCGACCTGCAGATATTTCGCGTTCCAGCCGGAAGAAGGGATCCAGACTTCGAAACCGATCTCCGAATCGCTGTTTGGCCGCGCAACGCCGACCACACGGCAGAACGCCGGCAATCCTTTGACAACGGTGCCGTCGGGCGCGGTGAAATTGCCTGCAGGCACATCGTCGGCCGTGCTGATCGTCGTCGACGGTACCGACAATTTCAGCAGATCCGCGCAGGAAGCAAACGCCGATGTCGCCACGAAGCACAAACCGGTTGCAACCACCACTGGGCCGAGCACGCTCGGCCAGTCCAATCGAGCCATGAAGAATTCCTCGTCAGGCAAGAAGCGGATTTACCGTCTCGACCGGGCGGTCGGGACACCGAACACTCCACATGGCATCTCACGGCGCGCACATCATGATGTCGCCCTGCGTCGGGATGTAAGCCCCTGTCCGCCGCAGGTGACACAGCTTTGCCTGCCGATCGATCGCCATGCCCATGGGCATGGACGTGGGCTTGGATGCTAGCGGCGACCGCAAAATGCCAGATGGCAGAAACGAACGCTGCTATGTGGAAACGAAGCGCGCAAATGTCTGTACGCACAGTGCAGTGGACTCGCAATTCAAAGCGATGTCCGGGTCACAGATCATCGGCATGCGCAGCTGCCGCACGCATGCATCGGCGCCAGCGCAGGGTCTGCGTGCAACGGTCAACTCAGGTCCCTTGCGTGCAGAACGCGCGCTCGATCACGTTGCAGACGGCATTGCCGGAACCACACGCCTCAACCGCGGCGCGCCCACAACTGGTCCCGTGCGCGCTACAGCAGCCTGGCGCCCGGGCAGTTCAGCGCAGACACCCAACTCTGGCTGCCGAAGCCGGCATTGGCGAATGCAGCCTGCACAGGCGCTGCGGCTGCCTCGGCTGCAGCGCGCGTGGCGAACCAGGCAAACACGCTGGGGCCAGCTCCGGAAATGCCCGCACCCATCGCACCCGCAGCCAACGCGGCGGCTTTGGCTGCGTCGAAGCCGCAGATCAACGGCGCACGCCGCGGCTCGATCAGCACATCGCGCATGCCTGCGCGAACCAGCGATTCATCACCGGCATGGCAGCCCGCCAACACCAAAGCAAGATTGGCGCTCTGCGCCACGAATTCATCGAGCCGATAGTTGCCGGCCAGCGCTGCGCGCGCGCGGCGCGTTTCCAGCACCGCATCCGGATGCACGACCAAGCTATGCCATGCCGCGGGCACTGGCACCGGCACGACCCGCTCCAACGTGGACAGCACCAAGCCTCCTAACAACATCGGACCCAGGTTATCGCCATGGCGACTGCCACTGGCCACCGCTTCGCCGTCGAGCGCGTGCAGATAGAGCTGGTCCGGTGACAACGGAGCCTCCAACAGCGCATTGGCCGCTACCAGCGCAGCCACGCACGACGCCGCCGACCCGCCCATGCCCGAACTGAGCGCTATCCCCTTGTCGATCTCCAGCTCGAAGCCAAACGGCAACGCCAACGCGGTACGCAGCGCGATCAATGCCGCCCCCGCGGTGTTGCGTTCGGCCTTCAGCGGAAGCTCGACAGCCGCACCACGGATCGCGGCAATGCGTACTTGCGGCGCATCGATACGGCGCACGGTCACCGTATCGCCAACGCCGTCCAATGCATAACCAAGCAGATCGAACCCGACCGCCACGTTGGCCACCGAGGCCGGGGCGAACGCTCGTGCCTCGCGCGGCGCGGAATGCCCCGCACCTGCGCGCAGCGACGACAGATCTGTAGGGTTCATAGCCGCGCGCCCTCACCTGCCGCCACGCGCAGCAGATCGGCGAACACGCCTGCGGCGGTCACTTCCGGCCCCGCGCCCGGGCCTTGTACCACCAACGGGTTCTCGCAGTAGCGACGCGTGGTGAACTGCACCACGTTGTCGGTTAGGCGCAGGTTGGCAAAGCCATGGTCGGCCGGCAATTCGACCAGCCCGACGCTGGGCGCACGATCAGGCGGTAGCTGCGCCACGTAGCGCAGCACGTTGCCACGCGCACGCGCATCGGCCAGCCGCTGCGCGAACACCGTATCCACTTCGGAGAGCCGAGCCATGAAATCGTCCACGCTGGCCTGACGCAGCCCTTCCGGCACCAGGCTTTCAACCTGCACATCTTCCAGGCTGATGGAGCGCCCTGCTTCGCGCGCCAGGATCACCAGCTTGCGCGCCACGTCAACGCCGGACAGATCGTCGCGCGGATCCGGTTCGGTATAGCCCATACCGCGCGCGGCGGCGACCAGTTCGGAGAACGGCACGCTGCCGTCGTACTTGTTGAACAGCCAGGCCAGGGTGCCGGAGAAGATGCCTTCGATCGAGGTCACCGTATCGCCGGTATCGACCAGATCGCGTAAGGTGGTGATCACCGGCAGCCCTGCCCCGACCGTGGCCTCGTAGCGGAAGCGCGCGCCGCTGGCGTCTGCAGCCGCACGGATCGCCTGGTAGCGTGCCAGCGGACCGGAGCCGGCCTGTTTGTTCGGCGTCACCACATGGATGCCGGCCGCCAGCCAGCTGGCATAGCGCTCGGCAACCTCGGCACTGCCGCTGCAGTCGATGATCACCGCATGCGGCAGATGCGCTGACAGCAGATGCTCGGTGAAGCGCTCCAGATCCGTCCGGTCCGTTGCCGCGGCGAACGCCTGCCGCCAATCGCCGACCAGGCCGCGCTCGTCCAGCAACATGCGCCCGCGCGACACCACCGCCCGCAGCCGCAGGTCCAGGTTCGCCTTGCCCAGCAGCTGCGGCTGCGCGCTGCGCAGTTGATCCAGCAACGCCGCACCCACATTGCCCGGCCCGATGACGCCCACCGAGAACGTCTGTGGCGACAGCCAGAAGCCCGCATGCGCTGCACGCAGGGCCTTGGTGGCATGGGCCGCATCGATGGCGACGGAGATATTGCGCTCGGACGAGCCCTGCGCAATGGCCAAGATGTTGACCTGCGCACGTCCCAACGATTCGAACAACCGTGCTGCCACGCCGGGCTGCCCGGTCATGCCATCGCCAACGGCCGCCAGCACGCTGATGCCGGTGGTCAGCTGCACGCGTTGCACTTGGCCAACGCTCAGTTCGTGCGCAAAGGCCTGCAGCAACGCATTGCGAGCGCGCTCGGACTCATGCTGCTTGACCACGCAACAGATCGAATGCTCCGACGAGCCCTGCGAAATCATCACCACCGAGACCTGCGCGGTGCGCAAGGCCGCGAACACCCGCTCGGCGGTACCGGGCACGCCGATCAAACCGGTGCCCTCCAGGTTCAGGACCGCCAGGTCCGGGCTCAGCGTCAGCCCCTTGATCGGCCCGCTCACCGCGCTGCTGGCGGTGATGCGCGTGCCGGGATGCTCCGGCTGGAAGGTGTTGCGGATGATGATCGGCAGCCCACGCTCGATCGCCGGCGACATGGTCTGCGGGTGCACCACCTTGGCGCCGAAATAGGCCAACTCACAAGCTTCGTCGTAGCTGAGTGCCTCCAACTGCACCGCTTCGGGCACCACCCGCGGATCGGCCGACAGCACACCGTCGACGTCGGTCCAGATATGCAACTCGTCGGCGTCGAATAGCGCGGCGAAGATCGCCCCGGAATAATCGCTGCCGTTGCGGCCCAAGGTGGTGATGCGATTGGCGCGATCGCGTGCGACGAAACCGGTCACCACCACCCGTTTATGCGGATGCGCCTGCCGCCAATCGGCCAGGCGCTGCGCGCTGGTCGCCCAGTCCACATCCACACCCAGCTCGCCGCGGTTGACCACCAGTACCTCGCGCGCGTCCAGCACCGCGCAGTCCTCACCCAATGCGCGTAGATAGTCGCCAAGCAATTGCGCCGAATACACCTCGCCCAGGCCCTGCACGCGATCGAGTACCTCGCGCGGCAACTCGCCGATCACCGCCAGCGCCGCCAGCACCTGTTCCAGCTGCGCAAACCGTGCATCCAGCCACTCCACCGTCGGGCCGGAATGCTCGCCGAGCAAGGCCACCGCCGCGGCGCGATGGCGCGCACGCGTTTCATGCCAACGCTCGCGCCACTCCGGGCGATCCTGTGACGCCAATTCGGCCAGCCCGATCAAGGCATCGGTCACGCCCTTCATCGCCGACACCACGGTGACCTGCACCGCTTCGTCGCGCGCCAGCAACAGGCCGGCGACATGCCGATAGCGCTCGGCATCGGCCACCGACGTGCCGCCGAACTTGTGCACCACGGTGCGGGAGGACGCGACAGAGACGGCAGCGGGTTCGGGCGAAACGGCGAGCGATGACATCGACAGACCTCGTTGGGAGGCCCCGTCCGCATCAGGCTGGGAGGGAAACCCCCGCATCCTGATTCGGGTGCGGGGCCGTTGTTTTCGGAAGTTACGCGAAGACGACGGGCCGCACCGGGCGAATGGTGACGGTAGTAATCATGGTGGTGATACCGGCCACGGCCGGTCCCATCCGCAGGCACGGATCGGGGAGCGGCACAGCGGTGGAAGCAGCATCGATCATGACGTCAAAAGACATCAGCAAGCCAAGCGCTGTCAAGCGGCGCGTGCAAGCACCGTGGCGCGTCTGCAGGAACTCGCGCAGAAAACCTTGCGCGACAACCAGTTAAGCCAAGCCTCGCGCAGGCGATTGATTTCCATGGAAACTTTCCACCCGTCATAGACCTGTCGCATGCGCAAGGAAGGTGAGTCGCGATGCCGACCTGCCTGCGGTGCCGGCGGTCTGTTTCCCACGCCTGACTTCGCAGGACGGCGTGCGGCTTCGCCAGGTGCGGCTGCACAACGCGAGGTCTGCCCTGATTCATGACGGCGCGGGAGACCGCGACGTCAACGGTGGATGGATGCAGGAGGAGCGATTACGTTGGGCAGCAGCGTCGCTGCCTTGCTCATACCTCATTAGAGGCCACGCATGCGCTACTTGCTGCTGCAGCGGCGCGTGAGTGAGGTACCGATCGACGCGCCATCACGCGCTCCTCAAAGCACCTGCGGATTGAATTGCCACACGGCGTAGTTCAATGCCACTGCGAAGCTGACCCAGCCCAGGTACGGCACCAGCAACCACGCGGCCACACGCTGCCGTCTGGCAAAGCCCGCGATCGTCGCCGCCAGCGCCAACCACAGCGCGCAGATATCGACGAAGGCCAAACCGCCCAGATGCCACGCAAAGAACAACCAGCTCCACAGCCCGTTCAAGGCCAACTGCAGCACGAACAAGGCCAGCGCCCCACGCGCCCCAACCCAGCCATCGCGGCGCCACACCAACCACACTGCCACCGCCATCATCCCATACAGCACCGTCCAGACCGGCCCGAACACCCAACCCGGCGGCGCCCACTCGGGCCGATACAACCCCACGTAAAAGCTCGCCGCACGGATCGACGCCATCGCGCCCAGCCCAGCAACCGCGTAGCACAGGGCCAACCATCCAAGCAGCCCCACTCCAACCGACAAGCGACTTTTCACAATCATCTATCCATCCAGCAGCGCAGAACATGCGGTGGGGCAACATTGACATAGCGCGTGTCTAGCGGAGGAAAAGAATGCGATGCATTGGTGACAGCCCGGAAACCTCTAAATCGTGGTTGAATCAAATTTCTTATGGGCGAATGTCGGCTCTTCGGAAAAACGCTTCTTCAAGTCCAATCTCCGTCTCGTTGGGGACTGGTCCCGAATCGCCGTGATACTCAAAGCCGGGGCGTAAGCTCCCCCGATCCGCAGACACCGCATAAGTAGATCTTTCTGGCATCTTTCCCAAGTCAGGAGGTTC
>NZ_NSET01000003.1 GCF_009192945.1 Xanthomonas maliensis | reverse complement strand
AGCTGTGCCAGTACGCCACCGCAAAACGCAGGTGCTCGGCCATCGTCTTCTCGCCGATGCGCTTGTTGGCATCGTAGACCTTGAAGGCCAGCGGGTTGTCCGAGTCGCGGCCTTCGAAGCCGATCTTGCCGATGCCGGGGAAGTATTCCTTGGCGCCGATGAAAACGGTGGTGCTCATGGGGTACGTGATCCTTGGTTCTGGGGGAGTATCGAATCAACCAGCGTAAAGCGGACTGACGACGTGCAGGTGCTTCAGGAAGGTCTGGTAGTGCCGCTGGTAGTGGGATGCGCGCTGTGGGTCGGGCTGCGCGGCGAGCGCATCGTCCACCTGCAGGTGCTCCAGCACCACGTCGGACAGCGCAGCAGTACCGCCATCGTCGCGATCGCAGGCCCACAGCGCCTGCAGTGCGGCGCCGAAGGCAGCGCCTTCGGGCTGGCTCGGCACCACCACCGGCAGATTGAACACATCGGCAATCATCTGCCGCCACTGCGCGCTCTTGCTTCCGCCGCCGGTGAGCAGGATGGTATCGAACTGCAGGCCGGCAGCCACGAAGGCGTCGAAGCCGTTGCGCAGGCTGTAGGTCGCCCCTTCCATCGCGGCGCGATAGAAGTGCGCGGGAGTGGTGTTGTGCAGGTCCATGCCGAACAGGCAGCCGCGCGCGGCCGGCAGGTCTGGCGTGCGCTCGCCGTTGAAGAACGGCAACAACACCAGCCCGTCCGCGCCCGGGGGCGTGCCGGCGATCATCGCTTCGGTCTGCTCGCGGGTGATGGAGAACATGCGCATGACCGCCTCGGTGGCGACGGTGCAGTTCATGGTGCAGATCAGCGGCAGCCAACCACCGCTGGAAGAACAGAACGCCGCCCAGCGCGCATCATCGTCCACCACCGGGTGATCGGCGTAGGCGAACAAGGTGCCGGAGGTGCCCAGGCTCATGGTCAGCCGGCCAGGCACCACATTACCGGTGCCAATCGCTGCCATCATGTTGTCGCCACCGCCAGTGGTGACGCGCACGCCGGGCGGCAGGTTCAGCGCCTCGGCAGCAGCCGCGGACAAGGCATACACCGCGCCAGTCTCGACCAGCGGCGGCAAGGCCGCGCGCAGATCGCGCTGGGCATCGATGGCGCCAAGCATGCGCTCGGACCACTGCCGCGTGCGCACGTCCAGCCAGCCAGTCCCCGATGCATCGCCGACTTCGGCAAAGCGCTCGCCGGTCAGCCAGAAATTGATGTAGTCGTGCGGCAGCATCACCGTGGCCATGGCCGCATACGCCTCGGGGCGATGCTTGCGCGTCCACGGCAGCTTGGAGGCGGTGTAGCCGGCCAGGATCGGATTGCCGGCGGCAGCCACGCTGGCGGCCGCACCACCCACTGCGCCCATGATTTCATCGCACTCCAGCGCGGTACTGGTGTCGCACCACAGCTTGACCGGCGCGGTGACGCTGCCATCGGCGGCCACCGGCACGAAACCGTGCTGCTGGCCGGACACGGAGATGCCGCGCACGCGCGCACGCTGATCGGCATCGAGTTGCGCGAAGCACTGCACGATGCCATCGATCCACCACTGCGCCTGCTGTTCGCGGGTGCCATCGTCGCGGCTGATCAGGTCCATCGGTGCGGCGATGGTGGCCACCACGTCCCGTTGCTGCGGATCGTAGGCCACCAGCTTGACGCTCTGCGTGCCCACGTCCAGTCCTACGTACAAGCTCATAGCGTCACCAATCGGTTGTTGTTGAGTCCGACCTGCCGGGAGCGGCCAGCCCCCAGTTCCAGGTCCAGGGTCTGTCCTGCATACGACAGCTGATAGCGCCCGCCACGATCGCTGTGCAGGCGCGCGCGCTGCAGGCGCCCCGCGTCCCAGTCCAGGTCGATACTGGCGCCGCCGCGCACGCGCAGCCCGCGCACGCTGCCACGTGGCCAGGCGGAGGGCAAGGCCGGCAGCAGGAACACGCTGCCGCCCCAGCTTTGCAGCAGCATTTCGGTGATGCCGGCGGTGCCGCCGAAGTTGCCGTCGATCTGGAACGGCGGATGGGCGTCGAACAGGTTCGGATAGGTCCGCTCAGGCGAAAGCAGCAGTTGCAGGATGCGATAGGCGTGTTCGCCATCGCCCAGCCGCGCCCACAGGTTCAACCGCCAGCCGATGCCCCAGCCGGTAGCGTGATCGCCGCGAATTTCGAGCGAACGCCGGGCAGCCGCGGCCAGCACCGGGGTGTCGCGCACATTGATCTGACTGGAGGGGTGCAACGCATACAAGTGCGAGACATGGCGGTGATGGATCTCCGGTGCCTCCATGTCCCAGTCCTGCTGCCACTCCTGCAACTGGCCCGCCTTGCCGATGCGGTTGGGTGGCAACTGCTCGCGCAGGCGCGCCAGTTGCCCTGCCAGCGCCGCGTCCACCTCGAGCAGCGCGCTCATGGCGATGCACTGGGCGAACAGGTCACGCAGCAACTGCGCGTCCATCGTGGGGCCGGCGCAGACCGCCGCACCGAACGGATGCTGGTTCTCCGGCGACATCGACGGATTGGTCACCATCGCCCCGGTCTGCGGGTCGCGCACCAGGGTGGCGACGAAGAACTCGGCCGCGCCCTTGAACAAGGGGTAGATCTTGCGCAGGTAGGCACGGTCGCGACCGTAATCCCAGCGGTCCCAGAGTTGCTGCAGCAGCCACACCCCGCCCATCGGCCACAGGCTCCACTTGGCTCCATCGATGGGACCAGCCTGGCGCCACAGATCGGTGTTGTTGTGCACCACCCAACCCGGCGCGTCGTACATGGCCCGCGCCGTGTGCGCACCGGTCTCGGCCAGCTCGAACAGCATGGCTTCCAGCGGCTCGACGCACTCGTGCAGTGCGTTGGCCTCGCTGGGCCAATAGTTCATCTCGGTGTTGACGTTGATGGTGTACTTGCTTTCCCACGGCGGCTGCATCAAGTCGTTCCAGATGCCCTGCAGATTGGCCGGCTGGGTGCCGGGTCGCGAGCTGCAGATCAACAGGTAGCGGCCGTATTGGTGATAGAGCGCCGCCAGCGCGGGATCGTCGCCGCTGGCAAAACCTTGCACACGCTGGTCGGTGGGCAGCCTTGCGGCCTCGCTGCTGCCGAGATCGATCGCCACCCGCCGGAACAAGCGCCGGTGGTCGGCAAGGTGCTCACGCAACAAGGATGCATGGTCCAGCTTGGCCGCCTGCTGCAGTTGTGCGGCAGTGCGTGCGAGCGGATCACCGTCGACGGCATCGTAGCGTCGATAGCTGGTCGCGGCAGTGAGCAACAGCACCACCTCGTCGGCGCCGTCGATCCGCAGGCGATCGCGCTCGACGTCGAGACGACCGCCAGTGACCCGCGGCAATACGCGCAAGGCGAAACGCAGCTTGCCGTCGATCCCGGCAAAGCCGCCGTTGTGCCCGCTGAACAACAAGCTGCCCTGCTCCACCGCGATGTCGCCGCGTTGTGGGCTGTCGATGCCGATGCGCAGCGAGAGCGCTTGTGGGCGATCGCAGGACAGGCGCACCACGATGCATTGCGCATGCGCGGAGACGAAGACCTCGCGTCGGTGCACGCCGTCGCCGGAGCGGAACGTGGTGGTGGCCACCGCCGTGTCCAGGTCGAGCTGGCGTCGATAGTCGCTGATGCCGTCGGCGCGATCGAAATCCAGCAACAGATCGCCCAAGGGCTGATACGGCATTTGCTTGGGCGGCCGCGACAACAGCTTGGCGTCGGCCAGCTGCTCGGCCTCGGCATAGCGCCCGGCGAAGATCAGCGCACGCACCTGCGGCAACGCGGCCAAGGCCTCCGGGCTGGTGGCGTCGTACGGGCCGCCTGCATAGAGCGTGTCTTCATTGAGCTGTAGGCGCTCATGGGCGATGCCGCCCCACACCATCGCGCCCAATCGGCCGTTGCCGACCGGCAAGGCCTGCACCCATTCGTTGGCCGGTTGGCGATACCACAGCTGCAAGGCCTCGGCGGGCGCCACCGCGGGCAAGCCGGCAGGCGTGGTCGAGCGCGCTGCGGCGGCGACCACCGGCGCGGTTCCCAGGGCCGCGACTGCGGCCCCGGCGGCCTTGCACCATTGGCGCCGGCTCAGCATGGCCACTGCCGTGCCGCATGACCGGAGCCCGCGCCTAGCTTGCGCCGTTCCGGCATCTGCTTGCCCATCGACCAAAGACAGCCTGCGATCATCGACGACGCACGTTGCCCGACGCAATCTTGCGCTGCAACACGCTGACCGCCTTGCCGTCGTACTGGATGCTGGCGTCGGTACCCGGCTCCAGCGCACCGGCGTCGTCGCGCGGCCCGTCGACGAAACGCACCTGGATGGTGCGCTTGGCCGGCATGCCGGCCCAACTGCCCTCGCGCTGGCCGATCCGCAATTCGCCCTTGGCCTGGTCCCAGCTCAGTGGAATGCGGCTGAACTCGCCCTTCTCGTAGCCGTAGCCCTTGCCGTCGTCTTCGTACAGCGAGAACTGCCCGTCCGCACCGGTGTAGACCACCACGGTGAGCGGCGCATTCGGCCGTTGGTCGACATATTCCTGCACTGGCCCGGTCGGCACGATGGAGCCGGCACGCACGAACAGCGGCATGCGTGCGATCGGCGCAGCCGCGTCGATGGTCTGGCCCCCGTCGTAGCGCTTGCCCGTGGCGAAATCCAGCCAGCTGGTACCAGCCGGCAGATAGACCTGCCGCGAGGTCGCACCGAAGCGCGTCACCGGCGCGACCAGGAACGCCGAACCGAACAGGTACTGGTCGTTGATGTCGCGCACCTTGGGATCATTCGGGAAGTCCATCATCATGCCGCGCATGATCACCCCATCGCGCTGGTAGGTGTCGCCGGCCAGGCTGTAGATGTAAGGCAACAGCGCGTAACGCAGCCGGTTGTAGTAGACCATGCTGTCGTAGAACGGTGTGCCTTCCGGGGCGATGTTCCAGATTTCGCGGTACGGGAACTGGCCATGCGAGCGGAAAATCGGCACGAAGGCGCCGAACTGGAACCAACGGGTGTTGAGCTCGCGCCATTCGGGCAGATGCGCCGGGTCCTGGTCTTCATAGCGCTTCTCCACCGCGAAGCCGCCGATGTCGAAGGTCCAGTTGGGCAGGCCCGACAAGGCCATGTTGACGCCGGCCGAGATCTGGTCGCGCATGTCGTCCCAACGCGAGACGATGTCGCCGCTCCACACCGCCACGGCATTGCGTTGGGTACCCGCATAGCCCTTGCGCGAAAGGATGAACACGCGTTTGCCATCGGCGGCGCGATCGCCCACGTAGACGCCGTGGGTATGCGGCAGCGGATAGGAATTGAAGAACTCGGTCGACGGCCCCAGCGCGGTCGGCGTCGTGCGCGCCTTGCGCTCAGCGATGTCCAGGTTCGAGTGCACGTCCGGTTCGTCGGCGTCCATCCACCAGGCATCGAAGCCCTTGCTGTTGAGCTTTTCGTTGATCTGACGCCAGTAGATCGCCTGCGCTTTTCCCGAATATGGGTCGTAGAACGAGTTCTTGTAGCCCTTGCCGATCCAGTCCAGCTCGCCCACCTCCACATTGCGCTTGAACATGAAGCCTGCCGCGTCCAGCTCCTTGTAGTTGGCGGTGGTGGGATAGAACTTGGGCCAGACCGAGATCATGATCTGCGCGTGCATGTCGTGCACGGCCTTGACCATGCCATCCGGATCGGGGAAATGCTGCTTGTCGAAATCGTGCGAGCCCCAGGCGTCCTCCGGCCAGTACGACCAGTCCAGCACGATATTGTCGAGCGACAACTTGCGCTTGCGGTACTCGGCAACCGCAGCGATCAATTCATCCTGGCTCTTGTAGCGCTCGCGGCTCTGCCAGAAGCCGTAGGCCCACTTCGGCAGCATCACCGACTTGCCGGTGAGCTCGCGATAGCCAGCGATCGCCTGGTCGTAGGAATCGGCCGCAACAACGTAATAGTCGATCATCTGGCCGGCTTCGGACCACAACGACAGGTCATTCGCTTCGCTGGTCGGCAGCGGGTCGCGGTGAAGCAGCGCGATATAGCTGGGGTCGATCAGATCCCATTCGATCTTGACGGTGTGGCGTTGGCCCGGCTGTAGATCCAGCTTGAACTCGTGATTCCACGGGTTCCAGTTCTGCCGCCAACGGTCGATCACCAGCTTGCCGTCGACATAGAGTTTGGCGTATTCGCTGGAATACAGCGAGAAGGTGTGCTCGCCGCCGGTCAGCGCTTCGATCTCGCCCTCCCAGCTGACCTGCATGCGGCTGTTCTTGTCCTTGGTGATCGCCTGCTTGGGGAACTTGGGCAGATCGCTGAGGTACTGGTAGTTCACCTCGCTCTCGCGACGCTCGAGGATCTGCTTGCCGTTGATCGCATAGCGTGCGGTCAGCGCGCCGGCCTTGCCCTTGGCGTCGTACAGCTTCAGCGTCTTGGGCAGCGGCTGCAGGCCGCGTGGGTCGCCCAGGCGGGTGATCGAGTTGTTGTCCCACAGCAGGCCGTAATGGCGGCTGGATACCAGGTACGGCACTGCCATGTCGATGTTGTTCTGCTGCAGCTCGACGTTGCGGCCCTTCTGGTTCATCCAGCCCTGCTGGTGCTGGCCGAAGCCATACAAGGCCTCGTCATCGGGCGACTGGAAGCGCTGGCGCACGCTCAGGTACTGCTTGCCCTCCACGTTGAGCGGCGTAAAGCTGCGGCCGCCGGCCACTTCCGACAGCACCGGGTTGCCCTGGGCATCGGCAAAACTGACATGGCCATCGACCGTGGACACCGTGGCGGTGAGCTTGCCGGTCTTCAACTGCACGTGATCGCCCTGCTCGGCCAACTGGAACGCCGTGTCGCCCTCGACCGGCACGCGCATCAGGCTGGGGGTGCGCGCGAAATCGCCGTCCGGATCGGCACTGACGCGGATGATGCCGGCATCGACCACCTGCAGGCGGACTGGAGCGGCGCCCTTGGCGCTCGGCACCACGGTCAAGCCATCGGCCGCCTTGCGCACTTCCTGCGCATGGGCGGCATTGGCCAACAGCGCCAACGACAGCGCCAGGCAGTGCGCCAGTGGCGTATGACGACGGCGCGCGTCTGCGATGGAACGACGGAGATTGGGCATAAGAGTCCTTTGCGTTACGAAGCACCACCGCGACGGCGCGGCGCAGGGATGGGTCGGATTACTGGAACGTGGCCAAGCGGATCTTGAGCAATTGCGGGGCGTCGGAGAAATTGACGCCATAGTCGGTCTGGTCGCCGTTCCAGTTGCGCTGGAACGTCCACTGCGTGCCATCGTAGACGCCTTCTTCGACACGGTCGTAGATCATGTTGGCGGTGGCTTCGCTGGCAGGATGCAAGGTCACGCGCACGTGGTAGCCGGTGACCAGGAATTCGTCTGGCCCCAGCTCGGCGATCAGCGCCGCACCGATAGGCTCCGGATTGCCTGGCGGCTCGCCCTTGAACCAGAACTGCGGCACGCCATAGGTGATGGTGGCACCCCAGCGGTCGTTGAGCTTGAGTTCCTGCACCGCCTGGCCCGGCTCTTCGGCCGCGCCATGCAGCTTGCCTTCCGCAGCGGCCTTGGCGAACGGCCGCATGCCCATGCCGACCAGGCGGTAACCGAGCGCGAACGGCGCCAGCGTGGCTTCGTCGACCTTCTTGGCACCCAGCGGATAGTTGGAATAGTGGGTGTAGTCGATGCCGAAGGTCGACCAGCCGATCCCGTCATGCCCCAGGGCTGGAAACAGGTAGCGTGCGTACTCTTGCCGGTTGCCGGTCTCGGCGACGAACAATGCATTGTCCGCGCGCGCGTAGCGGTCCATCACGGTGGTATAGGTGCGGTACTCCGGCATGTAGATGTCCGGCGCCAACAGGTCGATATGCGGTGCGGCCGCCTTCCACACGTCCAGCACGTTGTCGGTCGGGCCGCCGCTGGCGTACTGGCCGGGCTGCCCAGGGTTGAACGGGCCGCGCAGCGCCGCGTTGACGTACATCGGCAACGGATACTCCGCCTTGCCGGCCTCGGCGACTTGATCGATATAACGGCCGATCGACCAGGCGTGAAAGATCTCGTCGGCATCGGCGCCGAACACCTGCGCCCAACTGCCCGGCTGTTTATGCATGCGCTTGAGCAGCGCGTCCGGAACCGGGCCGTCGAACAGCTGCTGCGCCATCGGCGAGAAGTCACGCACGCTGCCGTAGGTTCCCGGCTCGTTCTCGGGCTGGATCATCAGCACGGTGCGTTGCGGGTCGGCCTGCTTGAGATGCTTCATCAACGCCACGAAGGCCTTGCGGTCGGCATCCAGCGTGGCCTGGGCGTGCGGTGACAACGAGCCGATCGACTTGCCCTCGCGGGTGACCACGCGTGGAAAGCGCCGATTATCGGTCTTGACCCAGTGCGGCGAGTATTGCGGGCCGTTGTTCTTCCAGGTGGCGAACCACAGCAGCACCAGCCGCACCTTGTGCTCGCGCGCCTGCGCCAGCAAGGTATCGACGAAGGAAAAGTCGAACTTGCCTTCCTCCGGCTCGATCTGCTCCCAGGCGATGGGCACCTGCACCGTATTGGGTTGCAGGAACTCCATCGCCGGCCACACCTTGTCCATGACGCCCGGATAATTGCTGGAGTTGTTGACCTGGGCACCGAGGATCAGGAAGGGCGCGCCATCGACCATCAGCGCGTGCTTGCCATCCCTGCTGACGAATTGCGGCATCGGCGCCGGCGTCGCCGCAGGCGGCGTTGCAGCGGTCTGACCCGCTGCGCTGGGCGCCGACGACGGCGTCGATGCAGCCGGTGCGCGCGTGTCGTCGGGCTTGCCGGACTGGCACCCGGCCAACGCCAGGGCCAGCGCGCTGAGCAACAACGGCGCGCGACCGCACCGGAACAAGAGGGAGGCGCGCACCGGCGCGCAGCAGACAGACATGGTCATCGGACTCCGTATCACCAGGTATCGGTTCGGAAAGGGGACACCGGCAACTGCTGGCGATTGACCAGGTTGGCGTCCTCCGGGTTCTCGCTCCAGCCGTAGCGCACCGCCACCGGCGCGGCCACCGCGTCGCTGCGCACGATCACGCGATCGCCGGCGATGCGCGCCTGTGCCGGATGGAACTGCCGGTCGGCGCCGGCGATGCGAAAGCCATGGACATCGCCACCGCCACGCACCTGCAACGCATCGCCCTGCAGGTCGAACGACAACGTCGCCTGGCCATCGGCGAACTGCGCACGGGTGAACACCGGCGCGCTGTACACCAGCGTTTCGCCGTAGGCCACATGGCGTGCGGCCAGCGCCAGGCGGTGGCCGACATCGCGTTTGTTGGTCGGGTGAATGTCGGTCGGGTTGCCGATGTCGATGATCACCGCCTGCGCGGTCGCCGGCAGCGCCAGCGTCTTGGACTGCGACTCGCGCAAAAGCGCCCACGGACTCAGGTCGCCAGCGTCGTTGCCGGCCTGGAAGTTGGCCAGCTGCACCCACAGGAACGGCAGCGCCGGGGCACCGCGTTCGGCGCGCCATTGTTGGATCATCGCCGCGAACTGCTCGCGGTACTTCACCGCGCCCGCCTCGGTGGCATTGCTCTCGCCCTGGTACCAGATCACGCCCTTGACCGGGAACGGCTGCAAGGGATGGATCATCTGGTTGTACAGCAGGGTCGGCAACTGGTTCTTGTTGTCGCTGGCCGACACCCGCACTGCGGCAGGACGGAACTTCCAGCCCTCCAGCGGCCGCCGGCTGCCATCGGCGGTCTGCACGAAACGCTGTGCGTCCGGACCATGCAGTCCACCGCCGCCACTGAGATCGTCCACCCTGATCGCGATCTGATTGACGCCGGCATGCAGCGCGGCGGCAGGCACGCTATAGACGCGCGGCAGATTCCATTGCTTCTCGGTCGCACCCACCTGCTGGCCATTGACATAGGTGATGTCCGAATCATCGATCTGACCGACCCCCAGCGTGATACCCGCCTTGGCCTCGGCAGCGCTCAGGCGAAACGTCACCCGATACCAGGCGATGCCGTCCATGCCATCGTAGCCGCTGGCCTCCCACTGCTTTGTCACCGGAATGCTGTCCCAGTCGCGGTCGTCGAAGTCCGGTTGCCGCCATTGCGGCATCTCGCCCTCGACCTTGGGCCAACGCGCGATACGCTGGCCAGTCGCGGCCAGCACGGTGGCGTCGCGCTGCTGGATCGCTGCGATGGCGCCCTGGTTCTGCGCGGGATCCATGCCCAGCGAGGCGGCATCCATCCACGCTTCGATCGCACTCCCGCCCCATGTGCTGTTGATGATGCCGATCGGCACCTTGGCGCTGGCCCGCAGTTCCTGCGCGAAGTAGTAGCCC
The DNA here is from genome assembly GCF_009192945.1 of Xanthomonas maliensis. Lineage (GTDB taxonomy): Bacteria > Pseudomonadota > Gammaproteobacteria > Xanthomonadales > Xanthomonadaceae > Xanthomonas > Xanthomonas maliensis. The sequence continues at coordinate 50,352 of NZ_NSET01000003.1, read as the reverse complement.
ACTGCAGTGAACTCGCCAGCCGTTGCCGGGGTGGCCGCCTGCCAGCTGCCGCCGGCCAGGCGTGCTTCCGGCTGCACCGACCACGACTTGGGCACCTTGAAATGCCGCAGGTGCGCATCCTTGGCCGCCGCCACCGTCTGCGGACCATCGCTGGCCTGTGCCAGCGGCCACTCCATATTCGATTGCCCGCTGGCCAGCCAGACATCGCCCACCAACACATCGCGCACCTGCAGCGCGCCACCATCGCCGCGCACCTCAAGCACATAAGGTCCGCCGGCGGCGTGAGCCGGCAGGCGAACCTGCCAGCGGCCCTGCGCATCGGCCTTGGCGCTGGCCTGGTGGCCATCGAAACGCACGCTGATCGCGGCGTTCGGTGTCGCCCAACCCCAGACCGGCATCGGCTGATCGCGCTGCAGCACGGCGCCATCGGCAAACAACAGTGGCAGGGTCGGTTGCGCGCAGACCACGGGGCTGGTCAGCGCCAGCGCCAGCAGGCAGACAGAGGGGATGCGGATAACGCTCATGCCAAGATCTCCAGAACGGGTCCCGCATACACGGGGAAGGCTGCGCGACGGCAGGCGGTGCCGTCCACCGTGCCCCTGCCGACGGCGCTCGTGCTGCCGCGCAGCGTCATCGTGGGTCGCCATAGAAGATGCCACGCCCGCCGGTGGCGAAGTAGACGCGACCGCGAATCCGCGGATCACCGGTGACACTGTACGGCCGCCCAAAGCGGTGTGCATCGTCGTTGATACGCAACCAGTGCGCGCCCTCGTCGTCGGAGCGGAAGACCCCGTCGATGCCGTCCACGCGCCCTGCCAGATACAAGGTCGGGGGCGCATTCGCGCGCATCGGCGCACCCACGCCCAGCGAACGCGCCTCCTGCAACTGCGAAAGCACCTGCAACCGCTCGTCCTGCCAGCGCATCACCCCGCGCGATGGGCTGGCCAGATAGACCACCCCGGCGCGCCAGGGGTCCGGCCGCAACTGCGGCCGCGCGCGCTCGTCGCGCGCTGGCTGTCCCACGTGCTCGCCGGTATCGCGAAAACGGATCGCGCCATCGTGGCTGACGTACAAGCGACCGCTTGCGACATCGACCGCATACCAGCGTCGCGCATCGACGCGATCGGCCACCGCCACCGCCGTGTCGGGCAGGCCGTCCACGCGCTGCCAATGCTTGCCGACATCCGTGCTCCGCCATGCGCCGCCGTCGCGCGGCGTCCACACCACTGCCTTGCCGTCGGCACCAATGGCAATCGTGCCGGCACCCTGCCCGGCTGGCGGCTCGCTGGCGAATGCCTGCCATTGCCGTCCGCCATCACGCGAGTAGAGCGCACGGATCTGCTGATTGCGGCGATCGCGCACGGTGCCGCTGCGCACCATCCACTGCGGCGCCTGACCGGCCGCATCGATGCTTTCGCCATTGGTCAGCCGCGGACCGGCGAACTGCCACTGCGCGCGCTCCAGATCGTCGTGGCGGAAACCATCGATGTCGCCGAGTGCGCTGAGCAGATGCGCGCCCTGCATCGGGCTGAGCAGATCCAGTGGCACGGTTTCCTCCAGGCCACGGTCCTGGAACCACCACTGCAACGGCTGCTGCGGTGCGGCGAAGGTGTGCAGATTGCGCGAGGCCCAGATGCCATAGCCGGTCACGAACAAGGCATGATTGTCGTCGAACGGGTCGATCGCCAGCGCTCCCATCCAGTGCGGCGTGGCCTGCGCGGTCCACGGCGCGCTGCTGTGATCGAAGCGGGCGTCGGCCAGCAACGCGGTCCAGCTGCGGCCGCCATCGCGACTCAGGAACAGCTCGTCGCGGGGGTTGTATCGACGGAAGGTGCTGGCGAGGATGACCTGGGGATCACGTGGATCCACCGCCACCGCGCCCCAGCCAAAGCCGTCGCCCGTGCTCGGCTGCGACAGTGGGCTGATCTCCTGCCAGCGCGCCTGGGCCGGGCTGTATTTCCACAGCGCCCCACCCGCCATCAGGTCCGGACCGGGCTGATCGCCATAACTCAGATACCAATGGCCATCCGCGCCGCCAGCCATGTGGCTGGGTCGCAGCCCCTGGGGTTGCCCTTTCACGGCTGTCCAACTGCGTCCGCCATCTTCGGACACATACATGCTGGTGGCCGCAGTGGAGACGCCGACATAGATGCGTGGCGTCGCAGTGCCGGCGCGGCCGCTGGCCGGGTCGAACACCACGAACGCGATCCCGATGGCCTGCTCGCTGCCGACGTGGTTGCGGGCAGTGGCAGCGGCCAGCGCCGCGTCAGGAAAGCTCTCCACACGCGACCAATGAACCCCACGGTCCTCGCTACGCCACAGCCCGGCATCGCGCGAGCCCAGCAACAACACGCGACCATCGTGCGGATCGACCGCCAAGCGCTCGCCGTTGGCGCGACCAAGCTGGTTGCCGCCCAGCTTGAACGGCAAGGGCGTTCGCTCGAAGCTGCGTCCGCGATCATGCGAGCGCAGCAATGCCGCATTGCCCGCACGCGCATGCATATAGGTGCCGGCGGCAAGATACAGCGCCTGTGGATCCTGCGGATCGACCGCAAAGGCATCGATACCCATCAGGTTCCAATCGTCGGCGCCCAGCCAATCGGTCAGGGCTACCCAGCGCTGATCACCATCGTCCCAGCGATAAGCACCACCGACGTCGGTACGCGCATAGGCCAGGCCGCGCTGCGCCGGATGGAACAGCACACCGGTCACGAAACCACCACCGCCGATGGCAACGCTCCGCCAGCGATAGGGTGCGTCGGTGTCGCGCTCGGCTGCCTGCAGGTCGGCCAGCAGCGACCACAGCATCACCAGCAGCAAGCCGACACCGGCCACGTATGCACGCGGCAGTGCGAGACGACGCTCGGTCAGCGGATCGATCGCATTGATCATTCCCGGCTCTCCTAGCGACCGACGCCGTAGCGTCGGTAAAAAAACACCGGCCCGACGTGCTGCCTGCACAACACGCCGGACCAGCGACGCACTTCCTACGGCGCGTTCTACAGGTTGGCCCGCAAGGTCAGGCCATACCGACGATCGTTGATCACGAAGTCGCGGTACCGCGACTCCACACCCAGATAGCTCTCACGGCGCGTATCGAGCAGGTTCACGCCATCCAGCGAGATCGACCAGATGTCATTGATGTTGAAGCGCAACGACGCATCCAACTGACCAAAGCCCTTGTTGTACACGGGCAGGTTGCCGGTGCCGTTGCCGGCGGTGGTCACCAGCCAATCGCTGCGCCAGTTGTAGGCGACGCGGCCCTGGAAACGCGGGGTCTCGTAGCTGAGGATCGCGTTGTAGCTGTTCTTCGACAAGCCTTCCAGCGGCACCGTCAGCGCCTGGCCGTTGGTATCGGTGGCGGTCGGACTCGGCGCTTCGCTATCCACGTAGGTGTAGTTGGTCTGTAGACCGAAGCCGCTCAGCCATCCCGGCAGGAAATCGAAGAACTGGGTATAGCCCACTTCGACGCCGCGGATCTGGCCTTCGTCGCCATTGACCGGACGGGTGATCTGCCAGTTCACCGGCGCGCCGTTCTCGTCCAGGTACTGCTCGTTGAACACCGCCTCGGCGATGAACCCCTTGACCTTCTTGTAGAACAAGGTGCCGTAGACCATCGAGCCCTGGCCGTAGTACCACTCCAGGGAGGTATCGAACTGATCGGCCTTGATCGGCTCTAGATCGGGATTGCCGCCGCGTCCCGTGCGGGTGACGCTGCCGCTGCTGCTGTCGGCGCTCAGGCTCAGGTTGGGGTTGAGCCGGTCGAACGACGGCCGAGAGATGCCGCGCGAGGCGGCAAAGCGCCATTGCAGCTGATCGGTGAGCAGCCAGCGCAGGTTGAGGCTGGGCAGCATGTCGGTATAACTCTGGTCGGCACTGATCGGAATCAGGCCACCACCTTCGGTCGCAGTGCCGGTACGCACCCCCTGCGAGGACAGCTCGGTGCGTACCACACGCATGCCGATGTTGCCGTCGAACGGAATGTCGCCATCCACGCCGAAGCGCAGCACGCCGTAGGCGGCGTAGGTCTTTTCGTTCTGCAGGTTGACGTTGTTCGGCGCAAAGGTCAGCGGGGCAAAGCCCAACGCTGCAATGGTCTGCTGATAGTTGGCCACCGCCGCGTCCGAGGCCGTCAGCGTCGGACCGAAGGCATAGCCGTCGCCGCGGAAGAAATCGGTGATCGGGTTGGTCATCACCCCGATGCCCGGATAGTTCGCGAAGGGCGCGCCATTGCAATCGTTGATGCAGTTGAAGCGCCAGATATTGCCGCGGTTCTCCGCATCGCGATCGGTATAGCGCACGCCTGCCTTGAAGCTGCGCACGAAGTCGCTGTCGAATGCCAGGTCCATATCCGCACGCCAGGCGAATTCGGTGCCCTTGTTGTCGTCCATGTTGTCGACCTGGTAACGCCAACCGTCGTAGTTGCCGACGTCGGCCAGGTAGCCCTCGGCGCCGCTGGCGTCGGTGACCGACAGCCGCGGCAGGCTGCCGCGGAAGTCCACGTTGAAGAACGGGCTGGTGGCCTGTCCGGTCGCCAGGATGTAGCGCTCCCCCTTGGTGGTGGCATCGACATACTGGAAGTCGGTGCTCAGCGTCATCATCGGCGTGACCGTCCACTTCGCACCGATCGCGTAATCGGTGGTCACGGACTTGCGCGTGGTCAGGCTGGTGTTGGACTCGGTCGGCACACCCTGGAACGAGCCATTGACGAATTCATTGCGGCTGTTGACCTGGATACCGGGCACGCCCTGGATGGGGTTCTGGCCGGTCAGCGCGAAGAACGAATAGTCGTGCCAGCTGAAGTCGTAGTCCGAGCGCAGCACCTGGGCGTAGACCTCCAGATCGTCGTTCGGACGCCACTGCAGGGCGACTGCGCCGGTCTTGCGCTTGCGCTCGCCGATCGTGGTGTTCTTGCCGGCGCCATGCGGAACGAAGACCTGCTGGCCCTCGTAGCCAGGAATGTTCGCGGTCTGCCCATACCACGGTTCGATGGAGATGGTGTCCTGACGAAACGGGCTGGTCTGCTGCGAGTAGTTCACCAGCAGGCCGATTTCGCCGATGCCGGTCTGCCAGCGATCGCTGAACAAGCCGGAAAACGCCGGCTTGCCATCGTCGGCCAGGTCGTAATAGTTGTACTGCACGCTGCCGGCGATCTTGCGACCTTCGTAGTCGAACGGCAGACGCGTCCGCAGATCGACCGTGCCGCCAAGCCCGCCTTCGATCATGTCGGCGGACGGATTCTTGTACACATTGACGCCGCCCAGCAGCTCGGCAGACACATCCTCGAAGCTCAGTCCACGGCCGTCATTGGCGGTGAAGATATCGCGCCCGTTGAGCTCGGTACGCACCTGGGTCAGGCCGCGGATCGCGATCGTGCTGCCCTCGCCGTAATTTCGCGAGATCTGGATACCGGAGATGCGTTGCAGCGCTTCGGCCACGTTGTTGTCGGGCAGCTTGCCGATATCTTCGGCAACGATCGAATCGACGATCTGCTCGGCGTTCTGCTTGACCAATTGCGCCTTGGTCACGCTGCTGCGCGTACCAGTCACCTGCACCGTATCCAGCTGCTGCGTGGTCGCGTCCGATGTCGGGGCACCCGTCGGGCTCGCTTCCTGCGCGTACGCCTGCGCGCTCACCAAGGTGGCGATACTGATCGCCATGACCGAATGGCGGACATCACGCATCGAACGCGGACCCACAGTCCGGCTCGCCGGAACGTGGCTGTGTTGCACTGACATGGAGCTCCCTCCCAGGACGCATGTTCTGTCGTTTTAGCGGCCAGGTGCGGATGCCCTGCCCGTCGTTGTTGCGCGAATTCGCTCTGCAAGAGTTGGAGCGATCGCTGCCTGGATGCCCTGATGGGCGAACCGTGTAACTGCGGCCGGAGCATAGGGCGCGGCTACGATGCCACACCAATGAAATATTCCTGGAAAGCTATTCGCTAAACCTATAACAACACGGGAAATGCCCGCGTATTTGGCACTCCAGCCAGCAGTATAAGTTCGCATAAAACGACCTCGACCAGACAACTTTTCTGCATCTTCGGCGCAGCTATACAGATGCATGCGCACGCTCAGCGAATCGACGGGGTCAGCCGCATGCACAACCACGATGCTTGTCGACCTCGCCTGGGCTGCAGCAAACGCCCCATCAACTGCATCGGTCGAACGATTGATTGGCGGGACGCTATACGCCGCGCCACATGCCGACGAGAAGTTGAAACAGCGCCGGTTACACCAAAGAAATATATTTCCTGCCCCAACGATATGCGCCCCCATCGCCGCATGCAGTTCGCCGCACAGCGAACAGGGCGATGGCGATATCGCAATGACACAGCGCAACTACAAGATGGTGAGCTGATAAAAAAAGCGGGCCTGGCATTCAAAGCCAGGCCCGCCGATCGATCTGATGTCGCTAGATGCCCCAACGTCGCTTGCAGCCACGCAGGAGCGCGTGCACTTACCAGTTCATGCGCAGCACCAGCGAGTAACGACGGTCGTTGAGGAACCAGCTGCGGGTGTACAGATGGTAGTCGACCTCGCCGCCCGTATACGATGTCGGCCCCATCAACACCTTGGTCACCGTGTCGGTCAGGTTATTGGCCTGGACGCCGAGCTGCACGTGCGGATTGAAACGATAGAACGCCGATGCATCCAGCTGACCGTAGTCGTCCGCCCAGGTCGGCAACTTGGTCGATACATCGCTGGCGGTCAGCAGGTAGCGCGAACGCCAGTTGTAGGCAAGGCGGAGCGACAGCGGACCCTTCTCGTAGATGCCTGCCAGGTTGTAGCTGCGCCGCGACAGCCCCTCCAACGGCAGGCTCACCCCGGTGACCGTGGTCTGCGTATACGGGTCGGTGGCCGTGTTCACTCCGCCGCTGCTGTCGACGAAGGTGAAGTTGGCATTGACGCCGAACCCGCTCATCCAGCCCGGCAAGGAATCGAAGAATTGGGTGTAGCCGTATTCAAAACCGCGAATACGTCCCTTGTCCATGTTGTACGGACGTGTCACCAGCCAGTTCTGACCACCGTAGTTTTCGGTGACCGTCTGGTTGGAGAAGTAATCCTTGACGCTCTTGTAGAACAGCGTCAGGTACATCATGTCGCTGGTATCGAAGTACCACTCCAGCGCGGTGTCGTACTGATTGGCCGTCATCGGCTTCAGATTCGGATTGCCGGCGGTGCCGGTCCACCTGGAGACGCTGCCGTTGGACTCGGTCGTCGCTGCAAGCAGCAGATACGGTTGCAACTGGGTGTAGTCCGGTCGCGCCATCGCCTTGGACGCGGCAATACGCCACTGCAGCGCATCGGTGAACTTGAAGCGCATGTTGAAGCTTGGCAGCACGTTGGTATAGCTGCCCTTGGCATCGTTGGGGAAGTACTGTCCGGTGTACTGCTGGCGGAGTTCTTCCGATCCGGCACTGCCCGACAGGTCGGGGAACTGACCATAGCCATTGGCCTCGGTCTTGGTCTGCACGACACGCACACCGATATTGCCGTCCACCGGCACGCCAAGCGCCTCGTCGTTGGCGAAATACATCACCGCGTAGGCCGCCTGGGTCCGTTCGAACTGCCGATTGATGTCCTGTAACTGGTACTTGTCCGGCGCCCAGCCCGACCCGCGCAGCGCCACAATCTGCTCGATCATCTTCGAGGTGCCGGCGTAGTCCTTGACCGCAGCAGTGCTCGGAAAGTACAGGCTGTTGGGCACATCGATCTTGCCGCGGAACAGATTGGAATACGAATACAGCTGCGAGGTGCCAGTCATGTAGGTGGCCAGATCGGCCAGGCCGGTCCCATTGGCGGTACCGGGAATCTGCGCCCAGTTATCGCTGATCACGCCCCAGTTGTAACCGGAATTCTTGTTGATCTGGGTGCGGTCGGTGGCGCGGATGCCGGCACGGAAGGTGCGCAGCCAGGCACTGTCGTCGAATGCATATTCCAGGTCGAAGCGCGTGGCCAGTTCGCGGCCGCGATTCTTCGCCAGATGGTCCATGGCCGCACTCCAGAAATAATTGGAGGGGTTGCTGGTGTAGCTGCTGTCGGCAATCCCGACCGATGGATATGTGCCGCTCAGATCGAAGGTCAGACCCGGCAGGTAGATCGAATCGAACAGCGTGAAGTCCAGCGCATCGCTTTCCGAGCGCACCAGCTGCATATCGCCGCGCACGGTGAGGTTGCTGGTGAGCTTGTGGGTAAAGCCGCCGGACAAATCCGAGGTGGTCGTGCTCTGCTGCGCGTAGCGGTTGTTGGTGTAGAAGCGCACGCCATCGTTGCCGGTGACGTTGCCGCGCCAGGAACTGGATGCCGGCGAGCCACTGACGAAGCGGCCGTCGGCATCGTAGGTAAACCGTGTCCCCGGCGCCGGCCCGATGGCGTTGGTGTCGTCGTTGAAGAACGCCGCGCGCTCCTGCCAGTTCATGTCATAACTGGAGCGCATGTACTGCACGTAGATCTCGGTGTCGTCGCTAGGCCGCCACTGGAACGCGCCCGCTACGCCATTGCGCTTGCGCTCGAAATCGAGCTGCCGCCAGTTGACGCCGCCCGGCACGTAGACCTTGTCGAAGCTGGTGCCGTCCAGCAGCGCCGCATCGGTGCGACGCACGAACGGCTCGACCTGGATGCCATCGCTGCGGGTGGCCAGTTCCGAATGCGCCACATCCACCATCAAGCCCATCTCGCCGAGGCCGGTATTCCAGCGATCGCTGAAGAGAAACGAGCCCGATGGCTTGTAGGTCTTGCTGAAATCACCATAGTTCACGTCAGCGGTCACGCCGATGACCCGGCCAGGCTGGTCGAACGGCATGCGCGTGCGCAGGTTGACCGTGCCGCCCAGACCGCCTTCGATGATCTCGGCCGACGGGTTCTTGTAGACGTCCACCCCCGCCATCAGCTCGGCCGGCACATCCTCGAAGCTCAGACCACGGCCACTAGCGGCGCTGAAGCTGTCGCGTCCATTGAGTTCGCCGCGCACCTGGGTCATACCACGGATCATCACGCCACTGCCCTCGGCGGAGAAGTGATCCGGGTCGTTGCGCGCCATGAAGTGATCGATGGTCACGCCGCTGACCCGCTGCAGGGTTTCGGTGACACTGCGGTCCGGTAGCGCACCGATATCCTCGGCGCTGACCGAATCGACGATCTGCTCGGCATCGCGCTTGATCACCTGCGACTTGATCAGGCTAGCGCGCACGCCGCGCACTTCCACCGCATCCAGGTCGACCGCTGCGCTGCTGCCGGCTGCCGGACGCGCCGCCGGCTGTTGCGCCGCGTCGGTCTGCTGGGCGTAGAGGGGGGCGGCCAACAGCGCGCCGATGCTGGCGGCCATGATGGTCAACGCAAAATACGGCGCACGACGAGCACGCACGCCCGAACCTGCCAGGGCATGGCTGGAATACTTGTACATCTGAATCCCTCCCAGGACGCAAGACGACTACTAGTTGTCGCGGTGCCGGATGCGGCCCACGTACGCATGACGGCCGTCGGCACAGGGCCGGCGGCACGTCCTCCCGCTAATGACGGCCCTTGCCGTGCAAGACGCCGTCGATCACCTGCCCGACTTCACGTGCGCTACAGCCTGCGATCAGCCGCACACATATAGGACGGCGGCCCGGCGCCAGCCAATGAAATTTTCACAACCCCGTATTCCTTGGCGGAATACGAAGAGAAGCGCCTGCTTATAAAAGGGATTCCGGCTGCCGCTGGGCCGGATACAACCGCCGCGCCGTCGTCCGTAGCGCCTGCAGGATGCGCTCGGCGCCCGGTGGCAGGACATAGTCGCGCCGCCGGATGATGCCGAACGATTCCATCCGCACGCCCAGGGCGATCGGCAGCACGGTCAGCAGCTTGGCCTGGATCAGCGGCGCCACCGACTCGACCGGCAAGGCCGTCAACATGTCGCTGCCTCGCAGCAAGGTCGACGTCACCGGCAGCGAAGAAGTCTCGATAGCGTTGGTCGGCGTTTGCACGCCGTGCTCCATGAACATCGAATCCAGCCGGGCGCGCAGCACGCTGTCGGCTGGCGGCAGGATCCAGCCGTAACGCACCAGATCGGCGTGCTGCAACCCGGTGCGGCTGGCCAGCGGGTGGCCGGCGCGGGCGATCACCGAGTGCGGCTCGTCGGCCAGCGGTTCGAATTCCAGTTCCCCCACCCCTTCCGGACCGAGGATGCGGCCGATCACGATGTCCAACTGGCCGTCGAGCAACTTGGTCACCAACGGACGGCTGTAGTCCATCTCGACCCGCACCAGGATGTCGGGGAACTCGCGCTTGACCTCGGCGATGGCCTGCGGGACCAGATTGGTGCCGGGATTGACCACCGTGCCGATCGAGGCCTGCCCCATCCGGCCAGAACGCAGTGCGGCGATCTCTTCCTGCGCACGGCCGATCTCCGACATCGCCGCGCGTGCGCGGCGGATCAGCACATGGCCGTACCAGGTGGGCTCCACGCCTCGGGCATGACGTTCGAACAACTTGACCCCCAGCATGTCCTCCATCTCGGCCAGCAGCTTGGACGCGGCGGGCTGGGTCATGCTGGCCGCCTCGGCGGCGCGCAGGACCGAGCGCTGTTCGTGCAGGTGTAGCAACAGCAGCAGCTGGCGCGTCTTGAGGCGCGCTGCGTTGAACCAGGGGGTGCCGGAATGAGCCATAAGGTACGGTCGCGGAAGCGTATTCGTCGGAGGAATAGAATATGCCGAAAATTTCATTTGCCGCACATATCTCGTCGCGCGAGGCTAACGACCGCCGCAGCAGGAGCCCCTACCTCCCGGGCGCGGCAGAACAGACGTGGTCCGTCCTGCGCGTGGCGGCAACACGCGCGCCCTGACTGTGGAGGAAGCAGCGATGACGTCATCTTGCAGGCCTCGCGGCGGCCGCTTCGCTGCGCGCGCAGCCGGCGCCGACCGGTCGCCTCGCGTGTTGTTCCCGTCCTGCGTCAGCATCCCCCACGCTGGCAACCGCCTCCGCATCCTCACGAGTCACGCATGAGCTCAGCTTCCCCCATCGCCGCACCGTCGTTCGCCCTGCCGCTGATCGCCATTCTGCGTGGCATCACGCCCGAAGAGACGCTCGACCATGTCGGCGCCCTGATCGACGCCGGCTTCGATGCGATCGAGATCCCGCTCAACTCGCCGCGTTGGGCCGAGAGCATCGCGCTGGCGCAGCAGCGCTTCGGCCAGCACGCCTGGATCGGTGCCGGCACCGTGCTGCGCAATGAGGACGTCGATACCTTGGTCGACATCGGTGCGCGCTTCATCGTCACCCCCAACACCCGGCCGTCGCTGATCCGCCATGCGGTATCGCGCAGGCTGCAGGTGGTGGCCGGGTTCGCCACCGCCAGCGAGGCCTTCGATGCCATCGATGCCGGCGCGGCCATCCTGAAGTTGTTTCCGGCTGCCACCTACGGTGCCGCGCATGTGCGCGCGCTGCGCTCGGTCCTGCCGTCCCACGTCCCGGTCTACGTGGTCGGCGGCGTCAGTCCGCAGACCCTGGCCGGCTTCCTGACGCAGGGCGCGGCCGGCGCCGGCATCGGCGGCGAGTTGTACAAGCCTGGCCAATCCCTCGACACCACCCAGACGCATGCACGCGCCTTCGTGCAGGCCTACCAGGAACTGCACGGATGAAGATCACCCGCCTCACCACCTACCACGCGGCGCCGCGCTGGTTGTTCCTCAAGGTCGAGACCGACGAGGGCGTCACCGGCTGGGGCGAGCCGGTCATCGAAGGCCGCGCGCGCAGCGTGGAGGCCGCCGTGCACGAGCTGGCTGGCTATGTGGTCGGCAAGGATCCGGCGCGCATCAACGACCTGTGGCAGACCCTGTATCGCGCCGGTTTTTACCGTGGCGGCGCGATCCTGATGAGCGCCATCGCCGGCATCGACCAGGCGCTCTGGGACATCAAGGGCAAGGCGCTGGGCGTGCCGGTCTACGAATTGCTGGGCGGCCTGGTGCGCGACCGCATGAAGACCTATCGCTGGGTCGGTGGTGATCGCCCAGGTGCGATCATCCAGCAAATCAAGGACTACCGCGCACTCGGCTTCGATACCTTCAAGTTCAACGGCACCGAGGAGATGAAGCTGATCGACAGCGCCCGCGCGGTCGATGCGGCGGTGGTCAAGGTCGCCGAGATCCGCGAGGCGTTCGGCACCAGCATCGATTTCGGCATCGACTTCCACGGCCGGGTCGGTGCGCCGATGGCCAAGGCGCTGCTGCGCGAACTGGAGCCGTTCAAGCCGCTGTTCGTCGAAGAACCGGTGCTGGCCGAACAGGCCGAGTACTACCCGCGCCTGGCCGCCAGCACCTCGATCCCGCTGGCCGCCGGCGAGCGCATGTTCTCGCGCTTCGAATTCAAGAACGTGCTCTGCAACGGCGGCATCCAAATGGTACAGCCGGACCTGTCGCATGCCGGTGGCATCACCGAATGCGTCAAGATCGCCGCGATGGCCGAAGCCTACGATGTCGGCTTCGCGCCGCACTGCCCGCTCGGCCCGATCGCATTGGCGGCCTGCCTGCACGTGGACTTCGTCTCGCACAACGCGGTGCTGCAGGAACAGAGCATCGGCATCCACTACAACGAAGGTGCCGACCTGCTCGACTACGTGGTCAACAAAGACGATTTTCACTGCATCGATGGCAGTATCGCCGCACTGCCCAAGCCCGGGCTCGGCGTGGAGATCGACGAAGACATGCTCAAGCGCGCAAATGAAAATCCGCCGGATTGGCGCAACCCGGTGTGGCGCCACGCCGATGGCAGCATCGCAGAATGGTGAGCGCAGCCGAACATACCGCCACGCTGACGGTAGACAGCCGCTGCACTCATGGCGAAGGCGTGCTCTGGTGCGACCGGCAGCAGGTGCTGTACTGGGTCGACATCAGCGAAAAGCGCCTGTGGCGGCACGCGCCGCAAAGCGCGCAAACGCGCTACTGGAGCCTGCCTGACCGTCCTGGCTGCATCGGCCTGCTGGACGATGGCCGGGTGCTGATCGTGCTGGCCAAGTCGGTCTGTCTGGCCGACCCCGAGCACGCCGAGGACGACGCGCTGCCGTTGCAGCAGCTGGCCGAACTGGAAATCGACAACCCGCACACCCGCAGCAACGATGGGCGGGCCGATCGCCACGGCAACTTCGTGTTCGGCACCATGGACGAGCACGAGGACAAGGCCGCGCGTGGTGCGTTCTACCAGTTCTCGCTGCGGCATGGGCTACGCCGCCTGCCGCTGCCCGGCGTGTCGATCCCCAATTCGATCTGCTTCAGCGCCGACGGCCGCACGCTCTATTACTGCGACTCGGTGCGCCCGCAGATCCTGTGCTGCGACTACGATCCGGACACTGCGCAGACCGCCAATACCCGCGTCTTCACGACCCTCGACCATGCCGACGCCGAGCCGGATGGCTCCATCATCGACCGCGAAGGCCACCTGTGGAACGCGCAATGGCGTGCCTGGCAGGTGGTGCGCTATCGGCCGGACGGCAGCGTGGAGCGTCGCGTGCGCATGCCGGTCAAGCATCCCACCTGCAGCGCCTTCGGCGGCGCAGACCTGCAACGGCTGCATGTCATCAGCTCGCGGCTGGACCATAGCACCGAGGAGCTGGCAGGCACGCCGCAGGCCGGCGGGCTGTACGTCTGCGACCTGCCGGTCGCCGGGCTGCCGGAGAGCCGGATCGCCAGCACGTGATTGCGATCGATTGGGGCACCAGCAGCCTGCGCGGCTATCTGTTGGACGCTGGCGGCCGCGTACGCGAGCAGCGACGCGGCAGCGGCGGCATCCTGGCCAGCCAGGGACGCTTTGCCGAGGTCCTGGCCACGCTGATCGACGGCTGGGACGGTCCGTTGCTGTTGGCGGGGATGATCGGCAGTCGCAACGGCTGGGTCGAGCAGCCCTACCTGCCCTGCCCGGTCGACAGTGCCGGCCTAGCGCAGGCGATGCAGTGCTACGACGACCTGCTGCCCGGACGCACGCTGTGGTTCGTGCCGGGCATCTGCACCGACCCACAGGCGCAGGTCCCTGACGTCATGCGCGGCGAAGAGACCCAACTGGTCGGCTTGCTGGACGAGCTGGGTGCGGGCGTGCATACCGTCTGCCTGCCCGGCACCCACAGCAAATGGGCACGCCTGCACGATGGCCGCCTGGACGACTTCGCCACGGTGATGACCGGCGAACTGTATGCAGTGCTGCGCCAACACAGCCTGCTCGGCAAGCTGATGGCCGACGATGACGGCCAGCTGGACGCCGCTGCGTTCCTGCGCGGCGTTGCGCGCAGCGCCGCGCCCGGCGGCCTTGGCCACCACCTGTTTGGCGCCCGCACACTCGGCTTGTTCGAGCAACTGCGCGCCGAGGCGCTGCCCTCCTACCTGTCGGGCCTGTTGATCGGCGACGAGCTGCGCAGCCACGCGATGACGGGCGGCCGCGTGCACCTGGTGGGAGGCCCGGCGCTGACCCAGCGTTACGCGCTGGCGCTGGAGCAGTTGGGCGTGCCGGCGCAGCTGCATGCCGAGGAGCTGACCGCCAGTGGCCTGTACGCGCTGGCGCGCCAGCGCGGGCTGGCCTGACACCGCTGCCGCGCCGCCTGCCAGGCACGTACGCGGCTTCACCGCGACTTGTTTTAGAATTGCGCGGCTAACCGCCGGATGTCGCCATGCCTTTTGTTGTCACCGAAAACTGCATCAAGTGCAAATACACCGACTGCGTCGAGGTTTGTCCCGTGGATTGCTTCCACGCCGGACCGAACTTCCTGGTCATCGATCCGGACGAGTGCATCGATTGCACCCTTTGCGAGCCGGAATGCCCGGCCAACGCGATCTATCCGGAGGACGACGTGCCGGCCGGCCAGGAAGGCTTCGTCGCTCTGAACGCCGAGCTGTCCAAGGTCTGGCCGGTCCTCACGGTGCGTCAGGAGCCGATGGCCGACGCCGCCGATTGGGATGGCAAGCCGGACAAGCTGCCACTGCTGCAGCGCTGAGCCGGTGCTTCGGCCAGCGGCACAACGCAAAACGGGCGCCTGGAGCGCCCGTTTTGCCGTCTGACGAGTGACGCGTCCGCAGCGCGGCTCAGCCGCCCAGCTTGCCCTTCAGCGTGCTGATCAGCGCCACTGGCGCCGCCGCGGTGGCCGGCATGCCACGCGGATCGACCGCCGACACATAGACGCCGGCGTCGGTCTTGACCACCCGCACCAGGAAGCTGGCACCCTCGTAGCTGACGTCGTAGGAGCCCAGCATCTGCGCCTTGCTGGCGATGGTCAGGCCGGGAATATCGGCCAGCGCGGCGCCCACCTTGGCGAACACCGCATCGCGCTCGCCCGGCACGGTGAAACCGCTATTGGCGCTGGCCGACGGCGCAGCGGCACCCGACTGGACGCTGGACGCCAGCGTCGGCACCTTCATCCCACCGGAGGTATCGGGCAGGTTGAGATCCGGCGGCACTTCCAGCGGACGCGCCTCCGGCGACAGCGCATAGTCGCCGCGCGCGCCCTTCTTGAACCAGCTGCAACCGCTCGTGGCGGCGACAGCAGCGGTCGCCAGCAACGCGAGCGACAGCACGCGGCGGGAGGAAACGGAATGACGCATCGATAGATCTCCTGGGTCAGGCCGCGAGCATTTCGCGGCTGGAAAGCGCTTCCAACGCGATCGCGTCGGCGGCAAGGCGGTCGGCCGCGGGCTGATGGCCCGCGGAAAGAGTCAGCAACGGCAACCGCAGTCCATGGCCAATACCGGCGCGCTGCAGCAGCGCCTTGACTGGAATCGGATTGGACTCGATGCCGCAAAAACGGTGGTACTCGCTCAGGCGCGCATCCCAGGCCAGCGCGGCATCGCGCTGACCATCGCGGGCCAGATCGCACAGCCGACGATAGGCCGAGGGCAGCACGTTGGACGCCACCGAAATCAGTCCGTCGGCGCCGGACAGCATGGCCTGGGCGGCACTGCCGTCGTCGCCGCTGAGCACGGCGAAATCGGGCCGACGCAGCGCCACCAGCGCCGCGACGCGCTCCGGCTCGCTTCGGGCTTCCTTGATGCCGACGATGTTGGGATGCTCCACCAATCCGGCCACCGTCTCCGGCAGCAGATCGCACCCGGTACGCCCCGGCACGTTGTAGAGCACCACCGGCAGGCCGCCTTGATCGGCCACCGCCTGGAAGTGCGCCACCAGCCCGGCCTGGGTCGGCCGCACGTACGGCGGCGTGACCACCAATGCGTACTGCGCTCCCAGCGCGGCGGCGCGGCGGGTCTGGGCGATGGTCTTGGCGGTTCCCGACAGGCCGGTGCCAGCCAGCACGGGCACGCGCCCGCCGACCTGTGCGACGGCCGCACGCAGCAGCGTGTCGTACTCGTCGTCGCTCAAGGCCGCCGCTTCGCCGGTGGAACCGGCGACCACCACGCCCTGGACGCCGCCCTGCAACTGCTGCTCCAGCAACCGCTGCCAGGCATCCAGGTCGAGTGCGCCATCGGGATCGAACGGGGTCGCCAGCGCGGTGATGATGCCGGAAAGGGACAAGATTCTGTTGCTCTTACGTGACAGGAAAGGCCCGCGCAGGCGCGGGTTGTGGCCGTTCGCATGTTACTTGCGGCGCGAAAGCACGGGCAAGTATGCTGGTCACCGCCGGGGCGCCTGCCCGGGCGGCCATTCAGCCAGATGCAATGCCGGACGCCCCTTTGACCGACTCTACACCCCGGCCTTCGCCGACCGAAAACCACCTCCTGATCAACGCCTACACGACGCATCCGGAGTCTCCCCTCTTGCCTGTCACCCGCCGCATCGCCGATAGCGGCTGCAATCTCGTGGATGCGCGGCTGGCCACGGTGGGACGCGACGTCTCGGTGACCGCGCTGGCGACCGGCTCCTGGGATTCGGTCGCCAAGCTGGAAGCCATGCTGACCCGGCTCGAGCGCGAGGAGGGACTGAAGCTGGTGTGGTATCGCACCGGCCCCAAGCAGACCCAATCCAACCTGCTGCCGTACATCGTCGAGGTCATCGCCGCCGACAAGCCGGGCATCCTGTTCCAGCTGGCCGACTTCTTCGACCGCCAGGGCATCACCATCGAGAACCTGCAGAGCACGCGCTACCGCGCCATGCAGACCGGGGCGGAGATGTTCTCGGCGCAGGTAACCATCGGCGTGCCGGCCAACATGCACATCGCCGCCTTGCGCGACGATTTCCTGGAATTCTGTGATCACCTCAATCTCGACGCGATCATGGATCCGATGAAGTTCTGAAACGGGGTTCCCGATGGCCATCGCGATGTCGGCATTGAAAGAAATGTTCGCGCATATCCGCGCCGAGTCCGACTGGAACCTCGACGGTCCGCTGCGCTGGGAATACTTCTTCACCGATCCGGCGCAAGCCCCGCTGCAGCGCCTGGCCGAACAGCTGGGCAGCGACGGCTATCGGGTGATCGACATCTTCCTCGGCGAACGCGATGAGGACGATGGCGACGACGAGAACGCCTATTTCCTGCATGTGGACAAGGTCGAGCGACATACGCTGGAGTCGCTGCAGCAGCGCAACGCGGAGCTCGATGCGCTGGCCGCGCGCTTCCACGTCGCCGCCTATGATGGAATGGACGTCGGACCGGCCTGAGCCGGCCGCCCCACCATCCCTGGAGCCAGTAACGATGACCGACGCGACCCTGGATCTTCCCGCCACCACCCTCGACCTGCCGCTGGCATTGTCCGGCGGACGCTCCGCCAGCCTGCGCGACTTCGCTGGCAAGTGGCTGGTGCTGTACTTCTATCCCAAGGACAGCACGCCCGGCTGCACCACCGAAGGGCTGGACTTCAACGCGCTGTTGCCGCAGTTCCGCGCGCTCGGCGCCGAGGTGCTGGGCGTCTCGCGCGATTCGGTGAAATCGCACGACAACTTCTGCGCAAAGCAGGGCTTTGCGTTCCCGCTGATCAGCGATGGCGACGAAGCCCTGTGCCACGCCTTCGACGTGATCAAGGAAAAGAACATGTACGGCAAGCAGGTGCTCGGCATCGAGCGCAGCACCTTCCTGCTGTCGCCCGCGGGCCAGGTCGTGCAGTCCTGGCGCAAGGTCAAGGTGGCCGGCCACGCCGACGCCGTCCTGGCCGCTGTGAAGGCGCACGCCCAGCAGTGATCCCCCGCGCATCCCAGCGTTCTCCATCACCCTGCGGCGCAGGCGTGATGGCGCGCCCCTGCTCCATCACCTGGAAGACCCAATGACCCGAGGCAAGCGCATCTACGTGCTGGACACCAACGTGCTGATGCACGATCCCACCGCGCTGTTCAAGTTCGAGGAGCACGATGTATTCCTGCCGATGCAGGTGATCGAGGAGCTGGACAACGCCAAGAAGGGCACCTCCGAAGTCAGTCGCAACGCACGTCAGGTCAGCCGCTTCCTGGACGAACTGCTGGAGAACACCAACGCCGAGCAGATCCAGGCCGGCATCCTGCTCAGCCATCCGCAAGGCATCCAGCTCAAGGGCCAGGCCGGCATCGGCCGGTTGTACTTCCAGCTGAAGCCGGTCGATCCCGGCCGCACCTTCGGTGCCGTCCTCCCGGACAACAAGATCCTGGCGGCGGTGCTGGCGCTGCGCGAAGAACACCAGGACGTCCCGGTCATCCTGGTGTCCAAGGACATCAACCTGCGCATCAAGGCCTCGATCAGCGGGCTGACGGCCGAGGACTACCAGAACGACCGCGCGCTGGACGACTTCAGCCTGCTGTTCACTGGCGCGATCGAACTGCCGGAAGACTTCTGGCAGAAGCACAACCAGGATCTGCGCAGCTGGAACGAGCGCGGGCGCACGCACTACGAGATCGTCCTGGCCGATGACGAGGATTGGTACCCGAACCAATACCTGTATCTGCCGGGCGAAGACGACGTCGAACTGCGCGTGGCCAAGGTCGGCGGCGGCAAGGCGACGCTGTGCCTGGTCGACGACTTCCGCAGCGGCCAGCACGCGGTGTGGGGCATCGCCGCACGCAACCGCGAGCAGAACTTCGCGCTCAACGCGCTGATGGATCCGGAGATCGATTTCGTCACCCTGCTCGGCACTGCCGGGACCGGCAAGACCCTGCTCGCGTTGGCCGCCGGGCTGGCACAGACGATGGACCAGCAGCGCTACCGCGAGATCATCATGACCCGCGCCACCGTCAGCGTCGGCGAAGACATTGGCTTCCTGCCCGGCACCGAGGAAGAGAAGATGACGCCGTGGATGGGCGCGCTCACCGACAACCTGGAGGTGTTGACGCACAATCAGGAAGGCGGCGCCTGGGGCCGCGCGGCGACCAACGACCTGCTGGCCAGCCGCATCAAGATCCGCTCGATGAACTTCATGCGCGGCCGCACCTTCCTGTCGCGCTACCTGATCCTGGACGAGGCGCAGAACCTCACGCCCAAGCAGATGAAGACGCTGATCACCCGTGCCGGCCCCGGCACCAAGATCGTCTGCCTGGGCAACGTCGAGCAGATCGACACGCCCTATCTGACCGAAACCACCTCGGGCCTGACCTACGCGGTCGACCGCTTCAAGGCGTGGCCGCACAGCGCACACATCACCCTGCGTCGCGGCGAGCGCTCGCGCCTGGCCGACTTCGCCTCGGAGGTGCTGTGATGCAGCCTCTGCGCGCAGCCGTGGTGTTGGGCGTGCTCGCATTGGCCGGCTGCGCCACCACCCGGCCACCCGCCAGCGTGCCGACCGCCATCAAGAGTGGGCAATCGTGGGTGATCAGCCGCCAGAGCGTGGCCGAGCAGGTGTTGCAGACCTGCTCGCGCGACAGCCCCGCGCTTCATCCTGGCGAGGTCACCGGCTATTGGGCACCGACGCTGGCGCAGATCGAACTGCTCGAGTCCCGCCAGGATGCGCTCACACCGACCATTGCCGAGCCACGCGATTTCGACCGGCAATACGTGGGCGTGCTGATCCACGGCGAGCCGAGGATCTATATCAATGCCTTCAAACTGCCTAACGATCCGCCGATCAAACCGGCCCGCAAGGCGGTGCAGGTCTGCGATGGCGGCGCGGCATTCTGGGGCGCCCTGTACGACCCACAAACCGGTGCGTTCTCGGACATCGCCATCAACGCCACGCGCTAGCCCGCGCGTCGTCCGCGTCTACGCATGCCTCTTGCAGACGGCGAGCGCACGCGGGGCGCCATGGGAGCGAACGCCGTCCTGCGGCGTGATCTCTGCGCACGCGGGCGCCACGCGCGCACTGCCAACCGCTGCCGGACCTGAGCCAGGGTGAGCATGCCGCTGCCACGCTGGGCCTGGATCGGTGCGCCGGCACTGTCGGCGGTGGCCGGCATGGTCAATGTCGTCGGCTATCTCGGCTCGGAACACCAGGTGGTCAGCCACCTGACCGGCACGACCAGTCTGCTCGGCGCCGCAGTGGCGCAATGGCGCTGGCCCGATATCGCGTTCCTGTGGGGCGTGCTGATCGCCTTCTGCGCCGGCGCCACCCTGAGCGGCCTGATCCTGCATGAGCAGGCCTTGCGGCTAGGACCGCGCTACGGCATCGCGCTATTGATCGAAACGCTGCTGTTGCTGGCAGCCATCGCGCTGTTCAAGCAGCACGCCAGCGGCGGCGTCCTGATGGCGGCGGCCGCCTGCGGCCTGCAGAACGCCATGACCACCACCTATAGCGGCGCCCTGGTGCGCACCACGCATTTGAGCGGCATGTTCACCGACCTGGGCATCGGCCTGGGCCAGCGGCTGCGCGGCCACCCGCTCCCGTTCCGTCGATTGTTCCTCAGCGGCCTGATCGTTTCCGGCTTTTTCGGCGGCAGCATCGCCGGCGCCTGGCTGTTCCAGTACTGGCAGTACGACACCCTGTACCTGCCCGCCAGCGTGACCGGACTGAGCGGTGCCGGCTATCTGCTGTGCCGTCGCTGGCACCGCAGGCAGGCGCGCTGAGCGCACAGCGGCCACGTCCCGGTGCAGAATCGGCGCATGACCACACCTAGCACGCTGTCCGCCCTGACCATCGCCGGCTCCGACTCCGGCGGCGGCGCCGGCATCCAGGCCGACCTCAAGACCTTTGCCGCCCATCGCGTGCACGGCCTGTCGGCAATCGCCGCGCTGACCGCCCAGCACACCCGCGCGGTCACTGCCGTGCACATTCCGCCGGTAGCCTTCCTGCAGGCGCAGGTGGATGCGTGCTTCGACGACTTCGAGATCCAGGCGGTCAAACTTGGCATGCTCGCCAATGCGGAGATCATCCACTGCGTGGCCGATCTGCTGGAGCGGCATCGCCCTCCCTTCGTGGTGCTCGATCCGGTGATGGTGGCCACCAGCGGCGCGCGCCTGCTCGAAGACAGCGCGCTGGATGCCTTGCGCACGCGTCTGTTGCCGCTGGCGACCCTGATCACGCCGAATATTCCGGAAGCCGAGCTGCTGACCGGCGTCTCCGTGATCGATGCGCAGACCGCCGAGCATGCTACGGCCCGCTTGCTCGCGCAGGGTGCCAACGCCGTACTGCTCAAGGGCGGCCATCTGCAGGAAGGCGCGCGCGTGATCGACCGCTTCGATGATGGCGTCACCCAGGATGTCTTCCTGCATCCGCGCCTGCCGGTCGATGCCCATGGCACCGGCTGCACCTTGTCGGCCGCGATCGCCGCGCAGCTCTGCCAGGGCCTGTCGTTGCGCGATGCCTGCCAGGCCGCGATCGATTACGTCGCACGCGCACTGCAGCCGGGGCATCGTCCCGCACATAGCGAGGTGGTGTTGCTGGATCACGTCGGCGCGGCGCCTGCACCGTGAGTGCCACCCAGGCCTTGCCGGCCGCTGCATCCGATGGCCATCGTTGGGAACTGCTGTATCGCCGACCAGCGCATGCACACGCCAATCTCTTGTGGCTGCCGGCGCTGGGCGTGGCTGCACGCCACTATCTGCCGCTGGCCGAGGCGCTGGCCAGCCGCGGCATCGCCGTCTACCTGCACGAATGGCGCGGTCATGGCAGCAGCACGCTGCGGCCATCGCGGCAACAGGATTGGGGCTACCAGACGCTGCTCGGCACCGACCTGCCGGTCAGCGACGCATTGCGGCGTGCGCACGCACCGCAGTTGCCGCTGCTGCTCGGCGGCCACAGCCTGGGTGGACAACTGGCCTGTTGCCATGCGGCCCTGCAGCCGCGCGACGTCGCAGGCCTCTGGCTGGTGGCCAGCGGCTCGCCCTATTGGCGCAACTTTCCGCTGCCGCTGCGGCTGGCACTACCGCTGGTCTATCGGCTGCTGCCATGGTTGGCGCGCGTACAAGGCGTGCTGCATGGCCGTCGCCTGGGATTTGGCGGGACCGAGGCGCGCGGCCTCGTCGCCGACTGGGCACAGGTCGGGCGCAGCAATCGCTATCGGGCCGCTGGCAGCACATGGGATCTGGAGGCCGCGCTATCGACACTGACGGCCCCGATCAACGCAGTGCTGCTTGCCCAGGACCCCTACGCGCCGGTACCGCCCATGCAGGCCCTGGCGGCCAAGATGCCGAGCGCCAGCTACCGCAGCGTGACGCTGCAAGCCGAACAATTGGGCGTGCCAAGCGATCATTTCGCGTGGATGCGACGACCGGACGCGGTAGCGGAGGCCTTATGCGATGCGAAGACGCCGACACAGGCCGCGGGACAATCTTCACAAAAGGATTGACGCCCGCAGTGGCCGTGCGCATAATTCCGCTCCTGACGAGGCGCCCGTAGCTCAGTTGGATAGAGTACCTGGCTACGAACCAGGCGGTCGGGAGTTCGAATCTCTCCGGGCGCACCATCTTCAGAACAACGAAAAGCTGCAGAACGCGCAGTTTTTCAGCGGTATCGGTCCACTGCATCATGCACGGATCGGCAGTACGACAACAGACATGCGCCCGTAGCTCAGTTGGATAGAGTACCTGGCTACGAACCAGGCGGTCGGGAGTTCGAATCTCTCCGGGCGCACCATTGTCGAAAACGACCAGCTCGCTGGTCGTTTTTTTTTTGCCGCAACGTCGTGACGTCGCAACTGCTCAGTGCGCCAGATTGGCCGCGTCGACCGGGACCACGACCGCCACCGGCTGCAACGACTGCAACGGATGTCCAGCCTGTTGCCAAGCATCCAGGCCACCGCGCAACGGCCGCACATCGCGATAGCCTGCACGCCGCATGCGTGAGGCCAACCACGCCGCCGACACCTCGCCCGGACAGGCGCAATAGATCACCACTGGACGATCGCGCGGCACCGTCGCCAGGATCTGCGACAGATCGCGCTCGTCGGCAAACACCGCACCGGGAATCACATACGGCTGCAACTGGCGATAGCCCGGCGCACGAATGTCCAGCAGCGTCGGACGCGACCGCGGCTCGGCCTGCAGCAGCGGAACCAGCTCGTCGACATCCACGCGCGCCTGCTCGAGGGTGCGCAACAGGCTGTAGCGCCGCCACCAGCGCCAACCGACATAGGCGGCCAGGCCTGCGATCACGACCAGCAGGGCACCGGCCCCGAGATCGGACAGCAGCTCCAGCACGTCCTGCACCTGCTCCGCGAACATTGCCCCCAGGCCGAGCCCGACCGCCGCCCATAGCGCTGCGCCCAGCACGTCGTAACGCAGGAAGGCCAGCGGCCGCACCTGCATCGCGCCAGCCATCGGCACCGACACCATCGACAGCCCCGGCACAAACTTGGCCACTGCCAACACACGCACGCCCCAGCGAGAGAAGAAACGCTCGGTCTGCTTCATGCACGAATCGCGCGACAACGACAGTCGACACAGCGACTGCAAGGTGCGCGTTCCATAGCGACGACCAGCCAGATACCACACCAGGTCGCCGCACACACTGGCCAACAACGACACCAGCAGCGCGATTGTCGCTGCCCACCAGGCATCAGCTCCGCCGTGCAACGCATAGCCGGCACCGACCAACACCAGCGTCGGCAGTGCCGGCACCGGCAGCCCCAACGACAGCGCCAGCACGTTGGCGAATACCAATGCCAGTCCGTACTGTTCGACCAAGGCCTGCATGCGACCGCTCCACGCGACGACGAGCGCGCATTATCCTCCGTCGCTCACGCGTCTGGATGCCGGGCGCCGACAGAACGATACGTTGCGGCCAGCTGCGCCAACCATGCATCGAACAGGCCAGGTGCGCGCAATGCCTGTCGCCACCACGCCAATGCCTCGCCCTCCTCGCCCGGACGCCAGGCCAGATAGAACGTCTCATCGGGCTTGGGGCTGTCCACTGGCACCACCTGCAAGCGACCGGCCTCCACAGCGCCGCGCGCGTACGGCTCGGGCAGAAAGCCGAAGCCGGCGCCCGCCAATTGCAGCACCAGCTTGCTGTACATGTCCGGCACGGTCAGGACGTCGCGCCCGCTTAGCAAGCCGACCGTGCGCGGCAACAGACGCCGCGCCGAATCGGCCACGGCGACCGCACGATGCCCCACCAGCTCGGCAGCAGGTCCTCCACGTTGCGCCAGTGGGTGCTCGGGCGCCACCGCAAAGACGAAGCTCAGGGTACCGATCGGTTCGGCGACATAGCCGCCACCACTCGGGCCCTCGCCCGCCGCAACCACCACGTCCACGCGCCGATCCAGCAGCGCCTCCCAGCTCCCGGACAGCGATTCGCTCACCACCCGCAGCCGGGTGCTGTCGGCCACCGCATAGAACGCCAGCAACTGCGGCTGCAGCAGCGCTGGCGGCAGCACGGCGTCCAAGCCGATGGCGAAGTCCGCCTCCCAGCCGGAGGCCACCCGGCGTACCCGCAGCTCCAGCTCCTGCGCGGCGCGCAGCAGATGCCGCCCTTCCCGCAGCAGCTCCCGCCCCGCCTCGGTCGGCGTCGCCTTCGGTCCGGCGCGCTCGAACAGTTGCACCCCCAGATCCTGCTCCAGTCGCGCCACCGTGTAAGAGACCGTCGACGGCACCTTGTGCAGCACCTTGGCGGCATTGGCGAAGGAGCCGCGACGATCGATCGCGTCGAGAATCTGCAGGGCATCCAGACTCAGCTTCATTGATTCGAATTATTCGATGGTAATGCGCAAATCTACTCGCTTTTTTTCTCCATTGCAGGCGAGGAGACTACCAATCAAGCGCTGTGGCGCGATTTCACCCCACGAAATATTCGAACCTCACTGGAGAACACCATGCTGACCATTCGCAAGAGCGATACCCGCGGCCGCGCCGAGCACGGCTGGCTGTCTTCCCGGCACACCTTCTCCTTTGCCGGCTACCAGGATCCGCGCCATATGGGAATCGGGCCGCTGCGGGTGATCAATGAAGACATCGTGCAGCCCGGCGAAGGCTTCGGCACCCACGGCCACCGCGACATGGAGATCATCTCCTACGTGCTCGGCGGCGCGCTGGAGCACAAGGACAGCATGGGCACCGGCTCGGTGCTGCACTACGGCGATGTGCAGCGGATGAGCGCCGGCAGCGGCGTCACCCATAGCGAATTCAACCACTCCGCCAGCGAGCCGGTGCATTTCCTGCAGATCTGGATCATGCCCGACCGCAGCGGCGTGACGCCCAGCTACGAGGAACAGCACTTCGACGCGGCGAGCAAGCACAATCAGCTGCGGCTAATCGCCGCGCCCGAGGGTGCCGGTGGCGCACTGAAGATCCATCAGGACGCGCGCGTCTATGCCTCGATCCTCGATGGCCAGATTCGCTTGCAACACCCGCTGGCCAGCGGACGCCTGGGCTACGTACACGTCGCCCGCGGCAGCTTGAGCATCAATGGACAGCGGGTGTCGGCCGGCGACGCCGTGCAACTGGTCGATGAGGCCGAGATCGTGCTGGCCGATGCGAACGAGGCCGAGGTGCTGGTTTTCGACCTGCCGAAGTAAGACGCAAGCCAGGCGCTGCTACGCAGCGCCCGCAGTCTGCGTGCCCGTGCCAGGAAGGCGCGGGTGGCGGGCTGCAATCGGTTTCCGAGCGCACGTGCGCGTCCTGTTGGGCAGTACGACGGGCCGTTGCCGCGACCGTGAAGAGCCCTCACTGCCCTCACACGATCGCACTGCCCTCAAGCGACGTGGCGCCGCCCGACCTTAGGCCCGCACGGGCTCCGTCGCTGCTCGTGCACGCGTCGCAGCACCGACCTCCTCCTGCACCGGTGCCGCCGACGAGCCACCACCATTGACCAGGGCGAACAAGGCATCGGCATCGGCCTCGAGCACCTGCGCCGAACGCGCCAGATCATCCACCATGCCGGCCTGTTCTTGCGCCTGCACACCGATCGAATGCAGTGCGGTGTTGGCCGAGGACAGGTCACTGGCTTGCGCCTGGCTGGCAAGCGCGATCTGCTCGACCGTGGCCGTCACCTGCAACACCGACGCCACCATGTCGCGCATCACCATGCCAGCCTGCTCGGCCAGACGCGAACCATCGCCCACCTGATCGGTTGCGTTGAGGATCAATCCGCGGATCTCGCGCGCAGAAACGCTGCAGCGCTGCGCCAGGCTGCGCACCTCGGTGGCCACCACTGCGAAGCCACGCCCCTGCTCGCCGGCACGCGCCGCTTCGACAGCGGCGTTGAGCGCCAGGATATTGGTCTGGAATGCGATGCCATCGATCACTTCGATGATCTGACCGATCCGGTCGGTGGCCGAACGAATCCCGTCGGTGGTCTTGACCACCTCGGCAATCACATCGGCGCCCTTTTGCGCGACCGATGCCGACGTTTGTGCCATCCGCTGCGCCGAACCTGCGCTGTCCGAATTGGCACGCACCGTCTCTGCCAACTGATCGATGGTTGCCGAGGTCGCCTGCACCGCCCTGGACTGATTGGACGCCCGGCTGACCAGCTCCTGATTGCTGGCGGAAATATGCCGTGCCTCACGCTGCACGTTCTGCGCGATGCCCATGGTCTGGCGGACCAGGTCGCGCATGCGCTCGGCAGAGCGCACCTGCTCGGTGACGTCGGTGGCGTACTTGACCACCTTGTAGGGACGCCCAGAGACATCGAGGATCGGGTTGTAGGACGCCTGGATCCACACCGCGCTGCCGTCCTTGCGCAAACGGCGATAGCGACCGGCGTCGAACTGCCCACGCGCCAGCTTCGCCCAAAAACGCCGGTAGTCCTCCGAGGCCGCATAGGCGGTATCGACGAAGGTGCGGTGATGCTTGCCGATGGCCTCATCGGCGCGATAGCCCATGATGGCGAGGAAGTTGTCGTTGGCCGACAGCACATGGCCATCGAGATCGAATTCGATCACCCCCATCACTTTGTCGATGGCCTGGATGCGCCCGTCGGCATCGGCCGACGCAAGCACCTGCCGGGTCACGTCGGTGGCGTACTTGACCACCTTGTAGGGGCGCCCCAGCTCATCGAGTACCGGGTTGTAGGAGGCCTGGATCCAGACTTCGCGCCCATCCTTGCCCAGGCGACGGTAGCGGCCGGAATCAAAGGCACCGCGACCGAGCTTGTCCCAGAACTGCCGGTACGCCTCGGACTGGCGCGTCTGCGCGTCGACGAACATGCGATGGTGCTGGCCGACGATCTCATCGCGCTGGTAGCCCATCGCCTGCAGGAAGTTCGCGTTGGCCTCCATCACGGTACCGTCCAGGGTGAACTCGATCACCGCCATCACCTTGTCGATCGCGTCGATCCGCCCTTCGAAATCCGCGGTCTGACGCACCTGCTCGGTGATGTCGGTTGCGTACTTGACCACCCGATAGGCATTACCGGAACGGTCCAACAAGGGGTTGTAAGAGGCATTGATCCACACTTCCCGCCCCCCCTTGGCCACGCGACAGAAACGGCCGGCGTTGAAGTCGCCACGCCGCAACGCGTCCCAAAACTGGCGATAGCTTTCGCTCTCGCGGTCACTGGTGGCAACGAACATGCGGTGATGCTGACCGAGCACCTCCTCGAGCCGGTAGCCCATCAACGACAGGAAATTCTGGTTCACCGCCAGGATGCGGCCATCCAGATCGAATTCGATCACCGCCATCACGCGATCCACCGCGTCGGCCTTATGTTGCAGCCCGCGCTTCCGGGAAGAAAACAGGCGTCCGAACAGCGGTAGCCGACGCATGGTGAAAATCCATTACAAGATGCCTCCTCTAGCGGCCAGCGGTGGCCAAACTTGACGGCCGCCACACTGGTGCCGCCCGCTTGCGCCACCTGCCCGGGATCGTTCGGAGACATCCATTCAGCACGCCGCAGCGCATACGGCACGAGCGACCCCGCGCACAGACGTCGCGTACGCGTACGCGGTGTGTGAGACGCAGCGGATGCCATGTACAACCGGCGTTAACCAGACCGCCTCGGCATGCGGCACAGCCCAGGCGTCGACGCTGCCAGCAGTCATCCCCAGCCCGCACCAGCGATCTCGGGTCCGAGCGCGCGATTGGAGCTGGACCAACCAGGTGCCCTGCAAGCTCAATTCCGCCAACATCGCCTTGCACGAAGACCAGCAACGCCACGCGCCAACTGAACACGGCTGCAAGCCGACGCCTCGATCGTGCAACAACCACACCTCGTACGTTGCAGTACTAGCTTGAGCCCGCTATAGCGACGATGGCTCTACGATCACGACGACATTGGCCATCTTCTCTGCGCATCAGCGGCAAGCGAGCAGAGCCTGGGACCGCGAGCAAAAGCGAGCGCTAGCGCAAAGTTTTCAGTGGCTCTGCAGCACACCGCGCATGACGAAGGTCAAGCGAAAGCGACCTAGTCGGCGATCGACGCGATCTTGGGACTACCCAGCGCCGCGCGATCGCACTCTCAATGACTGGCGAAATCGTTGGGTCATTGACTGGCAGCGACGTCTAGACTTCGGACACGGTTCGACGCCGGTGCACCCCCCATGCTCTGGCGATCCCCGATCACTCATGCACTCGCACTCTCGCCGCCGGCATCGGCAATGCACTGGCAGGCAGAGAGGAGGCGCCAGCAGCCATGGCGGCTCCAACACGCCATTGCCTGCGCACCGCGAGACAAGGGTGATGCGCGCGGGCGCTGGGCAGCGAAGCCAACTTGGACCTGGCACCGCAGACCTGGCATCGGACAGACGCGTGCAAGGCGCCGGCGTGACCTTGGCCCTCGGCTCACCGTCCATCCGGATCGTCCTTAGACAAAAAAACGCCCGCAAATCATGGATTTGCGGGCGTTTTGACATCTGGCGGAGTGAGAGGGATTCGAACCCTCGATAGAGCTTTTGACCCTATACTCCCTTAGCAGGGGAGCCCCTTCAGCCGCTCGGGCATCACTCCAGTTGTTGCATCCTGCCGCGGTGTTTCGTGGCAGGCCGCGAAGAATACCGGGTAAGAGGGGCTAACGTAAACCCTTTAAGCGAATCAATTCGAAGAATTGTCGCCGTGCTGCGCACCCGAAGCCACCGGCTCATCGCCACGCTGGATACGCTGATAGATCTCTTCGCGATGGACGGCGACATCCTTCGGTGCGGTGATACCGATACGCACCTGATTACCCTTGACGCCCAGCACGGTGACGGTGACCAAGTCGCCGATCATCAGGGTTTCGCCTACCCGGCGAGTGAGGATCAACATTTTCAAAATCTCCTGGAACTGGTGGAGTCCCCACCAGCATTGACGGCCCCCTAGACTGAGACGCGCCCTACGTAAGGGAATAGACGAGAAATGTTAGCGGTACATCCTGCCAGCCAGCAAGGCTTGGCAGGACAAGTGTTCAGCCCAAGTGTTGCTTGACCCAGGAGACGACACCGGCAAGCGCAGTAGCAAGGGCGGGCCCGTCCTCGCCACCACCCTGGGCGAGATCCGGACGGCCGCCGCCCTTGCCTCCAATCTGACCAGCAACATGGCCCAGCAGTTCCCCAGCCTTGACCTTGCCAGTTGGGCTGCCGTTCACGCCCGCGACCAATGCAACCTTGCCGTCCGCGGCACCGGCCAGCACGACCACCGAATCGCCCAGCTGCTGCTTGAGGCGATCCATGGCATCGCGCAGGGCCTTGGCATCAAAGCCCTCCAGCCGCACGGCCACGACCTTGACTCCCTGCACATCGACGGCTGAGGCACCCAGATCGGCGGTCGCACCGGACGCCAACTTGGCCTTGAGCGACTCCAGCTCGCGCTCGAGCCGCTTTTGCCGCTCGCCCAGGGCACGCACCTTGTCCACCACCTCGCCGGCGTTTCCGCCCAACAGCGCTGCGGCCTCATGCAAACGACGCTCTTCGTCGGCGACGTAGTCGAGGGCGCCTTGTCCGGTGACTGCCTCGATCCGGCGCACTCCAGAGGACACTCCGCCCTCTGCGGTAATCTTGAACAAACCGATGTCGCCTGTGCGGCGCACATGCGTGCCGCCGCAGAGCTCAGTGGAATAACCACCCATCTTCAACACGCGCACGCGCTCGCCGTACTTCTCGCCGAACAGCGCCATCGCGCCGAAATCCAGCGCTTCCTGCATGCCCATGTGATGGATTTCGACATCGTGATTGGCACGCACTTCGGCGTTGACCTTGCGCTCGATCACTGCCAGTTCGTCGGCCGAAATCGGCTGGAAGTGTGAGAAGTCGAAGCGCAGCCGGTCCGGCGCGACCAACGAGCCCTTCTGTTGCACATGCGTTCCCAGGACTTCGCGCAACGCGGCATGCAGCAAGTGCGTCGCCGAATGATTCAGGATGGTCCGGCCGCGACGCTGTACGTCGATGCCGCCCGACAACACGACACCCAAGCTCAGCTCGCCCTGCACGATTCGCCCGACATGACCATGGAACTGACCGGCGAACTTCTGCGTGTCGCCGATCTCGATCAACACGCCCTCAGCCGATAGCTGCCCGCTGTCGCCCACTTGTCCGCCGGATTCGGCGTAGAACGGCGTGCGATCGGTGAAGACGATGACCTCATCGCCTGCCTCGGCACGCTCGACCGGGCGCCCGTTCTTGAGCAAGGCGACGACCTTCAGGGCATCGGCATCGTGTGCCTCGTAGCCCAGGAACTGGGTCGGCGCCATGGTGGCGACCAGATCGGCCGGCAGCGCCACGCCACCGCCGAACTTGCCCGCCTCACGGGCGCGGCGACGCTGCTCTTCCATCGCCACGTCGAAGCCCTGCTCGTCAACGCGCAGATTGCGCTCGCGTGCGATGTCCTGGGTCAGGTCGAGCGGAAAGCCGTAAGTGTCGTAGAGCCGGAAGGCGTCCTCACCGGCGATGACGCCAGCGTCGGCCTTGGCGGCCACGTCCTCGAAGATCTTCATGCCGGCATCGAGCGTTTCGGCGAAACGCTCTTCTTCGGCCAATAGCGCGCGCGCCACCGTCTCGCGAGCCACGCTCAGCTCTGGATACGCCTCGCCCATCTGCTCGACCAGGGTCGGCAGCAGCTTGCTGAAGAAGGGCTGGCGCACGCCCAGCATCCAGCCATGACGCAGCGCACGGCGGATGATGCGACGCAAGACATAGCCACGCCCCTCGTTGGACGGCAGCACGCCATCGACAATCAGGAAGGAGCAGGCACGAATGTGGTCGGCGATCACCCGCAGCGACTTGTTCTCCAGGTCGGCAACACCGGTCAACTCGGAGGCCTTGCGGATCAGCGCCTGGAACAGGTCGATCTCGTAATTGGTGTGGACGTGCTGCAGGATCGCAGCCAGTCGCTCCAGCCCCATGCCGGTGTCGACGCATGGAGCCGGCAATGGCATCAGGCTGCCGTCGGCCTGACGGTCGAACTGCATGAAGACCAGATTCCAGATCTCGATGAAGCGGTCGCCATCTTCGTCGGGCGATCCTGGCGGACCACCGGCGATATGCGCGCCGTGGTCATAGAAGATCTCGGTGCAAGGTCCGCAGGGGCCGGTATCGGCCATCTGCCAGAAGTTGTCAGACGCATATGGCGCGCCCTTGTTGTCGCCGATGCGCACGATGCGCGCCTCCGGCACGCCGATCATGTCGCGCCACAACGCATAGGCCTCGTCATCGGTGTGATAGACGGTGACCAGCAAACGCTCGGCAGGCAGCTTCCAGACCTGGGTCAACAATTCCCAAGCCCAGGCGATGGCGTCCTTCTTGAAGTAATCGCCGAACGACCAGTTGCCGAGCATCTCGAAGAAGGTGTGGTGGCGCGCGGTATAGCCCACCGAATCCAGATCGTTGTGCTTGCCGCCCGCGCGCAGGCAGCGCTGCACATCTGCTGCGCGCACGTAGCTGCGCTTTTCCGCTCCCAGAAACACGTCCTTGAACTGGACCATGCCGGAGTTGGTGAACAGCAGGGTCGGGTCGTTGCCGGGCACCAGCGGCGCGGATGGCACGATGGTGTGTCCCTTGCCTTCGAAGAAGGCTAGGAAGTCACGACGGATCTGGGAAGTGGTGAATTTGGCGGGTGCGTTCATGGGCTGGCATTGGGCGGGCGGAGTCCCGGTCACCCCATGAAGATGTGGGCGCTGACGATCGGAACAACCTGAAACAACCAAGAGTAGCAGGCCTTGCACGCCCAGTCCTCACTCCCCCAGCCGCTAGTCGTCCAGATCCAGCCGCGTCGCCGCCCGGATGCTGCCGCCGTCAAAACCGCGCCGAGCGAGCAGATCGGCGGCCTTGCGCCGCTGCGCCAGGTCCACCGGACCATCATCACCGAAGCGGCGGCGCACCAAGGCCCGCGCATTCTCGGTCCAGTCGCCTTCGTAGCCGTCCATTGCGACCCCAATGGCTTCGTTATCCAATCCGTGCATGGCCAATTCGGCGCGCACATGCAAAGGCCCGTAGCCGGACTGCGCACGCCCATGCACGACCGATGCGGCAAAGCGCGCGTCGTCCTGCCAGCCAGCCTCGGCCAGACGCGTAATCGCCTCGTCGGCGGCCTCTGCCGCGATGCCGCGGGATTGCAGCTTGCGACGCAACTCCTTGCGTGAGTGCTCGCGTCGCACCAGCAGCCCCAGCGCCCGCTGGACTGGAGTCTGCTCCTTGAACCGGCGCCCCCGCTTGGGAGCGGGATCCTGCTCGTTCATCGTGGCGTCTCCCCACTTGGGTCGATCAATGCGCCCTCCTTGGCGCCTGCCCTCCTGGCCTGCATAGAACTACCGCGAGGAGCGACGGCACTGACCCCGCCGTCCCCGCGATAGGGAAAACTCACTCGTCGTCGCCGTCGTCCGCCTCGCGCGCAGCTTCGGCCGGCTGGAACTTCTCGCGCAGCTCAGCCTCGAGCTTGGCCGCGACCTGCGGGTTGTCGCGCAGGTAACCGCGGGCATTGTCCTTGCCTTGGCCGATGCGCTCATCTCCGTAGCTGTACCAGGCGCCAGCCTTGTCCACCAATTTGGCCTCCACACCCATGTCGATCAGCTCGCCTTCGCGGCTGATGCCCTCGCCATAGAGGATCTCGGTGACAATCTGCTTGAACGGAGGCGCAAGCTTGTTCTTGACCACCTTGACCTTGGTCTGATTGCCGATGATTTCGTCGCCCTTCTTGATCGCGCCGATCCGGCGGATATCCAGACGCACCGAAGCGTAGAACTTCAGCGCATTACCGCCGGTGGTGGTTTCCGGGCTCTGGCCCGGCATCATCACACCGATTTTCATACGCAACTGGTTGATGAAGATTACCAGCGTGTTGGAGCGCTTGATGTTGCCGGTCAGCTTGCGCAGCGCCTGGCTCATCAGACGCGCCTGCAGACCGGGCAACTGATCGCCCATCTCGCCTTCGATTTCCGCCTTGGGCGTCAGCGCGGCGACCGAGTCGACCACCACGATGTCCACCGACCCCGAGCGCACCAGCATGTCGGCGATTTCCAACGCCTGCTCGCCGGTATCCGGCTGCGACAACAGCAGGTCGTCGACGTTGACGCCCAGCTTGGCGGCATAGATCGGATCCAGCGCGTGCTCGGCGTCGATGAAGGCCGCCGTGCCGCCCTTCTTCTGGCATTCGGCAATGGCCTGCAAGGTCAGGGTGGTCTTGCCCGAGGACTCCGGCCCATAGATCTCGACCACACGTCCCTTCGGCAGGCCGCCGATGCCCAGGGCGATGTCCAGCATCAGCGAGCCGGTCGGAATGACTTCCACGGCCTCGATGACCCGGTCGCCCATGCGCATCACCGAGCCCTTGCCGAATTGCTTCTCGATCTGGCTCAGGGCAGCGGAAAGCGCGCGCTTCTTGTTCTCGTCCATCTTGGGGTGTCCTCGTCAGTGATTCGGTATGGGGCTAATGTAGCGGCGGTGTATCGCACAGGCTGAGACTGTCGGCGACACCCTCACGATAAGCAGGCGGCAGGGACGGCGGCAGCGGGATGTTCCGTGGGGACGGCTCGGGAAACGGCACGTCCGGCGATCGGCGCATGCCTCACCGATTCGGCCGCAACAGGCCGCAATACAGGCCTTCGATGGCGAAATCCTGATCCGGCTGGACCTCGATCGGCGCGTAGTCGGGATTGCGTGGCAGCAAGCGGATCCGGTCCTTGCCGATCTTCAGCAGCTTGACGGTGATCTCCTCGTCGATCCGTGCCACCACGATCTGCCCGGAGCGCGCATCGCGCGTGCGATGCACGCCGATCAGGTCGCCATTGAAGATGCCCTCGTCGCGCATCGAATCGCCCTGCACCTTCAGCAGGTAGTCTGGCGAAGGCGAGAAGAACACTCGATCGAGCACAACGAAGTCGTCAGACCCCAAGTCCGCGCCGATCGGCAGGCCAGCGGCCACGCGCCCCAGGATTGGCAGCCGCAGCACGTCGTCGGCGATGGCCGGCGCCGCTTCGGCAGCCCTGTCACCAGCGACCGGGCCGGCCAGCCGGATGCCGCGCGCCTGGCCCGGCACGCGGCGGATCGCCCCGGCCTGCTCCAGCGCTTCCAGGTGGTACTGCGCCGCACGCACGCCCTTGAAACCAAAGGCGCGCGCGATCTCGGTCTGTGAAGGCGGCACACCGTCGGCGTCGATGCGCTCGGCGATCATGGCCAGAATGGCGTGCTGGGTGTCGGTCAGGTCCATGGTTAGTAGTATTACTACTAACGCGTGACCATGCAAGCCTCCCCCGCTTCGCGGGTCCAGCTAGCGCCTGCTGCGCCAGATCGAGAACAGGATCCAGAAGCCGCACAGGGCCGCGCCGATGAAGCCGCTGACGCCCATCGCCAACAGCCAGCGGCTGGAGATACCGCCGACGCTATTCATCACGATCGACGAGCCGATCACCAAGGCTGCGGTCACGATCCCCATCGTCAGGCGATTGGCGGCGCGATCGACCTGCTCGCCGAACTCGCGCAAGGCACGCGTCTCCACGTGCAACTGCAAGCTGCCGCGGCGTGCGGCCTGCAGCAGGCGCTTGAGATCACGCGGCAGATCGCCGAGCAGATCGATGGCGTTGGTCAGCGTCCGTCGGCCGCGCCGCAGTACTGCGCCAGGCGCGTAGCGCTGCAATACCACGCGCTCCAGATAAGGACGCGCCTCGCTGGCCATGTCGAAATCCGGATCGAGCTGGCGGCCCATGCCTTCCAGGGTCAGGAACGCCTTGATCATCAAGGCCAGATCCGATGGCAAGGTGAGGCCATGGTCGCGCAGGATGGCGGTGACATCGGCGAGCATCGCGCCGATGCGCAACTCCTTCAGCGCCACTCCGCGGTATTCGTCGACGAAGGCGCCGATGTCCTGCTGCAGGCGTAGCTCGTCGATATCCAGGCGCGTGCCGGCCCAGTCCAGCAGCACGTCGATCACCGCTTCCGCATCGCAGCTGACCATGCCATGCAGCAATTGCGCGACCTGCAGCCTCCGCTGCTCGGCGATGCGCCCGACCATGCCGAAGTCGATCACTGCGATGCGGCCGTCGCGCAGATAGAAAACATTGCCCGGATGCGGATCGGCATGGAAACAACCATCCTCCAGCATCATCTTCAACACGATACCGGCACCGGTGCGCGCCAACTGCTTGCGATCGAGTCCGGCGGCATCGACCGCAGCCAGATCACGACCAGGGATGCCGTCGACGAAGTCCTGCACGTTG
Organism: Xanthomonas maliensis; assembly: GCF_009192945.1. Taxonomy (GTDB): domain Bacteria; phylum Pseudomonadota; class Gammaproteobacteria; order Xanthomonadales; family Xanthomonadaceae; genus Xanthomonas; species Xanthomonas maliensis. The sequence continues at coordinate 14,558 of NZ_NSET01000003.1, read as the reverse complement.
AGCGATTCGCAGGTCCATTGCCAATGCACACCCGGCACCAAGACGCGCGGATCGCCGGCGAAGTTGGCCGCGATCCGCTCGGCATTGCGGCATTCGGCGGCGAAATCGAGCTCGCGCCGCAGCGAGAGGGTGAACTGTTGGACCACCTCGGCCGGTCGGTAGCGTTTGAGATCCGGCGCACGCGCTTCGACGATCTCGGCCAGCCGCGCCAGCAGGCGCAGATCCGCATCGATGGTGTCGCCGATCCCGGGCCGGCGAATCTTCAACACCACCGGCCGGCCATCGGCCAACCAGGCACGGTGCGTCTGCGCCAGCGAGGCGGCCGCCAATGGCTGCTCGTCGAGCGTGGCAAATACCTGTTCCGGCTCCATGCCCAGCGCGGCCACCAGTTGCGGACGGATCTGCGCGAACGGCAAGGCCGGCACGGAGTTCTGCAACTCGCTCAGTTCCTCGATCCAATCCGGCGGCAGCAGATCGACCCGCGTCGCCAGCACCTGACCCAGCTTGACGAAGGTGGGGCCGAGTTCCTCCAACGCGCGCCGTACGCGCATCGCAGCGGACAGGCGCAAGCGCCCATCGGCGTTATTCCAATGCAGCAGCCGCCCTGCCCGCTCCAGCACATCGGCCAGGCCGATCCGGCGCACCAGATCGCCAAAGCCATAGCGAATCAGCACTGCCGCCACTTCCTGCAGGCGACCGAGATCGCGGACCGTACCCAACGCCTCCCACATCAGCACGCACTCCCGCGCTGGCTGCGATTGCCGCGTGACCTGACCGCGCACGCCCGCGCCAGCGGCCGTAGCCAATGGGCGCCGACCAGCGCCAACAGGTTCGCCTGCTGCCCGCGATCCAACCGCAATGCCATCGAGACAGACGCCAGCCGTGGCCCACGCACCCGACCTCCAGCGCCAGCGGGCGTAGCCGCCAGCAGGCGGGGCGTACGGCAGCGACCGCTGAAACACCTGGAAAGGAACGGCATGAACTGCAACATCGCGTACGACTCGTCTCGGGGAATTTGTTTGTAGCCGATCCTCGCGCCGCTGTCGCGCCAGGCCACCATCGGCACCTGCTTGAAATGTATCTTCAGCGCCGGCGCGCATCGCAGCGCCCGCCATGGCTTGCCATTCTTCCTGCCCTGGAGCTTGCGCGCGATCGCAGGGCGCATGCGTCTGCATCGATGCCGCTGCGCCTGCCGCCCGATGCAGCAATCGCCGCGCCAGGCGACGCTAGAACTGCGCGCTCAAACCACGCAAGGCGGCCGCCACGGTTTGACGGCGCACCGCGTCACGGTCACCAGCAAACTGAAACACCTGTGCCGTCGCATAGCCACCGCGTCGCTTCCAGCCGATCCACACCGTACCGACCGGCTTGCCTTCGCTCCCACCGCCTGGCCCGGCGATACCGGTTACCGCGACGCCGATACTGGCGCCGGAATGCACCAACGCACCGGACACCATTTCGATCACCGTTTCGCGGCTGACCGCACCATGGACCTCCAGAGTTTGCGGGCGCACGCCCAATAGCGCCTGCTTGGCCTCGTAGCTATACGCCGCCATGCCGCAATCGAACCAGTGCGAAGAACCGGCGACATCGGTCACCGCCTTGGCGATCCAACCGCCGGTGCAGCTCTCGGCGGTGACCAGGCGCTCGCGCGCGGCCAGCAATTGCTGTCCCAGCGTTTCGGCCAGCTGCTGGAGTTCGGAATCGGTGGCAAGGGACATGGGGCGTGGGGCGATCGGGAGCAACCCGCGTTGTAGCCCAATTCATTGCCGCTGTCTGCGGCCATGCCGCCAATCGCAATCGGCGGCATGGCCTCGGTTCAGACCGGACAAGCAAGAGAGGCGCGCGCAGACGATGGTCCCGAGCGCAGCGAGGATGCAGGCACAGGGCGTGCCCTGCGGATCGCTCAGGACTAGGACTCCCACTCCTCAAGACGCGACGGCAGCAAGGCACGCAGTGGCGCCCCATCTGCGCTGGCGGCCAGCCGCTCGGCTTCCACCAACGGCAAGTCCACCTCCAGCAGCCATCCCTCTTCGTCGGACTGCTCGTGGCGGACCACTTCCAACTGGTGCAGCTTGGAGCGTAACCGCCCCGACGATGGCGGCAATCGCAATGCGCCGGTGATGTGGCGTAGATCCAGTCGCTTGCCGAGCGCACGCTGCAGTTCTTCCAGGCCGCGGCCGTCGCGTGCGGAGATCCACACCCGCTCGCGCCGCGCCTGGTCGGGAATGCCATCCTGCGCGTCGTGGCGCACTTCGGCGCCCTCGATCCGGTCGATCTTGTTGAACACCAGCAACTGCGGCAGCTCGCCGGCACCGACCGCCTGCAACACATCGTCGACCTGCTGGATGCGCTCCTCGCGCAGCGGATCGGCGGCATCGACCACATGCAGCAACAGGTCGGCATCGCGCGCTTCGGACAAGGTGGAACGGAATGCCGCAACCAGCTCGTGCGGCAGATCGCGTACGAAGCCGACCGTATCGGCGAGCACCGCGCTGCCGCCTGGCAGGGCAATGCGTCGCACGGTCGGATCGAGGGTGGCGAACAACTGGTCGGCGGCATAGGCCTCCGCACCGGTGAGCGCATTGAACAGCGTCGACTTGCCGGCATTGGTGTAGCCGACCAGAGCGATGCGCGGCAATTCGCTGCGCATGCGAGCCCGCCGCATCTGGCTGCGCTGCACCTCGACCTTCTCCAATCGCTTCTGCAGTTGCTCGACCCGCTTCTGCAGCAAGCGACGATCGGTTTCCAACTGGGTTTCGCCAGGACCCCGCAGGCCGATCGAACCGCCGCGCTGACGCTCAAGGTGGGTCCAGCCACGCACCAGGCGCGTGGCCATGTGGCGCAACTGCGCCAACTCGACCTGCAGCTTGCCTTCGTGGCTGCGCGCACGTTGCGCGAAGATATCCAGGATCAGTCCGGTGCGGTCGATGACTCGCCGCTCCAGGTAGCGCTCCAAGTTGCGTTCCTGGCCAGGCGACAAGGTGTGGTTGACCAGCACCAGGTCCGCGCCAGTGGCATCGGCGGCGGCCTTGACCTCTTCCAGCTTGCCGCTGCCGATCAGCGTCGATGGGCTAGGCTTGTCGATGCGCGCGGTCAATGTCGCGGCAATGGTGGCGCCCGCCGACTTGGCGAGGTCGGCGAACTCTTCCAGCACATCCTCTTCCGCAGGCCCACCGGCGTGGGTCTGGATCAACAGCGCGTGTTCGCCCTTGCGCGAACGGTCAAACACGCATCACTCCATTACTGCTCGACGTCGTCATCATCCGCCTGGTTGTTCTCGTTGGATTGCACGTAACCGCCGCCAGGACCCACCCGCACGTTGCGCGCCGGGACCACGGTGGAGATCGCATGCTTGTAGACCATCTGGCTGACCGTGTTGCGCAACAAGACCACGAACTGATCGAAGGATTCGATCGTCCCCTGCAGCTTGATGCCGTTCACCAGATAGACGGACACCGGCACTCGCTCGCGCCGCAACGCGTTGAGGAACGGGTCCTGCAAAGATTGCCCCTTGGCCATCGAAATACGCCTCCTGATCTCATTATTGTTTTTATCGATCCGCTGACCGCTGCCATCCCCGCAGCTGGCCCCGGATAAGCGATGTTACACGCCTGATGGCGGCAGTGCAGCGGGCCGATCAGCGAGGAAGGCGACAAGTGCCTGTTCCAGTTGATACCGATCATGCTCCGGGTCGAACCAGCGGGCGTCCAGTTCGCCGCGCAACCAGGTCAGCTGCCGCTTGGCCAGTTGCCGGGTGGCCTGCACGGCCTTGTCGCGGAAGCCATCCAGGCTGGCGGCACCGTCCAGGTACTCCCAGGCCTGGCGGTAACCGACCGCCCGCACCGCCGGCAGGTCCAACGGCGCCGCCACCGCCTGCATCTGCGGCAGCGCCCTTAGCCGCTGCACTTCTTCCAGCAGCCCGTCGGTCAGCATGGCATCCAGCCGCGCAGCAATGCGTGCATGCAGCACCGATCGCTCGCGCGGAGCCAGCACCAGCTTGAGGACCCGTAGTGGCAGTCGCGGACCGCCGGGCTGGGCCTGCCAGTGACTGATGGGCTTGCCACTGATCCGGTAGACCTCCAGCGCACGCTGGATGCGCTGCGGATCGGTCGCGTGAATCCGCGCCGCGGCGACCGGATCGATCTGTGCCAGCTGCGCATGCAAGGCCGTCCAACCGTGCTGGGCGGCCTCGTCGGCGATCTGGCGACGGACCTCCACGTCTGCCTCTGGCAGCTGGGCAAGCCCATCCAGCAACGCCCGGAAATACAGGCCGGTGCCGCCCGCCAGGATCGGCAGCTTGCCGCGGGCGACGATCTGGGCGATGGCCTGGCGGGCGTCATGGGCGAACTCGGCGGCCGAATACACCTGCCAGGGATCGCGCAGATCGATCAGATGATGCGGCACTGCGGCGCGCATGGCCGCGTCCGGCTTGGCCGCGCCGATGTTCAGCCCACGGTAGACCAGCGCCGAATCGACGCTGACGATCTCGCCATTCCACCGCTGCGCCACCTCCAGCGCCAACGCGGTCTTGCCGCTGGCGGTGGGGCCCATCAGGGCGAGCGCCAATGGCCGGCGGTCGGCTGCCATCAGTCCTCGTCCGGCCAGCGAATCGCCGGCGCGGCCGCGGTGCTCGTGCGCGGGACCGGAATCGCCGCCACGGCGGTCCACACCTTCAAGGCATCGACGGTCGCGGCCACGTCGTGCACCCGCAGCAGTTGGGCGCCGTGCTGGGCGGCGATCAGGTGCGCGGCCACCGAGCCATGCACGCGCGCGACCGGTTCGGCATGCCCGGTCAGCTCGCCGATCGTACGCTTGCGTGACAGCCCGGCCAGCACCGGCAGCCCGAACTCCTGCAGTCGTTGCAAGTGCGCCAACAAGGTCAGGTTGTGCGCAGTGTTCTTGTCGAAACCGAAGCCCGGATCCAGCAGCAGGCGGCGCTTGTCGATACCGGCCATTTCGGCGGCGAAGATGCGTTCGGCCAGGAAGCGGTGCACCTCGGCAACCACATCGTCGTACTGCGGCTCGGCCTGTGTCGCCTGCGGGCTGCCACCGCCGTGCATCAGCACCACCGGCACGCCCAGCTCGGCCGCGGCGGCCAGCGCACCGGGGACGCGCAGCGCGTGCACGTCGTTGATCATGCCGGCCCCGGCAGCGACTGCGGCACGCATGACCTCCGGTTTGAAGGTGTCCACGCTGATCGGCACCTGTGTGCGCGCCGCCAGCGCTTCGATCACCGGCACCACCCGGCGCAGTTCCTCGTCCACGGGCACCGGCGCTGCGCCTGGGCGGGTCGATTCGCCTCCGACATCCAGCACCGCGGCGCCTTCGTCCACCAGACGCAGACCATGGGCCACCGCCGCCTCGACGCTGGCGTGATGACCGCCGTCGGAAAACGAATCCGGGGTCACGTTGAGAATGCCCATGACCTGCGGGCCATCCAGGCGTAGCCAGCGGCCGGCGCAGTCCAGGCGGGGCGCGGTGTCGAACATCGGGAAACTCCTCGTAGTGGTGGGGCGATACACGCCAGCAAGCCAGTGCGACGCGCGGTGGACCATCGACCACCGCCTTGGCCAACAGCGCTGGCCACCGCCAAGGCAGCGACCATCTCGGCCGTCATTGTCACGCAGCCCGCCCGCGTGCAACCAGCGAGTGGTCGGCGCGCAGTTGCGTATTGCAAGTCTCGACCTGAGTTCCGGCAGGCTATCGCCGAGGACCTGCGACAGCCGTTCAGAGCGCTACAAGTGGCGCGCGCACCGCACCGATCGCATGCACCGCCAGGGGCAGACCGATCTACGGCGATGCCGCCTTCCAAAAGCACCGAGGCCAGGGATTGCGCCCTGGCCTCGGTAGCGATCGGACGCGCCAGCCGCTTACAGCTGTTCGGCCGGACCGGCGATCGGCGGCAGCGGACGTGGACTGCCCTTGTCATTGTTGTTGCCGCCATCCTTGCCCGACTTGCCCCAACCAGCCGGCGGCGGCGGCTCGCGGCCTTCCATGATGGCGTCGATCTGCGGCGCATCGATGGTCTCGTACTGCAACAGCAGCTGCGACATCGTGTGCAGCTTGTCGAGATTGTCGGTCAGGATGGTCTTGGTCTTGCTGTAGGCCTTGTCGAGGATCGAGCGCACGACCTCGTCGATCTTGCGCGCGGTCTCGTCGGAGACGTTCTTGTGCTGGGTCACCGAACGACCGAGGAACACCTCGTCCTCTTCCTCGCCATAGGCCACCGGCCCCAACTCGTCGGACAAGCCCCACTTGGTCACCATGTTGCGGGCCATCTTGGTTGCCCGCTCGATGTCGTTGGAGGCACCGGTGGTGACCTTGTCGCCGCCGAAGATCAGCTCCTCGGCTACACGCCCGCCGTACAGCGAGCACAGCTGCGATTCGATCGCCACTCGGTTCATCGAGTACTTGTCGCCCTCGGGCAGGTACATCGTCACACCCAGCGCGCGGCCGCGCGGAATGATGGTGACCTTGTAGACCGGGTCGTGCTCGGGCACCAGGCGACCAACGATGGCATGACCGGCCTCGTGATAGGCGGTCAAGGTCTTCTCGTCCTCGCTCATGGCCATCGAGCGACGCTCGGCACCCATCAGGATCTTGTCGCGGGCACGATCGAAGTGGTCCATCCGGACCTCCTTCTCGTTGCCGCGCGCGGCGAATAGCGCCGCCTCATTGCAGAGGTTGGCCAGGTCGGCACCGGAGAACCCCGGGGTGCCGCGCGCAATCACCAGCGGCTCGACATCGTCGGCCAGCGGCAGCTTGCGCATGTGCACGCGCAGGATCTGCTCGCGACCCTTCACGTCCGGCAGCCCCACCACCACCTGACGGTCGAAGCGACCCGGGCGCAGCAGCGCAGGATCCAGCACGTCCGGACGGTTGGTCGCGGCGATGACGATCACGCCCTCGCCCCCTTCGAAGCCGTCCATCTCGACCAGCAGCTGGTTCAAGGTCTGCTCGCGCTCGTCGTGACCGCCGCCCAAGCCAGCACCGCGATGACGGCCGACCGCATCGATCTCGTCGATGAAGATGATGCACGGCGCATGCTTCTTGGCCTGCTCGAACATGTCGCGCACGCGGCTGGCACCGACGCCGACGAACATCTCGACGAAATCCGAACCGGAGATCGAGAAGAACGGCACCTTGGCCTCGCCGGCAATGGCCTTGGCCAACAGCGTCTTGCCGGTGCCCGGCGGGCCGACCATCAACACGCCGCGCGGGATCTTGCCGCCGAGCTTGGTGAACTTGGTGGGGTCGCGCAGGAAGTCGACCAGCTCGCCGACTTCTTCCTTGGCCTCGTCGCAACCAGCAACGTCGGCGAACGTGACCTTGACCTGGTCCTCACCCTGCAACTTGGCGCGCGACTTGCCGAAGCTCATCGCCCCCTTGGCACCGCCACCGCCACCCTGCATCTGGCGCATGATGAACAGCCAGAAGCCGATGATCAGGATGACCGGCAGGAAATTCAGCACCAGCGACCAGAAACCCGGGCCGGTGGCCGGCTTCTGCCGCGTCATTTCGATGTTCTTGCTGTAGAGCACGTCGACCAGCTTGTCGTCACGCGGGCCGTAGACCGTGCCCTCGGTGCCGTCGGCACGCTTGAAGCGGATCGCATTGACCGACAGACCGGTTTCATCGGTGTAGTCCACCGACTTCACGCGGCCGGCGTCCACTTCCTTCAGAAACTGGGTATAGGTGATCGAATCGGTGCCGGCGCCGCCGGCCATCCGCGGCGAGAAGCTCTGGAAGACCACCATCAGCACCACCGCGACGACTACCCATAACAGCAAATTCTTGGTCAAGTCGTTCATCCTCATTGGCTCCGGTGCCCTCTACTCTTCGATGCGTGATGCGGTGGTCGTTGGCAGCTTACTTGATCTGGGCACGCTTGCCCTGACCGAGCGCATAAACTTCCGGCGACCGCTTGCGCGAGGCCGCCGGCTTGCGGATCGTCACCTTGTCATAGCGGCGGCGAAGCTCGCGAATGTAATCGTCGAATCCGACGCCCTGGAAGAGCTTGATCAGGAACGCCCCGCCCGGCTTCAGGTGGTTGTCGGCGAACTCCATGGCCAGCTCGGCCAGGTGCATCATCCGCGGTTGGTCGACCGCGTCCATGCCACTCTTATTGGGGGCCATATCCGACAGGACAAGGTCTACCGGCACATCCCCCAGCATGGCCTCCAGTTGCGATAGGACGTCTTGCTCCCTGAAGTCGCCGTGAAGGAACTCCACCCCCGCCAGCGGCGGCATGTCCAGGATGTCCAGCGCCAGCACCCGGCCACGCTCGCCCATCGACTTGCGGACCTGCTGCGACCAGCCGCCGGGCGCGGCCCCCAGATCGACCACCACCATGTCCGGTTTGAGCAGCCGGTCGCGCTCCAGCAGCTCTTCCAGCTTGTAGGCCGCACGCGACCGCATGCCCTCGGCCTGCGCTTTCTTGACGTAGGGATCGGCGAAATGTTCCTTGAGCCAACGCTGGCTGCTTTTGCTGCGGGAGGGCATGACGGAAGGGTCCAAACGGGCCGTCATGATACCCTGAACGCCCTTTGCTTCCTGTCGATCCTGCATGTCCATCGCTCTTACCCCCGCTCAGACCCGTTTCCTGCGCGGCCAGGCCCACGACCTCAAGGCACTGCTGCAGACCGGCGGCAAGGGGGTCACTCCCGCCTTTTTGGCCGAACTGGAGGAGGTGCTGGAGCGGCATGAGCTGGTCAAGGTGAAGGTGGCCGCAGAAGATCGCGAGACCCGCGATGCCCTGATCGCCGAGATCACTGCCCACACCGGCAGCGCGCTGGTGCAGCGCATCGGCCATGTCGCCATTCTCTATCGCCCCAGCAAAGACAAGCGCCAGATCGTGCTGCCGCGCAGCTGACCGTCCTACCGAGTCCGCCATGCCCCTGAGCCAGGAACACCCCGACTACGCCTATGCCCTACGCGCCGCCGATGGCCGCCATGCCAAGGTGAACGAGCAAATCCTGCAACAGAGCTTCATCCTGATGCCCGACACTCTGGTCGAGCAGTGGCCGGTCGCCGGCCTGGACCAGTTGCAACCCACGCATATGGACGCGGTGCTGCAGCTGCAGCCGGCCGTGGTCCTGCTCGGGACCGGCGAACAGCAGGGATTTCCCCCGACCGAGGTGCTGGCGGCCTGCCTGACCCGCGGCATCGGCCTGGAAGCGATGAGCAATGCCGCCGCCGCACGTACCTACAACGTGCTGGCCAGCGAAGGCCGGCGGGTGGCGCTGGCGATGATTTTGGCGGGATGAAGAAGGATCGGGACCCGGGACCCGGGACCCGCGAAGCATCCATCTCGCAGGCTTCTTAAGTGTCAACTGCCACCCAGGTAAGGCGAACAGGCAGATGCGACCGGCGTAACCAGCGGCTGTTCGGCCGCACAGCCCGGCGTTCATGACGCTTGCGGCAGCTCGGCGCGCACGCCCGCAGAGATCGCAGCCTGCGCGGCAAGCGTTCGATCACCTCGACGAAGCACCCTCGAACATCGAATACATCACGTCGCAACAAGGCTACCGAAGCTGGCTTTTGCGGGTTCCGGGTCCCGGGTCCCGGGTCCCCCTCACTTCTTCGGCAAATACAGCAACGGATCCACCGGCTTGCCGTTGTAGCGGATCTCGAAATGCAGCATGTCGCGCGCGGCGCCGCTGCGGCCCATTTCGGCGATCTGCTGCCCCGCCTTCACGTTCTGGCCCTCGTTGACCAGGCGTTTGCGGTTGTGGCCATAGGCCGACAACCATTGATCGTTGTGCTTGATGATGATCAGTTCGCCGTAGCCGACCAGGCCTGCGCCGGAATACACCACCACGCCGTCGGCAGCGGCGCGCACCGCTTGTCCACTGGCGCCGGCGATATCCACACCCTGCTTGGTGGTCTCGCCGCTGACGAACGTGCCCACGACCACGCCATCGGCCGGCCAGCGCCAGGTGAAGCCGCTGCTGGGAGGCGCCGTGGTCGGTGCCGGTGGCCGCGCCGGCACCGGGCTACCTGCCACCGGTGCGCTATTGGCGGGCCGGCTGCCTGCGCCAGCGGGATACAGTTTCAAGGTCTGCCCGGGATAAATGGTGTTGGGCGAGGACAGGCCGTTCCAGGCCGCCAGGTCGGCGGCGCTGATGTTGGTCCGCCGCGAGATCGCATAGAGCGTGTCGCCGCGTTGCACCGTCACCGTGGCGCCGGGACGCGGCACCGATGGCCGCGCCGTGGCCGGACGTGCGCCCGCGCTGGAACCTCCCGTCGGCGAACGTACCACCGTCGCGCTGCTGCACGCCGTCAGCACCGTTGCCAGCGCCAGCATCACCGTCATTGTCCGTGCCGACATCATCTGCGTCCTACTCATCCGTTCATCGCCCTCCACGCCAACCAACCGGCCCCACCGACCAGTACCGCGGTCGCCACCCAGCCGAGCGGCTCGATCCAGCGATGCAACGCTGCCTCAGCGCGCGCTCCGCCCAGACGGATCGCGCCGGCCACCAGAAACACCCGCTTGCCCCGCCCGACCAGCATGCTGGCGACGAACGGCAGGATCGGCACGCCGACCACGCCCGACGCCCAGGTGAAGATCTTCAATGGGATCGGGGTAAAGCCCACGATCACCAGCAGCCAGAATGCCTTCCACGGCGATTCGGCGACGACTTGCCGCAGGTGCTGCACCTGCTCGTCGATGCGCGGCCCCCAGCCCAGCCAGTCGATCAACGGCTGCATCGCGGCGAACGCGAAGTGGCCCAGCAGATAGCCGACCAGCGCACCGGCCAGCGAACCCGACAGACTCAAGGTCGCGAACCACAGCGCGCGCTTCGGCGCGGCCAGCGACATCGGCGCCAGCATCACTTCCGGCGGTACCGGGAAGATGAAGCCTTCGATGAAGCTGAGGCCGGTCAACAGCGCTGGCGCGCGGCGGTGGCGAGACCAACGAATGGCCACGTCGTACAACGGCCCGAATAGTTTCATCGAGAAATTCTCATGGATTAATCCAGCATGCCCGACAACAGCGGGACGAACGTGACCGGGGCCAGAATCTGTTGCGCGATGCTGCCGTCGTCCGCGCGCGTCAGCTGCACCAACGACTGCGCGGACGCACCACCGACCGGCGCCACCAGGCGACCGCCAACGGCAAGCTGGTCGATCAGCGCATCCACCAGCGCCGGCGCAGCGGCAGTGACGACGATGGCGTCGTACGGCCCATGTTCGGGCCAGCCGATACGGCCATCGTCGTGCTTGCTGCGGACATTCATACCGAGTTGGCGGAAGCGCTTGCGCGCCTGTCGCAAGAGGTCGCCGATGCGCTCGACGGTGTAAACCTCCAGACCGAGCGCGGCCAGGATCGCGCCCTGGTAACCGGAGCCGGTGCCCACTTCCAGCACCTTGCTCGGCATCACCTGCAGCACCGCTTCGGTCATGCGTGCCACGACCCACGGTTGGGAGATGGTCTGCCCATGACCGATCGGCAGCGCGGTGTCTTCGTAGGCGCGCGAGGCCAGCGCCTCATCGATGAACAAGTGACGCGGCACGGTGCGCACGGCGTTGAGCGTGGCCTCGTCCTGGATACCCGCCTCGCGCAGCCGTTCGACCAGACGGTCGCGTACCCGTTGCGAGGTCATGCCGATGCCGACCGCTTCCGGTTGCAGGCGCAGCCGTGGGGTCATGCCGGGCCGTCCAGCGCGGCGGTGAGGCCGCCGACCCAGCCGGCCACCGTCTCCAGCGCCTGGTAACGGGTCAGATCGACATGGATCGGCGTGATCGAGATATACCCGGTCCGCACCGCATGGAAATCGGTGCCCGGCCCCGCGTCCTGCTCCGGCCCGGCCGGGCCGATCCAGTACACGGTGCGCCCACGCGGGTCGCTCTGCGGGACACAGGGCTCGGAGCGATGGCGGTTGCCGAGCCGGGTGACCTCGAAACCGCGCATGTCCGACCAAGCCAGGTCCGGCACGTTGACGTTGAGAATGGTGTCGGCCGGCAACGGATCGGCCTTCAGCCGCGCCACGATCTCCACCGCTGCGCGCGCGGCGGTCTCGTAATTGTGTGCCTGGTGGTTGTGCGTGACCAGCGACACTGCGACCGCCGGCAGACCGAGGAAGCGACCTTCCATCGCCGCCGACACGGTGCCGGAATAGATCACGTCATCGCCGAGATTGGCGCTGTTGTTGATGCCCGACACCACGATATCGGGGTCGTAGTCGAGCATGCCGGTCAAGGCCAGATGCACGCAGTCGGTCGGGGTGCCGGCGACCGCACAGGTCTGGGCATCGATCCGGCGGGTACGAATGGGCACATCCAGCGTCAGCGAATTGCTGGCGCCAGAGCGATCGCGATCGGGCGCGACCACCATCACCTCATGACCGGCCTGGCGCAGCGCCTCGGCCAGGATCTGGATGCCGGGGGCGTCGACGCCATCGTCGTTGCTAACCAGTACGCGCATGGGACTCCTCGGAAAAGCCGGACCATGATACCGGATGCGCCCGCCCCCTTCCCGCTCGATCTTCGCTTGCACCTGCGACCGGGCGCGCTACGCTGGCAGCATGTCGCACCCCGAAGACGAAGACGATGCCGCGCTGTTTCGCGCCGCGATCGGCGAGGTCACCCCGCTCCGCCCGGTCGCGCCGCCGGCCAATACGCCGCCGCGCCCCAAGCCGCGCGCGCGCATGGCCGAGCGCGACGAGGCGGAGGCGCAAGGCGAATTCGCCCGATTGCTTCGCAGCAGCGCACCGCTGGAGGCCGGCGACACCGCCAGCTATCGACGCGACAGCTTGCCGGCGCGACTGTTCCAGCGCCTCAAGCGCGGGCAGTTCTCGGTGCAGGACGAGCTGGACCTGCATGGCGCCACGGCCGCACAGGCGGAAGCCTTGCTGCGGCAGTTCCTGGCCGAAGCGCATGCGCACGAGCATGGCTGCGTGCGCATCATCCATGGCAAGGGGCTGCAATCGGACAACGGCGCGCCGGTACTGAAGAATCTGGTGGATCGCCTGTTGCGCCAACGCAACGACGTACTCGCCTTTCATTCGGCACCCCCGACACAGGGCGGCACCGGCGCCTTGCTGGTGCTGCTGGCGCGGCGCTGAGCAGCGGCGCGGCGATGGCAACAGACGGCCGACCGTGACTCACTGCGACGGCAGGCTCATGCTTGCGTCGCCAAACGCCGATGTGCGGCGGTAGCGCACATCGCTGCCGAAGCGAGCGGCTGGGTTGCCGCTCGGCGATCGATACGTGATCAGTGCGTCGCGGAATCGGCCTGGCTGACGTCGCTCACATCGCCCAGCTCCCACAACAGCGCGGTGGCGTAGCAGCCCGGCGGCAGCGCAAAGGCCACCTCCAGGGTCTGCGCGTCGCGCCATTGAAACTGCAGCTCGAGCGGGCGCAACCGTAATGCGCGCCGCTCCTGCTTCAAGCCGGCGGCTTCCAACCCCGCACGCAAGGCCTGCGATTGCGCGTCGGACAAGGCCTGCTGTTCCAGTGCCGCCGCCTCACCGCTGGAACGCAAGGCGCCTGCGCCCCACAACGGCCCACTGGGATGGATATCGAAACGGGCCAGTCGCTCGGCCAATACATCGGTCCAGGGCTCGGGGCCGAATACGCTGCGCGAGCCATCCAACATCCACGCTTCGCCTTCCAGCGGCGTATCCCAGCACGCCTGCGCCACGCGCGCGGACAGCACGCGGTTGAACAATGCCGACCGCGCGGCCGACAGCATCAAGGCGCGCTGGTCGTTGCGCAGACGCCGCTTCGGCGCCGACGTCAGGCTGCCGTCCGCCTGTTCGACATGCCCGAACATCGCCAAGGCGGTGGCCACATTGCCGCCGTCGCGACCGAAGCGCTGCTCGCCAAACCAGTTGGGAAGTCCGCGCGCAGCGATCGCCTGCAGCCGCTGCTCGATGGCCGCGCGCTCGCCCTGCACCTGCCGCAACGTAAGCACGAAGCGATTCCCCTGCAAGGCGCCGCGTTGCAACTTGCGGTTATGCCAATGGTGTTCGACCACTTGCACGTTGGCATCGTCGAGCGCGGCGAGATCGGGGGCGACGCGGCGCGGCAGATGCACACTGAAGCGCTGGGTGGTCACTGCATGGCGATCCTTCAGGCCGGCATAGCCGACGCCCATCTCGGGAATGCCGGCCCATTGCGCGATCCGCTTGGCCACATAGGCGGTGTTCTGTCCGCGCTTGCGCACGCTCAACAGCAGGTGCTCGCCCTCGCCGGAGGCCGCAAAGGCCGGCAGTTCGTCGACCTGAAAATCATCCGGCACGCTGCGCATGTGCGCGGTCAGCACCGCAGCGCCGTGCGCGCGCGGCAGGGAGGAAGCATCATGCATGCGGGAACTCACTTGGGCCTTCGATCCGGACATTGACGCCTGACCGGCATGGTCAGTCGGCACAGAACGCTGCGGCGCCATGCGGCCCGCAGCGATAAATTTCAGGGCGCGATCCGGCCCAGCAGCACGGCCGCCTGGGCGGCGATCCCCTCGCTGCGGCCGGTGAAGCCGAGTTGTTCGCTGGTGGTCGCCTTGACACTGACGGCATCGAGCTCGATCGCCAGCACGTCGGCGATGCGCG